>JBMFML010000001.1:0-236099 GCA_049970695.1 Desulfurococcaceae archaeon
GTTGTCCTCGAGCTTAGGCGCTCTCGCTAAGCCTCCTTCTAGCGGTACGTAGGCGAGCTGTATGCCCAATGACCTGAAGAGCTGCTCTACACTACTCGGGATGTTTCCAACAACGTAGAACTTAACTAGGCGGCTCACCCCCGACAGGTCGTAAGACCGCGCCTCTCCAGCAACCACGCCGCTACGCGCATGAGCGTAGTACCAGTAGAGCAGTGAAGCAGTTGCGACAACGAGTATTAGCAGCGCTGCTGCCAGCGCTACGTGCTTGACCGGCTTTTTCAAACGCTCACCCACGCCACACTTTCTCTTTTCCCTCAAAAAGCGTTGTTCTACTTCTGCCCCATATTTCCGCGCATATATTATTGATCTGGTTAATTTAAGAAAAGGTGCCCCTAGACAGCGCGCTGAAGGATAAGTCCTGTGGTGGGTAGTGCCCTAGTGCGCTTCGCGGCTGCGTGCCGGTGGGCCGCTTGATCGGCAATGCCATTTACGAGCGGCTGAGCAGGAGGTACTCCGTGAGGCTTGAGGAGTTCGTGGCACCCCGCCTCAGGGGCGTTTCGCTTTACGAGTTCATAGTGGCTGTTATGCTGTCTCAGAACACAAGCGATGAAAACGCTTGGAGGGCCTACGTGAACTTGAAGAAGGAGCTGGGGAGCGTGACGCCCGAGTCCGTGCTGAAGCTCAGCGAGAGAGAGCTGGCCGAGCTCATCAAGCCCGCTGGCATGCAGAACCAGAGGGCAGCGAGGATACGGGAGCTCGCAAGGGCCTTTCTCAGCACAGACGTCGACGCAGCTCTAAAGAGCCTCCTGAGCAGCGGCAGGCTCGAAGAGGCCAGGAGCATGCTCATGGAGATGCCTGGTGTGGGGCCTAAGACAGCTGATGTAGCGCTCTTAATGTACTACGGCGCCCCCACGTTTCCCGTGGATACGCACATAGCCAGGATAACGAGGAGATTGGGCTACGTCGAGAAGGGGGACTACGAGGCTGTGAGGAAGTTCTGGATGGAAAACACCTCGCCAGAGCTCTACCTCCCACTGCACCTGCTACTAATAGCACACGGCAGGGAGACCTGCAAGGCCAGAAAGCCGCTCTGCGGGAACTGCGTCATTAGGAGCTTCTGCGCTCATGGCGGGGGCCGCGCTAGTTGACCCGGGGAGCGCTGCTAAAGGAGATAGCGAGAGAGGTCCTCGGCGAGGAGTTCGCGAAGAAGATTTGGAAGCGAGTTGAGTTCGTGGGAGACATAGCGCTGATTAGAACCCCGCTCGGCATGAACCCCCTCGAGCTCAAGCCCCTCGCCGAGGAGCTGCTCAAGCGCTTCCCATACGTTAAGAGCGTTTGGGCCGCCATACCGGGTGTCGAGGGGCCCTACAGGCTGAGGAGGCACGTATGGCTTGCCGGCGAGCAGCGCAGTGAAACCGTGTACAGGGAGCACGGGTGCGCCTTTAAAGTAGATATTAACAAGGTCTACATCTCGCCTAGCCTCAACTACGAGCACATTCGAGTCGCCAGGCTTGTGCGCGAAGGCGAAGTCGTAGTCAACATGTTCGCGGGCGCAGGCCTCTTCAGCATTATCATAGCAAAGCACGCCAAGCCGAGGAAGGTCTACAGCATCGACATAAACCCGGATGCTTACTACTACATGGTTGAAAACGTGAAGCTGAACCACGTAGAGGGCGTTGTTGAGCCGCTCCTAGGCGACGCCAGAGAAGTCGTCGAATCAAGGCTCGCGGGCACTGCAGACAGAGTGCTAATGCCCTACCCCGAGCTAGCACTCGACTACCTCGTCTACGCGCTAAAGGCCTTGAGGGGGTCCGGCTGGATCCACGTATATCTGCACGTAGAAACCCCCAGAGGAGAGCACTGGAGGGGCAAGGCGCGAGAAGTGGTTACTACCAGGCTGCGAGAGCTCGGCGTGAGCGGCTACGACATTGCCCAGGTGAGGAAGGTGAGGAACGTTGGCCCGAGAAAACACCAGGTAGTTGTAGACCTTTACGTGTCTTCAAGCACGCAGTAGCCTGAAGAAGCCGCTCAGCTCGTGCAAGCTCCCAGCGGGCTGTCAGAGGTTCAGGGCTTGGCGGTACTCTTTGCTGTGCTTCTCCAGCTCTTTGAGCACTCCCGGGTTCTTTTCTACGAGCTCGTTGACTATGCTCAGGTACCTTGCCACCCTAATAGCGTTTGGTGATATCGGCTTCAGCTCTCTCCCATCAACCACCACGTAGTGCTCTCTCTCGATCTTCTCGCCGAGTATGTACTCTGCTTCGTTTACCGACGCCTGGAGCGCGAAGCAGTGCGGGCTCCCATCAATAGTAACGACTACGAGCTTTCTCGGCCTTGTAGACCTGATCATGCTCGCGAGCTTGCCGTAGTAGGCAGCACTCTCGCGCTCTGGGCAAGCCAGCAGGACTGCCCGGTTCTTCGAGAGCTTTTCGTACAGCTCTGGGTTTACAACGGGCAGGCACGCAGATGCCACTAGGACCTCGTTGCCCTCTAGGTGCGGTGCCTTAGCCCACGTACTCCATATCCAGGAAACCCTGCCTCTCTGCTCTTCAGAGCTCAAGGCCCTCACCATACCTCTCGAGCAGCTCTTCCACGGTAGGCTCTCTCCTATCCCGCGTGTACTTGTCTAGCAGCAGGAAGACGCAGTACTGGCCACACATAGTGCAGGACTTCAGCGCGGCTGCGCCAAACTGGTTTCTAATATTGGCTGCCCTCGCTGGGTCGTAAGTGTTCTTCAGCTGGTACTCCCAGTCGAGCTTGGCTCGTGCAATGCTCATCTTAACGTCGGGCAGGGCAGCCCTCTTGCCCAGCTTAACTAGGTCTCCCGCGTGAGCGGCTATTTTAGAGGCTATTAGGCCCTCCTTGACCTGCTCCTCGTTTGGAAGCCCGAGGTGCTCGGCAGGAGTTAAGTAGCATATCAGGTCCGCCCCAGCCGCAGCCGCTAGTGCCGCTCCTATTGCTGCTGCTATGTGGTCGTAGCCTGCTGCTACGTCCGTTACAAGGGGGCCAAGCACGTAGTAGGGTATGCCGCCTGAGAGCGACTTCATGAGCTTGACGTCTGCAACCACCTTGTCTAGCGTCATGTGGCCAGGCCCCTCGATCATTACTTGCACGCCCTTCTCAACAGCGTCTCTAGCTAGCTTGGCGTTTAGCACGAGCTCGGATATTTGGAGCTCGTCGTGGGCGTCTGCTGTCGCACCGGGCCTGAGCGCGTCTCCAAGGCTTATCACGGCGTCGTACTCTCTGAAGAGCTCTAGTAGGTGGCTCCACTGGCTGTAGTAGGGGTTTTCCCTGCCGGTTTCCAGCATCCACACTGCAATCATAGAACCGCCGCGGCTTACAATCGGCATTATCCTGCTGCTCTTCACGGCCTTAATTGCCAGATCCCTGGTTATTGCCGCGTGTATAGTCATGAAGTCTACTCCATCCTTCAAGTGCCTCTCGACTACTTCTAGAAACCAGTCCTCGGGTATGCTCGCGACGCTGCCGTACTTCCTCACGCCGTATATCCACGCCTGGTACGTGGGGACTGTGCCAAACGGTGTTCCATTAGAGGCCTCTATGAGGATTTTCCTCACCTCGTCGAGGTCTCCACCGGTGCTCAAGTCCATGAGCGTGTCTGTGCCGTACTCGACAGCTAGCTTTACTTTTCTGACCTCCAAGTCGTAATTGACATAGACGCCGCTCGTGCCCACGTTAACATTGACCTTGGTTGTGAGCCCTTCTCCGATGCCAACGAGCCTGGCCTTCTTCTTGGAGGCGTTTCTCGGAACTATGACGCGTCCTCTGGCAATGTTCCTCCTCAGCCGCTCGTAGTCCACGCCTTCGAGCTTTGCGAGCTCCCTAATGACGTCTACTTCGCCTACCGAGCGGGCTTCGACTATGAGAGGCACGGTCAAGCCCACCGCGGTCAACTACTCTATAACGGCATTTTAAATGCACGATAAACACGTTATCAGCGGCTTGCACAGCCCCCGCAACCCGCTTCAAAGCGCGGGAAAGAGTGGACTGGTTGAGGCCTTTAGGAGGATTGCGCGGTCTTTAAGAAGTTGGTGACCACGTTTAGGAGTTCGTCGAGTTTTTTAACGCCGCTGAGCTCCTCCTTCTTCAATATCTGTCCATTGCGCACCTGCAGTAGTATGGTAGTTGGAGATGCGTGGACGTCGAACTTCCTGTATGCAGAGCTCGCGGCCTCTGAAAAGCACTCCCGTGCAAACCAGTCGCAGAGGACTATTACGAAGTTGTACTCGGGGAACATCTTGCCAAATACCTTGACAAAGGGGAACCAGTAGTTGTCGTATACCCTGCACGCTGGGCACTTAGCATTGTCGAAGTATATGACGTAGTAGCCATCCCCCCAAGGCAGGTTCGGGTTCCCGTCTACTTGCCTGAGAACCCACTTCTCCTTCGAGAAGTCGTAGACATATATCCCGTGGGGCGAGTCTGTCCCTACCTTCTCGAGCTCGAGGCCCTCCTTCCCCCTCTTCTTCTCGGGGCTCGTGAAAAGCATCTTCTTCAGAAGCTCTAGCAAGTCCTCCTCCAAGCCCCCCACCGGCTTCTAGGCGATTTAAGCACCTGTCTACAAGTTCTTGCTAGCAGTAATGCAAATAGCTGTTTTTTAATGAACTCATGGTTGCTGCTCAATACTCGTCCAGGACTTAAAGCACGCGAACAACACGCTTTTATTAGGTAAACTTTACGATTTGAAAAGTGGGGTGCTAGAGTAAGTATGTCTAAGTATGTGCTTAGGAGAATTATTGAAGAGGCCCTGGACTTTTACAATAGAACGCGAGGTGTTGAGTCCCAAGCAAGAGTTGTAGATATCAAGGATGAGGGGGAGGAGGCCACAGTCGTCGTCGAGTTTTCAGGTACTTTCTGCCACACGTGTGGTGTGAGAGACTGGGTCGAGGACTTCGCCTACGTAATTAGGTCCATGGGGCACGAAGCCGAGCTGGTCGAGTACGTAGAGCCCGAGGGCGAAGAAGATTATAAGAGAATAGGAGTCTTCAGAGTAAAGGCTCTACGTGGTGGTGAATATGGCGAGGAAGAGCAAGCTCGTTGACGAAGTAGACTTGAAAATAATAAATGAGTTGATAAAGAACGCGCGGGCAACCTACAGGGAGCTCTCGAAAGTAGTTGGATTAACAGACGTGGCGGTAATGAAGAGAGTTAGAAAGCTCGAAAGGGCGGGCGTCATAAAGAGGTATACGGCAATAGTAGATCCGCAGTCTCTCGGCTACTCAAAGGTCAGCTTCACAGGACTAAACGTAAGCCCCGAGAAGCTGTTTGATGTTGTTAAAGTACTTAAGGAAAAGGAGTACGTAAAGTACCTGGCCCTGACTTCGGGAGACCACGACCTGCTCGCCGTGGTGTGGGCCAGGTCTGATGAAGAGCTGGAAGCCATACACGATGAGATTAAGCGCATTGACGGCGTCAGAGACGTCTACCCACTAATACTAACGGGCAAAGTGAAAGAAGAGGCCTACATCTAGTCCTCACGCAAGCAAACGCGTAAATAGAGATATTACGCGCTCGCGCCACGGCTCTTTACAGAAGCCTGGCTGCCTGGCTGTAGGCACTAAAATACCTTTAGACTACATCTATACCTTGGATAGACCATGTCTGCATTTACTTTTAGCCAAGACCTGTTCAGGTACGTCTTCCCAAGCGGTGTTCCGAGGAACTCGTTTATCCTCCTATCTGGCGAGGGCGGGTCTGGTAAGAGCGTTCTCCTAGCGCACCTAGTCAAAGACGTCCTGGGAGCGGGCGAGCCCGCGATATACGTAACCATGGACGACGACCCGGCAACGGTCCTGGCGCAGCTCAAGTCGTTTAAAGTCGACGTAGACCACTACTGCAAGGAAGGACAGCTACTGCTGGTCGACGGCTTTAGCTACTTGCTAAAAGTAAAGAAGGGGCTGGGCAAGTGCGTGGTTGACGAGGTCTCGCCGGAGAACCCCGATGGAATAGTCAGCACTTTAATAAAGCTGACGGAAAGCCGCGGGTTCTTTAACAAAGGCGCTGTCGTCATAGACTCTCTGAACGAGTCTATGATAACCCTAGATCCCTCCAGGTTCGCTATGCTGGTGAAGTCCATTAGAGCCAACATAGCCAAGTCGAGGGGGGTCTTGACAGTTGCAACCCTGCACACGTCTACTACGAGCCTCAGAGACTACATGCTGCTCATAGAACACATCGTGGACGGCTTGATCGAGACGTCTAACATTCCACCAGAAGTCTCGCAGCAGATACCAATATTCGTGCGGGCCCTCGTAGTCAAGAGAATGAAAGGCGCGTCTTACAGGCAGGGGACAGTACTATTTGGTATAGACGAAGAGGGCGTGAAGCCAGTGGTATTCAAAATCAAGGGGCACTAGCAGGGCTGCGGTTCATCACTCCACAGACTTCTTGCCCCTGCGGATTAGTAGCTCGGCTTTTTCGATTGCCTTTCTCGCGAGCTCTGCGTAGTTGTCTGCAAACGCGTAGAGACCGTGTGGCTGGTACTCGATTTCTTCGCAGTCGAGCACTGCAACATCGCTCTCTAGTACTACTTTGGCATACGAATCGCTTACGCAGATGACTACGCGCGCGTCCTTCAGCTCTCCGACTACCAGCGTGTATGCTCCCTGGCGCTCTTCGTAAGCCCTGCTAAGCATGTGCTTAACGACTTCAACTGCTTTCTCGCGCAACGAGCTCACGCTAGACCTCGTAAAGGGCTTCTCTCACTTTCTTTGGAAGGGCTTCTTCGCTTACGATAACTGCCGTGCGCGGGGGCTTCCTCGTCTTAAACCCCATTACTACGTAGCGCGTGGGGTCTTGGACGTCTCCGCTAGTTTCTCCCTTGCCAAACCTCACATTCAGTACCCTGACTTTCACGTAATAACCGTCTCCCCGCTCGACGTAGATGTACTTGCCGTGCTTAAGCCCCACTAGAAACACCCCTAATCAAGTGCGTGCTCCAAGTATAGGCGTAGCCCAATATATAGTTTGCAATAAAGCCTAGGACTATTCCAATAAACTGCGCTAGGAGGAAGGGTGCGCCGAGCAGTGGAAGTAGTGTTGCTGACGAGGCCTGCGAAATCCAGCTAACAGCACTTGCAAAGTGGTACTTCAGCAGCCTAGTAGCCACTGCTCCCGGCCTAGCACTCAACCCCCTTCCCTTAAAGGTGATTTTTTCGTGCAGCACGAAGTTCCACAGGAGGCTTGCCTCAAAACCCGCTGTAGAAGCCAGGGGTCTCGAGACCCAGCTTAGTGCCTGCAAAATACCAAAGGCCATGCCTGCCACTGCGAGGTTCACGAGCACTCCCGAGAGACCAATTGCTGCAAATACCGCCACGCGTAGGGGCTCAGCGAGAGCTAAAGCCAAGAGTCTTGGAAGTCTGGCAGAATAAACGTCGAACCAGTCCTGCTCGCTAAGCTCGACTTCAACTACTTCTCCACCCCCGCTCACGGAGGCCCAGACGACTAGGTCGCCTCTGCGCTCGTAGAACCCTATTCCCAGGAGCTCTAGGAGGAAAAGCCTATAGGGAGATACCCTGCTCGCCAAGTAAACCGGCTTGTCCACGCTTCTCGCTTTCTTGAGTGCTGTTTTCAGCCAGTGGCGCGGAGCACACACCACCCGCCCGCTGTCTTCTGAGCACGTCGAGTCTATGGCTACCTCACCACACCCTACTTTAACGCCGAGGCGCTCTAAGGCTTTTAAGTTCAGCGCGCCTCTGTACTATACAGCTCGGGTACTAGAGCTTGTTCGAGTGGTCTGCATGTTGCTGCCCGCCGATCCCGTTAGGGAGCTGGCTTCGGCAGTTGCCTTGCTCGGCTTTATAGTGCTAGTCCTGGAAGTCACGAAGCGCTTCTACAAGCTCATGGTCGAGAGCGGGCTGAAGCACAACGTGGCAGTGTACTACAATAGGAAGGTCATACACATGCTGGGCGGCGGCGTCACCGCTTTGCTTGTGCCCCACCTATTCACCTCGCCTCTAATCCCCCTGGCATTTGCTCTGGGGCTTGCCGCAGCCCTCTACCTACCACACAAGAGGAAGAAAGTAATGAACTGGTTTCAAACAGACGATAACAACTACGAAGTCAACTTCTGCCTCGCGTGGGGGCTATCGCTCCTCGTCCTCTGGCTGGCAACGGGAAGTCCCTACTACGCAGTCGTCCCAGCTCTCTTCATTTCGTTCGGCGATGCCGTCACGGGCCTCATAAGAAACGCCCTTTACGGCAAGAGGACCAAGTCCTGGGTCGGTAACCTCGGAATGCTGGTAGTGGTTTCGGTGATAGGCTTCCACTACGCCGGCTACTCAGGACTCTTTGCAGGACTGCTCTCGTCGCTTGTAGAGCGCATTGAAGTAGCGCCCCTGCTAGATGACAACGTCTTGATTACTGCAGTGGCCACTGCAGTAATTCTAGTGCTCAGGCCCCTTGGCTACTAGAAAGCTTTAGTACCGCTGTGCAAGGGCTATGGCCTGGGAATGCCTAGCCAAGCTTGAGGTGCCGTCTTTGAGTATTGACGAGGAGTGGGAGAAGCTGGAAAGAGAGATAGCGACGTGCAGTAAGTGCAGGCTTCACGCCACTAGAAAAAACGCTGTTCCGGGAGAGGGGAACAGGAAATCCGTGGTAATGTTCATTGGCGAGGCTCCTGGCGAGAGAGAAGACGAAATGGGCAGGCCCTTTGTGGGTGCGGCCGGCAAGCTGCTCACAGAGCTGATCGAGCTAATGGGCTACAAGCGCGAGGACTTCTACATAACAAACGTCGTCAAGTGCAGGCCCCCTGGTAACAGAGACCCCGAAGAAGACGAGATCAGCGCCTGCCTCCCCTACTTAATCAGGCAGATACAGCTGCTAAAGCCCAAGGTCATAGTAGCCCTGGGTAGGCACGCGGCTAGGACGATTTTCAACCTAGCTGGGCTTAAGTGGAGTAGCATGACCTCGCAGCACGGAAAGGTCTACAGCGCCAGGCTCCTAGGCCTAGACGTAAAGATAGTGCCAACCTACCACCCTGCTTCAGCACTCTACAAGCCACCGCTCAGAAAAGATCTCGAAAGAGACTTTGTAGAAGTAATTAAGCCCACTATAAGCGAGGCCCTAAGCCCCTCACCAAGAAAGCCAAAAACGCTCCTCGACTTCGCAGCTGAGACGCGCAGTTCTAAGCGGGACAAGAACTAAAGGCGGTGGCGGCTTTTGAGGCTGCGCCTCACTAGCAGCACGCCCACTATTATCATTGAAATTGCTGGTATGAGTGCTATGCCGCGCGGAGCTATAGGTGGCGGCATGTACCCCTTCAAGCGCGCCAGAGTGCTTGCCGTGGTATAGGCAAACAAGTAGCTCGCTACGTGGAAGAGTCCTAAGCCCAAGTAGCCGGCTAGCTCGGGGCGGGACTCGCCGAGGTCTACGTAGGCGTCAACGAGGCCCAGTAATAGTAGCGGGTACGGCGGGAGACTGCCCACTTTCTCTCGCAGTAGAGAGAGGGCCTTGAGCAGAGAGGACTTTAGCGAGCTCAGCTGAGGCCCGGTCTCGTTGCCAATGAAGACTTGCGACCTCAGTAGGAAGCTGGAAATGAAGGAGAGAAGCCCCAGGTTTGCCACGTAGCTCTCGCGCGGTGTCAAGTTCTTTGGCCTGAGTGCTTCAATAAGGCTCTTGTTCACGCCCATGTACTCTACGTACTTTAAGTGGACGTCGACGAAGTAATTGAAGAATGGCACGAACTCGGGGTCTCGGGCTAGCTCTGCCCTGCCACTAGCGAGTTTCTCTGCTATGCTAAGCCACGCCGAGGCAGACTCCGCTCTCGCGTAGGCCGAGGCTGCAGCCTCTGCCGCTTCTTCTAAGTCTCCAACTCCACTAGCTAGAAGTGCCAAGTAGTACGATGCCTCGACGACTCTGGCGTAGGCCACTGCTAAGAAGTCTGCTAAGACGACATCAGGCACAACTGCTTCTCCGTAGAGTCCTGCTTCTTGCAACCGCGCAAGCCTATAGGCAGAGCCCGCAAGCTTTAGCACGCTTGCACGAATACCTGCTGTGGTATTTTCAGCACTCAAAGCAAGCTCTCTAATGAGGCGCTGCGCCTCGCGCGGGTCTACGGCTGCTGCGTAGAGTAGGCGCGAGGTGAGCGCATTGACGAGAGCCCTGTAAGCGAGCGAAGAAGCCACGTAGTACCTGCCTCTGGCGGCCTCGGCTTCGGACGACTTAAGCGAGCTCACCGATAGATTGAAATGTTCATCGCGCCAGCCCAGCCCCTCCAGCAACCCAATTACCTCCAGGGCTTTTTGCCTGAGGAGCCGGTACGATTCTTCGAAGTAGCTTTCGTATTCCCTTAGCTCCTCGCTGTAGTCCACCAGCTCTGCGAAGGCTCTCGGCCTCAATCTCTCGACTGCATCGTAGATTGTGTAAACAGGCGCTGCAATGTTACTGTAGTTTTCGACTTCGCGTGCTTGAAGAGCTGGTATTAACACTAGTGAGAGCCCACTACTAGAGGCTGTGTGCAGCTTCTGCTGCAAACCCCCCACAGCGCCGACTAAGCCGCCAGGTCCTATGACGCCCGTTGCTGCAACCCCGCTGGCGCAGCCTCCCTGGGAAAGCATTGAGTAGAAGATGACAAAGAAGCCCAGTGTCGCGCTCAATCCTTCAACTCGCGTTGACGCCGACAACTGGTACTGGTAGGCCCCTATGCCTGCGCCGGCGAGGAGCGAGGCATAAATGTGCGCTAGCTCTGCAGAAACTCTTACATCCTCCTCAATGTAAGTGCTCGTGCTCCTCACGAAAACTAGAGGAGTGCGCGTGATGCTTCTGTAGAACTGCCCCGAGGGGAGCTGCTGTACTGAGACGTCTATAACGAGCCCCTTCCCGCTCTCGGGGTCTACCGCGAGCAGCTGCATTTTGCAGTGCAGTGATTGTGCTTGAGCGAGGGCGTGGCTCGGCAAAACCTGGAAAATCACTGAGAGAACCGCGACAAGCGCGAGGAGTTTCCTCAGAAATCCCACCCTTTCCTCAGCGAAACTCTGACTAATCACCACTCATTCTTGCCGGGTTCTCATCACCCATTCTGCGGAGCTCCGCCTCTAGAGGCGGCGTGGGGGCTTATAAGTTTTGCAACTAACGTGTGCGAGGAGTTGGGGAGCGATGAGCTGCAAGCAGGCTTTCGAGCTGAAGGAGGGCTTTTAATTCTACCCGCGCTGCAAACCCCTCTCGTTAATAACGCCTTTTAGGATACAGCTATGAATGGGTGCCACAAACGGGGTGCAAACTTGGCAGATCTCCCACTTAAGACTTTAGCTGAAACCATGGAGAGAATAGAACTCATTACGTCGCGTACGCAGATGGTCGCGCTGCTTGCAGCCCTCTTTAAGAGCACTCCACCCGAGGTCTTAGACAAAGTAGTCTACATGGTGCAGGGCAGGCTGTGGCCTGACTGGAAGGGCATGCCCGAGCTCGGCGTTGGCGAGAAGATGCTTGTAAAGGCAATCTCGCTGGCGTGCAACGCTAGTGAGCGCGAAGTCGAAGAACTCGCAAAAAAACTCGGTGATCTCGGCAAAGCAGCGGAGGCCTTAAAGCAGAGGGCTTTGTCGAAGCAGCAAGGCCTGACGCTCTTCGCATTTACTACTAGCAAAGCGCCCGCCGAACTCACCATAACCGCTGTGTACAATACGCTTGTTAAAGTCGCCATGACCCAGGGCGAGGGGAGCAAAGACCTGAAAATAAGGCTCGTAGCCGGCTTACTGAGAGACGCCTCACCAAAAGAAGCAAAATTCATTGTCAGGTTCATTGAGGGCAAGCTGAGAGTGGGAGTTGGAGACGCCACTATAATGGATGCCCTTGCTTCAGTATACGGCGGTGGAGCGCACGCAAGACCTATAATTGAGAGAGCCTACAACTTGAGAGCTGATCTTGGAGAAGTAGCAAAAATACTCGCCACTTCCGGGCTTGAAGCCCTGAGGAAAATGAAGCCCGAAATAGGCGTTCCCATAAGACCCATGCTAGCAGAAAGGCTCAGCGACCCCCGCGAAATACTTGCAAAAGTCGGTGGAGCGGCTTACGTGGAGTACAAGTACGATGGCGAGAGAGCACAGATCCACAAGAAGGGCGAGAAGGTCTGGATATACTCGCGCAGGCTAGAAAACATAACTCACCAGTACCCAGACGTCGTTGAGAGAGTTATAGAGAGGCTTAAAGCTGACGAGGCCATCGTCGAGGGAGAAATAGTCGCTTACAACCCAGATACAGGGGAGCTGCTGCCCTTCCAGGAGCTAATGCACAGAAAGAGAAAGCACGACGTACACGTAGCCGTGAAAGAGTACCCCGTAAAGGTGTTCCTCTTCGACTTGCTGTACCTGAATGGAGAAGACTACACCACGAAGCCCCTCGTTGAGCGCCGGGAGGCCCTCGAGAAGGTCGTTGAGGAGTCAGACGATTTCATGGTCGCGAAGTACATAAAGACCGATAAAGTAAGCGAGCTGGAGTCCTTCTTCCTGCAGGCAATTAGTGAAGGTGCTGAGGGTGTAATGGTCAAGGCCATACACAGAGACGCCATATACCAAGCTGGTGCGAGGGGCTGGCTCTGGATAAAGTACAAGAGAGACTACAAGAGCGAAATGGTAGACACAGTCGACTTAGTTGTTGTGGGGGCCTTCTACGGCAAGGGAAGGCGTGGAGGGAAGTACGGTGCACTGCTAATGGCTGCCTACAACCCTGAGCAAGACGTCTTCGAAACCGTGTGCAAAGTAGGCTCCGGCTTTAAAGACGAAGACCTCGACAGGCTACCAGAGCTCTTAAAGCCCTACTTAAGGAGCACGAAACACCCACGTGTAGTAGCCGAAATGGAGCCGGACGTATGGGTAGAGCCGGCACTAGTAGCCGAGATTATTGGAGCAGAGCTAACGCTCTCACCAATACATACTTGCGCCCGCGGCTCTGTGAAGCCCGATGCTGGCATATCAATAAGGTTCCCGCGCTTCGTGAGGTGGAGGCCCGATAAGAGGCCTGAAGACGCTACTACTAGCGGCGAGCTCGTAGAAATGTACAAGAGGCAGTTGAAGAAAGTAGGAGTAGAAGCCCCCACTGAAGAGGCCTAAAATCCTCAATACAGAAGTAGTTCTACTACTGGGCTCTTGGCGCTCTTCGCTTAGGCGAGCGCCACTCACGGTGTACTTGGAGTGGCTGTTATAGCAGTGTTTACAGGCCCCGCGGGCTCTGGCAAGACCAGCTTGGTCCGCACATACTCGGAGTGGGCTAGGAGGAGTCTGTTGCTGAGAGTTGCACCAGTAAACCTCGATCCCGGCGCTGAAGAGCTCCCATACAAGCCTGTTTTCGACATCAGGAAGCTCTTCACAACTAGAGACATTATGGAGAAGTATGGGCTAGGTCCGAACGGTGCTTTAATAAAGGCCTCTGAGCTCATAGCCGAGAGGTCGGATGAGATCCTCTCGAACAAGCCCTTTTCGGAGGCCGGGAAGTGGGACTTGATACTAGTGGATACTCCGGGACAAATGGAGGCCTTCATATTTAGGCCGTCTAGCACGGTCTTCCTAGGAAAGCTCTCGAAACTCGGGAACACCGTAGTGGTCTACATCATCGACGCCACAGCGATAGAGAGAGTTTCGGACGCCGTCTTCTTGTGGTTTATTTACGTACTGCTGCAGGTGAAAACGGGGCTCACCACCGTGCCAGTAATAAACAAGCGGGATGTCGCTGCGAACCTCGAAGTAGCCAAAATGCTCGTGGAGGATCCATCAAGGCTTCTCGAGAAGGCATCCAACGAAGGCTTCTTTAGCGATGTACTACCAGACCTAATTGAAGTAGCTACTAAAACCCGCGGAGCTTTTAGAGCCGTGCTCGTCTCGGCCAGAGAGCCGGATGACATGCAGTACTTGCACGCACTCATTCACGAAGCATTTTGCGCGTGTGGCGACCTAACTTGAGTACCGGCCCCGCCCCTACTACTTAGAAATGCTATCCAATGGGTCGGAGGGGCGATATCGCGGGCTTGGAGATCGAGAAACCTGCGGGTGTCGAGCCGTTTATGAATTGCTGGGATTGTGATTTGCGAGTAGTAATGGTCTCTACTTAAACTGCTTATTACTTGGGCTAGTCATTAAAGAGCGTGCCTGTCAAAGCCTTGGAGCGTGCCTAAGTTGCTGTAGATAGGGGCGGTGAATTAAGCCTTGAATAAGCTTTATAGGCCGAAGAGCTTCGTAAGCAGGTACTACCAAGTGCTCTTTACGCTTCCTAAGTGGCAGTTTCTCGCTGCAGCCTTCCTACTCGTAGCTCTAGCCGTAATAGCGGTCTTTGGAGCCAGATCCACGCCAGTAATCTTCAGCTCGGTGCTCACTTTCGCCGTGCTTGCAGCTTACAGACTCGCCTACAGAGACACCGTCTTTTGGAAGCTCAAGCGCGTTGTCGGGCTCTCTCTCGCCGTCTTAGTCTATGGGGCTGTCTTCACAGTTCTGACAGGCGACGCCGTGATCTCCGCCGCCTCCTCGACTACGCTGATAGCCATCACGCTGCTGGGGCTCGACGGCACTTCACCAGCCAGGTATATCGTGGTTGCTACACCGGCTACTGCAGCCTCGTTGCTCTTGTGGCTTCTGGGCTTAATCCCGCCGAGTGGTCTAATAAAGGGGTTACTCGTTGTAGCGATTTTGTGCATTGCCGACGCCGCCATATACCTCTTCATGTCGAGAAGAAGGGTCTGCGGCTACAGGCTACCAGATGTTGGAACTCTTTTCCTTAGAAACTGGCTCGACAAGAGGACCGATATAGAGGAGTTCTTCGAAAAGTGCAGTTCAGAGCAGCTAGTAAACCCGAGAGTAATAGAGCTGCCCGGCCTCCTCGTTGTCTACACGGACGTTCACTACGGGCCCTTCTCGAACGTGGGTAGTAGTAGGCTGCCGGAAATAATACAGCGCTCCTTCGAAAAACTCGGAGTGGGCAAAGTGCTCGCCTTGCACGGACTGGGCTCGCATGATAGAAACATAGCCTCCGCGCTACACGTCGAGGAGTACGTCAGAGCCCTGAAAAGCGCCTACACGTGCGCGAGGAAGGAAGAGCTGCTCTATCACGGGGCATTTCTGCTTGAGCGCGGAGAGTGGAGGCTACTGGGGCTCGTCTTCGACAAGGCATCACTAATATTCATCTCCAGGCCCGGTGCTGGAATAGACGACTTGCCCTACTCGCTGCAAGAAGAGTATGTTTTAGAAGCGAGGAAAGCCGGTCTTGGAGACCTCGTGCTCGTCGACTCGCACAACTGGGAGTTGACTAGTGAAGAGCGCGTGCCCGTAGAAGCGCTGAGAGGCCTCGCTGGCGAGGTAGTGCTCAAAATAGCAGAGCTGAGAAGTAGGCCTCCTACAGAAGTCCTCTCGAAGTACGTGTGCTTCAAGGCGAGGGCGCAGGGGCTCATTAATGGAGAGGGCTGCGTGCTGTGCATTGGTGGCAAGGGCAGGGAATCCGTTTGCCTAGCCTACCTGAGAGGAAATAACATGAAGCCTGGTGTCAGAGACATGATAGTAGAGCACTTGAAGGAGGCGGGAGCCGACTACATAGAAGTAATTACAAATGACGAGCACAGCGAGACTGCTACTCGGGCCAGCATAGTGTATGTACCTGTTCACGAAAGCTCAGAGCTGTTGAATGCTGTTAGTACAGCTGCAAAAAGGCTGGCTGAAATGCCATGGAGTAGTGGTGGACGCTACTGGAGTTTCAAAATCAACGTAAAACTAATGGGGGGTGCCGTGCTCGACTTAGCAAAAATCCTGAAATCCAGCACTAGAGAGAGCGCTGCCTTACTGCTCTTCTACGCGCTTGCAAGCCCCTTAATACTCTCGCTTATACTCTAGCGGGTTCTCGAAGGTTTAAAGACCCCTTTTTAACCCCCCTTCGGAAGTATAACAAGAAGCGCGTAACCTTAAAAAGACTGGTGGGCGTGCTTGGCGTTTTCGCCTGGCATGCCTAGGTGGAGCTATAGAATCGAGAACATTGTGGCAACGGTTATCCTTGAGCACAAAATAGATATCGACATACTCGAAGAAGAGCTGCCAGACCTCGTTTACAAGCCAGAGCAGTTTCCCGGAATAATATTCAAAGTCGACAAGCCGAGGGCGACCGCCCTGATATTCAGGTCTGGCAAAATGGTCGTTACGGGAACCAAGAGCGTTAGCCAGCTAATAGATGCAGTTAAGAAGATCATTAGAACGCTCATGAAGCACGGTATTGAAATCAAGGGCAAGCCAAGGGTTCAGATACAAAACATTGTCGCAGGCGGCGACCTGCACTCCTACGTAAACCTCGAGAAAGCCGCCTACTACCTCGAAGACTGCATGTATGAGCCCGAGCAGTTCCCTGGACTAATATATAGGATGAGAGATCCGCGCGTTGTCTTATTGATATTTAGTAGCGGTAAAATGGTAATAACCGGGGCCAAGGAAGAGCACGAAGTAGAGAGAGCAGTAATGCAAATAGCAGAGAAGCTATGGAAACTCGGTTGCATCGTGGGTCCGCGCGAGGAGGGGTTTGAGTAGGCCAGGAGCAAAAGTATTTTACGGACTTTGAAGCTACTTTAAGTGCGCGTGATGAAGCGGGCAGCCACTTAGACCATGAAGCGGAATGAAGAGCTCAATGCTCAATCTGACCTGCCACTTGCACCCGGCTTGGTAATAGTGCTGGACCTAGACAGGTTTGGAGAGTACGTCGAGTCGCGCGGCCTAGACCCCTACAAGCCAAACCTGGTAACTGGCGAGCTCTCGAGGCTAGTGGAGTCCTTTGCCATAAAGCACCGCGGCGTCGTAGTCTACGGCCTCGACTGGGAGCGGGGCACTGAGGAGGCCGTTATCGAAATACCCTTTGGAGACGAAGAAGTAGGCTCTATACTGCGAGACCTCGAAGAGCTGAAGAAGAGTGTGGAGCAGCTCGGTGCCTCGATAACCATCGTCGTTGTGAAAGACTATGTGCTTGCAAAGCCCGCTTCTAGTAGGCGCGAGGCCTACTACGGCACTCCGGGCAGGGCAAGGGCTCTAAAGCTACTGAGGTCTGCTAAGAGGAGGGGAGGTGGAAAAATAATAGCGCTAGTCTAGGGCTTGAAGACCGAGTAGAGCTTGTCGAGGAACTTTATTCTCTTGTGAATTGGCGGGTGCGTGGCGAGGAACTCCGATATGCCTTCTTCTCGCTCGACCCTTCTCAACTCCTCTACAACCTTATCAATGTCCACTCCGCCGGCGCCACCTGCTAGCGTGCTGTAGAAGGGGCTCGCGTAGGCCTCTGTAAACGCGTATATGAATAGCGCCTTGAGCTTGCTACCCTGTACCACCTCGGCTGCGTGAGGCCTAGTGTTGTAGTATACGTGTAGCCTTGCAAGAGCCCTCTGCATGTGCCTAGGCGAAGTCGCGTAGGCGCCTGCCGTATCAGCGTAGTACTCTCTCAGCCTGCTAAACGCCAAGACGAGCACCTGGACGAGGAAGCTCAGCACTATGGCAAGCACGCCGGCGAGCATGAGCGCTAAGCCAGCACCGCCTTCGCGCCTTTCGCGCGAAGATGCACCGCGAGCGTAGCTGACTACAAGCCCGTACCTCATTAGCGATATTCCGAGGAAGTATAGGACGCTCGGCAGCAATCCCATGAACAGCATTATCGCGTTGTCCCTGTGCTTGTGGTGGCCGAGCTCGTGCCCTACAACGGCCTTGATTTCGTCGAGGGGGGTCATGGCCAGCATTGACCTAGTGACGGCCACGTACTTGCCCGCTAGGAAATTCCCGTAGGCAAAGGCGTTTGGCGGGCCCTCGACTACTACTGCCCTTGGCGGCTTTGAAAAGCCGAGCTTCGCCGCAACCTCGTCTACGATTTTCTGGAGCTCTTGATCTGGCTTAGCCCTGTACATCAAGTTGATCATGAGCGGCGATAGCAAGTAAGTGAACACGTTTAGTACCAAGACTAGGAGCAGCACGCCTAGTACAAACGCTGCTGCGTACTCTAGACCTATAATACTCGCCAAGACGTAGGCTACAATGCCTATCCCAGAGAGCCCCGCGACTACTACGACCAATCCTAGAATAGCCATTGATGCCTGAAGCGAGAACCTTCCTGCGAACTTCCTCGCGACTCTGGGAGCCACGTAGCCTGCTGCAATGATCATTACTGTAAAGCCAATGACGTACGCTAGTATCATTGTAATTAGCAATACTGGGTCGTAAAGCAGCCAAAACAGCACTGCCGCCTCACCTGGGGCTTCAATAAATTAAAGCGGCTTAAAAGCCCCCACAAGCTAGTGAAGCCGCTTGAGAAAGTAGTATAGTGCTAGCACGGCGAAGACCGCTACAAGCACTAGCAAGAGCGCTGCTACGGAGAGTGCCAGCGCGCTACCAGCCAGCTCTGCCACGCTCGGGCTCTGTGGCTGCGAAGTAGGCGTTTCTTGAACAACACTAGTAGTAGGGCTCGGGTTTTTAGTCGGCGCTGCTTCCTGCCGCCCCTCTGTTCCTGCACTGGGCATTCCTGCCAAGCGAACCGCGTAAGTGGTGAATATTGCGAGTTCTGCCATTAAGGCCCCGGTTTCCAAGTCGTTGCTGGCAAGCGCTTCGCGGGAGGTCTCGGCGAACAGTGTTACCAGTGGTGTGGCCGGCTGCTGCACAGTCCCTAGCAAGTCGACTACTAGCCTCTGTGTCCCGTAAGCTGAGTGCAGCGATGCTGTGGCGTAAACGCTCGCGAGAATTCCGGCTCCATAAATCGCCGGCTCCTCACGCTCGTACAGGTAATTCAGTACTTCAACGTAAGCATTAGCAGTACTGATTTCGGGAGGTGCTAGCCCCGCTTCCTCGAGGATTCTCTCAATATATGCATATATTGCTAACGCATTGGAGTACGCCTCAACGTAGTGGAACCGCGTGCAGTTCAACGGAGTTCTCGAGCTCCCGGAAACCACGTAGTAGAGCTTAGACTCGTGCGCCAGCCGCACTGAGCGTGCCAAGTAGCTTGCAGCGCTCCTACTAGTAGCGTTTGCTGAGTAGGCGTAGTAGAGCCACGCTGCGTAGAGCTGCGCGCTCGTTAGGCTATCTTCGAGGCTGCATGCAGCAGAGTAGACCTCTTGCTGTGTCGAGTTTAAAAGCCCTGCCACGTCGTTCAGCGCGCTGGTTGCATCACCTCCGGCTAGGAGGAGCGTGTAGTATACTCCGGCCACGCTTTCTAAGACGTCGAGCAGCTTGTACGTCGCGTAGAAGGGCTTCTCGGCGAGCATGCCGTAGTACTGCCTGTAGGTGTTGTTTAGGCTTTCTATAGTTGAGAGAAAGCTGTAACGGTAGTATGGAGGCAAGTTGCTTGCCAAGATGGTTGCCTTAGCGGCGTAGCCCTCTACGACCCTGGAGACGTTGACGGCGTAATCTGCGAGCCTGCTTGCCAGAGCGCCAGGTGCGGCGATATTGCTGCGCTGCGCAGAGAACCTGCCACCGGTGAAGTAGTAGAGGGCTTCAACGACGCTACCTACTTCTACAACAGTTACGTTGAGGGACTTCCCGTACTCTACTAAGTCTATGGTCTTGTAGGTCACTTGCCTAATAATGATCCTGCCCAGAGTCCTCTCAATGTACACCGGGTACTGGTAAATTCTCTGCCCTTTGGGTATTAAGAAGAGCTTGAAGCCCTCGGCAGCTGCTGCTTCAAGCTTTTCTTTCAAGCCGCCAACGGGACCTATAGTCCCGTCTGGGTTCACCATTCCAGTCATAGTCACGCTACTATTGAGGCTGAGGTTTGCAAGGAGGGAGGCGAAGCCTACTGCCATTAGTGCACCAGCGCTCGGGCCTCCTATTAGTGGCGTGTCGGACTCCACTAGTACGAAGTAGTCGTAGTCTGAGAAGCTGACTCCAGCTATTGTGGAAGCCACGTAGGCTGCTATTCGCGCTGCTCCCTGTGTTTCTACCTCGGTGTAGGGGAGGGCCGAGAAGAAGACCTTACCGCGGCCAGGATATGCCACGGCCACTAGTATCCTGGAGAGCACGCCGCCGCCCGAGCTCCTAACCGCTGGTGCGTAGACCTGCAGGGTCTTGACCTTGCTGTACTCGAAGAGGTTGTCCGACTGTGCTAGCACAGCCGGTAACACGAGCGCGCAGAGCAAGGCAATTGCGAGTAGAAGCCTCGAAGCCCTCTGCAAGCTCTCTACACCAAGCCCCCTCAAGCGCGTCTAGAGGAGTTGGCTCTAATATAGTGCCTTTACAGGCTTTGCTGCACCGCGTTGTTTGAAAGGTGCTTCAAGGAGAGCTGAATCTTAAAGCACGAGGACTCGGTGGTCCCTACCAAGCACTATAGGCTGAGCTTATTTAAGCGCACTTAGAGACTTAACTAAGTGAAGTGATGAAGCCGACATAGCCTGAAAACTGATGAAGGGTCGATTGGCTGACGCTTTCTCTTGATACCACTCAAGAAAGCGTCTCTGCGTCCTGAACCGCCTAGATTCCTTGGCTCGCTCCTGCACTGCTCTTCAATAGGCGCCGCGATTTCGCAGGTTTAAGGCGTGCAGAGCACGTGGGCTGTTTCGTAGTCTCTAAACTCCACAATAGCTACCTCTCTATTGCCTATAGCGTATCGCTCTACTTTAACGAGGTCTGTTGCAACTACGGCCTCGAAGTAGTCAATGCCGCTTCGCGGGGCCTCGCCAAGGTCTATCCACGTGACTATTGACATGGAGCCCAAGTCGCTTAATTTTCTGATTAGTGGAGACAGGTAGTCTTGCGGATTTGGAGTCACTACTATGCCCGGGTGGTAGGGACCGGTAGCAGGCATTACTACCAAGACCTTGCCCGGCCCTACGGGTATTTTCAGAAAGCAGGGAAATCTGTAGACTTCAAAGCACCTGAGGCTCGGGTGTTCGTGTCCAATGACTACTACATCGTGCTCCTCTAAGCTAACGTCTTCGTGTCCGTGAACAAAGAGTGCTTTCTTCGCTCCAATGCTAGTTGAAAAACCGCTCACAAACATCACGTCAAGCCTTCTTAGTACGGGCTTGATGAAGTTGTCGTGGTTTCCTCTCACGACTACTACTTCTCCCACCCCCCTTTCTCTGAAGTGCTTAATGAGCTCTACAACCTCCTCCCTCTCCTGCTTTAGTAGGCGGTCAAATGCGTGCTTCAAGTCGCCGTTGATTACCACCCTCTCGACTTCGACATTGTCAACCACGACGTCGAAGAGGCCCAGTGCCCGCTTGAGCTGTATGCGAGGTAGGAAGACTGCCGAGTATGCTGCAGGCGTCTTTCTAGCACTGTAGCTCAGCCCCCTCGAAGCAGCTTCTTCAAAACCCAAGTGGAGGTCTGCCATTATGAGCGTTCGACTACCCTTGATGTAGAGGAAGGGCGTGCCTGAAACTATGTGCAAGTCCACTTCTGGGCTGCCGAATAGCGGCCTCAGCACGCCCAAGTTCCAGGCCCCTGAGCACCGGTGTGGGAGCTCTCGAAAAGCCCCGCCTTACTGATACAGGGGCTTCTGTGGTACGCCATTTAGAGGACACCGGCTTATCTCAGCAGACTAGAAGCTACATTTGTACATCCTGCCAGGCATTACTTGAAGCAGGAAGCGGGCCCGCCGGGATTTGAACCCGGGACCTACGGGTTAAGAGCCCGCCGCTCTACCAGGCTGAGCTACGGGCCCTTTAGCCGCTTTTATTATCCACAAAGCACGGCTTTTATACCTTGCTACGTCTTGTGCGGAGGGCCCGGGTTTAAACGAGCAATTGGTAGATAATACAAGTGGGTCTTAGAACTTGAAGAAGAAGGCTAAGAAGCTCACAGACTACCTCAAACGGCCTAGCATGCATTTGGAGGGAGAGGGTGGAAAAGAAGAGGTAAGAGCAGCTGAGTCTGGCTTCTCGGTCGAGGAGATCATTGAGACTGCTGTAAAGCGCTTTAAGCAGGGGTCAGAAATCCTTGAAAAGCAGGCCGGGTCTAAGCCCCTGGAACTCCCACCTCGAGAGCAGGCAGCCCTACCTGAGGCTGCTCAAGCTAGGGCGCCCGTAGCTGTCCCTGAAGTACTAGTCAAGCTGGCTGAAGCTGCTTATCAGTCTCGAGAAGTCAAAATGGTGACCTGTGAGAAGCAGGGTGTTTGCAGCGACAACAGGCACATTGGCGAAATATTTGAAGACGAGAGAGGAGTTAAGTGGCAGAGGGGCTTTATAAGGACGACGAGAAACCCCATATTTCTCGACTTTATTGTCGAGTCTGGAGAAGTTAAGGGCTACGTGGGCAAGGCGCTCATAATTGAGACGGAGAGAGGCGCTAAGGCCATAATTCCAGAGGAGTTTATATGTGAAATGGCTGCCAGGTACGGGCTTCAGTTAAAAATAGACAAGTGCATCGGCTACAAGACCTCGCCGTGGGTTGAGAGGGGCAGAGCCAGAAAGAGGTAAACTTGCAGAACGCCGCCTTCAAAAACTACTGCCTCTAGGCCATAGGCGTGAGTTCGAGAGGCTATATGTTCATGAGCCTTGCAACTCTTCTTCTGCGCCTCTTCTTCGTCGTGATCGGCTTCCACTCCATGCCCGGCGTTCCCAGGCTGCCGTCCGGGAACTCCACTATCTTCTTGAGCGCCAGTAGGTGCTGAACCGCGCGCCTGACCCTGTCCTCGCCCACTATGCCGCTGAACTCCTCCACCAGCTCTTGGAAGAGCACTGGCCTGCCCCTCCTCACGATCGCCTCGTAGACGAGGTCAGGCAGCTCCGGATCCCTGGGCGCTATTTCGACAACGATGTCCTTGTCCTCGTAGACGACTTTTCTCCTAGTGGGCATAAGCACTCACCCCAAGTTGTAGGTAAGGAGTGGGCTTGCTTAAAAACTTTTTCATTATTCAATCCCACTTGAGTATATACAAGTAGCTACTTAACAACCACGTAGGGGGCCATTTAGACTTAATTACTCAAAATCAGCTAGTCTTGAGTAGAGCTGGTGATTTAGAATTGAATAAACACCCTCTCTTAAGCCCCAGGGGCAGCAGAGTCCTCCTGCTAGGTAATGAGGCGATAGCAAGAGGGGCTCTCGAAGCAGGTATGTGCTTTGCAACGGCCTATCCCGGCACTCCATCAAGTGAGATAATCGAAGCGCTCTCAGAAGTAGCAAGAGAGTGCGGTATTTACGTCGAGTGGAGCGTTAACGAAAAGGTAGCCTTTGAAGCAGCATACGCCGCAGCTATTGCGGGTGTAAGAAGCCTTACTGCAATGAAGCACGTGGGACTGAACGTCGCCGCTGACATACTAATGAGTGCTGCTTACTCGGGTGTAGAAGAAGGGTTCGTGGTAGTATCAGCCGACGACCCAAGCCAGCACAGCAGCCAAAACGAGCAGGATAATAGATGGTATGGAATGCTAGCCCACGTCCCAGTTATAGAGCCCTCTAATGCGCGCGATGCATACAAGTTCACGAAAGCCGCTTTTGAGCTCAGCACTAAGTACAAGCAGCCGGTCATACTCAGGTCTACGACGAGGATAAGTCACACGAGAATGCCTATCGAGCTCGAAGACGACTTGCCCACGACCAGGAAGTGTAGGGGAGTCTTCGTAAAGGATGTGGAAAGGTGGGTCTTAGTACCAGCTCACTCGAGAAAGCTCAAGCCAAGGCTCATGAATATCTGGAAGAGCATAATGGAGGAGGGTGGAGAGCCCTTTGTAAAGATCGAGAACCCGGACTCCAAGGTAGTCGTAATTGCAAGCGGCCTCGCATACTCCTATGCTAGAGAAGCGCTCGAGCTCCTTGGCGCGCTCGACAAAGTCACTCTTGTAAAAGTCAACATGCCTGTTCCACTACCACGCAAACCCGTGTTAAACGCGCTGAAAAACGCCGAGAAAGTTCTCGTAGTCGAGGAACTAGACCCTATTGTCGAAATGCAGGTCAAGAGCTTGGCGCTATCTGCTGGACTAAGCATTACAGTTAGAGGCAAAGACCTCGTCCCCGAGAACGGCGAGCTAAACCTAGAAGTCGTGTATAAGGCGGTTGCAGAGTTTCTCGGCGAGAAGGTCCACGCTCCGTGGGCTCCAACCAAGCCTGTTGCAACAGAGCCGCCCTTGCCTCCCAGACCACCCGTTCTCTGCGCCGGCTGCCCGCACAGGTCTACGTACTACGTAGTTAAGGTAGCCAGCACGAAAGCGGGCCTGAGAGACGTGATATACACGGGCGACATAGGCTGCTATACCCTAGGCTATCAAAAGCCCTTCGAGACTCAGCACACGTGCTTTGAAATGGGCGGCAGCATTGGGATAGCACACGGGCTCTCAAAAGTGGTGAGCAACCCCATCGTAGCCGTTATCGGCGACTCCACGTTCTTCCACGCCGGGATTCCGCCAGCGATTAACTTAATATACAATAAAGGCAACGCCGTTATACTAGTGCTGGACAACTTGACTACTGCCATGACGGGGCACCAGCCGCACCCAGGCACAGGCGTGACCGCTGTCGGGGAGTCAACTACCCGTATACTGCCAGAAGACCTGCTCAAGTCCATTGGCTACACTGTGTTCGTAATCAACCCGCTCAGAGTGAGAGAGGCCATTGAAGAAGCCACGAAGGCCTTTGAGGCGTACAAGAAGGGGGCTAGAGTAGCCATTGTCTCGAGAATGAAGTGCGCACTCGAAGTCCTCCGCGAGGCGAGGAGAAGGAAGATCGTGTTGCCAGTCTACGCAGTCGTGGAAGACAAGTGCACGGGCTGCATGGCATGCGTGAACTTAACTGCCTGCCCAGCACTAATTGTGGAGCCAGGGGCCAAGAAGCCGCGCATAGTACCAGAGCTCTGTGCTGGCTGCGGGCTCTGTGCCTCGATATGCCCCTACAAAGCAATAACCATTACAAATAGCCCAAGCCCGGAGTGGGAGAGGCTCTGGTGGGAGCCTTGAAGAAGTTCAGCATTATACTAGCTGGCGTGGGCGGGCAGGGCATACTGACGCTGGGCAGCATTATTGGGTCCGCGTGCACAATAGCAGGGCTAGACGTGGCGATAGCGGAAGTCCATGGAATGAGCCAGCGAGGTGGCAGCGTAGTAGTGCACGTGAGAATAGGCAGGGAGCCGAGCCCGATAAGCCCTGTCGGCTCGAGCGACATGCTAATAGCGCTCGAGCTCATCGAGGCCGCGAGGTACCTCCACTACTTGCGAGAAGGCGGTACTGCCGTAGTAAACGACTTCTTGTGGCCGCCCCCGCTCTCCAAGTACCCGCCGAGAGAAGCCCTTGTAAGTGCCGTGAAGTCGCGGAGCGTGAAGCTTTACCTATTCGACGCCAACAACGCGAGCCTAAAGTACACGGGTTCTGCAATTTCGTCAAACGTAGCAATGCTGGGCTACGCGCTTGGAGTGAGCAAGGAGCTGCGGGAGCTACTACCACCAAGCGTGGTTGTAAAGGCCCTTGAAGAGCACTTCAGTGGGAAAGTTCTTGAAGCAAACGTTAAGCTGTTTCAAGCATCGTTTGAAGAGGGCTTGAAGCATGGAGGAAGTAGTTAAGGCTCTTGACGAAGCCATCAACTACATTGACAAGCTTGAGTCCGTGCTGAGCAGGCTTCGCCCGGGAGAGCAGTTAACACCTGGCGCGCTCTACCAAATATATGAGCTACTAATGCTAACTAGGGAAAAGGTCGTCGAGGCCAGGCTCAAAGCCCTAGCACCCCAGTAGCGGCTTTTTGGTTTTTTGATAACCTGGTTATCGTAGTTTAAAAACCTACTTGTCACACATGTACCTCCAAGGTGCTGAGCATTGCCGTTCAGAGAATCCGACATAACTCGGGCTATCTTGAGGCACGCGCTCAGCGAGCTGGAAGAATTGAGTGAAGTAGACGTTGCAATTGTCGGAGCAGGCCCCTCAGGCCTAACAGCTTCTTACTACCTGGCTAAAGAGGGCTTTAAGGTCGCTATCTTCGAAAAGAGGTTTAGCTTTGGTGGCGGAACAGGGCCAGGAGGCAACTTGCTACCCAGAATAGTGTTCCAGGAGGAAGCCCTGCCTCTGCTGAAGGAGTTTGGAATAGGCTACCGCGAGGCCGGAGAAGGCCTCTATACGGCATCGCCAGCAGAGGCCATAGCAAAGCTCGCCACAAAGGCCATCGATGCCGGCGTCCACGTGCTATTTGGCGCTACCGTCAACGACCTGATTTACAGGGAAAACCCGCTGAGAGTGGCAGGCGTTGTATGGGTGTGGACGCCTATTCACGAAGGCGGATACCACGTCGACCCGCTGTTTACAGAAGCCAAGGCTGTTGTCGATGCAACGGGGCACGGTGCCGAGGTGGTGTCGATAGCCGCGAGGAAGATTCCAGAGCTGGGCTTAGTCTTGAAGGGCGAGAAGTCTGCTTACTCAGAAAGAGCTGAAAGGCTCGTAGTCGACTACACGGGGCGCGTTGCACCAGGCCTCTACGTGACTGGAATGGCCGTGGCCGCAGTCTACGGATTGCCTAGAATGGGGCCTATATTCGGTGGAATGCTGCTAAGTGGCAAGAAGCTGGCAGAAGTGCTGTCTAGGGATCTAAGAGCCAGCCTCTAAAGTGCTATAGGCAAACTCTACTTCTCCTACGGACTCTACGTTGACAACGTAAGTGTGGGGATCTGTAAAAACGACTTTTTCTGTGCAGTCCAGATTTTCAATAGCACAGAGCTCTCCGAGTACTGCTTTACGTGCGTGGAGCTCTTTCACGTAGGTCCGCCTCGCGTAAACCCCCTCGCTTCTCAAAGTCCCCACGAGAACTGGGTGCTTGCCACCGAATGCTACCACCTCGACGCAGTGAGCCACGTTAACTACTAGTGGACCCCCAGTTGCCACGAGCACGCACTTAAACCCGGCTAAGACGTCTACTCTCCCACTGCCAATTAGCAACGCCTCTTTCTCGGCCACTACAATTCCCAGCCTGAAAACCCCTACAGCGAGGAGCTCGGAGCTCTTCACGTAGCTCTCCGAGGCCTTGCCGAAGAGTACTGTCAACCCGCCGCCCCAGGGCCGCTAGTCGAGTAGCTCGCTTAGAGACTTCGGAGTGCCCGGGTAGAGTCCTCCCTTCTTCGCCTTAATGACGTCTATTATCCACTGAGCCAGCTTGTAGACCCCATTCCTGTACTCCAGGAACCCGTTTTTGACGAGCATCGCGAGAGCTACGTAGACTTCTCTCGCTATTATCGCGTCCTCGAGCTCGTCGACGAGCCCTGTTTCCCCCTGCTTGGCCCGCCTCTTTACTTCTTCTTTTATGTCGAGCACCGCCACCACTTCTCCCACGCTAATGTGCTTTAGAAAGTACTCCATGATGAGCCTCTCTAGCTTACTCAGATTTAGCAGCTCCCTAATGCTTCTCTCTCCGCTACTCCGCGAAGCCACACACCCCACCTAGTAGTACCAGGTACTGTAGTAAGTGTGCTCATTCACCATAAACGCACTGCTCTTCCGTGCCCTGCAAAAGCCCTTGAAGAGGCACTTCTCGCACTTAGGCTGCTCGTCTCTTAGGCAAGTAGTCCTGCCCATGATCCAGAAGAAGTCGTCGACGGCGCCGGCCGATAGCCCAGACTTCAACGCCAAGAACTTGTAAGCCCTCCTAACTACGAGCCTTATAAGCAGGTCTTCCTCGTACTCCACTTCCACGCCAGCTTTAATCTTGTCCCACAGAGGCCCCGATACCATCACAAGGCCCATTCTAAGCGCTATTCTCGTCAAGTGATTGTCAACCGCTACTTCGAGAGACTCTGGATCGGTGGGGTTGAACAGGCCGCGCGCTATAAGGAACTTTGCTAGTAGCATGGCCTTCTTCTCAACCGGGTCTTCGTAAGCCCTGAAGACCTTGAGGTTATCGACGAGGCCGGGCTCGGCGGGGGTTCCACGTATTTTCCTATTGCTCAGCTCTAGCACCTTCAGAGCGCTCGAGTCGTAGAGCTTGATTAGCTTCAGCCCCAAGTCCCTTAAGAGCATTGTCCTGACATCAGGATCCGGGGGCTCGGCGCCGCCCACCGAGAGCCACGACTTCACTTCGTCTAGCTTAATGTTTGCGAGCTTCTCGGGCCTGAAGAAGTCGGGGTCTTCTCTGTACTTGAGAGCGCCAAGCCTGTAGAGAAGGTCTGCGCCCTTGTAGCAGCCGTCTTCTAGGCACGCTGCGTATACCTTGCCGGGCCTGCTGAGCCTGTGATCCATTGCAACCATTACCAGGAAGTAGAGGGCGGCTTTCTCCGGGTCTTCGCGGGCTGGCGGGTAGTACTTCTCGTCGTAAACGTCTATCTTCGGCAGTTCTTTCGCGTGGTACTTGAGCACTCTCGCTGATCTGTCGACAACGGACCTGTCTACTCCAATAACGTCCAAGAGCGCACCCCAGGTAGCTCAGTGCACTAGGGGTTTACAAAGAGCTTCTAAAAACTCCATAAAGAAATGCCCGTCTCAAAAAGGCTACCCGCCTAGAACCCGCTCTACTCTCGCGCCCTCATCTACTTCTACAACCCATGTTGACTTGGCAACACCGAGTGTGAGACTGGCCACGCGCTCGGCTTCTCTACTACTGCTTGCCAGTGCTAAGAGCGAGCCTCCAAGCCCTGCGCCAGATATCTTGACTCCAAGCGCTCCCGCGCTCAGCGCCGTGTTCCTTATTAGCTCTAGCTCGGGCAGGCTTACTTCGTACAAGTCCCTTAGGAGGACGTGCTGGTAGTTCACTGTAGCAGAGACGAGCTCGAGCAGCTCATCACCAGCCTTCGCGGCTGGCTCTAGGCAGGAAGCACACTCGGCCGCGAGGAAGTCCCTCAAAGCGCTCTTGGCTGTGCGCGAGCCCGGATCTTCAATTAAGTTGAGAGTTAGCACTGTAGACTTGTGCATTTTTATAGTAAATAGTATTCTCCTTGCCGAGGCCGTGTCCAGCTTTTCTAAGTAGGGCTCTAGATCGCTTATCTCGAGCTCCTCCCACTTGACTTCATCAATTTTCTCGGATAGCTTTGCCCTAACTACGCGAGGTAGGCTGGGGTCCTGCAGAAGCTGCTTCAGTCCCCGTGTTATTTCACTTATTCGGCGTGGGTGCACTTCCGCTGTACTGTGCTTTATACCTGAGTACAGCACTACGAAGACCCAGTTAAGCCCTGTGTAGGTCTTGGTATTGTACGGCGGCTTGGTCTCAATCCGAGTCACACCTCCCATGGCAGAGCCGTATTGGTCTAGCCTGCCACACGGTATGCCCATTATATCGTGCTCACTGTGGTAGGCCAGCTCTGCAATATCTTTTTTCGTGAGTCCGAGCGAGTAGAGCTCGTTCAGGCCTGTAATCAAGGCTACTTGTAGCGCTGCGCTGCTTGCAAGCCCTGAGGCAACTGGTATCTCGCTGTATATCAGGGTGTCGAAGTCTCCAATACTGTAGCCCTCTTCTCTCAGTGCTATTACGACAGATCTTATGTAGTCTCCGAAGAATCTGCCGCCTCTAAGCGAGACTTGCTCAACTTGAAAAACATCAGTGCACTCGACGCCCTCTGCACAGAGGTTTAACGATACTACTCTCGACGAAGACTTGCTCTTGGCGAGGGCTATGTAAGTTCTCTTGTTTATTGCAACCGAGACCACCGGCAGGCCCTTGTAGTCTTGGTGCGTGTTGAGAAAGTCCAATCTTCCCGGAGCCGATGCCACTACCTCAGGAGGCCTGCCGTAGATTTCCGAGAACTCCTTGATAACGTAGCTAGTGGAATCACTTGCACTTGCCAAGAACCTCACCCAGCTTTTGGACAGCCTTCGCGCACGAAGCCCTGAGCTCCCTAGCCTTAGCCTCTGGCGAGCCGTCGTACGTGAAGACCCAGTAGCCCCACTCTATTCCGGCTGCATACTTTAGCTTGCCCTTTTCCCTGTACGGCTGGTAAAACTCGACGTGGAAGTGGTAGTACGGGTAGTTGCCTTTGGTGGGTGGATTGTGAAGCGCCATTATGTACGGAGCGTCGCGCTCGAGTAGCTCAGTATACGTTGCTGTCACAACTCTCAGAGTATCCGCGAAGTGGACTACTTCCTCCCCCCTCAGGTCCAGGATCGAGCTGAAGTGCCTCTTGGGGTAGACGTGGAGCTCGTAAGGCCACATTGCGTAGAAGGGTAGCAGCACTAGGAAGTGCTCGTTTTCGTAGACTACCCTTTCGCCCCCCGTTTCGTATGCGACCACATCGCAGATCAGGCACTTCCCGTGCTTCTCGTAGTACTCCTTCATGGAGTCCAGCTCAGCCAGTATTCTCGGCGGAATAAAGGGTAGTGCATATATCTGCGAGTGGGGGTGTGTTAGTGACACTCCTATTTCCTTGCCCTTGTTTCTAAAAACCGCGACGTACTCCACGTACTCTCTCTTGGACAACTCGGCATACTCGCTAGAATACGCCTCAATAACCTTCACAACATGGTCTAGGCTTAGCGTGTAAAAGTCTCCCTCGTGGCTGGGAGTTTCCACGATTACTTTACAAGCACCCCTTGCTTCCTTAACTTCGTAAGCCTCGAAACCAGGGCTTTTAGGCCGTTCCGGCTCTTCGACGAGTGCAGGGTACTTGTTTGGCAGCACTACTACATCCCACTTATCAAGGTGAGCCAGCTCAGGGGCTCCAGGACAGAAGGGGCACTTGACTTCGCGTGCCGTTTCATCGGGTCTCCAGGGTCTCATTGACCTGTGCTCGGCTACTATAATCCACCACTTTACCAGTGGATTCAGCCTTATTTCGTGCATAAACTACGCGCCCACGCTGCTAAGCGCCTGCCCTAGTTCCGAGTACTTCGCACACGCTATTATTTAGGCCCAGTCGGAGTACTCATGCGCCTGCACTCCTCCTCGACGAGCGCTTTAAGCTCTTGCATGTTGCTCTGCATTGCTCTTAAGAGTCCGCTAAACCCGTGCTTCTCAACTAGGTTGTTAATTGCCTTGTAAAGCTGGCATTGCTCGGCTTCGTACTCCTTGAGCCTCGAGATAAGCATGTTCTGCAGTATCTCACCGAGCCTGGCGTCTACGCTGTCTGCTAAGTGCACTACGAGGCCCTCCATGGTTGAGAAAGGCACTTGCCCGTGCACTTCCGAAATAGCTCTCACGAGCTTTTCTGGCGAGCCCCGAGCAACGAGCTCTGCGACTACAGCGTAGTCGTGCCCGAGGTACCAATCTTCGCGCGTCTTGTAACCCCCAAATACCTCGTCTGGAGCGTACTGGTAGTACTTGAACAAGTCGTGCAGTATTGCAGAGGCAATTACCAAGTCTCTGTCTACCGAAATGCCGTAAATGCCCTCTAAAACGTCTGCAATTGCAAGTGCCAACTTAGCAACGGATAGGGTGTGCAGTAAGAGCCCGCCTTTAAAGAAGTGGTGTTTTCTCGGTGCTGCTGGCGATTCCTCGAGGCTTATAATGGGCTTCGAGCTCGTGAAGCTCAAAACAGGCTTTTCAAGCAGGCCTAGCACGACCTCCCGCAGCCTCTCGTCTTTGATTCTAAGCGCCAGCTCTTTGAGCTCTTCTAGGGACAATCCAGAAGCACCGCGAGGTCTCGTGCTACCTATTTATACCAGGAGCTGGCTAATTAGTGGGAGGCGGTGTTCTAGTGGTGCATAGGTCTTGGATAGAGTCTTCGTAGTGGGGGTTGGTCTCACTAAAATTGGGAGGCACTATGAAAAGCATGCTAAGGAGCTCTTTGCCGAAGCCTTGTGGAAGGCCATTGAAGACGCCGGAGGCCTGAGGCCCAAGGCTATTGTAGTAGGCAACATGACTTCGAGCGTCTTAATGCAGCAAGACAGCCTAGGAGCCCTGGTGGCAGACTACGCAGGCTTCAGAGGCGTGCCAGCTTTTAAAGTCGAGGCTGCTTGTGGAAGTGGTGGCGTGGCTCTCTACACGGGCTACGCCTTAGTGAAATCCGGCTTGGCAGACGTGGTCGCTGTTGGAGGAGTAGAAAAACTCACAGAAGCCACGACAGAGGTTACAACTAGGGCGCTTGCCCAGGCCGCTGACGCCGACTACGAGGTCTTTTACGGAGCAACCTTCACGGGGCTTAACGCCCTGATCGCGAGGCTCTACATGAACTTATTTGGCTACACGGATGAAGACCTCTCTTACTGGCCCCTGAAAATGCACGAGTATGCCAGCTACAATCCATACGCTCAGCTGCCGAGGAAGACTACGATGAGCGAGATCCTCAAAAGCCCCCTCATAGCAGACCCTATCAGGCTCTACCACGCCGCTCCAATAGGCGACGGAGCGGCCGTGGTGCTGCTAGCACGCAGTGAGGAAGTAGCGAGGAGCGTGGCGAAATCTACTGGTAAAGAAGTGCTCGTCGAGCTTGCGGGCGTGGCTGTTTCAACAGACAGCGTAGACATATCTTCGAGGAGCGACCTACTAACCCTGCAGTCAACCACTATCGCCACGAGAGAGGCTTTGAAAATGGCAGGTCTCGAGCTCAAGGACGTCGACTACGTTGAGCTACACGACGCCTTCCACATAACAGCCTATACTGTCATAGAAGACATGGGCTTCGCGCCGAAAGGCACTGCTCCAAAGCTCTACAAAGAAGGAAAGTTCCAGAAAGGCGATAGACCCGAGATAAACTTCAGTGGCGGGCTTAAGGCAAGGGGGCACCCTGTAGGCGCTACTGGAGTGTACCAGGCAGCCGAAGCTGTAATGCAAATTAGAGGCGACTTTCCAGGCTACAAGGCAAGCAGCCCAGAGACGGCTCTCATACACAACATGGGGGGAATAAGCACTATCACAGCCGTTGGAGTGTTCAAGAGGTTTAAATAGCATGACGGGCCACGAGGAGCTACTGAAGAAAGTAAAGGAGTTGAGAGAGCTCTCGCTAATGGGCGGGGGCAAGGACAAGATAGAGCAGCAGAAGAAGAAGGGAAAGCTCTGGGTCAGGGAGAGGCTTGAAAAGCTCCTAGACCCCGGCTCTTTCGTGGAACTTCAGTGGATGCGGGTTCACAGGTCTACGTACTTCGGGCTTGACAAGGTCAAGTACTACGGCGACGGCGTAGTAGTAGGCTATGGGAGGATAGACGGCAGGCTTGTCTACGTATATGCCCAAGACTTCACAGTACTTGGAGGAAGCATCGGAGAAGCGCACGGCGAAAAGATAGCTAGGACTATAGAGCTCGCCATGCGGAGCGGCGTGCCCGTTATAGGGCTCTACGACTCGGGTGGTGCAAGAATACAAGAGGGCGTTGCAGCCCTCCACGGCTGTGGCAGGATATTTTACGCAAATGTCAAAGCGAGTGGAGTCATACCGCAGATAGCAGTAATACTCGGGCCTTGCGCGGGTGCGGCCGCTTACAGCCCGGCACTAATGGACTTCGTCGTAATGGTTAAGGGTTCCTACATGTTCATCACAGGGCCTGAAGTTGTTAAGGCTGCAACAGGCGTTAGTGTTACTTTCGAGCAGCTGGGGGGTGCAGATGTCCATGGCTCGCTGAGCGGCGTGGCCCACTTCGTTGCCGAGAACGAGGAAGAGGCCTTTTCAATAGTGAGAAAGCTCCTCTCCTACCTGCCGAGTAACAGCTCCGAAGACCCTCCATACGTGCCTACAGATGACCCCGTCGACAGGAGGCTTGATAAGCTCTACGAAGTAGTCCCCACAGACCCCATGAAGCCCTTTGACGTCAAGGAAGTAATAACGCTGCTCGTAGACAACGGCGACTTCTTAGAAGTCCACGCGAACTACGCGAAGTCGGCGGTTGTCGGATTCGGCAGAATAGGCGGTTACGTTGTTGGAATAGTGGCAAACCAGCCTGCTGTGAACGCTGGAGTAATAGATATAGACGCGAGCAACAAAATAGCGAGGTTTGTGAGGTTCTGCGACGCCTTCAACATACCCATTGTCACGCTCGTCGACACTCCTGGCTTCATGCCTGGTGTCGATCAAGAACACGGAGGCATAATAAGGCACGGTGCTAAAGTGCTTCACGCATACGCAGAGGCCACCGTACCTAAAATAACGGTCATAATGAGAAAGGCCTATGGTGGCGCCTACATAGCAATGGGAAGCCTGTCGCTAGACAGCGATGTGAACTACGCCTGGCCTACTGCTGAAATAGCCGTCATGGGGCCTGAGGGGGCTGTCAGGATACTCTACAGAAAAGAAATTGAGTCTTCTCCCAACCCAGAGGAGCTGTACATGGCGAAACTAAAGGAGTATAGGGAGGTCTTTGCAAATCCATTTAAGGCCGCCGAGCTCGGGTACGTAGACGACGTAATAGACATGGCAGATACTAGAAAGAAGATCTATGAAGCACTAGTCGCGCTAGCTGGTAAGCGCGTCGAACACGTGCCAATAAGGAAGCACTCAAACATACCTCTATAAGCGTGTTCAGGCTAGTCCGTAATTTTGATTTTTACTAGTCTCCCGCCTTTTTCAACACTCATGCCGGGCGAAACGTAGACTTCCTCAACTACACCCGAGTAGTCGGACTTTACTTCTATGAGCATTTTCATGGATTCCATAATTAAGAGCACGTCGCCCCTGTTTACGCGGGACCCTGGGAGCACTTTAACTTCTACTACTCTACCCGTAATCGGCGAGTACACAACACCGGGTTCGGCCACTGGAGCAGCCGGCTTCTCGCTAGGCTTGCTCGGCTTTTCCTCCACTTTTAGTTGCACTACTCTAGAGACAAGCAAAGGCTCCGAGTCTAGGTATATGCCCTGCGACTTGCTCGAGAAGATACTATATAGCTCTCCATTAACGTCAAGCACGTATTTTCCATTACAAGCCTCTTTAAACACGACTTTGTAGAGCTTGCCGGTGCCCCTCTCTTTCAGGACTATCAGGTCTTTAGTCTTCTCAATCACTTCTAGCTCAAAGCTTAGTCCGAGTGTAGTGCTTACTTTGAATGTGCGCGCCACGGTATTCTACCTCAGCAACGCCAACCATCTTCATCAATCTGACACGGGCTCGCTCATCACTCCATGGTATATTAGCCGAGAACGCCTAAATACGTTTCAAGCACTTCTCGCCGAATATTAGGATCTAGTGAGTAAGAGACTGTATAGGGGCCGGGGCTTGATCGATTTTCGTGCTGTAAAGCTCAAGAGGGAGGAGTTCTGGAATAGCAGCCCTGTCTACAAGGCAATATACAACATGCTAGTAAAGCAGGGCTATCACATCATAGGGACAATTGGTGCAGTAAAGCGGTGCCACTGGACCAAGGAGGCTATTCTCAGAAAGAGGTTTTGCTACAAGTGCTTGTGGTATGGTATCGAAAGCCACAGATGCGTTCAGATGACTCCAGTTGTGGTGTGGTGCTGGAACAGGTGCTTGCACTGCTGGAGAGTGGAGCCGGAAGATATTGGAATGCACTGGGATGACACTAGACCGCCTGTAGTAGACGACCCAGAGGTTATCGTCGAGGAGAGCATAAGAGCCCACAGGCAAATTGTAGCGGGCTTCAAGGGCAATCCAAGGGCCGACCAAAAAATGGTTGAAGAGGCCATGAACCCGAAGCACGCTGCAATAAGCCTAGCTGGAGAGCCACTGCTCTACCCCAGGCTAGACGAGTTAATCGAGGAGTACCACAAGAGGGGCCTAACGACGTTCCTCGTAACACACGCCACGAGGCCAGACATGCTGAAAAAGCTGCTTGAGCTGGGTAAAGAGCCAACACAGCTTTACATCAGCTTCGAGTCGTGGAACAAGGAAGCTTACGAATACTTCAACAGGCCGCTAGTACCACGTGCCTGGGAGCTCTTCCAGGAATCACTAGAGCTAGCCAGGTCCTTCAAGAGCCCCGTTACGTTTAGAATCACGCTTGTGAAGGGCTTTAATGACAACGAGGAAGCGCTTAGAGCCTTTAAGAAGTTCATCGAAAAGGGATATCCCCACTACGTCGAGGTTAAGGCGTACATGTACCTTGGTGGCAGCAAGAGGAGGCTTACCAGAGAAAACATGCCAAGCCACCAGGAGGTGAGGGACTTCGCTAGGAAGCTCGCCGAGCTAACCGGCTACGAATTACTGAGCGAGTCGATACCAAGCAGGGTGGTTCTCTTGAGCAGAGTCGGGGAGCCGATTAGGCACGGTAAGGGATGCCCAGGGGGCGTCGAGCACCCAGAGAGGTACGCGCCAGTCATCACGGAAGAGTATGAGGAAGCGGAGGAGGCTTAACCGAGGAGCCTGTACTCTTTTCCAGCGTGCAAGACCACGAGGGCCTCTTTCCTCATTTCCTCTAGAAGGAGCTTCTCGTACTCGGACAGCTTATCTAGGTCCGCCAGTTTTATTGGAAACTTTGACTTAAACTCGTGGTAGAACTGGGAGTCTGCTACTAGAGAACCAATGCGTACAATTCTGCCTTCCATAATCATCCTCTCAAGCTGAGCGCCAAGCCTTGAAAGGGCCTCGCTGTAGGGCATTACTGGGGGCTCTAGCAGTGCTTCAATTCTTCTCTTCCTTAGGGCCTCTAGGGCCTTTTCGATGTCCCTCACAGTCCTCTCGAGAAGGGTAAGCCTCTTCTCGAATTCGTCGAGGCGGTTAGCAATTTTTAACAAAGAGCTCTCTAGTTCTGCCAGTTGAGTTTGCAAAAGCCCCGTCTCGGGCTTTTCTTCGCGATGAGCTTGCATAGGGGCTTCACGTGGTGCTTCTGCCTCCTGCTTTTCAGCGGTCTTTTCAATAAAAGGAGGCGCGGAAGGCGTTGCCTGCCCTACTTCTTCTTGAACTTCTTCTTGAACGGGTCTACCCCCTCGCCTTACTCGCTCTAAGTACTCTAGGTACTCGAGTCCTCTTTCTGTAACTATGTAGCCCTTACCCGCCTTTTCCACATATCCTCTCGACTTGAGGTCGTATAGCACTGCGCGCACTCTGTTAATGGGGGCTTCTAGTGCTGCTGATATTTCCTTCAGAGACGCCCCCGGGTTTTCGCGGAGCAGCTCTAAAATACGCTGAGAAATGCTTGCTCTCAAACTCCCTACCGGCTTTTAACACTTTGTATTTAAACCCCGTTAAGTGTTATTCCACACAGGCTTAATAACGAGTTAGGTGCGTGTATTTGAGCAGTTTATTTGATGAGGAGACCGTTCAAGAGCTCAGGAGGATATTCGAGAGGCTGAAGAAGAGCCAAGTCGATGTGCTAGTCTTGGACTCCGCTACAAACCCCGGAGCTGTTGGCCATTGCCACACGTGCCCAGAGGCAAAGCAGCTTGCCGAGGAGCTGGAAAAAATCAGCAGAAGTAAGCTGAGGTTTAAAGTGCTTGATAAATCGGAAGCCGCACCGTATAAGCCGAGGTACCTGCCTGCCTTCATATACGATACCAAGAACAGGAACGTTAGGTACTATGGGCTTCCGAGTGGACAGGAGTTCGCGCCGTTCATATTCATGCACGAGTACATTTCTGAAGGCGTGAAGCTGCCTAAGAGCATTGTAGAAGAAGTTGAGGCTATAGAAGTTCCGATGCACGTGAAAATATTCGTAACGCCGGAATGCCCATACTGCCCACTAGTCGTCGACTTCTTTAACCAAGTTGGGCTGGTCAACGAAAACATATTCGTGGAGACAATTGAAGCCTTTGAAAACCCGCTAGAAGCAGACTTGTACCAAGTGTACTACACGCCCTACGTTGCAATCACTAGGATCGAGGACTACGATAAGTATGGTGCAAAACCCATAGCCACTATACCCGGCTATGCCCCACACGAAGAGCTCCTCGAAGTAGTAAAACTAGCTGAAAAGAAGCTCAAAAAAGCTTCTAAACATCAAAAAAGCTTCTAAACACTAGCTACCTAACCCGGTTCTTTTCAACTCCAGGGAGACTTCTTCAAACCCATCTTTCCAGTAGCCGAGACCTTGAAAAGCCGCTGCAAATCTGCGTCTCTGCATACTGCATTGTGAAGAGTCCTCAACGAACAGGAGCCCTGCGGGGCACGAGCGTGTTATGATGCCATAAAAGCCCCATCGTGCAGTTTTAAACCCTTTAACCACCACTTGTCTCCATGGGGGGATGATAGGGGTCCTCCTAAGCGAGTCGTGGCTGGTTCACGGACCGTTTGACCCCCTGCTTCTACAGCGAACTTCACAATTAGGCTAAGCCTTTTAAGCCGCAAAAGTTCCATAAACTTGACGAGCCGGTAGGCAGGTCACATCAGCTTTGATGCGAGGAAGCAAGGACTTCTTGGAGGCAGCGACCAGGCTTTATGGTATTGAAAACTACGTTAGAGGGGGCTTCATTAGAATAGATGATGACGGCTACCTAGTAATAGTAGTCAATGGCGAGAAAATTCGAATTAAGGAGATCATGGATTCTGCTGGGCTTGATGTAGCCTACATCCGCGTGCTACCATTAATTGAAAAGGCAATGAGCATTGTCTATGAAAGCTTCGAAAAGCTGTCCAAGGAGCTCGGGTACCGTGGCGCTCTAGTACCGCTTTACCCAATGAAAGTAAACCCGACTCCCATAGTAGTGGACGCTGTCTTCAAGTACGGCGAGAAGTATGGATGGGGGTTTAATGCGGGCTCCATTGGCGAAGTCAGGCTGCTTAAGCAGCTCTCCGCAAAATACTCTCCCAGAATGCTCATTTACGACGGCGTTGTAACTAGCAGCGTCTTAGACGAGCTCGTAGACCTCAAGAACAGGGGCTGGAGGGTTGTCGTAGACATTGAAAGCGACCACGATGCCGAAATATTGTCCAGCTACCCAGAACTCGAGGCTGGCTTGAGAGTAAAGCCCTTGGTCAAGTTATGTGGTAAGTGGCACGGCTCTGTAGGGCTTGGAAGCAAGTTTGGAGTCACAACGAACGCCATTGCAAAGCTGAAAAGCGACTACAAGTGGCTAACTGAGCGCGCAACAGTTCTCCACATGCACCCTGGATCACAAATATACAGGCTTCGCGACCTCAAGAACTACTTTAGCGAGGTAAGGCAGGTCTACGCAGAACTCAAAAACATGGGCTTCGAGAACCTGGTTCTCGTAGATCCCGGAGGGGGGATGGCATATCCGTACTTAGACACTAGAGAAGGAAGCGAGGAGTCGCCAGACTACACAATAGACGACTACTTCAGAGAGCTCTTAGCAGCTTTTAGCTCGGTTGACCCCTCATTGAAGCTCGCATTTGAAGGAGGGCGCTTCATAGTTGCTGCTCACAGACTCGTCGTCGCGAAAGTCATAGATGTTAGGCCTTACTCAGCTGTGGACTCTAATGGCGAGTCTTCCGAGAAGCTGGTAGAGGAGGTCAAGAGGCTGATAGAGGAGGTAGACAGCTACGAAGACGCCGAGAAGCTTCTTGGTAGCGTAAAGTCCCTTCTCACGCAGTTGAAAAAATCCGTGCCGCTAGATGGTGCTAGAAGAGAAGTATACGAAGAGCTGGTCAAGCTCGTGAGGGAAGACTTCGCGCACAAGCTCGCGAGCCTCGTGAAGACGGGGCAGCTCGACTGCAGAGAGCTCCTAAATCACAAAGCCCTCGCAAGGCTGCTGACAAGCCCTACCAAGCGCTTCGTGCTCAACATGTCTATTTTCGCGGATATTCCAGACGCTGTTCTCGTAGACCAGTACTTCCAAGTTGTGCCAGCTCATAGACTCAACGAGCCGCCAGACGTGCTTGCCGTGATAAGCGACCTAACCTGCGATAGCATGGGCGAGCTAAAGGAGTTCATCAGCGCGAGCGCAGGGCGCGGAAACGACTGCGTGTTTACTAGGCTAGACTCAAGGCTAATTCTAGCACCAAACACGAAGCTGAAACTTAAAGGTGTTCCGCTGCACTTGCCAGCGAAGAACGAGAACTACTACCTCGTCTTTCTCGACACAGGTGCGTACCAAGACACACTTGCAATGAAGCACAACCTAATATACGGAGCTCCAGAAGTCGTGATAGACTATAATGAAAGGAGTGGAAAAGTAGAAGTAAGAGTTATGAGGCACGAAGAGCTCTACACTTAAGCACTGGCTAATCGCACTAAGTTTCGGCCACAAGAGCCGTAGAGCCGTGTTTACGAGCGCCAGATCAGAGTTTTTATGTGGAGAGGCCGTGTGGAGGCTACCGCTTAGAAACTAAATTGAGGCTGTAGATTGTGGCAACGTCTCTGCACCTGTCTGTTATTAGCTCTACGTCGTCTATGACCGTGTAGAGTGCAACACAGTGTATGCCGAGGCTCTCTTTGCAGGTCTTGAAGAGCTCTTCAAGAGCCTTAAGCCTCATGTCATCTACTTCCCTTTCTAACTGGTCAATCGCCGCGCTCAGGTCGAGCACTTTGTCCATGTCACCCGGAAAAGCCGTTATTACCTGGCAGAGTTTTTCGACACACGTAGCAGACTTCTCGGCCATTTCATGCAGGTGTTTTGTGAGGCTGGGCGGTATTTCTACGTTTATGTGCTTGAACACGAGCATTTTCTTTGCAACGGCCCTGGACAGCCCGGGTATTTCGTCTAGTGTCAAAACGGCCTTCATGAGGTCTTCTCTGTCATCTGGATGCAGAGGGCCTGTAGTGAGGTCTCTTATTAGCTCTCTCTTTAAGTCATCACCGCTATGTTCTACTCTGGATAGTTCTTCGTAGAAGCTTCTGAGGCTTTCTAGCGAGAGCTCGGCGTAGCCGCTGAGAATTCTGCTGAGTATTTTAACGCTTTGATGCGCCAGGCTTGCGTGCACTCTCACCTTGTTAAGAAGGTCTTCGACGACCTTTCCCATTGGAATTTTCAAGTGACACACCCTCACTCTAGTCTCTAACTGCAGGCTATTTATGTCCTAGTGCATTGTCAGCGCACATGCTTTGGCTTATTGGAGCAAGTAAATGAGCTGACACGGTGTGTGCGTTTTCCTCAATCATGACTATTTCATTGTGAAGTGATTTATTCCATTTAGGGATTTATTAGGCACGTTTGCGTATAACAAAACCGGAGTGCTGGGGTGGGCGTTTGTGAGCTCGGATTTCTGCGGCATATATGACATACGGTTCCTGGTGAAGAGGGGCATTGTAATAACACCGCCAACTCTAAAGACCCTCGATGCGGTGATAGCGCTCAAGCGTGTAACAGCCGATGACGTGGCCAAGTACACGGGCCGGGCGAGGACTATTGAGTCGAGGTACTTAGCAAGGCTTAACAAAATGGGCATTGTAGCGAGAGTGAAGGAGGGGAGGAGGATATACTACCTAGAGCCGATTTACGCCGTGCAGCAGTACTACAGCATGTATGGAGACGCCATAACACCTGAGCAAATGGCTCACATGCTCAGCTTGCCAGCAGACATAGTCAAGTTGATACTTGAATCCGTTAAGGCGGGCAAAGCCAGCCACTAGATCCTGCTACTGGTAGACTTGAGCGTTATTACTACTTCAATTGGATCTCCGCCGTTGCCTGGAACCAGCTTTATAGAAATTGAAGAGGCATTGTAGTTGACCCTCCGCAGCCCCTCTGCAAGCCCCTCAATAAGCCTTGTAAGTACTAGTGTTCTCGAGTACTCGCCTGTCATAGCCACGAACTTGTCTATCGAGGCCAGGGCCCCTTCATCCACTCTAAGTGATATCATCCTCTTCCTAGGTCTCAGCGGTATCTCAATGATAATTCCCTTAGATAGTGTCCTCTTAGTGTCGATAGTTTCGCTGAGCAACGATTTTCCACCACGTTAAAGACCCCGCGCAGATCTTAAATGCGCGTGTCGCGGAATACTTTAGCAAAAACATACAAATACTTATATGAAACAGACACTTTTTTCACGAAAAACTCTCTTTTTCTCGAAAATTTGTCCCATGGCTATTTGCGCTCCACCGCGCTTGAGCCTCTGGCAAGTGCCCTTAAATACCCCCGAGCGCCATTAACACTATGTGGCCTCTGCAACGCCCCCGTGCGGGGAGGGGATGAGCAGGGGCTCTCTCCTGGGCCTCTCAAATAGAGGGGTGAGCTATTCAACTAAGCGGTGAATGCCCCTTGCTAAAGCACAGCGCAATTAGCCTCTTCGATACACTTGCGAAGCAAACCAGGGTAATCAGTATTGATGGTAAGAAGCTCGTTGAGAAACACTACCGCGGAGAGCCTGGAGTCATCAAGTGGTACATTATAGTGCCATCAAGCTACGCCCTCGGGGTCTACCCCTTTAAGCTCAAGCCCATGGATAGGCTCGAAAGCGAGGTAGCCTTCATGAGGTCTACAGACGCGTGCTTTTTCAAGCCTGAACTTGTGTTAGTCGATTACGTGGGCCTGAGGCTCATCAGAGAGTACGTGAATGGACACGTATACGGGTTCAATGCGCCGCCAGAAACCCACTTCAAAGTAGCCGAGGAAATTGGCAAATGCCACGAACTAGGCTGGGCCCTGGGAGACACGAAGACAACAAACTTCGTCTACTCAGAAAAAGGCATTTACATTGTAGACGCCGAGCAGTCTATTCGAAGCGCTAAGCTAGAGCACCACGCGTGGGATTTGCTAGTATACTTCTCAACGCTCAGCATAGAGGGCTACATTAAGGCTCTTTACTTCGAGAAAACGCGCGAGGAAGTGTTCGGAGCCGCCATCAAGGGCTACCTGAGAGGCAATAGCAGTCATGGGGTGAAGGTAATTGAGCGTCTCACGAGTCACCCCCTCAGGTACTTGCTCTACTTGCTAGTTCCATTTCCACTCAATTACATGCTACACAAGAAGCTGGAAGAGTTCACTACTTAAAGAGCTATAAAAGTCCTCTGCACTACGTACATGCAGGTGATGAATTACCTCCGGCTCGACTAGTGAAGAGAACTTACCCGGCTGATTTCGTTGGTGCGCAGAGTACTCGTGCTCGGAGATACTCACGTACCAGACAGAGCACACTCGCTAAACCCAGTTCTGAAGAAGCTTATTGAAGACCAAAAACCGTGGGATGTCGTCGCCTTTACAGGCGATCTAACCGGCGAAGAAGTCCTGCAGTGGGTAAAGAGCCTTGGAAGAGAGGTATACGTTGTTAGAGGGAACATGGATTACCTGCCGCTCCCCAAGACGGCCGTCTTCGAAGTTGAGGGATTGAAATTTGGAGTGCACCACGGAGACGGCGTCTACCCCCGTGGCGACACGAAGACCCTTACTCGCATTGCTGATAGCCTTGGCGTAGACGTGCTCTTAACGGGGCACACGCACGCCGACTTCGTAAAGCCCGGTACTGGTGGGAAAAAGCTACTAGTAAACCCGGGCTCGTTGACTGGCGTTTGGGGCGGTGGAGGAGGAAGCTACACGCCCTCGTTCATGGAGCTCGTAGTAGTTCCTGGCACTTTGCAATTAGTGCTCTACAAGCACGCGCGCGGGAGGATAGAAGTACGCAAATATGCGATCACGAGGTCTGGTGAAAGCTTCACAGTAAGAGAGCTGTGAGCTTGGGCGCATAGAGTACATCCCGCGGAGTCGCCAATAGCGCTTTCTCGTGTTTAGCAGGGGGCCTTTGAAGTCCCTGTTTTTCCGGAGCTACTCAAGCGGCAGGACAATTGTGTTTCTCCAGGGTATTGTGACGGCGAGTTCTCTTCCAACAGAGACTTCGAGCGTGTTTGGCAGGTATATCAGCAACTTTAGATTGCCGACTTTCAGCCTTCCCTCAATTTTCTCGCCGACGAACATGGCGAATTCGAGGACGCCTTTAACTACTGCGTCGCCGGGCTCGCCGCTCTCGCCTACTTTCACGACTTCTGGGCGAATTACAACGGCCACTTTCTTCGGCAGGCTCTCGGCAGGCGTGACTCCCTTGACTATTATGTCCGCGTCCTCGAGCCTTACTTTAACTTCGTGGCCGCTCTGCTCTACTAGCTCGCCCCTGTAAATGCTACTCCTCCCCAGGAAGTCTGCTACGAAGAGCGTTTTGGGCCTGAGGTAAAGCTCTCTGGGCGTGCCTACTTGAATTATCCTGCCTCTGTTCATTACTGCTATTCTGTCACTCATACTCATCGCCTCTACCTGGTCGTGGGTAACGTAGATGGTGGTTATGCCGAGCGATTTTTGCAGCCTCTTTAGCTCTTCTCTCATCTCGATTCTGAGCTTGGCATCCAGGTTGCTCAGAGGCTCGTCGAGCAGTAGCACTCTTGGCTGGACCACTAAGGCCCTAGCAAGCGCTACTCTCTGCTGCTGGCCGCCGCTGAGTTGTAGTGGGTAGCGGTTCTCGAGGCCCCGCAGCTTTACTAGTTCCAGTGCCCACTCAACTCTCTTCTTAATGTCTTCCTCCGTCAACCCCAGCTCTCTCTTTCTAATTCTCAACCCGTAGGCCACGTTCTCGAAAACCGTCATGTGGGGCCAGAGGGCGTAGTTCTGAAACACCATTGCAGTATTTCTCCTGTAGGGCTTGAGAAACGTCACGTCTTCGTCGTCAAAGTACACCCTGCCTCTGTCCGGTACTTCAAACCCCGCTATAATTCTTAGCGTTGTTGTCTTGCCGCAACCCGAGGGACCTAGCAGCGTGAAGAACTCTCCACGAGAAACCTCAAATGTCACGTCTTCAGCCGCTACTACTGTTCCATAGTACTTCGTGACCCCCTCGAGAGCGACCTTGGTCAACTCAGACACCGCTTACCTAGATACCTATGAACGCATACCTCTGTTTAAATATGTAGACTACCGCTATAACTACTGCTAGCTGTATTGCTATTAAGAGGGTGCCCATAGCCGCGACCAGCATTGGCCCCTCGCCGGCAGCACCCGCCAGCGTCATGGCCATGTAATATGTGAGGGGTGCCTGGTCGGGTCTCACGCCGCCAAATGTTATGCTAGTTGAGACCTCTGTGGCCATGTATATAAAGCCTAGCAGTGCGCCGCTGAGCACGTAGCCCACTATAAAGGGCATTGTTATTCCAAAGACTACTTTGTACCTCGGCGCACCCAAGTTCATTGCTGCTTCTTCTAGGTTTTCGTGGACTTGCTGAAAGCCAGCATACACTGACCTAACGACGTACGGCAGCCTGCGAACGCTGTAAGCTATTATGAACACGAGCCACGCTTGGAAGAGAGCTATGTTTGTTGGGTCTATGAAGGCCCCCACTTGCCCCGGTAGTATGTGTGCAAGCCCCATGAGCAGTATGTAGTAGCCGAGCACTATGACGAGCCCTGGAATTACTAGTGGCGAGGTCGCGAGGGCATCAAGAAAGCTTGGTACTGCTTTGAGCTTTAGTCTGCTCACGCTGTAGGCCACGCTAATTGCCAGGATTACTGCAAGTACTACTGAGACTCCCGCGTACGTCAGCGTGTTCAAGATGTGTCTGTTCACGGCAGGATCCATCAGGATTCTGCCAAAGTACTGCAACGCGCTGCTAAGCGACTGAGGCAACTCGAAGACGAGGCCCGTAGCGCCCAAATAGGGCTTGAGGGCGCCAATAGACATTAACACTACCATTATCTGGGGCATCATAGTGAACACTACAATGGGAAAGACCACTAGGTACACGACTAGCTTACCCAGTAGACCCAGCTTCCTGATTCTCGGGTTCCACCTACCGCCCCTGCTAATCATTGCATAGCTCCTGAGGCCAACGTAGTTCCTGATTGCGATGAAGACCATTAGCGCGTAGATCAGCAAAATAACGCCGAGCGCTGCAACACCAGGCCCCACGAAGCCGTAGACGTACGTTGTCGTCAGCTCGCTGTATATCTTGTAGCTAATGAAGTTCTTTTCGTTGAAGACTATTGGCGCCATCAAGTCTTCTAGGCTGAACACGAACACGAGCGTGGAGCCCGCTGCAATGCCTGGTAGCGCTAGTGGCAGAGTGACTGTCCTGAATACCCTGAAGCCCTTAGAGCCCAGGTTCTCGGCCTGCTCCTCCATGGAGGGGTCGACGTTGATGAACGCCGTGTACGCGTTCAAGTACACTATTGGGTAGAAAGTGAGTATTTGCGTGAGGGCAACGCCCGCAATGCTGTCTACTTTGAGCCAGCACCCAGTCAGGCTCTTGAAGAGGTATGAAATAGGCCCCCTCTCGCTCCACAGGAGCCTAATGGCGAAGGCGTTTATGAATGGTGTGTTGAACAGGGGCACTATTGCCAGTACTCTCAAGAGCGTGTGTCCAGGGAACTTGTACCTGGCTAGTATAAAGCCTATGCTCGTGCCCAAAATCGTCGCGACTAGGGTGACGATGCTGGCAACTATTATGCTGTTGAGTATTGGACCGTAGTTTACTCCGTGAACTACGACTAAGCACTCGCCTCCTGGAAGGCTCAGCAGAGTCCACGGCTGCGGGTTTAGCGGTTTTAGGTTTATGTTGCTTTTAATAGCAACGTAGAAGTTGTCCCAAGGGGTCCCGCCAGCGGGGGGTATGAGCGAGTAGGCGAGGACCAGGCCTATGGGGATTAGCATGAAGACCGTGAGGTAGGCCATTCCAAAGATTAGGAAGGACCACATGGTCTTGTCGAGCTGGTAGGAGACCTTTCTCAAGCCGCGGATAAAGACCATGCGGCTGGGCACGGGCTTCTTCTCGGCCTTAACCAGCCTGCGCTGGTTCAGCTTCTCTAAGAGGCTTCCTGCTATTGCCACACCAAGGTAGGGGCTTAAACCAGATGCTGCTGCCGCTACTGCGAGAACAGAGTCCTTAACGCGCGCATCTCCACCAAAAACGAGCACTATCATGAGTGCCAGTATTTCGTATAGTGCAACTACCAAGACTAGGAATGCTAGTGCAAAGCTGTACTTTATCCTGTAGTAGTCGAAGCCCAGCCTTATGAAGACGAACCCGGAGAGCAGCGATACCGCCCATAAAGTGTAAGCAAAGATTAGTGCTTCTTCGTGAGTCAACAGCTCGCCGCCAATGAGGCAGAGTGTGGCGAAGAGCGTTCCAAGCCCGAATACTTCTACTAGACCTACTCTCCGCACCGCTCACAACCCCGGTAAAGCACTTGCAAATTACTCGAGGCGGGGCTTGGAAATCATTAAGGGATGGGTCGGCTAAAAAATTTGAGCTTGCAAAAACGCGTTTAAAAAAGCCGTGGTGAGAGCCGAGGGCTTTAGCGCCTCCTTAGCAAAACTAGCAGTGCCACTACTACAATGGCAACCACTACTAGTGCTATTAGCGTTGGTGAGGGCCCGGGTTGCCCCTCGGTTGGAGATGTTGGCGGTGTTGTAGCTGGAGATGGTGGTGATGTGACTGGGGACGTCTCCTCTGTTACCGGTGACGTCTGCGTGGCAGGGGGTGTTGTTTGTGGAGGTGTTAACGGAGTTGTCTGCACCGTTTCTGTAGTTGGCACATACGTTGGTATGTTGCCGCTTCGAAGTATTTCAAGCACGCGCCTATACTGCTCTCTGGCCTTTGCCTCCCACTCTGACATTAGTGCCTGGTAGACCTCTGCCTGCTTGAGCTTTTCATTTATTTGTATGGCGTACTCCAGCGTGAACTCCACTTCCGTGCCTGTAATGGGGTCTTTGAACTTCAGCGGCTTTGTGAGCTCGTAAACTAAGTAGTCGAATTGCCCCTTGCTAATGCGGCCCTCTAAATATGCCTTGGCTACTTCAGCCCATACCGCTTGCAGATCGTCGTGGGCATTGACTAGCACTGCCTTGAAGTAGTACATGACGGAGTTGACCCAGCTAACTGATAGTTCCTCGTTGAACTCTATGCCCTTAACTACCGAGAGCTTCTCGAAGGCCAGCTTGAGGTCTTGCCTCTTAGCACCCTCCGGAGTGTCGAAAGCTCTTGGGTTTATTGGCAGCCTGTTGATGTCCTTGTCAAACCAAATTTGCTGCCCACCAAACTCGCTCAAGACCCAGGCCACAAATGCCGCTGCGTGAATCGGGTACTTCGTAATGTTTACAATTGCTATTGGGTCGGCGTTGACTATGGTCTCTCCGCTCGGTGCTACGTACTCGCAGTTCGGATTAACGCTCATCGCCATGTAGCCGTAGAAGTCTATTGTTGTTGCAACTGCAACCGCCCCAGTTATTGCAGCGTCTCTCGCGTCGCCACTACCAGGGTATATCCTGGAGTTTGCTGCAAGCAGCGTGAGCGTCTTCCAGCCTTCCCTCCAGCCCTTCGCCTGCAGAATTATCTCGAATATCCTCAGGTTACTCGTGCTCTTAGTCGGGTCTGCTATTCCAATTAGCGGCGTGCTCGGAAGGTACTTGGCGTACACGGGGCTCGTTAAGTCGTCCCAAGTAGTTGGCATTGGAAGCCCGTACTGTGCTAAGACGACTTTGTTGGCAGTAAAGCCAAAGCTGCTGACACTAGATCCGATCCACCTAATATTGCCCTCGGAGTCGGTCATGTATGTCTGGGCTCCTGCAATAGTCTTTGGTATTTTGCTGAGCTCGTAGGCCACGGCGTAGTGCTCCGGGCGCTTCTGCGGGTTAATGGGCATGAGAAGGCCGAGCCTGTCGAGCATGTTGAAGAGTGTTGGTCCGCCGCCCCATGCAACATCTATTGAATACCCCTTTTCTGCAGCACTCTTTATTCTCGACGGCCACAGCTCTGCCGCTTCGTAAATAAACTGCACCTCAATAATACCGAGCTTCTGGGCAACAGGCGAGCTGAGGAACATTATTCTCGTTAACGACTGTATTGATGCCTCGTGCCTCGTCAGCACGACTAGCCTGACATTTCTAACAGTTGTTAAGTTGGCGAGATAGTCAAGCCACGGGTAGGGCTCTTCCTTAGCGCCCCAGGGCCACGAAGCCCCCTTGGGCGCCTCCCCGCTTGCTAGAGGCAGCGCCATGGTGAGAGTTAAGAGCACTAGAGCCAAAGCGAGCGCTCTCAGGAGCCCCTTAGACGCCACCAAGCCGCACCACCAGCCGATTTCCGAGTCTGCGACTAGCACCCATGACTATATAATAGCTCCTCAGGCCTCTTAATAAGCCCAGCACAGAAGTAGTAGAGGAGAAAAAAGTCTTGAAATAGGGGCTATAAGAGGGGTTACTTTGCTCCTGGCTTCTTCCTAGCCAGCATGTAGGCTAGTACTGCGATTATTATGACTGCAACTACGCCAACTCCTATCGCCGGCGTGTACTCCGGAACGGGCACCGTAGTTGTAACAAGCGACGTAACTGTTCGAGTTTCCCGCACTGTTTCGCGAACTGTTACCGGGCTGATTGCCGTGGTAGTAATTACTTGAGTTTGCGTCACGGTTTCGGTTACTTTGACTATCATTGGCCCCATGAAGCCCAGCTTGCTCATGCCCGCAATAATTGCCAGCTTCTTGGCAGCCGGGTCGTAGAGCTTGAGCAGTGCGTACTGGTCTTCTGGCGTTGGCGCCAAGAAGTCTATGACTAGCGGCTGGACGCCGGCTGTTACCGCCTGTGGATCTGCTCCTCCAAGCTGCCACTCTTGCGGGTCGCCTGGAACAGCCGACCTAACTCTATAGGCACCAAATCCGTCGTAGCTTGCAACAGCTACTGCAAACACCCAGGATCCGAGGTTTTCTACATCACTTAGCAGGGCCTTCGATATCTTGATGTCTATTGAGTTGCCACCCACGTAGTAGACGTCAAAGAGATCTCCCTCGCCAGCTATGAGCGTGCCATTGCTCGCGTACAGCGCTCCTGCCTCGCCATCAGGCCATGGCTTTCCGCCCCACCCGGGTGCGGCAACTGCCAGGTAGTGCCAGCCGTGGTAGACTTCAACCTTCAAGCCTGGGGCAGTCTTGTTCTTGGGGAGCGCCGGGTCTGTTGTGAGTATGTACACGTGTATTAGCTGGAGGCTGAAGCCGTTTGGACCATTCCACGGGTTGCCTCCGTAGTCGCGGAACGTTGTCCTTAGGTATATGAACTCGTCGTCTGCAAAGACCTGGAACTTCACTATGTCAAACACGCCAGGCTTGAACACTTTGTTGGTTGGGTACTTGAGCGTGCCGGGGCCCTTGTCGTCTTCGACTGGGTCATCGAACTCCAGCACCTTGGATTTAATTATGCTAATCCACCACCTAACGAGGTTTGTTACGAACCTGGGCCCATCTAGGTCGACTCCGTAGTACCGCGATGACCAGGCCGGCTCGTAGTCTCCGTAAAGCGACTCGCCGGCAACAGTAATTACGGTGTTGAGTAGTGGCCAGTACTCTGAGGCGTAGCCCACGAAGCTTGCTGGGTACTTTGGTCCTCCAATGCCGTATTCTAGCACGTCGTACACGTATGGTGATGGTGGCTGGTTATCTCCCATGTATGCCTGCCTAAACCACACCATTCTAATGAGGCCTGGATAGGTCTCGTTTACTGGGTCGTGGTACTTGCCTGCCTCATCTACCCAGATAATGCAAGTAGGGCCGTGCATTAGTATCGGCTTTGTAATGCCCTCTTCTAAAATGCTCGTCTTCAAGAAGGGAACCCTGTCCGGCTCTACAAAGGCGAGCGTCCTGTAGTACGCTGCTGCGGTTGTCGGGTACGTTACTCCCTTGTACACGTAGGTCTTGTTGACCTCGCTGTAGACCGCGCCGTGTTCCAGTCTCAGCTTAACACCGATGTACTCCAGTAGCGTGTTGACGGCCTCGATAGAGGCAGGCCCTCCGCCGTAGTCGCTGTCGCCAGCTATGTAGAGGGCTTTGTTTCCAGTAGAGAGCCACTTCTTAATGGCCTCCATTTCCTCGGGCTTGAGCTTCACAGTTGGCTGGCCTATTAGGAGTATGTCCACGCCCGCCAGCAGCTCGCTTGTTATGGTGGTGCCGGGCGTTATGTTGACCCACTTTATTCTATATACCTTGCCGTAGACGTTGACGCTCGTGATGTTGCCCTGTATAAACCCAAGGTACCTGTCGCTCTCGCCGTGCGCTAAGTCCACGGCAATTGTTATTGTCTCGGGCGAGGCTTGCAGGGGCCTGGGAGCCGCTACCAGTATAGCTGTAGCTAGTAGGGCTAGCAGTACGTAGGCTTTTTTCAATGCGAACACCCCTTATGTGATTATTCTGAGGGGGGAGGGCTAAAAAGCTTGACTAAATAGCTTTCTTTCCCACGTAGAGAGCCAGCACGAGCACTAGGATTATCACGACGACTACTAGTAGCAGGAGCGTTGCTGTCGCTGGGGTTGTCTCTTTAGTTGTTGGCGTGCTGGTAGCTGGGGTTTCTATGGATGGCGGCGTGGTCGTCGGCGCGGTTCCCGTAACTACTTGAGTCGGCTGAGTTAAAGGTGTTGTTTGCGCTGGGGACTCGGTAGGTGTTGGTGCTGCTGTGGGCGTTGGTGTTGGAGTCGGGCTTGGTGTGGGCATCGGCGTTGGCATCGGTGTGGGTGTCGGAGCCGGAGTGGGCGTTGGAGTTGCCTCTTCAGCGAGCTCTTTGACTGCCGGCTCGCTGAGTTCTGCGCCTAGTGGATAGAAGTAGGCAATGTACTTCTTAATTGCCTGCATGAGCGCGTTGTCGACTGCTGAGATCTCTAGCAAGCACGCTGTCTTTTCAGAGCCCCTGACCACTAGCCTAACTTCAACCGATAAGCTGCTAACTTTGCTCATCAAAGTCTCGGGCGAGATGGCGAGGCCCGAAATCGTGCAGTTTGATGAAACGCTCACGCGCACTGGGTCTACGCCCCAGCCGGCGTCACTAATACTGTAGTATACTGTTAAAGTCCTGTTGAGAACGGGTACTCGCGGGGTCCAGCTGAACAGAGATATGCTGGGCTGGGCGGTATCTGGCTCCTGGTAGACGACAAAGGTTACGGAGCCACCTGAATTGATGCTCAGCTTCAAGGTCACGTAGGCCCAGCTAGCTCCAGCAGGGTTCTTGCCTGGTGGTAGCAGTAGTTCTAGGCTTGCACTACTACCTCGCGTCGAGTTCACTAGCTTGAACCACAGCGAGTCAGTACTCCAGGGCAGTGCTAGTACTCTTTCTACTGTTAAGTTGAGCCAGGGCAGCATGTTGGTGATTGAAACCGAGTACGCGCTGCTAGACTGCAGTACTTTCACCGATACTCCGAAGTTCAGGTAGCTGACTGGAATAGACCTCCTTCCCACGCCCGGGACTTCCATTAGCTTCACTTCTCCGCTCTCGAGGTCGAGCTCGAACACTCTAATGCCCTGGTACGTTGCGGCTGATTGAGCGGCTGTAGTCGTTGTTATGAAGTAAGTCGTGGTGTTCGTCCGCCTGCTCTTGTACACTATCGTCTGGTCCCTGTGTATATGGCCTGAGACTACGACTGTTACGTTGTAGTCTTCTATCAGCTTCAGCACGTACCTGAAGGCCGTCATGTTAACGCTCCAGTAACTAGACACCGGCGTGTTTACGCCAGGGGCGAATGGCTTGAGCACTTCTTCGTCATCGTAGCTCGCTACGACTGTGCACTCCGGCTCGCAGTAGAACATCGGGTAGTGAGTTACGATGATTTTGTAAGGCACGCTACTGTAGTTTGCCAGAGCTTGCTCCAGGAACTGTATTTCATCCCACGTTATAATGTTATCAGATACAAAGTAGGGGTTAGTGTAAATTCCAATGATCAGCAGCTTACCGCCTACTACGCTGGCCCACCTCGTGGGCCCGAGGTACAGTGCATGCCACGAACCGGGATGGTCGTGGTTGCCTGGAACACCGAAAACAGGGTACTCGTGTAGCATCATGTACCTGTAGACTTGCGCGAGCTTGGTTTCGTACTCCGAAGCGTGGTCTGATACATCCCCAGCCCACAGTATCAGCGTGGGATTAACGGCACTCGCTATCGTGGCTGCCGAGAACCTGTAGATGTCTCCCTGAGCAACAGTGGTTGGGCCTGAGCCGAAGTGCAAATCGCTCATTACCACTATTCTGATGACCCTGGGCAGCTCCTTGACTACCCACAGCGATCTTGGAATAACGAGGCTTGTAGGGCCCTGGATTACTAGGTCATAGACGCCTTCTTCAGCGCTTTCCGGGACACAGACTTGCACGTCGAGCTCGCTCAGCTTCTTGATGGTAACATCCCACTTGACTACGCCTTTGAGCCTGTCTACTCTCCACGCAAAGCCTCCCGATATGCTGATGCTCGCGTGCTCGGGTCTTAGCGTGACGACCGCGCAGTCGCCAGGCTTAACCACTAGTGGCCGCGTAGGACCCGCATTCACTACTGGAAGGGGGCTTGACACGAGCTGGTAGTCCGGCAGTGGTTTAGACCCCTGTGCATGCGCAGTCTCAATTACCGCTACTTGACTCGAAACTAGTGAAACTACTAGTAGTAGCAGTAGTAGCTGCCTGTACACAGGCCACACCCCCTGGTCACACATTAGTTACCTCCAGACAGTGTATATAAGTGTGAGCTCCGGCTTCCGAGGGCTGGTTTTCTTGTCGTCTTCGAGGAAGAGGGGTTTCGCGCACGAGCGCGACTTAGTCAAGAAGCTGTGGAACTACGGCTTTGCAGTCGTGAGGGCCCCCGCTAGTGGCAGCAGGGCCAGGCACGTAGTATACCCCGATGTCATCGCGCTTTACAAGGGCAAGGTCATCGTCGCAGAGGTAAAAACCGCGTCTAAGCCCAGACCCATTTATATCGAGGAAGAAAAAGTGAATAGACTAGTGGAGTTCGCGGAGAGAGCTGGTGGAGAAGCCTACGTTGCCGTGAAGGTCATAGGCACGGGCGATTGGGTCTTTATTCCAGTAAGTAAGCTCACCAAGTCCGGAAGCAAGTACAGGGTCTCGAGAGAAGCCATTGCTGAAGGAGTTAAGCTCGAGGCCCTGGTCTCGCTGGTAAAGGGAGTTAAGAAGCTTACCGAGTTTACTGCTAGTAGTGGCAGGCGCGAGCCTACTTAACCTCAATCCTGAACTGCGCACCTGCCTTCTCAGCCAGTTTCTTGAACCTGCTGAGCTTCCTCCTGTAAGTCCTCAGCATGTCCCTGCCTATTTCGACTACTAAGCCGTCTTCGTTGATGCGCACTGCGCACCCCGGTATGGCGTTTCTTATCCTCTCGGCAAGCTCCTCCCACGCCGCAGAGGGGGTTCTCTTTATTTTCTTGACCGGCACGACAACTGTCTGCTCGCCAAACGTATAGATTTCGTACTCCAGCTCTCCGGTCAGGAAGTCCCTTACTTCTACTACGGGTCTCGAGAGCTCTGCTTCTTTAAGTCCTGTTGGGAGCTTAACAGTCATTCTAATTTCGTAGACTTTTTCAACCCTGCCGTTCTTTATGAAGATCACTGTGTCTACTATTGAGGGTATCATGCCCAGGTCTACTCTCCCAATAAACCTCTGCACAGCATCTATTGGGCTCGTGGCGTGGACGACTCCGATCATTCCAATGCCCGCAAGCCTGAGGTCTGCGTAGAGCTTAAAGTCTTCGTCTGTTCTCATTTCGTCGAAAACCGTGTAGTCGGGCCTCGAGAGTAGCAATATGTCGTGGAGCTCTCCCATACTAGCATAGTGCTTGCTGTACTGAGTAATTTCAGGTGGAAGAATCATGTCTCTCGGAGACTCTACGGTCTTGACTACTTTGCCCATTTTCATGTAGTACTCGGCGAGTGCCTGGGCAAACGTAGTCTTGCCCATGCCAGGAGCTCCAGCTATTAGTATGCCCTCTGCTCTCTCGCTCAGCCTCCTAATGAGCTCTGGTGGTAGGTTGTAGTCTTCCAGCTTTAACCTCTTCACGGGTCTCGTGATCGTCACCTCCCAGCCGTCGCTCAGAGGGGGCCTAACAATTACTATTCTGTATTCTCCGAGCTGCACTATTGTAGACCCCGTTCTGTCTATTTCAATAAACGCGTCGCTTCTCCTCCGCGCTTCTTCTATAATCTCGGTTGCTATGCCCTCTACCTCGGTCCTAGTGAGCGGCTTATCACCGAGCTTTACGTACTTCCAGTCACCGGGTCTGCCCACTTTAGCAACGGGCACAGTGTTCTCTTTGAGGTGGACGCTCATAGTGTTCTCGTCAAAGTACTTCTCAAACGCCAGCTTTTCCCTCTTCACCTTTTCAACTAGCATGGCTTTTAGTCCAAGTGCTCTGCAGACTTCGTAGGCCACGGGGTCTCCTGTTATCAAAATGCCGCCAGTGCTGAGAGCTAGTTCTCTCACCGCGCTATTCACTTCAATTACTGCTTGTTCGAGGTCGTTTAGCAAGGTTATCCTGCTCCTATCACCGGCATACTCCACTACTAGCTCGCCCTGCTCGTGCAACTTCCTCAGGTTTTTGAGCTCTTCGAGGCCCGCGTAGCCAACAGCATAGCCTTTAGCTGACATGGCCTCGAGTAAGGCGACTATCAGCCGGTGAACCACTACTCTGCCAGATATCTTGCCGTCTTTAGCGAGTTTGCTGACAGAGCCCTGGACTATGGCCGAAAAGTCAGGTACGTATAGTGCTTCACCAGCTACTATCAAAACGCTTTGCACCCTGCCTTGGGTAAAAGAGAGTTGTGCTCTTTTAAGCGCGAAACGGGGTCTTTAGCTAGATCAGCTTCTTCCTTCCTTTCTCGAGGAAGATGTCAACGTAATCCCTGATTGTAGGGCCTTCGAGCACTTGCAGTCTAAAGTAAACTCTCACAACGGGCTTGTTCACTCTAATGAGCCTCGTAATGTCCGAAGGCGTTGCGAGAATCACTGCATCAGCAGGTACGTCGTTGAGCGTTTTCTCGAGCTCTATCAGCTGCTCGGGCGTGTAGCCTGTGCTGGGCAGCACGGGCCCCATGTGCGGGTACTCAGCGTAGATTTTCTTGAAGAAGCTCGTAGCGTAGGGCCTTGGATCCACGATTTCAGCACCATACTTTTTCGCCGCGACGTAGCCAGCCGCGTAGGGCAGCCCTCCGTGAGTTACTGTCGGCGCATCTTCAACGACCACGACCCTCTTGCCCTCAACTAGCGCCGGCTTGTCGACCTCTACAACGCTTGCCGCAACGGTTACGTAAGCCCTGGGGTTTCTAGAGTGGACGTTCTTCTTAATGGTTTCAATAGCACCGGGTTTTGCCTGGTCGGCCTTGTTTATAATTACGGCATCCGCCCTGCGCAGGTTAATCTCGCCGGGGTACGCGTTGACTTCTATTCCAGGCCTCATAGCGTCTGCTACTACAATTGAGAAGTCTGGTCTGTAAAATGGCCAGTCATTGTTACCACCATCCCACAATATGACGTCGCTCTCTCTTTCTACTACTTGGAGAAGCCTTCCGTAGTCCACTCCAGCGTAGACGCTAAAGCCCTCTCTGAGGTACGGCTCGTATTCCTCTCTCTCTTCAATGGTTGCTTGGTACTTGTCGAGGTCTTCGAGAGCTCTGAATGCTTGAACGGCCTGCTTTTCGAGGTCGCCATATGGCATGGGGTGCCTCACGATGCCTACTCTTAGCCCCCTGCTCTTCAGCTCGCGCGCCACTTCTCTCGATACCGTACTCTTACCCGCGCCAGTCTTTACTCCAAGCACTGCTATTGTCGGCTTTGACGCCTCGAGCATGGTTTCGTTAGGTCCAAGTATCTTGAAGGATAGGCCTAGTGCTACTAGCCTCGACAACACGTGTCCCAGTTCTTCGTAAGTCAAGTCGCTGTACGCCAGCACAGCTTCTTCGACGCCGTACTCTCTCACAACGTCTTCCAAGGCCTCAAGGCTAATTATTGGTATTCCATCCGGGTAGTAGGGGCCCGCTAGTGATGGGGGATACCTCCTACCAGAGATTCCCGGTATTTGAGTCTGCAGAAAAGCAACAACTCTGTACTCGGGGTTGTTTCTAAAGACTACGTTGAAGTTGTGAAAGTCCCTTCCACTAGCCCCAATTATCACTACCCTACGCATATCGCGCACCTCACTTAATTGCATGAGTATTGACGTGTATGTATCATATATACTAGGGTATAAATGTATACAGGCCCTCCTACTCCTAGAGGCATCCCATATACAGAACGGGCTACAAGAAGTATTTACAGCCGAGCCGGGCGATTTACTCGCGGAGTGGGGGCGGGAAAAAGTTGTAGTAGGGTACTATGAAGGGGGTCTAGCTAAAGAGTGTTCAGTTTTTCTAGTAGCTTTTCTAGTCTTTCTAGCATGATCTTTCTCTCAATGCTTGCCACGAGTCTTCTTGTTGGTATAACGGCATCTGGGTTGACGCTAATGCTGTCAATGCCCTCGCGTACTAGGAACTCTACAATTTCTGGGTAGACACTCGGGGCTTGTCCGCAAATGCTTACTGTTGCGCCCTTCTTGTGAGCTCCTCTAATAATCATGCTGATGGCCTTTAGTACTGCGGGGTCTCGCTCGTCGAAGTAGCCCATTTCGGCTAGTATGTTGCTGTCTCTATCAGCACCGAGCACTAATTGCGTTAAGTCATTGCTGCCAATGCTGAAGCCGTCTACCAGCTCTGCGAATTCTTCTACGAGCAGCGCCACGCTTGGAACTTCCGCCATGATCCAGACCTTGAAGTCCTTGCTTCTCTTGAGGCCTTCTTCTTCCATTACTTTCAGCACTCTCTTGACTTCCCAAATGGTCCTCACGAATGGCAGCATTACCCAGACATTTGTCAGCCCGTACTCTTCTCTCACTTTCCTGATTGCCCTGACCTCCAGCCTAAATCCTGGCTCGTAGCCTGGGTGAATATACCTAGATACTCCTCTCCAGCCAATCATTGGGTTTCTCTCTTCGGGCTCGTACTTCTCGCCTCCCTTCAAGCCCCTGTACTCGTTTGTCTTGAAGTCGCTGAACCTCACTACAACAGGCCTTGGATAAACGGCCTGAGCTACTCTTGCAATGCCCTCCGCCAGCTTATTGACGAATAGGTCTGCCTGGCCTACTTCAATTAGGTACATCGGGTGGTACTGAACCCAGTCGCTAATAATGAACTCTATTCTCATCAAGCCTATGCCGTCGAATGGCAAGTCCTTGTACTTATCAATGGCGTCTGGCTCGCCGAGGTTCATGTAAATCTTTGTTGCTGTTACTGGGTAGAGTGGTAGTAGCTGCTCGGGGCTTATGCCAACAGCTGCTACCACGCTTGGAGCAGCAGCGGGAACGGCTTCAGCCTTCGGCTTGACGAGCTCTTCAACTATCCCCTCGTATACTACGCCTCTACTAGCATCTACTGTTACCTCGGGGTTTCCAGCCAGCACCTTCGTGGCGTTGCCTGTTCCGACAATACATGGTATTCCAAGTTCTCTGCTAACTATTGCAGCGTGGCTCGTCATTCCACCTTCGTCGGTGACTATCGCGGCTGCCTTCTTCATTAGTGGTACCCAGTCTGGGTCTGTCATCTTCGTGACTAGGATGTCGCCTTCCTTGAACTCCATGGCTTCCTGGCTCTTGGGGTTGAATATGACTCTAGCAACGCCGGCCGCGACGCCGGGGCTTGCGGGGAGTCCCCTCACGAGGACTTTGGCTTCTGCGAGCTTTACTACTTTCTTACCAGCTGCAACGGCCTTCGCCTCCTTGACTTCCTTGGCTTTCTTAACGCTCCACACAGTTTCAGGCCTTGCCTGTACTATGAAGACGTTCTGCGGGAAGGGCAGGTCCATGTCGATTGCCCACTCGATGTCCATGTGCCTGCCATAGTGCTTGTATATTAGCTCGCCCAGCTCAGCAAGCCTCTTAACTTCCTCCTCGCTCAAGGCTGGCGCATCCGGCTTCGCTATATTTACAAGAGGTGTTGTGGGTTCTACGCCTTCTTCGCTGATCCACTTCTGCTTTTCGTCGTCCCAGCGGAGGTGTACGTTCTTTCCAATAGATGGCTCGAAGGTTATCATGTACGTCTTCTTGTTAATCCGAGTCTCCACTACCTTGAGCGTTTTTCTGTCAACAATATACTCGTCTGGTGTTACTTTGCCTCCTACTACTGATTCTCCGAGCCCCCAGCTGCCTTCAATTGCAATTACGCTCTCGTCGCCAGTTACCGGGTGCAGGGTGAACATTACTCCGGCCGCTTTGCTGTTAACCATTTTCTGGACAGTTACGCTCATGTAGGCTTTTTCGTGTGGAATGTTCTGTGCAACTCTGTAGAACGTCGCTCTTGCCGTGAATAGGCTGGCCCAGCACTTCTTAACGTGCTCCACGACGCTGTCGGCTCCATAGACGTTTAAGTATGTTTCCTGCTGCCCCGCGAAGCTCGCCTCTGGTAGGTCTTCCGCCGTAGCGCTGCTCCTAACGGCCACCCGCAGCCTGCTCGGATCTACGTTGAGTCTCCTGGCAAGCTCGTAGTAGTACTTCTTAATTTCCTCCTCGATTTCGGGAGGCATGGGCTGGGAGAGTATCATCTCTCTTATCTTTCTAGTTGTTTCTTCGAGCTGCTTAGTATTGTTGACATCTAGATTCTTCAGCATGCTGTATATTTTCTCGGCTAATCCCGTCTTTTCGAGAAAGTACCTGTAGGCATATGCAGTTACAGCAAAGCCGGGTGGTACTGGAATACCTGCTGCCATCATTTCTCCTAAATTCGCGTTTTTACCTCCAACTAGTGGCGTGTCCTCTTTTCTCACTTCCTCGAGCCAGAGAACAAACCTCGTTTCTTTGCCACTCGACATCTGGCACCACTTCACCTACGTTATTTCGATACGAATTAAGCGGGAAGCCGGCTTATAAAGTTGGAAGCAGCAGGTTTAGAGCGCGGGTAAGCGAGTAGGCATGTAGGGGCTAGCGTCCTCGAGCTTCCTTGCCCTCTTCACGCCTTAGACCTGCTCTCCGGCTTCTAAATTTAGCTCTCTCAATGCTACTCTTAAGAGCCATGTAGTAGTACCAAGCACTTCTCTTAAGTGATCTCGCACGCTCGCTTTCCAGTACGCGCTCCACCAACCCCGGTTTGTGAAGTAGCGTTTTAGCACTCTCATCACCTGCTTCGACTAGCGCAACTGCTACAACCGAGTGCAGTAGTGCCTCTTCCGCCAACTTCTCCCTGAAGTACCCCGCTCTCTCTTCTAGGAACCTAGTTGTGTACGTGGCTTGGAGAAACTCGGGCGAGGAAATAACGTGCTTTAATAGCCTCAAATTCGTTACTACTCCTTCAATGACGTACTCCCTAAGGGCGTTCTCAAGCCTCTTAATGGCTGCTGGCCTGTCAGGTCCCCACGCCACTAGTTTTGACACGAACGAGCCGCTTGCCTCTACAACGTTGGATCCCGCGGCAATTCCTGGGTCTACTCTAATCCCGGGTCCCGCGGGCTCGGAGTACGCTGTCACTCTGCCCAGCGAGGGCTCGCCTGTATATGGGTTTTCCGCGTAGATTTTCACCTCGATGGCGTGGCCCCTGAACCCGACATCGCTCTGCTTCAGGTCTAGGGTCTTGAATAGCGCTATTTCAACTTGCTTTTTGACCACGTCTACTCCGGTAATCATTTCCGTGACCGAGTGCTCGGGTTGGAGCCCTACATTCACTTCTATGAAGTAGAACTCTCTCTTCTCCACATCAAACAAGAACTCGATGGCGCCTATACCAACGTATTTAAGCCTCTCAGCCAAGAGTACTGCGTACTCGTAGATCTTGTTCCTCTCTTCGGGAGTTAGCGAGGGACTCGGTGCCTCTTCAACTATTTTCTGAAACCCCCTTTGCAAGCTACACTCTCTTTCGCCTAAGTGAACTACATGAGATCCGTCGCCCAGTACTTGAACCTCGATGTGCTTAGCTCTAGGCAAGTAGACCTCGACGTAGAGCCTTGGGTTCTTAAACGCCTTTTCAGCCTCTTTTCGAGCAGACTCGAAAGCCGCTTCTACCTCTCGCTCACTCCACGCAATTCTAAGTCCCACCCCCCTGCTACCGGTCGCTGGCTTAATTATAACGGGGTATCCGTGAGCACTGGCAAATTCTAAAACGTCCTCTGGCCTCTCGACTTCAGTCCATGGGAGAGTGGGTATACCCATTTTCTCAGCGTAGGTCTTTGAACTAACCTTATCTCTCGCTGTTTTTATTATGCTAGGAGGAGGCCCTATGAACGTCATACCCTTTCTCAGGACTTCTGAAGCGAAATCAGGGTTTTCGCCTAAGAGGCTGTAACCAGGGTGTACAGCGTCGGCACCCAATTCCGCTGCTGCTCTAACTATGTCCTTTACGTCTAAGTAGCTTGAGACCTCCTTATCTCCTGCGACAAACCTCCTATGTAGAGACTCCCCGTCTTCTTTTGTATAAATACCCAGTGGTATGTAGCCATCGGCTCTAAGTGTTCTTGCAATTCTTACTGCGGCCTCGCCCCTATCTGCTATGAGCACTTTATAGGGCATTTAACCATCCTTGTAGAAGCACTAGACCTAGAATCGACATCTAGCAAAGCTCAGAGTAATAAGTGTTTTGCAAAAGTAGCTGCTAGAACGACGTGCCATGTATCTGCCCCACGCTAGCCGCCGGCAAAGGGCGGCATTACAAGCACTTCATCACCGTCTTTGAGTAGCTGTTTTTCACTAGCAAACCTGTAGTTCACGAAAACTATGGGCTTAACATGAATGCCTGCTTTTTCAAGCTCCGAAGACAGGATGTTCACGAGGTCTTCTACTGTTGCAGAGTCCTCGAGTTCTAGGACTTTCTCTTTTCCCATCTTCTCGGCGTATATGGAGATGAACTTTACCAGCACCCTCTTCAAGCACTACCCCCCGAATTCTATAACAGCCGAGTGATTAAACCTTTGAATTAGCCCACTTTCATTGGGTATCACCTACAGATTTACTTAGGTATGTCAAAGTAGCTATATAACCTAGTCCCACAGTGTAGTCCCCGGGGTGGTGCCCTCTGCCACTTGGAGGGTACATGGGCAGAGTCCTGCGTGTAGACTTGTGGAGAGAAAAAGTATACGTCGAGCCCCTCCCACCCGAGAGCATCCTCAGGAAGTGGCTCGGTGGTAGGGGGCTTGGAGTATACTACATGCTGAGAGAAGTCAATCCCAAAGTAGACCCCCTTAGCCCGGCTAACAAGGCCATAGTTGCAACAGGCCCTGTGACGGGGGTCGCGGGAATTCCCGCGAGCGGTAGGTGGTGCTCGGTCACTAAGTCCCCCCTAACAAACACCATACACGACTCCCACAGTGGTGGAAAATTCGGGCCTGAGCTCAAGTTCGCCGGGTTCGACGTAGTCATAATTGAGGGGAAGGCCGAGAGGCCTGTCTACCTCTGGATTTACGATGGCAAGGCGGAGCTCAGAGACGCCAAGCACTTGTGGGGAAAGGACACCCACGATACAACTGACACTATTATAGAAGAACTGGCACCTGTTGTTGGTAGAGACGAGGCTAGGCACATTAAAGTGGCCTGCATAGGACCCGCTGGCGAGAGGCTTGTGAGGTTTGCGTGCATTATCAACGACAAGAGCAGGGCTGCTGGGCGCGGCGGCCACGGCGCTGTCTGGGGAAGCAAGAACTTCAAGGCGATTGCCGTTAGAGGCCACATGAAGCCGCCCATAGCAAGGGAAGAGGCGTTTAAAGAAGTCGTCAAGAAGTCCATGGACTACATCAAGAAGTCTCCCGTAACCTCTGAGGGGCTGCCCAAGTACGGCACTGCAGTGCTCGTAAACATCATCAACGCCCACGGAATATTCCCAACACGCAACTTCCAAACAGGCGTGTTTGCGGAGGCCGAGAAGATAAGTGGAGAAACCATAGCCAAGGAGATAATGGACTGGGAGAAGCAGAAGGAGGAGATATGCTGGGGCTGCCCAATAGGGTGTGCTAGGTACACTAAGATAACTAAGCCGCCATTTACAGGCGAGGGCGGCGGCCCCGAATACGAGACTGTCTGGGCTTTTGGAGCGCAAACCGGAACTTCAGACCTCGCAGCTGTTTCAAAGGCCAATTACTTGTGCAACGAGCTTGGACTAGACACCATATCTATGGGTCACGTCATTGGGACTTTCCTCGAGCTTGTCGAGAAAGGCAAGATACCGCCGGAGAAGCTACGCGGCTTAAACGCGAAGTGGGGCAACGGCGAGGTTCTAGTTGAGCTCACTTGGAGGACGGCGTACAGGTCTGGCATTGGAGATGACTTAGCAGAAGGCGCCTTGAGGCTTGCTCAGAAGTACGGCGCACCAGAATTGGCAATGGTTGTTAGAGGACAAGAGCTGCCAGCATACGACCCGCGGGGTGCCCAGGGACACGGGCTGGCATATGCTACTAGCAATAGAGGCGGCTGCCACTTAAGAGCTTACATAATTTCACCTGAGGTGCTCGGAATACCGGTCAAGGCAGACAGGTTCTCGACGGAAGGCAAAGGCAAGCTAGTAAAGGAGGTGCAAGACGTATTCGCAGCTCTAGACTCCATGGTGGTTTGCAAGTTCGTGACCTTTGCGTACTACGCTGACGTACTTGCAGAGCAGGTCTCAGCCGTAACCGGGTGGGATGTAACACCCGAAGAGTTTGTGAAGATCGGCGAGAGAATATACAACGCCGAGAGGGCCTTTAACGTGCTGGCATTCGGCGATGGTGAAGAGTACGACACGCTGCCTAAGAGGCTTCTAGAAGAGCCCATGCCTGAGGGGCCGAGCAAGGGACATGTGGTTAGGCTCAAAGAAATGCTACCGGAGTACTATGCTGCTCGCGGCTGGGTCAAGGGCAGGCCAACCAGGGCCAAATTAGAGGAGCTGGACCTCAAGTGGGTTGCAGACAAGCTGGAAGAAGAAGGGCTTCTCCCCGCTTAGCCGACTCAAAATTAAGTCGAGTTTTTTCTCATCCCTCCTTAATATTGTCCTCTGCTCTACTTACTAGCCAGCGTCGGTGGGCTGGTGCCAGTGTCGTTTTCCGTTGGAGATTGGAGCATTAAGCTTGATGACTACTCACGACCCAGGGAAATAGCAGTAGAAGTGACTACTCGCTGCAATTTATCGTGCATACACTGCTTTAGGTATGCGTCGAGGAGCCTAGAGCTGGTTGATATGAGCTTCGACGCCTATAAGAGGATAGTCGACAATGCTGCTGAAAGCGGAGTTAAAAAGCTCGTGCTAACTGGTTGGGGAGAGCCGACGGCGAACAAGCACTGGCTAGAAATGATTAAGTACGCGAAGTCTAGGGGTATGCAAGTAGTGCTGAACACTAATGGAATGCTCATAGGAGACGCGTGCGAAGATTTGGTGAGCATTGGAGTAGACGAGGTCTATGTGAGCATAGATGCTGTCGATGTTGCCCTATACGAGAAGGTGAGGAGGCTTGGAGACCTCTCGGTAGTCACGAAGAACGTTGCAAGGCTCTCGGAGCTAAAACTGGAGCGCGAAGCCAGAAAGCCCACTCTAAAGGCGATATTCACAGTCACTAAGCTGAATGTTAGTGAGCTGGAGAAGCTAGTGAAGTATGTTATTGACGTTGGAATTCAGGAGGTGTACTTGAGCTTCTACGTAGAGTACCCCGGTGGGACACAAGGCCTAAACTGCCTCGACGACCCCGAGTGCTTGGCAAAGGTGAAGAAGGCGACTGAAAAGCTATCAGTGACACTGATCAACGCTCCTATAAAACTGTGGGCCCCCAATATCGAGTCATATACTTCGCGTGAATGCCCATTCGCCGCAAACAAGGCCCTTTACGTAAGAGTGGACGGCAAAGTGGCTCCCTGCATGTTCCTCGCCCACGACTGGGAAGTGGTCCTCCAGGGGACTAGGAGGAGGATTAGAGAGTACGTAATCGGGGATGCCCTACGCGAAAGCCTCGTAGATGTGTGGAGAAGGCATGCGAAGATGTACTTCAAGCTATACTTCAATTACATGCCATCGTGTCTAGACTGTCCACTCAGAAACTGGTGTAGTTACACTCTGAGCACTGAAGTAGACTGCTGGGGCAACGAGCCCAACTGCTCCTTCTGCCCCTATCACTACGGCTTTTCTTACTGCCCGCTCTAAGACCGTTCAAACCTCTAAGCTTCGAGCAGGCAGAGTAGTAGCCCCAGAGCTCGCCAGCACGCAGCTACTCGGAGGAAAGGGCTTTAACCAGGTTCACGTAGACTTTCAACGCGATCTCCAAATCCCTTAGCTCAATGTACTCGTCTGGCTTGTGCGCAACACCTGCGGTTCCAGGCCCGTAGGCAACGGCTTGTATGCCGTGAGCTGCATAGTACTTCAAGTCCAGCCCTCCTGCGCAAATCGTTGCCGAGGGGTAGTAGCCGATCACGCCTTTCACAGACTCCTTTAGTGCCGAGACTAGCTGCGAGTCCTCGGGTGTATACGCCGGGTTTGAGTACTCGATGAAGTCTACTGTTGCTTCAATCCCGGTCTCGCGCGAGACCTCTTCTACGAGCTTGCTGATTTCCTGCATAACGTCGAGGGCCCTTTCCTCGACCACTAGCCTTCGATCGATGCTAAAGCCTACGCGTCCCGGCACTACGTTAACGGCTCCGGGCGACACCAGGAGCCCTCCTGGGCTGATGGTGGGCCTCGCCGCTTCTGGATACTCGTACTTGTACTTGCTGACTCTGCCTTCGAGCATTTTCCTGTACTTCTCTATCAACTTCTGAGCGTAGACCAGCATTTTCTCAAAGGCGTTGTCGCCGAGCCACGGGGTAGATCCGTGTGCTTGGCGCCCATGCACATTTACAATGCACCACACATTCCCCCGGTGGCCAGTGAGTATGTTGTCTACGCCAGAGGGCTCGGCTATGACTACCCAGTTAGGCCTGCTTTCTAGCTTATCAACGAGGTACCCTGTTCCCGTGACGCCGCCTATTTCCTCATCAGGCACAAGTGCTGCCTCCACAATTATCTCCGGCTCTCTTGTTTGCGCTAGAAAAGCAAGTGTTGCAACTATGGCTGCTATGCCCCCCTTCATGTCACTCGACCCCCTGCCGTAGAGCCTGCCGTTCTCTATGGTGGGCTCGAAAGGGGGCTTCTTCCAGCCATCACCGGGGGGCACTACGTCGTAGTGGCCATTAAACTGGAGAACCCTCTCTCCGTGCCCGATTCTCGCAATTAGTATGTAGCGGGGCTTGTGCGGATTGTAGCTTGCCGGCAGATTCTTTGCGACGTAGTCATCGGCTACTCTGTGAACCGCGACGCTGACGCCGTAGCTCGAGAGAACTTCGCGGTAGAAGTCTACGATCTCCTCGTACTCCTCTCCAAGTACAGTCTTGAACTTTATGCTCTCAGCTAAGACCTTTACGGCGAACTCGTACGCCTCTTTCAGGTTCAAGGAAACCGTCACCAGGTAGGCTGCCTAGTCCCAGGTAGCACTACTCCAGAGCGCATTAAAAGAGCTCTAAACCCCCGCCGAAACCCGTAGAGGTGGGTTTACCTTGGCGAGGACGAGGGCCGAGCCCATGTAAAGCAAGCCGAAATCGCGGAAAAAAACAGGTAAGGCGCTCCCTAAGAGCGGGCTACTCTATCTTTTCCACGTGTATTATTTGAACTGGGCAAGCCATTGCAGCGTCTTTTACGCAGGAGGCAAGCTCCTCGGGTACAATGCCAACGGCTATGTTTCCTCCCTCTCTATACTTCTCCGTTATCTGGCTCCTGTTGTCGTCTGGGTTTAATTCAAAGACGTCGGGGCATATTGAAACGCAGACCATGTCTGAGATGCAGTTTTCTCTTGGATCTATTCTCACTCTGTACTTTGCCATGCCACTACACCAGGGTTATGTAGTAGGGGGGCCTGGTATATAAGTTGCTCAGCTATGCGGGGCCCGCTTCATCCACAGAGTCTCGCACCCAAGGTCCCTCATCATCTTAAAGGCCTTGCATGGCTATGGAACTCCACTACCAGGAAGTACCTCTGAAGTCCAGCCTAAAAGCCTCCTGCTGCGAAGCGGCTTTACTCGAGTGCTTACTTGAAAAATGTATGGTAGTACATGGATATGCCGCTTACCATCATCTCGGCCGCTACTCCAGCAATTATCAGCGCCATGAACCTTCCAAGAGCCCTCACAACAGAAATCCTCAAGTACTTGACTATTAGCCTGCTTAACCTCAGTATAGCAAATGATGCCGCGCAGGCTGCTATTCCAGCTACTAGCACTAGTACGAGGTTTAAGGTATCGCCTGGCTTCGAAGAAGTCAGCAGCAGGATTGTGGTAATAGTGCCAGGGCCTATTAGCAGTGGAGTCGCTATTGGGACTACTGCTATGTCCTCCCTGCGCACTCTCTTTGTGCGGGGCTGACCGCCAAGCATGTCAATTGCAAGAACCATTAGCACTACTCCACCACCAACTCTGAGGCCTGCTATAGAGACGTTGAACACTTTGAGTATGTAGCTTCCAGCGAGAGTGAAGGTAATTACTATTAGTAGCCCAGCTAATGAGGCCCTTCTAATTACTCTAGACACGTCCTCTCCGCTCATCCCCTCAGTCATACCGAGGAAAGTCGGTATTACTGAAAATGGGTTCATGATGGCCAGTAGCTGGGTAAAGTAAAGCAAGAGGGTAAGCAATGCTTCGTAAGGGCTCATTTTTCGCAACCCTATACGTGGTTGAAGCGTAGACTTGTACTCAGTGCTCTATGTATATTGCTGGTTTTAGCGGCATGGCCCTTTCAGCTTTTGGAATCCCCTTGGCTCTCGCCTCGTCCTCCCAGAGCACTGCTACTTTCGACCCTACTCTACCTCCCATGTACTCGGCTGCCGCCCCATAGATAGCGTGCTCTCTCTTACTGCTAGTGGTGATTACCTTTCTGAGCCACTCTTTATCGGACTTCTTGTAGGCATTATAGGCTTCTACAATCTCGGCTTCTCTGCCTCTCAAGCCATAGCGTGTTCTCATGTAATCAATGACTTCTTTGAGGTTCTTGCCGGCCAGTACGAGGCGCGCTACCTCCCTCTTCCACTCAGGCGCCACAATGACGTAGACCTTGCTGGGCTTGGCCTTTATGAGCTTTATGAGTTCCTTTGCATCTTCAATAGTGCTCTCTACGCTGTCAACTAGTATCACTAGCTCCTCGTCCACGGGCTTTGGCTTCGGCCACTGAGAAGTTGAGAGGAACTCCCTTGCGCCCATCCAGCTGTTTATCTCCTCGGTTAAGTGGGGTATGACGGGGTTGAGCACTGTTATCCAGTCCTTGAGCACTTGCTTTACTCCACAGATATACGAGTCTCCCACCATGCCCCTGTACCTGCTAATCAGCGACAAGACGTCGAAGAACGCCTTCTGCACGTAGTCTCTTATTTCGAGGTTTTCGATAAAGTTTGTCGCCTGCGACACTAAGCTGTAGAACTTGTTCTTGAACCACTCGGTAAATATGTCTTCAGGGGCTTCGCGGCACTCCGCTTTAACAGCTGCCTCGGCGATGCCGAGAAACTCTGCTAGGCTATCTACTACCATGCTAACCTCGGCCTCCCTCCAGTCTAGCACGCTGTCGAGCTCTGCGGCCCAGGATATGTAGAGCCTAAACAGGTCTGCGGAGTACTGCGTCGTGATGTGCCTTAGTGGTATCACGTTGCCCTTGCTCTTGGACATTTTTGCTCCCTCGCGTATGACGGTCTCGTTTAGCGATATCATCTTCGGCCAGTGCTCACGCGGGAATATGGCTATGTGGTGAAGTATGTAGAACGATAAGTGGTTAGATATGTGGGGTATTGCAGTGTGCCTATGATCAACTGGATACCAGTAGAGGAATTCGCGCCTCATCTTCTCCAGCACTTCTAGTGGAATACCGCTCGTAGCAGAGACCTCGCGCGGATCCCCTCTCCCAAGAAACACGTAGTCGAAGACTTCGGGAGTGAGCGAGTCCGCTCCAATGCCGTGCTCTCTAATGATGTGAACTATCGTGTAAAAGGCCATGTATATTGTCGAGTCGCTGAGGCTCTCGATAATCCACTCGGGGCTCCAGGGAAGCCTAGTCCCAATGCCCCTCTTCCTAGCACAAGGCCTCTTGTCTAACCAGTCTATGGTGTCTAGAAACAGCTTCTTGTACTTAGGCGGCACCACTTTTATTAAGTCCGATGTAAGGGCTTCTCTCGCTGCACTCTTCAGCCAGTCTACGTTGTAGTTTATGAACCACTGACCCCTTATCCTGGCTGCTATTATCTTCCCACCTGCCCTGCAGTTAGCCTTCCTATTCAACTCGTAGAAGGGTATTGCCTGGTTGCTCGAGTACAGCAGCTTCTTCATCTTATCGCGGGCCTCTCTAACGGAGAGCCCCTTGAACTCTGGGTTGTCTACTACCATAACACCGTGGTAGAACTGCTCCTTGTAGGCTTCGCTAGTAACCTCCTCTAACCTCGGGTCGGTCTGGGTTGTTATGCCTGCTTTCTCGACAAGTACTTTTGCGTGGTGATCTTCTACTCCCGGCACTTGTATTATCTTCTTGGGCTCAATGGACTTGACCAGCTCGGGATCCAGGTTAAATAGTCTGAGGAGGTCTTCGCGGCTTTTGAGCTCCATTAAAGCCACGTAGTCGTAGGGGGCGTCGCTGGGTTCTGAATATACAATTCCCGTAGCGTTGTCTGGATCGACAAACCACGCGGGTAATATGAGCAGCTCGTCCCCGAGCGGTGATTTGACCTTCCTGCCTATGAGGTCGCGCCCTTTTACCTCACTTACTACTCTTACTTCCTCGCCGTAGATGTGAATCAGCTTCACTAAAGCCTCTTTACTCACAATGTACCTGCTCCCGTTCCACTCAAACACGACGTACGTGGCCTCGGGGTGAACCCACACATTCGTGACTCCAAGCAGGGTCTCTGGGCGCAGCGTGGCTGCAAGCAAGTACTCTCCAGTATCGACAAGCTGGAACTTCACGGCAGTGTACTCGACTACCTCGACCGGGTTCACGTCTGCGTCTACTATGTCGTCCTCCCCCTCGGGCTGTCCGTGGAGGAGGCAGTACGTTACTATGTGGTCGCCTCTCGTGATCAACCCCTTTTCCATTAGCTTGTAGAATTGCCACGTCACAAACTTGTTATATATGGGCTCGCCAGTGTGGAACTTTCTGCGCCAGTCTATGCTGTAGCCGAGCTCTTCGAAGTCTCTCTGTATCTTCTCGGCGAAGAAGACTGCGAGGTTTAGCGGATCCTTAAATGACTCAATTATTTTGCCAACTTCCTTCTCGTCTTCAACATACATTTTAACGTACTCTGTGTAGAGCTCTATTGTTTTCTCATCGCCCCGGCTAATCATGTCTGAAAAGGCGACGATGGGAGTTCCAGTTATGTGGAAGGCCATTGGGTATAGCACGTTGTATCCTCTAAGCCTCTTGTACCTGGCAATAATGTCTCCAATAGTGTATGTCCTTCCATGACCGATGTGAAGGGGGCCGTTGGCGTATGGATACGGGACTGTTATGAAGAACTTGGGCTTGCCTTCTACTGGGTTGGCTTCAAAGACTCTGCTCTCTTTCCAGACCTTTTGCCACTTCTTTTCAATGCTTCTGAGGCGCTCTAAGAGCTCCTGTCTTTTTTGCTGACTCAACATGTCACCACTAGTGGTTCTACGTGTTAAAGCGTAGCAGAGACTTAAAAGTATTAAGATGGCATTGAATAGGATAGTGCAAGCTATTGGTAGGTTTCAATGCCACGACACTGGATAGACGAGCTCGCTGATCAGCTCTACGAGAAGCTCGTGAAAAGGGGTCCCAAGGAAGTCTACGTATTCAACGGCGGCTTATCGGTCTCGGGATTGCAGCACGTTGGGAGATTGCGTGGAGAAATCATCATAACAGAAACTCTAAGGAAAATACTTGCAAAGAAGGGGCTTAGAATAAAGCAGTACTTGACTCTCTACACTCAAGATTCCTGGAAAGGTAAGGAAGCCCAAGTAATGGCCTTTGGCGACCGAGATAAAGGCAGGAAGTTTACGGGATGGCCCCTGATAAAAGTCCCAGATCCCTATGGATGCCACGCGAACTGGGTTGAGCACTATTGGAGCGACTTTGGTCCCTTCATAAAGGAGTTTACCGACGGCGAAATAGAGGTAATAACAACAACCGAGATGTACAAGGGTAGATTGAGAGAGTTCGTAAAGCTCACTATTGAGCGCAGAGAGCTCGTCCGGACCATCGTAAACAAGTACAGGGGGCGAAAGCCCTATGGAGAGGGGTGGATACCCTTTGAACCCGTGTGCGAGAAGTGCGGTAGAATAGATACTACAGAGGCGGTTAAGCTCGTAGACGACGACCACGTGGAGTACGTGTGCACGAACTGCGGGCACAAAGGTGTAACATCGCTCGAAAACGGCAAGCTCATGTGGAGAATAGAGTGGGTTGGAGTTTGGTGGGCTCTAGGAGTAGACTTCGAGCCGTTCGGCAAAGACCACGCGATGCCTGGAGGTAGCAGAGACAGCTGCGTTGACCTCGCAGTTAATGCCTATGGAATAGAGCCGCCGGAGGGCCTGCCATATGAGTGGGTCGAGGTAAGGCTTCCCAACGGCGGAGTAGCCGATATGGGCAGCAGCGACTTCATTGGATTTACCCCCAGAGACTGGCTGGAAGTGGCGCATCCCCACGTCTACAGGTTTCTCGTTCTGAAGACCCACCCCTCTAAGAAGATGACAGTGAGCCTCTACGAGGTACCACAGTACTATGACCAGTACTACAGGGCTGAGCGAGTATACTACGGCGTCGAGAAGCCCGCTAGTGAAGAAGAAAGGGTGCTGCTTGCAAGAAGCTACGAGCTTAGCTATCCTCGTGGTGAGCCGCCTTCCGAAATGCCCGAGCAGGTCCCCTATACGCACCTCGCAATACTCGCACAAGTAGTTCCAAGCGATAAGTGGGCTTCAGAAGCCATTCAGAGGCTGAAAGCCAGCGGCCACATACCCGAGAACCCAAGCAAGTACGGCATTACGAGAATTCTTGAAACCCTGCCCAAGGCGCTGAATTGGGTCAAGAAGTACGGGCCTCCGAGCCTGCTGATCGCCCTGAACACGCCTGAAGCCGCGAGGCGCGCTGCCGCCACAATTCCACAAGAAGTTGTAGCCCTCTTCAAGGAGGTCTACGAGAACCTCAGCAAGCTGAGCTCCTGGACCGAAGAGGAGATCAAGAAAACGCTAATGAACACGACTCTCAAGCTTAGTCGCGACGAAGTCCAAAGGTTCTACTACTACTTCTACATGGTCGTAAACGGATCTGCGAGCGGGCCTCGGGCTGCACCACTCCTCGCACTTCTCGGCAGAGAAAAAGCGCTTGAGTACATTGCAATAGCAGCTGGCATGGGCTGAGCCGCTCCTTGAGAGTCTCAGTGGTAGTCCCAACTTACAACGAGAGGGAGAACATTGGAGTACTAATAGAGCTCTTAGATAAGCACTTAAAGGGCTTTGACTACGAAGTGGTGGTGGTAGACGATAATAGCCCTGATGGCACAGCTGAAGTGGCTGAGGAGCTGGCTAAGAGATATCCTGTTAAAGTCGTGAAACGCCCTGGCAAGCTTGGACTTGCCTCGGCTATATTCGATGGCATAAATGCCTCGAGCGGCGACGTAATAGTCGTGATGGACGCCGACTTGCAACACCCACCAGAGCTTGTTCCAGCCCTCCTGGAGAGACTTGGTAAATGTGACTTGGTAATTGCGTCGCGCTACGTTAGAGGAGGGCGCATTGAGGAGTGGAGCCTGCTCCGCAAAGTATTCTCGGTTGGCGCCGTACTACTGGCAAGGCTACTAGTGCCCGGCTGCTTCTACGTGAAGGACCCCGTTAGCGGGTTTTTTGCCATAAAGAGGGGGCTGCTCAGAGGATGGAAGCCTATTGAGCCGAGAAACTACAAAGTGCTAGTGGAACTGCTAAAGGAGCTTAGAGGAGCTAGAGTTTGCGAAGTGCCATACGTGTTTAAGGGGAGAAGGCGGGGAACTTCGAAACTCTCAAAGAGCGTTATTGCCGCTTACGTAAAAGTCCTTATCAAGCTCGGTTTTTTGAGGCTTTTAATGGCTCTGCTTGCAATCTTACTGATCGCATTTTTCCTGTTACACTACTACTACAGTTGAGCCGCGCGCTGACGTACTGCTACACGCCGACATTGTGTACCCTTTATTTAAACACTCTACAGCTAATTCTATAAGGCTAGAGCTCAAGCGTGTGACTCGAAAATGCCTTGGCAGTTAGAGGGAGCATACAAGCCTCATGCAGTAGAAGAAGCCGTGGCAAGGTACTGGGACGAGAACGGAATTTACAAGTTAGTCAAGGACAGGGCCAGCAAGAGCCCACGCTTATTCAAATTCGTCGATGGCCCGCCTTATCCATCAAGTGACGTCCCACACGTAGGAACAGCGTGGAACAAATCCCTGAAAGACGCTATTTTGCGCTACATGAGGATGAGGGGGTTTAACGTAATAGACACGCCCGGCTACGACTGCCACGGCCTGCCCATAGAAGTCAAGGTTGAACAAATGCTCGGCATAAAGTCGAAGAAAGAAATAGAGACCCGCATTGGCATTGACAAGTTTGTAGCTGAGTGCAAGAGGTTTGCCCTGACGAACATCGCAGCGCTCTCAAAGTGGTTTAAGGAACTAGGAGTGTTCATGGACTGGGAAAACCCCTACTTGACGCTCACAGACGAGTATATTGAAGCAGAGTGGTGGCTCATAAAGAAAGCAGACGAGCTCGGGTTACTCGACATAGACTACAGAGTCGTCTACTGGTGTCCTAGGTGCTCAACAACTTTAGCTGAGTATGAAGTCGAGTACACAGACCTCGAAGATCCAAGCATATACGTCAAGCTCCCGGTTAGAGAGGAGCCAGGTACTTACCTGCTTGTGTGGACTACGACGCCCTGGACTCTCCCCGCTAACGTGTTTGTAATGGCACACCCAGACGAGGTATACGTTAAGGTCAGGGTCGGAGGCGAGTACTGGATCCTCGCGGAAAAGAGGCTAGAGCCCGTAATGGCGAGTATTGGCGTTAAGGACTACGAAGTAGTCGAAAGGCTTCCCGGGAGGGACTTAGTCAGGTACACGTACAAGCACCCACTAGAGGACATAGTGCCGCTACAAAAAGCCCTCAGCGACTACCACAGAGTAGTTTTATCCAGAGAACACGTTTCTATGCATGAAGGAACGGGCCTTGTACACGCAGCCCCGGGCCATGGTTTTGAAGACTACGAAGTAGCAGTCAAGAGCGGGCTTTCTCACACAGTCGTGTGCCCTGTCGACGACGAAGGAAAGTTCACGAGTGAGGCCGGCGTCTTCGCGGGAATGCAAGTAAGAGACGCCAACCCGCTAATAATTGAGGCCCTGAGAGAGCGCGGCGTGCTCGCACACAGCGACAGAGTAGTCCACAGGTATCCCGTCTGCTGGAGGTGTAAGACGCCGGTAGTATTGAGGGCCACGAAGCAGTGGATAATCAGAGTCACGAAGCTGAAAGAGAAGATCATGGAGGAAGCCAGGAAGGTCAACTGGATACCCTCCTGGGCCCTCTCGAGACTCGAAAGTATTATTGAAAACCTGCAAGACTGGGTTCTCTCGAGGCAGAGGTACTGGGGCGCACCGCTTCCTGTGTGGCAGTGCCCCAATGGGCACAGAGTAGTGGTAAGCAGCGCGAAAGAGCTCGAAGAACTCTCTGGTACTCGACCAGTAGAGCTTCACAGGCCCTGGATAGACGAAGTTAAGTTTAAGTGCCCCAAGTGCGGCCTCGAAATGAAGCGCGTACCCGACGTCGTGGACGTGTGGCTTGACAGCGGAGTATCATTTTACGCGTCCAGAGGTCACCCCGAGAAAATGAAACCCGAAGACGTGATCTTGGACTTCATAGTAGAAGGCCACGACCAGATTAGAGGCTGGTTCTTCTCGCTGCTTAGAGCCGGGGTACTAGGATTTGGTACTGCGCCATATAGGAGCGTTCTTGTCCATGGGTTTATGCTAGATGAGAAGGGCCGCGAAATGCACAAGAGCCTCGGTAACTACGTGGGCACGGATGAGGCCATTGAAAGAGCCGGGAGAGACCCCTTGAGGCTGTGGCTACTGAGCAATACTATTTGGGAAGACGCCAAGTTCTCCTGGAAAGAGCTGGAGGAAGCCAAGAGAGACTTATCGGTGCTCTGGAACACTGCGCTCTTCGCAAAGATGTACATGGAGGTTGACGGATTCGATCCCGTGGTAAATCCTCTAAGCAAGTTCGCCGAGTACCTGAGGCCCGAAGACAGGTGGATTTTGAGCAGAATTAATAGGCTTGTGAAGCAAGTAATAGCGCTCATGGATAAATACGACGTTGCGTCGGCAGTTAAGCTCATTAGAGCTTTTATTGTCGAAGACCTGAGCCACTGGTACGTGAGGCTCATAAGGCCGAGAGTGTGGGTTGAGGAAAACACACCTGACAAGCTCGCCTGCTACGCTACTTTACACTACGTGCTTGATAGGCTGGTCAGGCTACTAGCCCCGGTAACGCCTTACATAACAGAGTACATATACCAGGTCATGCTGAGAAGGGTTTACCAAGAGCCCAGCGTCCACTTACTGAGCTATCCAGAGCCAGAAGAAGAGTACATCGACGACAGGCTCGAGGAGTACATGGAGGTTGTGCGCGAAATACAGAGGGCAACGGCGAGTGCTAGAATGCGCGCTGGGCTAAAGCTCAGGCACCCGGTTAGAGGGCTCCTAGTCTACACGGATAACCCTGTTGTCAAGAGCGCTGTTGAAGAATTAGGCGATATTGTAAAGTTCGCCTGCAACGCCAAGTATGTTAGAGTGCTAGAGTCGAAAATGGTGAGGGAGATAACCAAGTACAGAGTTAAGCCGGTATACAGAGTTCTAGGTCCCAAGTACCGCGCTATTGCTAAGCAGCTACTAGCGTATTTAGAAGAGGCCGGCGACTCTGTGGCAAGAGACATTCTCGAAAAGGGCTTCCACTCGGTGGTCATAAGTGGCGTGGAGGTTAAGCTAACAGGCGAAGACGTTGAGATAGTGCCACACTACGTCGAGGGCTACCTCGTCGAAGAATTCAAGTACGGTATAGTAGCCTTAGACACGAGACTGACTCGAGAGGAGCTGGCAGACGGCCTTGCGAGAGACGTCGTGAGGAGGATTCAGGTAATGAGAAAGAGGCTTAATCTGCCTATTACAGCCAAGATAAAGACCATTGTTGTGGCACCCCAAGACAAAGTGGACCTCCTAGAGTACAGGAGGGGCTACATAGCATCTGAAACGAGGAGCGTCGAGCTAGTAATAACTAGCAGTCGAGAGCTTGCAGGAACTCTCGGAGGCTACGTAGAGACCTGGGATATAGACGACGAGACATACATCATAGAGGTGAGGGTTCACGAGCAGCCCGAGCAGTGAGGTTCTAGACAAGCTAGTCGAGGAAGCCGAAAAAGTCCTGAAAAATAGCTATGCACCCTACAGCAACATACACGTGGCCTCCGCCGTGCTCTCTGAGAGCGGGCGAATATACGTCGGCGTCAATGTAGAAAATTCGAGCTACGGCCTAACTATATGTGCCGAGAGGTCGGCGATATCTGCAATGATTACTGCAGGAGACCGCGTGCCCCTAGCTGTTGCAGTAGTTTCAGACACGGATGAACCAATCCCGCCGTGTGGCGCGTGCAGGCAGGTAATAGCAGAGTTCAATCCAAACGCCCTCATAGTGCTCTACAGCGTCAAGAGCAAGAAGCGCTTCGTTGTGGAGCTCAAGGATCTGTTTCCGCAGCCGTTTAGGCTCAGGAAATAGAGCCTGCTAGAGCCTCGTGCCCTCTCAGCCAGCAGTACTCTGTTTAGGCACTTTCAGCTTTTCCTGCAGCAGCGATTCTACGAACTGCTTGTAGCTCTCGAAATCGGTGTCGCCAACAACGCACTCCTCGTAGTGTACTTTAGTTTCGTGATTTACAGTATCGAGCTCAAGCCTTATCTTGCAGTCACCAACTTCCATGAGGGTTTCATCGTGCGTCACCACAATTATCTGCCCCGAGCCGGTTTCCCTCAGGGTCCTCAAGACCTCGCGCAGTCTCAGAACAAGCTCTCTGCTGAATCCAGTAGTGGGCTCGTCTAGTATTAGTGTGCAGCCCTTTAAGCTCGGGGAGTACGCTCTTATAACGGTGTTGAGCGCTAGCCTGTATGCCAGGCTAATGGCAATGCTCTGCCCACCGCTAAGCGAGCCTATTTCGTGGTGCCTACTACCCACGGCGAGCTTCACGACTACGCCGAACTTGTCCGTTATGTTAGTGCTAATGGGCTGGTCTCTCAGCAGCTGCGACGCGTACTTTAAGTAGACCTTTCTAAAGTCGCTTGCTATTTCGCTTATAATCCTGTCCTCTATGTGCTCCACCACGTTCTCCACGCTCTTGAGCTTGTCTCTCAGCCTAGCGAGCCTCTCCATTCTAGACCGTTTTTCGACGAGCTCTTTCTCGAGGCGCTCAGCCTCCTTGAGTCTCTCGTCTATGAACCCCACCTTGGCTTTAATACCGCTAACTTGCCCAGACAGCTCCACTAGCTTGAGGTAGAGCGCTCTTACCCGCTCCTCAAGGCCTGACTGCCTCTTTCTCAAATCCTCAATTCTCGCGTCTACTGCGCTAAGCTTCTTCTTCAGCTCCTCGTAGTTCACAGAGCTCAGCCTTGCTTCAAGGCTCTTTGCACTCTCGAGGTAGCCCTGCAACTCGCTAATGCCTGCCGCGACCTGCTGAGCAAGTGCCTCAAGCTCTTTAATTGCGCGCTTCTTTTCCTCGTAGTGCTGCGTAAGCTCCTCAACTAGGGCCATTAAGCGCCCTCTCTCCTGCTCTCTCTGCTCTAGCAGCTTTTCGAGCCTCTCTACCTCTCGAGCCACATCCTCACGCCTGCTAGCCAGCTCTTTGACGAGCTTTTCACCGTGTTCGTGTGTTATTGGCTGCAGACATAGCGGGCAAATACCCCTGCTTATGAGCTCCCTCTTTTCCTCGAGCTCCGCGTCTAGCCTAGCTTGCTCCTCCTTCTTAGCACTATACTCGCCCCGTAGCCGCCCAATCTCCTCGAGAAGCCCCCTTATGCTGTTGTTCAGCTCTTGCAGCCTTCTTTCCAGCTCTGCTAGCTCCAAGCGGGCTTTCTCGAGCTCTTCACTAAGGGCTTTTTGCCTTTCCTCCAGGGTCTTGCTTGCTATTTCTACGAGTTCCTTTAGCCCAAGGCCTTGGGGGCCTAGAGCTGGTTTGTACTTTGCAAGCAGGTCGCCCAGCCTCTTCCTAGCCCTCTCTTCCAGTTCTTTGAGCTGCTTCAGCGTGTCTTCGTACATCCTCTTCTGGAGTTCTAGCTCTTGTTTCTGTTGAAGCGCCTGCTCTAGCTCTAGCTTAGTAGCGCCAAGCTGCTTCTCCAGCTCCGCTTTTTCGGCTTCAACGCGCTCGAGCTCTGCAGTAACGCGGCTAAGCTCTTTCTCGAGGTTTAGGCGCTCTTGCTTCAGCTGCTCCTTATTAATTCTACCCAGGTCGTCTACTAGTCGCCTTACTAGCGCGTCGAGCATGCCAATTTCTTTCTCTATGGCCTTGAATACCTCCTCGAGGTTTTTCTTTGCGAGCTTGTACCTCTCCAGCCCAAAGGCCCTCTCAATAACCTCAACTCTCTCCTCATCGCTATACTCGAGTATTTCGTGTATGTTAAACTGAGGAACGTAGAGCGCGCTCGTGTAAAGCCGTGCTTTAACCAGCCCCTTTCCACCAAACTTCTCCTTTATTCCAATAATTTCCTCTATTTTGGCATTGAACTCTGTTGCCGACGTGTAGATTGGGGATTCCCAAGTGCACGTAATGTTCTTGGTTCGGGGGTCTATCGAGTACTCCCTTATCCTCCCATGCCTAAACCTGTAGCCGTCACCCACTTGCTCGAAGCTCCTCTCAATGAGGTAGAGCTTCCCCCTAGACGTAATTAGCAGCCTTATGAGGCCTACCCTTTCGCCTACTCTTAGGAGGTCTTTACCTGCCGGCTGCTCATAGGCTTCAAAGATCCCCTTAACAGAGCCGGGCGGAAAGCCGAAGAGAGCGTGGCTTATTGCCATTAATATGCTGGTCTTACCACTGCCCGTGGGGCCGTAGATTACTGTTATGCCGTTGCTTGGGAACACTATAGTACTGCTCTTGTAGCTCCTGATGTTATTCAGGTAGACCCCGAGGATCTGCACTATCTGCACCCAGTCCAAGCGCCTTGGCGAGCTTCTCGTCTATTCTACTCTGCTCCTCCACAGCCTTTTTCTTGGCTTCGAGTAGTTCTCTGTACTCAAACCATCCAGGCAGGTAGACGGGCACGGGCTCCTTTATGGGGAGGTCTGGGGTATATATGAAGCCTTCTCTATCGCCTAAGAAGGGCAGGGTCTCGACGGGTATTCCAAGGTCTCCAAAGTAGTCCAGGTCGCTTCTACTCCTCGTCCTCAAAATCACTAAAGTGTTGAAGTTTGCGAGTACTTGCCTCTCAATTAGCGTTGCAAGCTGCGTAATTGCAATTAATCCAACGCCGAACTTGCGCCCTTCCCGCGCTATCCTAGCAAATGGGTTAAAGGGGCTCCTCACCTTTTCCGGGCTTAAGTAGAGCGGTGCTTCCTCGGAGACTATTCCTACAGCGGGCCTCCTGCTGGACTCCTCGACACCCAGCTCTAGCCTGTGCTCGAAGAGCCTCCTAGAGACGGTTACCGATACGAGATCGCCCTGCGTGCTGTCAACTCCCGAGACATCGATGACGACTGCTCTGCCTTCATCCGCATATTTAACTATTTCAGATATGTCAATGCCATCAGCGTCCACCACTTCGAGGACTTCATCCCTGCATATGCCGCGCCACGGGTAGGGGGCCTCGCCTTTGGCTTCTCTGTATATATCTACCAGGCTTCTCCACAAGACCTCAAGCATGCACGCCAGCTTCCTCGGGTTCTTCAGGACTTCTGGGACTTTTGCAACGCTTCGAGAATCGTCAATCACGTAAATTACCCTGCCTCCCTCGACTTCGGGCCTCACTTTCCAGCCCATTTTAGAGAGAATGAGCCTCCGCAGAATTCTAGTTGCTAGAGCATCGACGCCTCGATCGACAAGCACTCTATGCATTCCCGTTTTCTCTTCTCTTCTAAGCCCCACGCCTTCGTACCTCACCATGTTATCGGCAAGCAAAACAATTAGTGCCAGCATATTGCCAGTTGCGCACTCTGGGAGTTTGCACTGCATGAAGAGCTCTTCGGGCAGTATGACCTGCCTAGGGTATTCTCGCTCTGCAATTAGCTTTGTGCTCGAGGCCTTACCCGCGCCCGGAATTGTGCCCTGTGCCAGTCTCTCTAAAGCGGGCGCAACGACCATTACGAACTCCTCGAGTTTGACAACGTGCTCGTGCTCCACGCCCTCCATCATGGCGAAGTCCGTGAACGTTATGCTAGAGGCCTTAATTGGCGCCCTGACAATGCTGAATGTGGGTTCTTTTGTTGCGTACTCCTCTCGCCTTGAGTCGTATGCGAGCCTGTAAGTCCTCACCCTGACGCTGTTTCTCAGGTTTTCATTTAGCTCTATAGAGTCCACTAGAACTCCTATGAAGGAGTCTGGCTCGTAGCCCCTGCTCGGCGTGTACTCGCCGTGCCTGTCAACGATGACCCAGCCTATAGGCCTCGTAGAGTTCATCGCGTACATAACCAGCAGGCCCATTAAGCCGCTTGTCTTGCCAGAGCCTGTTTGGCCGGAGATGAGCACGTGCTTAGGTATGAGCCTGTGTAAGTCTAGCTTGAAATAGGCGTTCTTGAAGTGTCTCTCTCTGGCTTCGCGCTCGCTGTGAGCAACGCCCGATCTCAGCACAGCGACCGGTATTCCCTGCTGCCCTGCGCGCTCGGTTATGTCCTTCATGATGCCGTCGGACTCGGGATCCCCAGCCCTCAGCAGATAGGCCTGACTGAGGAGAGAGGGAGGCCTCGAGGCCTTGCTAATGTACTTATCGTTGCCCGCTTCTACGATCTCGATAAAGAGCTTGGCCCTCGCGAAGACCTCGCGCTCCAGCTTGTAGTACTCTGGAACCCCCTGTTCTTCAGGGACGCTAACATGAATTGGAAAGCCTCCCTTGAACTCGACTACCTCCATTAATATAGTCCTGAGAGTGCCGTCCTCCAGCTTCTCGCGCACGTAGAGTATGTCCCCCAGTGAGGGCCTGTAAGGCTTTCTAGTGAGGCTTACGAGGACAGAGTCGCTGTCCCACCCGTAAACAACTCCAACACTTATGACCACCAAGCACCACCCCGCTTATACCCTATTCTCATTTTCCAAGCACTACTAAAAACGAGCTCTAGGGGGTGTCCCAGCTCTCTAGACAGCCTTCTTATTGCGTTGACTATCTCGCTTTCTATTTTCAGCGCCTGCCTCGTCTCTACTCTCACGTCTCTATCTACTTCCATGAAGCCGTGAGGCGGCAGCCCCGGTATTAAGGATCTGTGAGCAGCTATGTTATTGACGACGTAGCTAACCTTCCCGCCCAGTTCTGCTGCCACCTTCCCGTTGCTGAGAACCTGCCTACCGGCTTCGTCAACTCGGAGGGGGGGCTCTTTGGAGTGCACTTCTAGATACATGACGTTAATGCCGTCTGGTGTTAGTGGAAACCTCGAAACCCACAAACCCGTGTATGGCTGCGAAGTCCTAGACAAAACGGCTACGGCCTCTTTCACGGCTTCTAGGCTTGCGCTGCCCAGGGACAGCGCGTTGTTTAAGAGCCTTGCTGCTTCCTCAGCAGACCTGTCTGTCACCAGCGAGTAGAGCCCGCTCGCACTCTCGTGGCCCTTGAAAATGCTCCTAGCACGCGCTACCGACGTAAACTTCGTTGTCTTAATAAGCCCGTAGACGCCCTCCAGCTTGTCGACAAGCACGTCCTTGCCTACTCCGAGGACTTCCGAAAGCACGTCTAGCCCCTCAAACCTGAAGACCTTGATTTGCTTTAAACCAAACCACCTCACTAGCGTGCCGTCTAGGAGCTTTATCGCGTTTTTCTTCACAATGAGGTTTTCGACCTTAAGCGCGTAAGCCTCCTCCAGTATGTTTTCAATGTAGTTGATAAGCCTCTTGAAGAGCCTAATAGCTCTCTCCCTAGTAGCAGGGGGTGAGAACCTCTCATTTACCAGCTTCGTAATGTTGTCTGAGACTCTCTCGGAGGACTCGTGCGAGAGCAGGAGAGGGCACTCGTCGACTGGGATAATTCTGACCTTGAACTCTGGCCTAGAGTCTGCTTCTAGCACCCTGCCGTATATCAAGTAGCTCTCAATAGGTGGGTAGTCCGAGAGGTCTGCAACTCTGTACAGAGACCCGTCTTCGCTTCTAACGCGAGCTCCCACGTTCACAATCATTAGCGTAGAGACATCTGTTTCGAAGACTTTAAAGCCCGCGTCGACGAACACTACTGGTACTTCCTGCCTACCAAGTCCTATCTTGTCGACAACGTAGTAGGCGTGGTAAAGTTCTTCTCTGAGCCTGACTATTGGACTCTTCTTGACCGCATCGTAGTCTTCAAGCATCTCCCGGACAATGCCGTATAGGGCTTTCCTAAATCCATGTTCTTCCACGAAACCACCTAGAGCAGCTCCTTCTCGAGCTCTTCTAAAAGCTCGCTGGGCTTTGCCGTGGGCGATGACAGCCTGTTTATTATCCACTTTAGCTTGTCAATTGGCAGCCCCAGCTTGTACTTCTCCGCGAGCTCCTTGAGAGCCCTTTCTTCTATTTCTTCGAAGCTTGTCTTGCCCAGGCTTATCTCTGAGTAGGCCTCGCCGAGCACTAGAAGTATGCTCTCAAACGTCTCCTGAGCTTCTGTACGCAGCTCTAGGTGCACTCCCTTCTTGGCAGCCTGGTACCTCAGCTCCCTGTCTACTTCTGCTTCAATGTTTTTCAACCCCTTGACGTAGATTAACAACGCCCTGTACTTAGATTCGAGTTTTAAAGCGTTTTCGACTTCCTTGAATACCTGCTTCTTAAGCTCGCCGCTATCCCCAGCCTTGATTTCGGAGATTACGACTTTTGGCGAGTTCTCCAGCGGAACGGCCTTTACGAGTGGCGGATCTTTCGAAGCATCTACGAGCAGAAACCTCCTTGAAACACCCTTTTTTGCCAATTGCGCCGTCTCCTTCAAGTCGTTGATGTCCATGCCTATTGGAGCCCCCGGATAGGCTGCTCTCGCTTCGAAGGAATCGCTCTGCGGCAGCGGTATGTGTACGTGCCCAAGCGCCACGTACTTCGTTCCAGCAGGCACGGCTCTCGACAACTCGCCTTCGTCTGTCGAAATCTTGCCATATCTGCTGAAGTGAAGTGAGGGGTCGTAGCCGTATATCTTCGTGCTAACGTGTGCTAGTACTACAATGTCGTAGCCCGCGTATTTCTTGGCATCCTCGAACTTAACTCTACCGTCTCTCAAGTAGACGACTTCTCTCGAGCCCCGGAAGCCGGGCAGCCCGTAGAACACCAGCATGTCGTCTTCAAAGACGAGCGGCTCTAAGTAGAGGACTCCTCCTTCCTCCCTGTAGCGCGCCAGGTGAATTAGCCCTGTTTCTGCGAGGAGGTCTAGAACCCCCCTTCTGCTTGGCGAGTTGTCGTGATTGCCTGGGACGACTACTACTCGAACTCCTGCGCTCTTGAGCTTATTGACGACTTTAATGGCGCTAATCACGACCTCCATTGGCGGGCTGACTTCGTCAAACAAGTCTCCTGCAACGAGGAGGTACTTCGCGCCTGCTGCAATAGCCTTGCTGGCTATCTCCTCAAAGACTTCTAGGTAAGCCCCTCTGATAGGCGAGTCTTTAAACCTGGCTACTCCAAGGTGGAGGTCACTGGTGTGGGCGATCAGAACCAACAGGCACCACTCTCTAATATCGTGATTGGCTAAGTGAGGATTAAACCCCGCGGCTAGCCTCCTTCACGCACTCCCAGAACCGGGAGCGTCGGGAGGCTGCTACTAGTTAGTCTGGATTGCTCAAGGGTTATAAGCTTGTCGTCAGCCAAGGCCGAATGGCATCACCAGTCAATACCGCCTGGGCTCATCACCACACTAGTTAAGCCATTAAAAGCCTATTATTCACTCCGGTCTCGCCGGGCAGCTGTTTGAGAGGACGAGGGTGCACTAGTTGCGCTGGTTTGCAACAACCGTGGTGGGCTTGGAAGACATTGCCGCGCAAGAGCTCGAAGAGCTTGTGGGAGTGCGCGTGAGCGTTGACGTCGGAAAAGTCTACTTCGAGGCGAAGCCCGAGGCTATGTACCTCGTGAACTTTGCCGCGAGAACTATTAACAGGCTATTCGTGCTGCTGCTTAAAGAGCGCTTTGAGCGCCTCGAAGACATTTACAGGCTGGTCAAGTCCATTAACTTCACAGAAGTAATGGATCCGGATAAGCCCTTTGCTGTGAGAAGCGAGCGCGTTGGAAAGCACGACTTCACAAGTATCGATGTATCCCGGGTCGTGGGGCAGGCCGTAATAGACTCCTACGTCGAGTCAACGGGTAAGAGGCCCCGCGTGAACCTGGACAATCCAAGCATTGAAATATGGGCTTACGTCAGGCACGACGAAGTCCTGGTGGGAGTAAATACCACGGGCGAGAGCCTGCACAAAAGGAGGTACAGGGTTTACGACCACCCCGCCGCGCTAAAACCGACTATAGCGGCAGCCATGCTTAGAATTGGAGGCTATGCCGGCCAGCCGCTGCTAGACCCCCTTTGTGGCGGTGGAACTATACCCATTGAGGCAGCCCACGCCGCGAGGCACTTGCCCATTTCCTTGTTTAGGAAAGACTACTTGTTTAGAAACCTCAAGTTCCACGATCCCTCTTTCGAGGAAAGCGTGAGCCGCGCCTTGCTGGAGCGCGTCAACGAGGGGTTCTACAGCATATACTGCATGGATATAAGCCCAAAGCACTTGGCAGGCGCCATTAGAAACGCCGAGTCCGCCAGAGTCCGCGATACCATAACGTTCCTCCTGAGAGACGCTACCAGAGCAGAGAGCTACAAAGATGTCAATGCCGAGCTAGTAGTGACCAACCCCCCTTATGGAATTAGGTCGCACAGGCTTAAGAAGATTGGAGAGTTCTACAAGTTACTGCTGAGGGCTCTGCGTGACAGTTACAGCGGCGGCATAGTGGTTGCTATAACGTCTTCTACGAAGCAGCTAGAAGAAGCCGCTGAAAGCACTGGAGTCGGCATACTCCACTCGCGCAGAATTATGCACGGAAAGCTCCCAGTAAAAATCTACAAGCTTAAGCTGTGAGCCGGAGTCCCGGAGACCCCCTCTTCAAGGCCTCAGAACGCCGAACCCACGCTCGCAAGATATTTTAACCAGGTCGCTGCAGAGTATAACATACCAATAGTTGGTGAGCGCCATGAAGACCTCGGGTCTCCGAACTCTACTGACATACGTGTTAATTGCCACAATACTAGCCGCGCCTTTGACGCTCTACGCGGAGACTTCAACAAGCACCGGCGTCAAGATAATCTGGGGTCCTACGCCGATAATGGAAGGCGAGGCAAAGGGCCCAGGAGACCTAACTATAGTAAACGAGTACTACGCCGTGGCATTTGGAATATCAACTGACCCCCCGTGGGGTATTCCAAGAGGACACATAGTAGACCTCGCACCGATCGATACAAAGACCGGAGAAATCACTAGCGATGTCCTGGCACAGTTCAGCTTTCCACTAAATGACTGGGCTAACTGGGCCAAGATAGACCTGGAAAAGGGCTTCACTATAATAGATGAAACGCCGAAGAGAGTCATTGTAATCGCCATTGGCAAGTGGAAGGACTTAGAAGTCAACTACACGTACGTGTTTGAATCGGGCAAGAGATACTTCACGGTACTCGTAACTGTGAAGAACACCGGTACCGTTGAGTACAGAAGCCACATAATGGGTCCCGCCATAACCTTTGAAACGGGCTGGACTTTCATACCAGGCTTTGGGACGCCGACTCGCTCGACTGGGACGAGGCCCAGGACGGACATAGGGGCTGTAGACGACTGGGTTGCGGGCTACCACGAGTGGTTCGCGGTTGGACTGTACTCGCCGGGGTACACCCACATTTCTGCGTCATCAATGTGGGTTGATCCCTTCTACAACGTGACACTGAAGCCGGGCGAGTCGAGGTTGTTTGTAGCGTACATAGCAGTATTCGACAGCAGCGACCTCTGCAAGGCTGCAGTCACCTTTGAAATGCTGAGGGGCGGCAACTACGCGTTCTTGAGGGGCACTGCAACTACTACTAAGGGCGAGCCGCTGAAGTGGGGGCTCGTGGTTGCTGAGCGCGACGGCAGGGCCTACTGCTGGAGCCCCATCATTCAGGGATTGTTCGACTTCCAAGTACCAGCACCAGGAAACTACAGCTTCTATGCTATTGCTAAAGCACACGCGCCGAGCACTAAAGTCGCTTACGAGCTAAAGCCGGGCGACGCGAGAGTGCTGGCGTTTGCAGACGTAATGCCGCCGAGCAAAGTAGTGGTCAACGTGTTCAGAAATGACACCGGCAGACCGACGGATGCTGTCATACTGGTATCCTCGCCGTTCATACCGCCAGCCGTGTTCCTAGCCGTCACTACAGCCTACACAAACCCCACTGAAATAGGCAAAGCCGTAATAGACCTCGCACCAGGAAACTACACACTGCAAGTCGGATGGGCACCGGGCTTCTTGAGCAAGTGGGTTTCAATAAACCTGACTCTGCGGCCAGAAGAAGTCGTAGAGCTCAACGCAACTATTGAGGTCCTCTTTAAGCCAAGCAAGCTCGGCTGGTACATGGCCGATTTACACCACCACTCAAACTACATGGATGGCAAAACACCACCAGAATACCTCGTCGTAGCTCAGTCCGCGTTTGGGCTAGACTTCGCCTTTGTCTCCGACCACGACTACTGGGGCAACTGCCCCATAGTAATGCAGTATGCTGCAATGAGAAACATGACATTCATATGCTCTGTCGAGATTTCACCTGACTGGGCGCACTTCAACATCTATCCACTAGTCAGGCCCGAGTACTTGAAGTTGCGGGGGACTCTCAGAGAGATCATCGAGTCTGCTAGAGCGGCGGGTGCTCTTGTAGTTAGGGCAAACCATCCATACATTGGAGGGCTCTTCATAGCCCAGGAGCAAAACAACATACCAGGAGGATACTACGAGGGCTGGGATGTCGCCGAGATCAATGGACCTTGGGGCGTTGACGACAACAGGACCTTTACTAAGATGATGTCTTTGTGGAATATGGGCATTAGAAAGTACCTCACAGCTGGTAGCGACGTGCACGACGTGTGGGCCACGCCTAGAAGCGGGTTCCCAAGGGTAGTTGCCTACCTACCTGGAGGTCCATCACCAGAGGCCCTCGCCATGGCCGAGCTCCAGGGCAGGACGTTCATAACGTATGGCCCATTCATATTCACAGACCCCCTGCCAGGCTCTACCATAGGAGTGTCGAGCTTGTCGCAAAACATTACCATAAGGGCCCTCTTGTTCGCAGTTGAAGGCCTCTCGAGAATCGAGGTCTACTCGCTGGGCAGGCTAATCCGGTCGATTCCCGTGAGTCCCAGCGGCGTAATGACGACAAACATTACTATAGAGCTGCCCGCAAGCATGGTTATCGACCCTACTAGAGGCTTTGGCTGGGTGGTGTTCATTGTTTACGACGTGAGAGGTAACAGGGCCATAACCAACCCGATATGGATTGACACGAGAACTCTGCCAACCACAGAAACAGTTACTAAAACCGTTACCGAGACTAAAGTGTTTGAAACAACAAAGCTCATTACAACGACAAGCTACGAGACGCTGACCGTCACTAAGACTGAGATTCAAGTCACCACCAAGGTCTCGACCGAGACGGTCGTTACCGAGAAGACCGCCACAATACTCAGCACTACAACAGCTGTAATTGAAGTCGAAGTAGCGCGCGTAAACACAGCCCTACTAGTAGCAGTAGGCGTTGCAGCCCTAGCCATGGGCATAGCCATAAGCCACTTAATAGCACGCAGGAAATCCTAGCTTCTCACAAAGGTTTTTTCTCCGCTACGCTCTTTACAATTTTTCTCCCCAGGGCGGCGCTTCCTCGCGTGTTAAACCACCGAGGCCTTTCTGGAAACTCTCCCAGCAGCACGCGAATGCTTGCTGGCTAGGCAGCGCAGTAGTGCATGCTTTGCGGGCTTGTGCACACAGGTAGTATGAATCGCGAATCGTATATAACGTGCAACTACGTAGAGTCTTCTGGTGAGTGCTTAAGCTTGGTTAAAGTAGCCCTAATCTACAAGAGCTTGACGAGCGAGGACTTTAGAGTACTTTCTGCACTTGAGAGGGCTCACAAAAGACGCGAGTATGTTCCACTGAGGCTAATCGAAAAGCTCGCGAGAATGCACGAAGAAAAAGTGCTGCTCATAATCTCGAAGCTCCACAGCCTGAAGCTAGTCAAAGGCGAGACGATAATGGGAGAAAAGGTGTACAGGCTTACCTACCTCGGCTACGACATGCTGGCTATAAGGTCTCTCGTGGAGTCGAACCTCATTGAGGCCGTTGGCGATAAAGTGGGCGAAGGGAAGGAAAGCGAGATATACTTGGCACTGGCCCCCGGGGGGCTGCAAGTAGCCTTGAAGTTCCTCAGGCTCGGAAGAACCAGCTTTAGGCAGACTGCTCGCACAAGGTCGTGGTCTATTGGCAGGAGCCTCTCGTGGTATGAGCAGTCGAAAGTAGCCGCTGAGAGAGAGTTTAAAGCGCTAAAAGAGCTGTCTGCGTACAAAGCCCACGTGCCAACACCTCTTGGTTACAGTAGGCACGTTGTTGTCACCGAGTACATTGATGGGGTAGAGCTGTACGAGAAGCCCCCACTCGCTAATCCCGAAAAAGCACTCTACGCAATACTAGACACCGTGGCCGTGGCCTACCACAAAGCAGGCATAGTTCACGGCGATCTCAGCGAGTACAACATCCTCGTTAGAAAAAGCGATGAAACACCATTCATAATAGACTGGCCACAATATGTCTACAAGGACGAGCCCAACGCCATGGACCTCCTCAAGAGAGACATATACTACGTAGCGAAGTTCTTCGCCAAGGTCTACGACGTCGGAGTAAAACCCGAAGACGCCTTCGCTTACGTTCTCAACTGGAGCAAGGCTTGAGACAGGTCCGCGAGGCGTAAGTAGGGCGTGGTCGAGGCATTGAAATAATAGCCTGCTTCCAAGAGTATATTATTGCGTGGTGATCTACGGCATTGTTACAGTAATGGGTATTGACATAAAGCCTGGCTATTCGCCACGGTCTTCAAGAGAGCCTAGATACGCTGCTGTAATACTAAGAGATGGGGACGTTCTAAGAGAACTAGACGACGTGCCGCTACGCACCGTACTAAGGCTCGTATTTGAGTACCACGTAAACGTGCTCGCAGTAGACAGCATCCAGGAGATTGCGAGAAGTCGTCGAGAGCTTGCAAGACTCCTGCAAATAGTGCCTTCTTGGTGCAAACTAGTAGAAGTAACCCGGGTTGAAGGTAGGTACCTGAGCGTTCAAGAACTAGCTAAAATGCTTAAGCTAGACGTGGAGCCCACTAACCCCCTTAAAACAGCTTTTGTCGCTGCTTACGCCGCTTACAAGGGCCTCGGCAGAGAGGTTTCTGTGCCCCCAAGCTACACCTATGTGCTGGTCACCAAGGGGAGGTCTCCAAGCCAAGGAGGTGCGAGCACCGAGAGGTTTAAGAGGAGCATTAGAGCCTCTGTATTGCAGCTTGTTAAAGACGTCAAGAAAAGCCTTGACGAAGCCGGCTTAGAGTACGATCTCGTTGTCAAGAAGAGCGAGGGGGGTCTCGAAAGGGGCTTATTCGTCGTCTACTCGCCCGTCGAGAAAGTGAGAGAAGTTGTCCGAGCTCTCAAGTACAAGAACGCCAGAGTAGTCATAAAGCCGGCGCAACCCAGAATCCCCCAGACCGTGGTCGAGGAGCCAATAATACTTGGCGTAGACCCTGGAACGAGCATAGGAATAGCTGCCTTGAGCCTTGCGGGCAAGCTCCTCTTGCTGAAGTCCTTGAGGACGCCAGATAGAGAGGAGATCTTGGGGCTCGTTTCTTCGCTGGGAAAGCCCATCATCGTGGCCGTGGACACTGCCAGGCCTCCAGAGTACGTCAAGAAGCTCGCCTCGGCCCTAAACGCGCTGATATACGCTCCGGAAAGAGACCTCTCTGTAGACGAGAAGCAGAAAATCGTCGCCGAGTATGCCCTTGATGCAGGCATAGACGTGCCAGACGCGCATGCTAGAGACGCCCTTGCTGCGGCTTTAAAGGCTTACAAGAGCGTTAAGCCGCTGATTGACGAAGTCGAGTCGAAGCTGAAAGGAGTTGCTGGAATAAGCAGGAGCAGAATTGTAGCAGAAGTCCTGAAAGGCAAGCCGCTTGCGGAAGTCATCGAAGAAGAAATATCGAGAGTCCTAGACAGGAGAGCCGAGGAAAGAGCCGCAGTAGCTGAGAGCAAAAAAGAAGCTTCAGCAGGCCTTGATAGAGTAGTTGCAAGGCTTTTAGAGCTTGAAGCCACCGTGAGGAAGCTCAGCGAGGAACTCAAAGCCAAGGAAGAGGCTCTCAAAAACCTCGAACTGGAACTCAAGCTAGCGTCTAAGAGAGAAGTTAGCGAGGAATGTGATAGGAAGATCAGCCAGCTACACCTAGAACTCGACTACCTGAAAAGGGCTCTCAGCGAGAAGTCGAAGCTCGTAGAGATGCTCGAAGACAAGGCTAAGAAACTCGAAGAGCTGCTATTCCTCGTCGGATCTGGGAAAGCTGTTATAGCAGTTAAAGACCCATCGAGAAGCCAGTGCAGCGAGCTCCCCGCATACTTTGAAAAAGCCGAAGAGGCCGTACACTACTTAGACTGTGTCAAGTCGAAGAAAACCGCTATCCTGCTGCCCCGGGGCTCTGGCCTGGATTGGAGAGCGCTCAGAGTGCCCGTTGTAGAAGTAGACATAATTTACAGCACAAAGGGCTTTGTCGTGGTTCCTTCGAGTGTTCTAGAGGAAGTGAAGAAGTTATGGAAACTCGTAGAAGAGCTGGAGGCTGAGGAGAGGAGAAAGAGGATCTATGAAATGGTAAAAGAGTACCAGGAGTCTAGGCGGAGGACTCAGTAGAGCTGGACCTGCTCATTAATTACCAGCTCCGTTACCTTCCTAATGTTGGCTAGGTACTCGTCTACTATCCCACGTATGTCGCTCACAACGTGTCCTGGCAGGGCAGGCATGTTGATGTCTTTCGGAACAACCTTTACACTGGCTATTAAGGGCCTGTCTATGGGTTTGCCAATTTGGCTTAGAAGCTCCACGTAGATGTCCTCTGCGATGTCTGAGTGCTCTGCATATATCTTCTCTGCAATCATCTTGGCCAGCACGTTGTATATTTTGCCGACGTGGTTAACTGGGTTTTTGCCAGCCGTGGCTTCCAGGCTTATAGGCCTCATTGGCGTTATGAGCCCGTTTGCCCTGTTGCCCCTGCCTGTAGCGCCGTCGTCACCGTGCTCGGCTGAAGTGCCCGTTACAGTTATGTAGAAGCTGTCTAGCTCTGGAATGTCGGCAGTGTTTACATCCACTTTGACCCTGTAGTCTGGAGCTATTTTGTGAGCAAGCGCCTTTACCTCCTCGACGATGTCTTCCTTTACTTTCATGTATTCGTACTTGTCTCTGACTTCTCTATCTATTATTGCCGCTGCTATAGTCAAGTGTATTTCCTTGTCTTTCCTAAGACCCATTACTTTTACGTCTTCACCAACTGCTGGGTACTTCTTCTTGAAGTCTTTGCTGTTTAAGAGCCTCTCAGTGTTGTACACGAGCTGCTCAAGAGTGGTTAGCGGTGCAAAGCCTATGCCCATGCTCGTATCATTTGCAAGCGGCATTTGCTCTTTACCTGCCTCGAAGAGTGTTACCAAGTCTGCGCTTCCCTTCCTGACCTTGTAGTCTACTATTACGTGGGTCTCGGGGTCGAAATACCTGAAGTTGCTTTTAATCCAGTTCTTCACGGCTTCAACTATGATCTTGCCATATGGTATCCTGTAAGTAGCTCCCTTTATCCTAACATCCGTCGTGGCCCTTCCGGCTACGATTATGTATACGGGTTCCAGGACCTCGCCGCCTCCAAATCTCGGATTGGCCTGCCCTCCAACGAGCAGCGTCTTATCGAGGTTGTGATGGAGTATCGTCCCAAACTCCTTCAAGTAGTACTTAGAAAGCGCCCTTGAAGCAGCCTCACTAGCAGCGTCGGCTATGTAATCCGGGTGTCCAAGCCCCTTTCTCTCAACAAGCTCTACTCTCATGTACCTAACGCTCTGCATGCGAATAAGCTCAACTTCGATATTCCGCTCAGCGCTCACTTGCGAGCACCCCCTGGTTTGGGGTTCTTGGCTAGTCAACTCTTGTGATTGAGATTAAAGATTTTAAGTGTTACTCAGAGGTTTAGGTAGCTCGCTATTCCTGCTCGCACCTATCCGCGCCTAGACCGGGACCGTGCTCGAGTATTTTGAGTGAGCCGGGCAAGAGACCGTACAGGCTTTGGGGAGCGACCACGTAGTGAACACCTGTCTTCGAAAAAGCATGTTCGGCGAGGAGCTTCGCCAGCTCTTCGGCAGCATCTTCGGGCTTGGTGTCACCTGGTGCTACTACGGCGTACGAGAGCGAGGACTGCTTAACTGCTTCTGGGCTGCCCACATACACCTTCACGTAGCCTCCATATACCTCATCGCAGAAGTATCTCAAGCCAATGCCTAGTCTGAGTGGCACTTTAATGTAGCTGCGCTCTCCGTAAATCATGAAAGCTCCTCTTGCAAGGTACTCGCCTGAAGGTGGAGTTTTCGAGACCTGCTTTCCGTAAACCCAGTAGACCTCCACGTAGCCTACTCCGGCCTTCCAAGCCCTGGAGTAGCACGCCGCTATAACTGCTGCATCCCACAGGTCTTCTTCCGAGTACTTCCCACCGTGCCTAAGCAGTATTGTTGCAGGCGCTCCATGCACATCTGCGTGGAAGAACAAGTCGTCGTCTCTCAAGTACTTCTTAACGAGCAGCTCGTTTTGAGGCGCGTCTCTACCAGCTATTACTAGGAGCCCGTTACGCGTTATGCTCCACCTGAACTTCTCGTACCAGAAGCGGGGCGCCGGCTTTGCGTAAGTGCGTGTAGAAGCCTCCCTCTCCACCTCGGCACTCTTCGCTTTGAGCTCCTCGAGAACTTCGAGGGCCTTTCTCAGTTTTTTCTCAACATCGCCGCGCTCCCTTTCCAACTCGATTACCTGGGTCTTGAAGTCTGCCCTAATTGAAAACACGAGATCGGTCTCGCCTACCCTCACTACGAGAAGACCTTTCTTCTCGTCGTAAGAGTCTATACCGCAGAAAGAGCCTACAGCCTGCCAGCCACGCTCAGCCCTGACTCTCCTAGCACACTCGATTTTCTCCTCTAACACAGCGTAGTTCTCGTATATAATCGAGAGCCTCTTAGACAGCTCTTCGAGCTTTTGCCTATACTCGGCTACGGCTTTTTCTTGTTCCTCTACTCTCTTTCTCCACGCTTCTCTCCGCTTCTCTGCCTCTCTGATCCTCTCTTGTTCTTCCAGAAACGCCTCCAGCTCCGAGAAGTAGACGTCAATAGCTTCTTCTAGGCTACTCGCTTCTCTCACTTCCCACTCGTAGACCTCGCTGAACAGGCGCGGCCTGTACGGCGTGTAGAGCTCTAACCCGCTGCCCCCATAAACGAGAAACCCCCTTCCAGCCGCCGCTTCCCGCAGCAATTCGCGGTAGGCTTCAACGAGCGCTTCGAGACCGCTCTGCTGGATGGTGTCCGGCTTTGCGTTCTTCAGCTCGTAGAGGCCTGCTCTCAGTAGCACTTCTTCGGCAACATAGCCCGGTAAGCCCCACCCTGCTACAATGCCCCTGACGAGGTCTCTACCGCTGAGAAGCGCTGTAATTAGTGCCTCCGTCTCAACCGGCTTGACGCCTCTGGCAGGCGGAGGCGCGTATGTGGCGCCGATTCTGACCACTCTATCCCTAAACTCCTCAAACCTCGACGCGTATAGGATCTTGTTCTCGGTGTCTGCTACGACCCAAAGTCCTCGTGGAACTATCTCTATGTAGTGCCTCAATTTCTTGCCGCTCTTAGTGGTTTCGATGAGAACTACTCTCTCCCACCAGGGCATTGAAGCCTCTACTATTCTCCCGCCTCTCACGTGGGCTCTGAGGTACTGAGCAAGTTTGTCAACTTCCTTGCTGAGTGGCTCCGTCCTTGAAAAGTGCAGCCGCTGGCCAGGCTCTACTTTCAGGAGCCTCGCTCCGCTCTTACACCTTAGCTTGAGAAGCCAGGCATACTTGTACCTGTACGCGTTTTCGACAAAGCAGTCTCTCAGCTGGCTAGAATACGCCGTGACCCACGCGTAAATGTCGATGATGTCCATTGCCTTCTTGAGCACTTCTAAACCCTCTCTTAATACTCCGGCTTCTAGTCTTATTATGTAGGTGCCGGCTGAATGGGAGAATTTGCGAAGAAGCCTGCTAAGCTCACGCTCGAAGACAAGATCGTGCTCGCCAGGTTTGCAACTGGGCTTATCTTTGGTGTAGCTGTATTCATTGCCTCGTTTTTCGCAGATCCGCTGAACTTGTCCTCGGTAGTGTGGCCTCTATCCGTTGTAGTGTACTACGTTACCATCGCCTACGTTGCCATAAAGCTCAGGCCGATTAGCAGGTTTCAACTGTACTTGCGAGGCTTGGGAACGTTCTACGCAACGTGGCTCTTAACGGCAATAATTCTCAACGAGTTGACGAAGCTCGCTGGTTTGAGGCCCTAGCTAGTACTTTTGGTGTCGCCCAAGGCGCTTTGTTAATAGGCTCGGCTCGATTAACGCATAAAATGGGGGCTGGGCTTAGCCGCGTACTTTTCATAGCTTCGGTGTAACTTGAGGTGCTACTGTGAGCAGCTTCTCAGAAAGGCCCCCAGCTGTCAAGAAGCCAGTCGTCATAATAGAGCACTGCGAGCCTGAATTCTCGCCCTGGCTGATACTAGAGTATAGGCATGCTTCAACGATATACGGCAGGGACTTCATCTGGTTTACGCGAGTACCTAGTAGGTACCACAGGCTGCTTGCTAAGTACGGCAAGGTGCGCTCTGAGAGCGTGGTTGAGCTCGTCAACCGCGGAGAGCTCGCTGCTGAGAGAGTCATAGTGCTTGACCCGAGGAGCCACGAGCCCCTGAGCTACGAGTCGCTTGCTAGTGCAGAGTACGTCGTGGTTGGGGGCATCCTAGGCGATCACCCACCCCGTGGGAGGACCTGGGTGGAAATAACAAGTAAAATGCCACGTGGAGTCAGGGCCTTCAATATTGGGGAGGGGCAGTACAGTATCGACGGAGCAGTCTACTACGTTGAGTACATGTGGAGGAACAAGGGAAACAGCGGCTTTCAGTACGTTGATGGCGTGTACGTGGAGACGGAGAGCGGATATGTATACCTGCCCTTCAGGTACCCCCTGGTAAATGGAAAGCCCCTACTCGCAGAGGGGCTGGAGTACTACTTGAAGTTCAGGAAGCTGCCAGAGCATGTTTGGCGCGAAATAACCAGCTAGCTAGACCAGCTTCTTCGCGAATGAATGGAACCTGCACCTGAATAGCAAGTACATTGCCACCCCCCTCGCGTAGACGTCTACAAACATTGCAAGCCAGGGCCCGATAACCCCGAGTATCGGGGCCAGGGCTATGGAGAGCGCTACGCGAATTAGTAGCAAAGAACCGGCATTGACGAGGAATGGCAGCCTCGTTTCACCCGCTCCGCGAATTGCGCCTCCAGCCGTCATTGCAAAGCCCAGCCCGAGCTCGCTCAACCCTGCAATTACGAGGTACATTGATGCAAGCTCCGCGATTTCAGGACTTGGAGAGAAGGGGGCAACAATAAACCTGCTCAGCGCGGCGGCGAGAACCCCGAGGAACGCCATTACCGCTGAGCCTATGTGAATAACCTTGAGCCCAGTGCTCTTGGCCGACTCATAGTCAGCTCTGCCAACCCTCTGGCCGACTAAAGTTGAAGCCGCCATCGCAAAGGCGAAGCCCGGCATGTATATCAGGCTCTCTATTCTCAAGCCAACGTTGTGCGCCGCCATGGCCGCGGCTCCCAGGCGGGCTATCACGCCGGCATACACATTGTTGCCTACTGCAAGTACGACCCTTTCTGCAAAAGCAGGCCAGCCTAGCTTCAGTGCCAGCGATATAGTGTCGCTCGGCAGTACTAGAATGGGCATTAAGCCTAGCCTTGAGAGGAAGTAGAGCTGTATTGGAACTACCGCGGTGCTTGCAATAATAGTCGCATACGCTGCACCGGCTACCTCTAGCCGCGGAAAGCCGTAAAGCCCGTAAATCATGAGAGGATCTAGCACGATATTTGCGGAAACGCCCACGAAGTTGGCGATGAGCGAGTACACAGTTCTGCCAGTAGCGATTATAATGGTGTCTAGCATCATCGAAGTTGAAATCGCCACAAAACCCGAGAGCCTCGCTTTTAGGTATTCAACTGCGTACTTGTACACCACTCCTGTAGCACCGGATTGAAGGGCGACGAGGTGCTCGGCGGTGATGTAGAAAAGTAGTGAGAGCGCGAGGACGTATACAAGCCCTGCTGCGATTATTCCTCCAGCGGTTCTCCTCGCTTCGCTCAGCTTACCAGCTCCTATGCTTTGCGCTACTAGTATGCTCAAAGGCACTTGGAGAAGTGCCAAGAACACCCCAATAAGCCAGGTCAAGTAGCTTGCAATACCTACTGCTGCGAGGGCCTCTCTACCCAATCCGCTGACAAAGTACGTGTCCGTTAGGCTGTAAATGGATTCAACGACCTGGACAAATACTAAGGGGAGTGAGACCTTGAGCGACTCTCTGATCTCCCCATCGAGCTGCAAGTCAATGACCTCTTTAAACTGCCGTGTCGCCGACTAGTCTTGCTTAAACCTCTCCTCTAAGTCTACTCTGCCTCTAGCGTGATAACCTAGAGCCTCCCAGTAGCCGTCTCTATACTCGCTCGTGGCCACGAGCCGCTTAACCCACTTCGCGCTTTTCCAGCCGTATAAGTGTGGTACTACTAGCCTCGCTGGATAACCATGCAGAATATCGAGAGGTTTTCCGTTCATTTCAACTGCTACTATGGAGTTTTCGCTGAGGGCATCTTCTATGGGCATTATAGTAGTGTAGCCGTCCAGGGATTCGGCAAATAGCCACTTAGCACTTGGCTTTAAGCCGGCTATTTCAAAAAGCTTCTTCACTTCTACACCGGCAAACTCCAGCCCGCCAACACTCCAACCAGTAACGCAGTGAAAGTCCGTCTTCACTACTTTAATGCCCAACTCGTAGAGATCCCTGAGAGTGAGCTTGAGTGGTTCATTAACTTCACCTTCTACGCTGAGATACCACTTTGACGCATCTACTTCTGGTACACCAAGAATGCTGTAGATCACAGGGTACGAGATATACACTTGTCCCGGCGGGTGCGCTGCCTTGGTGGCACTTATTTGTGGTGTTGGCTGCTGAATTGCCGGCTCGTACTTGCTAATAGGTGTCTTAACTCTTATTCGAACGCCCCGGGGGACTGTAAACAGAATTCTTGTTGGCCGCCTCCCCCTTACCACAACCCTCACTCCAACGTAGAGGCTCTCCTTAAACTTCAAGTTGAACTTGTAAAGCATGTAGCTTGCGCCTATTGGCTCATTAGACTCGAAAAGCAGGGTACCGGGCTCCTCAATTGCCAGGGCCCTACGGAGAGCGCTCTCCACCAGTTCTCTCAAGTGAGCTATATCTCGAAGCTCTAAGTGCTCTCCGATGTGACAGTCAACAACGTACTCTACGCCTTTTTTGGCAATTCCCTGGCTAGACGTAGTGTAGCACTTCACGTCTATGCACGCCCCTGCAAGCTGGTTGCACGTCAGTTTCCTTTTAGCGGGGGCTAGGCACTAATAAGGCTCTTTGAGGAGAATTGTGTGTAGAAATGACTTGCAATAACTTGCTCACGGTGGGAGCCTTGTCTGAAGAAGAAATCCCCGAGAGCATACTGGCTAAGAAGATGAGGAAGTACATGGCTGTCCTCCAGAAGAAGAGCGGGGGCTCCATCGAAGAAGACCCCGAGAAAGTCGTAATGAAGCTCGCAGAAGACGACCGCGCAGTTGAGCTCTTAGAAAAGCTTAAGCAGCTCTATCCGGACATCTACAAGGTCCTCGTCTCTGAGCTCTACAAGCTTGCTAAGGCGGGGCAGCTGAAGAGCCTGGATGGGCTAACGGTCTACGCCATTATAAAGCAACTAGGGCTTGACATACGGCCAGAAATTAGAATACGCTTTGTAAAGCACGGTAAAGAAGTGGACTTCAAGGACTACTTAGGAAGTTAGCGGCGTTACTCCATTTTCTCGACTTCGCCAATAATCCTCCTAAAGGTCTTATCATGCCTCTCGGCAACAAACTCTATTACTACGTGCTTAAACCTGGAATCAACCTTCTTCACTTCTTCTTCTATTTTAGCTGAGAGCTTTTCTAGGTCTTCTACGTCCATGTCTTTGCCGACTTCTACTTCCAGAATGAGCATGTACTCGTCTTCGGTTACCATTGCTGCGTTGAATGCGTTGACGTCTTTCACCTCGGGTATGCTGAGCACTCTATTGAGTACTTCTTTGAGAACTCTCTTTGGAGGCGAACGCCCTATTAGCACGTAGAAGTACCGGTAGCCTACTGTAGCAGCCGATACGAGGACTACTACAGATATTGCTACGCTTCCAACGACGTCTACTGCAGTACTAGCTGTTATCATTGCGATTAGCGCCAAAATGCTGCCACTCGCATCGCTGAGAGCATCTATTAGTCCACTAGTGACTGCTGGGTCTTTCGACTTTCTGCGCCACTTCACAACCAGCACTACTGCGTAAAAGTTGAGCGCTACTGCTACCAAAAACGAGTACACAGAGTATGCTTTTGTAGAAATAGCGTAAGACCCCTCAACTAGCGCGAGCGTCTTGAAGACTGCCACTATAAAGAGTGTTGTTGAAAACAGGAATATCGAGAGGAGGCCGAGAGCGTACACGGCTCTCTTGGTTCCAAAGGGGTACTCAATACTGCTCTTAGACTTAAACCGAAGTCCTGCTAGTATTAGTCCCAGCCCCACGGTATCGCCTACGTCGTTGAGCAAGTCTAGGAATACGCTTGTCGCTGTAGTCCCGCTCGCCGCCACGCCTTTCAGTAGTGCTGAGAGCAGATTAATTACGAATAGAGTTAAAATTACGCTACTCAATTCCCACCCAAACCCTTCCAACAGAGCAGGTACAAGCAGGCCTTATATGTCTTTGCGACAAGCTTTTTAAGCGTTTCCGAAAGCTTCAGGCGAGGTCGGCTTCATCACTAGTCAGGCGCGGAACTCGAGGCATCACTCGCCAGTATTGGTCTTTTCTTTAAAGAGCTAATATGCGTGTAGCTTGGAGTTTTGTGGGATCTCGCGGCCTTCCCAGAGCTCTCTCCTGTAAGCCTCGAGTTGCCTAACCTCTTGGCCCGTAAACTCCGCCGCCGTAAGCACCCTGACATCAACTGCACTAGTGGCGAGCTGCTTCATGTACTTCGCGTAATTTTTGTCCCTGAGTAGGTGGTGGTCGACTATAATTGTGGATCCCGGCTTAGCGAGCCTGACAACTCTTGACATGTTCTCCAGTAACTGCTTAACTCGCCCTACTGGTTCCAAATATGTTGGAGGCCCGCTTACAATCAACAAATCCCACTTCCTCTCTAGCGCGAAGTCGAGTGACTCTTGGCATACGAATCCCTGGACGTCGCTTGCGTGTACTACAGTATAGTCGTCTTCGCTGATTGCCACGGCAATTACCCAGCCCAGCTTAGTATTGCACTCTCCGTGAGGGAGGGGCTTTGAAAACTCTACTCTGACTTTTCCAATGCTCAACGCCTTGCCATCAACGTAAGCAATGCTCTTGACCTTAGTCTCGACGCCCATTTTCTTAAACAGCACGTATGCTCTAAGCCTCTGGCTGTAGTTTACGTAGCTTTGGGGGTTTTTCACGAACAGGGATTTCCCCTTATAGTACTCCTCCTCGCCTCTCCTGTAGAGATAGTGGTCTCGGTGGTAGTGGGTTATGACAACGTACTCCGCGTTTTCGAGTAGGGAGTATATTTCGCTGAGCTTGCTCGAAAGAGCCCTTAACTCGGTATCGTGGGGTGGGAGCCCATACCTCCGAGGCGCCAGCGCTGCACCTGGGTCAATGAATATGGCCCCCTCGCTGGTTTCAACTAGCGTAGCCATGCTCCTAACTCCCATGCTATCAAAGGCTACTAGCTTTACTCTCAACAGCACGTACCCCTGTGCTTATGAAAAACCCGTACAGACATAATGTCGTACTTGGTGTCTTTAAGTTGAAGCTAAAGACTTTGAATACGCCAAGCCTAGAAGAGGCAGCCGCGTTCATCAAGTCCGCTCTCCTTGAGAAAGCAACCATTATCATCATCGGCGAGTGCCGAGTCGACTACGAAGGTAGGGGTGCTTCGAGACTCGAGCTAGGTGAGAGGTTCGTCATCATAAAGCAAGATGGGTCGGTATTAGTTCACAGGCCTACGGGGTTTTCGCCAGTAAACTGGCAACCACCAGCATCAGTCATTGAAGTCGCCTTTAGACGCGAGATAGGCCTGTTAGTACATGCGGTGAGGGAAAGCCCGCGTGAGTACCTAACCGTAGTATTCACACGTGTAGATCTCGTAGTCTCCGCCAAGCTCGTTGATGCAGGCGAGTTTGTAATGTACGCTGACGAACCCACCATGAGAGACGTTATTGCCGAAACTCCCTCCCTTGTGGAAGAGGGGCTCAGAGTACTTGCCGTGGAAAAGCCCGTGGGGAGCGGCAAAGTAGATCTCTATGGAGTCGATAAAAACGGCAGACCGGTCTTAGTAGAGCTAAAGAGAACAACAGCTACGCGTGAAGCCGCTATTCAGCTCAAACACTACGTTGAGGCTTTCAAAAGAGAGCACGGCCAGCAACCTAGAGGCATTTTAGTAGCACCAGCATTCTCGCCATCAGCAATTGAAACCCTTCTCAGGCTGGGGCTTGAGTACAGGCATGTAGACTTGAAGAAGGTGTGGCTCTTAGTAAAGCAAAAGCAGCGAAAGCGAATTCCTTCACTAGAGGATTTTTCTAAGAAGTGAGCGAAGTGCCTTACCTCGTAAAGCCAGAAGTCTACGACACGCTCTACAGAGATGAGCAGTTTACAAAATACGAGTGCCTATTGAGGCGCGTAAAGGACGTTAGAGGAAGTGTTGCAGACGTGGGTTGCGGCACGGCGCTCTTCTACGAGTACCTGCTCTTCAAGGGCCTTGCACCCACTAGATATGTATGCCTCGACCCGAGTGAAGAAATGCTTGAAGTAGCCGCTTCAAAGCTCTCGAAAAGAGCAAATACCATCTTAGTAGTCAGCTACGCAGAGGAAATGCCGCTTAGAGACCTCTTGTTTGACCTCACCGTGTCTATCTCAACGTGGGGAGCTATATCGGATAAAGCGAGCGCCCTAGAGGAAATGCTGCGAGTAACCAAGCCAGGTGGCACTGTAGTCGTAACGGGGCACCCCAGGACATATTCGGTGAAGCCGAGCGACTTAAACCCGAAGTTCAAGTACTACGCTGAGTGCATTGACGAATTTTACATTGCAAGCAACGACCCCAGCTAGCAGATAAAGCCCGCCCAAGACACTACTCTACAGTAGCATCCCCCCTAGCTTCTTTTCAATGCAAGGACGCACCCTATGTGCTGCAAATCCTCGCCTTATGTAGTTACAGCTACACGTACAAAACGCGCGTAGAAGGTGGTTTTCTCCGATTGTTAAAGTCCTTTTCAATGCTAGTGTTTGAGCTTTACGTTTATGCTTTCTGGCGCTATTCTGCCGTAGTCTATGCTGACGAACTCTATATTGCTGCCTCTAATGACCACTTTACCGAGCCTCATGGAGGGCTCTCCGTTGTTATACTCTACGCAGTCTGAGAGCACCACGTTCATTACTCCATCAGCCAGCTCTAGGACTCCGACGTACTCGTAACCGCCCTTGGTCTTCACAAGCACGACGTTTCCCTCAGCGCTCTTGAGCACTTTCAGCGGATTTGGTGGTTTTACGTTTTTCTGTTGTGGAGCCAAAAACCCTCCCTTAATACCACTCATTTTTGCGTAACATCCGACCTACTACTCTGTTAGCGGCGAAGGGGTTTTAAATAAAAACACCAGAGATAGTGTCGAGTCCGGGTACACTGCCACAGAAAGTTCCAGGGCGCTCTAGAACAAACATTTTTGTTTCGAGGGCATAGGTGGTAGACGGTCGCCTACTCGTGGAAAAAGTTGCGAGGCTGGCATAGGCTGCAGCGCTACTACTCTGAGCTACCAGCTTGCCGTTTTACCGCGGTTACTGCAAGCACAGGGCTGCTTCGAGCCTAGAAGTGGGGTTCTCAACGTATCGGTAAAAAGGATTGGGGCGCAGGGGCTCATTAGCACTGGAAACGGGGCTCACGTGAAGAGCGAGTAGCTTTAAAGGTGCAGCGATCAAGTCGCTCCATTGACCATTTAACTACTTGCGTTAAAAAAGTAAAGGGGGGGCTGGGGGTACTCGTTGTAGTGGTGGAAGCTTGGCGGTCTGGGGCCTTGGTCGCGGCCTCTTCGCGCTAGTAGTTCTGGCTGTAGCTCTTGCTCCTACAATGGCTGCTGTAGTAGCGTTCAACGACGAGCTGTCTGTTGTTATTAGTTCGTGGCTCGAGGGGAGGCCCAGAATGCTGGTAAAGCTGGAGGTTGCCCTGCCAAAGGTTGATGCCGACTACTGCGGCGTCCTGGTTCTCAGGTTTCCAACGCCGTACAACCCAACGAAGAATGGCCGCGTCGAGGTCGTTTACAAGGGCCTCCACAGGCCCGGCGAGGTCGCAGTAGCAAAGAACATGCTGTTCGCAGTAGTAGTTAAGCACGAGCTAGACGAGAAGACGGGCGAGTACAGAGTAGGCTACTACGAGCCCCAGGAGTACCCGGTCTTCGTCCACTGCGTTAAGAATGGGAGAATGGTGTTTGAGTGGAGGAGGACTATCGAGGTGTTTCCCAACAGCATCATATACACTAAGAGAGTAGTTGTGAGCGAGAAAGGTAGCACGTTAGCCGGCTTTGCCAGCCCGCAGAATGGCTCGCCGGGGCGCGTCGCCTTTGCTCTTGACGAGGGCTCATCGGCTCACGCCTTTACGTGCAGCATCGTAATAGAAGAGGAGGGCTACGACTACAAGAAGGGCTTGTGCCACACGTGGGTTCGAGGGCCCTGGCTTTACTCAATAAGCGGGCTTCAAGTGAGGTTTGGCTTAATAGGCCGCATACCACCCTCGGCAGTGTACTTGGAGCACTTCTGCGACTCGGAAATGCCTGTGCCCACTAGAAACGAGCGGGAGGTGAATTGGCAATCGTGTGGAAAGAAAATAACACCATCTGTTATCAGCGGGGAGACTTCCCCAGTCTCCGGGTACTACAGGGATAGGGTGTATTTCCAGGTGAGATACATCTATGAGTGGGCGAGAGGGTGCTACGATGGCGTTGCCGGTGTCTGCTACCAGTACTGGCTGTTGTACCCCGCTGAAATAGGGAGTGTGGCGCTCAGCTCGGAAGAGCCCCAAATACCCGACGAGCTGTCCTCTTGGTACCCTCCATCGCAAATACCCTACTATGCTTCCCCTGGAGGAATAGGAGTCACCGAGATATACTTTAGTCCAACCTCCGAATCCAACGAAGTAATCACAGGCATAGAGGTCACGTTCTCATTTAGCTGGGGCCCGGCGACGTTGACGGTCGCTCTCTACAAGTCGGTGAGAAGCGATACTCAGTACGACACGCCCTACGTCAAGATCGATGCGTCTAGGTACTACTGGTGGTGGTACAGAGACAACGATAAGCGAAACTTAGAGGTCATTGTTGCGCCGCGATAGGGCTTTGAAGGGGGCGCGAAGCCCCCTTTAAAACCGCGGAGAACTCTTAGGTGCACCGAAGCTTGGCTTGGTAGGGCCGCTGCTCCTAACGCGCCCCTCGCTAATCTTCTTTTTATGCACCGCGAACTGCTCTCTGGGAGCGCTTTCTGCTGGCAAAACCACCGGCTTTTATTACTACGTTTGCGTAAATGATATTGATGAGAACTGGAAACTGGGTAGAGCAATGGGCTTGGAGATCTGGCTGGAGGAGAGAGTTAAGGCTGTGGCTGGGGAGCTTGGATACGTAAAGACTGTTGATGGCTTCTTAGTAAAGCTCTCCACGCTCCTCTACGAGATAACCAACGAGTGCTTCGGGAACCCAGAGTGCGCCAGAGGCCTCTTTGAGAAGGCGCTGAAACACCCGCTTCTCGCACGCGAGCTCTCGCGCCTCTCGTGCTACGCTGATGCCGTTAAAAAGACCGTGGAAGCCGACCCGAGATTTAGAGACCTGCGCACATACTCAGATGTCTTGCTCGGGGTCTTAGCAAGCCTCGAGTGTAGGGGCGAAGCGCTCGAGCTCTCTCGAGACGCTACTTTCAGAATTGTAGAAAAGGAAGAGCTGGAGCGCAGAGAAGTAATTGAAGAAAGGGCTAGAAAACCGCTCTTGCTCAAGCCCAGGAAGCGCTACTTGACTTACTTCGTGGTCGGGCTTGTTGCCGCCGCTGTTTTGCTTATTGCAATACTACTAGTCGCGAGTAAGTTACCGTAGCGCCTCAGATAGGGCTTCTCTAAATATCTCCAGCCCCGTCTTGGCTTCTTCCTCGGATATTACTAGTGGCGGTGCCAACCTAACCGCGCTCTTGCCGCAGGGCAGCATCACGAGCCCCCTTTCCAGTGCCGCCTTGACTACTTTGCCCCTGGTAGCGGGATCTGGCTTCTTGCTTTTCTTGTCCACGACGAATTCTACGCCCCAGGCTAGGCCTATTCCTCTGACGTCTCCCACCTTTTCGTACTTTTCTTTGAGAGGCATGAGCTCGTCTCTAAATAGCTTTTCGAGCTCCTGCACTCTCGGTAGTAGCCTTTCAACGACTTTAATGGCTTCTAAGGCCGCTACGCACGCTAGTGCGTGGCCGCCAAACGTGTTGCTGTGTATTCCGGGTTCCCTGAAGTCCAAGTCCGCTCTAAAGATCGTTGCTCCAATTGGCATGACTCCTCCTCCAAGCGCCTTGGCAAGGGTTATTACTTCAGGGGCTACGTTGAAGTGCTCTATTGCGAACATCTTGCCAGTCCTCCCCATTCCCATTTGAACCTCGTCGTCGATGAGCAGTATTCCGTGCCTGTTCATTAGCTTCTTTAACTCTACGAAGAAGTCGCGCGGTGGAACGACGTAGCCTCCCTCGCCTTGTATAGGCTCGCTGATAATGGCCGCTACCTCCTCGGGTGGCACCAGCTTATCGAATATGTAGTCTTCAATGAACTCTAAGACCCTGTTGATCAGCTCGCCTGGGTTTTCATAACCATCTATGTGCCACGGGTTTCTGTATGGATTCGGGTATGGAACGTGCACGACTCCCGGCATCCATGGAAAAGTCCCCTTTCTCTGCACGCTCTTGCTAGCTGTTGCTGCGAGAGATCCCATGGTTCTTCCGTGGAACCCGCCGTAGAACGCTATCAGTACTTTCCTCCCAGTAGCCTGCCTAACGAGCTTTATTGCAGCTTCGTTAGCTTCTGTCCCGCTATTCGAGTAGAAGACCTTCTTTGGCCAGTTTCCTGGCGCTATTGATACGAGCTTCTTCGCGAGCTCCACTTGGTATGGATTGAAGAAGTCTGTTCCAGCTGCGTGCGCGATTTTCTCTAGCTGTTCTATTACGGCTTTCTTAACGTCGGGGTGTGTTGGGTAGCCCAAGTTACATACTGCTATAGAGCTCGAGAAGTCTAGGTACTTGTTGCCATCGACGTCGTAAAGCCAGACGCCTTCACCCCGCTCTACTACGAGCGGCAGGTTCTCGGGATCGTGCGTTGTTGTTGCAACGTACTTATAGTGCTCATCTATCCAATACCTGGACTTCGACCCCGGCGAGCCCGGCTTTATTCCGACACTCGGCTTCAATAGGTGACCACCAACAGCGTAGACCTAAGTTAGTAACCGGCCCCGGGCTATTTAAGCCATCTTTACTAGTCAGTACCCACACATACTCTACATACTCGTTCTATACATCACTACGCATTACTACTCACTCGAGATAGCCGCTTCCTGCTAGACCGCTCGGGAAAAAGTCTTGGCTGCCAGTAGAAACAGGGTTTCTCTCGAAAGCCAACTACTACGAGCTGCTAATATGGCCACTAGATACTCCCCGCGTGCAGTGGCTTGAGAAGTACGTGGCCAAAACCGGCTGCTCTACCCGCTCCAACTCCCAGGGTCATTGTGTAGGCAAACACTTCTCTCAGCCAATCCTGTACGCTTATTCTACTGCTCAAGTGATCTCTATACTCCTCGTCAATTCTGTAATTAACGTAGCCAACTAGTGCGGGCTCGGGTTTTTTTGAGTAGTAAACCCACCTCACTCTCAGACCCCCGAGTGCACTGTATGTCTCATTAAAGAACCTGTGCAGGCGCAGTAATTGCCCCATTAAGTTCTTCCTCGCGTACTTGCCCTTGGCGTATAGCATGGCATAAACAGGCGTAGCAAACACGTTGATTGGCGTCGGCAAGAACGTTTTGACGCGCCTTCTAGGCCTTAAGGGGTCTCGGAGCATTGCTGGAGACGAGAAGACTACTTTCAAGCCATTACTACTAAGCACTCGGCTCGCTGCTTCGCTTGCAGCGAGGTGGGGGTCTTGGTACTCGATTTCATATAGCTCGAAGCAGGTCCTTTGCCCCATGAAGTCAATGCACTTGGGCATTTCCTGGAGGCCGGCAATTATCTTGCTTTCATCAATAATGCTGCTATGCACTCCAACGTAGAAGTAGTACACGCCATTCAGCTCAACACGAGTCGGCCTAGCACTAGCTACTTCTTCGCGACACTTAATGATGTTCTTGCTCTTGCACTCAATGTAGCTGTAAATGCACTTTACTTTGCCCGTTTCGCGGTTGAACACGTAGAGTGGCGTTATGTGAAGAAGCTTAGGTACAGGCCCTTTCACGGGCTCGAAGTGCTTGCTCAGCTCAGGTATCGACTTTATCAAGAGCGTTTTGACGAGCTTGCTAGTGTATAAGTAGCCGCTAAACCCCGTTATCCCCACTGTTACTTTAAATAGTGCCAGTTCACCCAATGGCCCCGATCCCCGCAGAAGCCTCTAACTAGGCTTAAGTAGTCCACCTAACCTATATGTTTCGAGCCGTGTACTTCAGCGCCGACGCAAGGCTCCCAACAAGTACGCTTTCAGCTCTACGTGGGGAGCCGGGGCCGCCTTAACGTTACTGCGCTATAAGCAACTTTGTTAAGTGTGCCTCCGCGTCTTCAAGGCCTGTGTAGAGCGAGTATGCGTAGAAGACAAGAGTCAGCACAACAGCTACTTCTACGATCCACGAGTATGCTCCAAGCATGCTCAGAGTAATGTGGAGAGCTGTGGTCATCAGGAACGCCATTAGCGCGAGTACCGTGTACTTGAGCGCTCCTGCACCGGTTCTCGTTCTAATTTCATCGAGTACTTTTATGTAGTAGGCACTAGCTACCGTAAAGGCGAGCAGAGATACCAGTATTAATAGGTCTATGTAAATTAGCTGAGACTCCACGTACTCGTCGATCCACCCAGTTCTAGTCCACAGCAAGTAGATTCTAGCAATAGGAGACTTGGCCCACAGCTCTGCTTCAATGAACTTGCTGACTAGTAGCTCGTATAGCTTGTTAAACGACAAAGCCACTGCTAGGAGGACTCCGGCGAGCACTAACAAGGATGCCAGTAATGACAGTTGATAGATTCTGGCATGCTTCCCCACAATTGCGCGCAAGCGAGAAGAGGCCTTGAGCTGGGCGGCACTGTATACTAGCATGGCTAGTGGTAGAGTAGCTGCCGTTATGCAGATTCTAAGTGCGTAGTATAGTGCTGCCAGCTTTATGAGTGCTCCATGAGGAAGCGCTGCAACATCCAGTACTGCGTACAAGTAGAATGTTGAAATAAGCCAGTTAATCAAATACGACACTGGAAACACCGCTAGTGCTGCGAGTACCGAGATCTTTGAAGTCGCAAATCCGCGTAGTAAAGCAATTACGTCCTGCGTGGGCCCCTGATTCAACGCTACGCACCTAGAGGCGGCCTTGCGAAGTCTCTCTGCGTTTTTTGCTACTCAGAGCTTTTTTGCGCCCAAAGTTATAATACTGCTACTCGGCTTAATAGCAGATCGGGATGACGAGGGCTGTACTCGCAGATGTGTGAAGACTCCATTGAATGCCGACCGCTCAACGGGGGCGTTGCCGCGTGGCGAAGCTCGGCTTGAAGCCTACTATTAGAGCGCTGACTTTTTTCACGGGGAATGTGAGCTCGGTTTTCGAGCTTAGGAGGGAGCTTGAACACGCAATTGAAATCCTGCAACTAGCCGAAAGCATGCTCAGCGAGCTTGGATACAAAGTTTTCACGAAGAGAGTTAGCTTCCCCGGCTTATCTGCCCACTTGGCTTTTAAACTACTCGACATGCTCGAAAGAGGCGTTTTGGCAAGCACGGGCTATTCGAGGGATCTTAGCTCAAACGACGTTGCCGAGCTAGCTAGTCAGGGCATTTACGTGCCGATTCTACACAGAAGCGAGCCAAGCATAGACCACGCCAAGAAGTACTCTGAAATTATTCATAGTGCCTCTAAAAGAAGCTACGTTGCCGCGACGAGAATTTCCGTAGGCTTTCACCAAGAAGAATTTGTCACACCATACTACCCGGACTCTTCAAGCCCCGGAAGGCGCTTCATAGGGCTTGCGCTCTTGTACCCTGACCTGCTGCTAGAACTCCTTAAGCAGGGACTCGAACTCGAGGAGTCCGTGAAGCTCGTTTTGGAGTCAGTTGAGCCCATTATCAGGCTGCTCAAATCGCTAACGGGCCTAGAGGTTTACGTCGATTACAGCCTTTCTCCCTGGATGGAGAGCAGTGTTGCTGGCATATACGAGGTGCTCGGCTACTCCGTACTGAGCCCTGGAGCGGCCTACTTGACTTGGCTAGTAAACAAGTACATTACCGAGTACTCTAACCCCGACGCCAGAGTAGGCTTTAACGAGGTTATGCTGCCTTACGCCGAAGATAGCCTGCTGATGAAGTACGGGGCCCAGGGGCTCCTCAAAGCCCGGGACTTCTTGGTGTATGCCTCAACCTGCGTGGCTGGAGTTGACATGATAGTAGTGCACGAAGACGTGCACACGCTGGCAAAGCTCATTGCAAGTACTATGGCGCTAGCCAGAGTTAAGAATAGACCGCTGTCCTTTAGGGCAATACCGGTTTCAGAAAATCCCGGCGAAGTCGCCTACATTGAGAGATTTGGGCACGTCCCTGTGCTAAGCTACTGATAGCGCGATTCCGCTCTCGATTGTTGCTTTCTGGCTACCTCTTAATACCCCCTATGGGCGGTTCTCTAATACAAAGACGGTTGGTGCCCGCACTTGAAGATTACCGTGGTCTTGCTTGGTAGAGCTAGTGAACTGGCAGGCACCAACATCGTTGAGCTAGAGCTGCCCGAGGGCTCTAAGGTGCGAGATCTAATGAAGGCCCTGGGTGAAAGAGTCAACCCAGTCCTCGCCGAGAGGTACTTCAAGGGCCACTACGTATTCGTAGTGTACGTAAATGGCGTTGCAATAGACAATCCAGATACCGTGTTGAAAGATGGAGATAGAGTGGCGCTGATAACGCCTGAAATGGGTGGTTGAGCGAGAACAAGGAAAAATGCTATTTGAGGCGAGAAGTCACTTCACGTAGTCCAGCTGAGGAGCGCCCTTGCTGAGGAGCCTGTCCCACAGTTTCTCAACGACTTTGTGCACGTAGTCTATGCTCTTTTCCTCGTCTACATTTACTAGCCTGCCGTTTCTGAGAACAAACCTCCCATTAACAATGACCGTGTCGACGTCTTTACTGCTAAACGTGTTGATCAAGTGCCCATATATTGTCTGCGCATTAACTGGGGTGTTTGGCGCCTTGGGCCTGATAATAGTGATGTCCGCTTTTTTGCCCGGCTCGATAGACCCCAGTACTTCGTCTTGGTGGAACATCTTGGCTACATTAACAGTGGCCATTTCAAAGACCTGAAGTGGCGTCATGACGCGCGGATCCCTCCTCCAAACCTTGTGGAGCAGGTAAGCTGCGCGCATGTTCTCGAAGTGGTCAAATATGTAGCCATCGTTGCCGAGCCCCACGTTAATTCCCATCTTGAGCATTTCTGGAACCTTGGCTACTCCCACGGCATTTAGCATATTGCTCATCGGGTTGTGTGCCACGTGGGCCCCCGTCTCCCGCACTATTTCGAGCTCGTCGTCCGTGGCTTGAACCAGGTGAACTAAGTGTGTGTAGCTGTCGAGGAAGCCCAGTTTCTTCATTCTCTCGATGGGCCTGAGCCCGTACCGCTCAATGTTGTGGTAGACGTCTACTAGGCCTTCTTCGGCGTGTATTGCTATGAGTGCTTTGTGCTTCTTCGCGAGGTCCTTTGCTTTTATCATCAAGTCATCTTTGACTGTAAAGCTGGCATGCACGTAGACGGCGCCCTTGACTAGCTTCGAATCGTCATAGTTGTTCTTGAGTATGAACCTCTCGTTCTCCTTCAGCCCCTCGTAGCCCTCTTGGTCGCTACGGCGTTGAGTAGCTTCAAATGATATGAACCCCCTTAATCCGACTTCGCTAACTCCTCTTTCAATGTAGTCTAGCACTCCGTGTATTGCATTAGGGCTGCTGATGTTGTCAAAGAAGTTTGTAACGCCTGACTTGGCAAACAGTATAGACCCCATTAGAGCCGATGCATAGGCGTCTTCGTAGGTCAGCAATACGTCCAGGGCCCACCATATTCTTTGCAAGTTTTGCTGAAAGTCTGTTGGGGGCTCTATTTTGCCGAACCAAGGGCTTCCGGTTAGGAGCAGTCCGTAGAAGTGGGTATGCGCGCACTGGAGTCCCGGTATTACGACGCTCTTCCTGGCACTCACTACTTCTTCAGCTGCAAACTTGTCAAGCCCGTCTCCAACGCCGACGCCAACAATAGTACCACCACGTATAGCCACGTAGCCTCTTTCGATGACGCGCCTTTCAGCGTTCATTGTCACAATTAGTCCTTCAGAAATTAGGATGTCTACTTTTTCTCGCAAGCTGCATCACCGCTTCAAGTCCTACTCTAACTGGACGTGGTTAATTAAAGTTACAGCGCAGAGGGAGGGGGCGCGTTGCTAAAAAGAAGCTAGGACTCGGCTATGAGGGGTATCACCTTGCCCTTCTTTACGTCGACGAGTCCTCTATCCGTTATCCTGAGCTCCGGTATTACTGGAAGAGATACTAGCGACAGTGTCATGAAGAAGGGTTCGAAGTCCACACCGTAAGCTTTCAGCTTTTCCACCATGTCGATATACCGTTCGAGCACTTTTTCAGGCTCTTCAATGCTCATTAAACCAGCGAGCTTCAAGGGGATTTCACTGACCACAGAGCCGTTGGCCACCACTACTATGCCGCCTTGAATCTCAACCACCCTCTTTATGGCTAGTTTAATGTCGCTCTCACTCCACCCGGCGTATATTAAGTTGTGCGTGTCGTGGGCAATAGTCTGCGCTATGGCGCCTGCTTTTAGCGGAAGGCCCTTTACAAATCCGGTACTGTGAGCATCACACTTGCAGTGCCTATTGATTACGCCAACATACATTACGCCTTTCTCGGCATCGGGCTTTATGTGCCCGCTACTCGTGACCTCTAACTCTTCGACAACGCGTTTAGTGAGTGCGGAACCGGGCTTGACCTCAATTACGTTTACTCTCACCTTCCCCTTAGTCGGTGGGGCTTTTGGTGCAACTTCTAGCCTATCTACAAAGTCTAGGGCCAGCTTAACCGTGTTTAGAGCCTTCTCGGGGTAACTGTGTGCTGGCAGGTTTTTCACCAGCCTCTTTTCGCGGTATATTACCTCGCCATTAGCCAGCACGGTGTGGGGGTCTATGTGATCAATCCTGCTCGTTAGCACTACGTCGCCGAGCCTTCCAGGCGCTACTATTCCAATGTGGTCTTCCAGGTGTAGCCTGAGTGCGGGGTTTATGGTGGCGTACTGTATTGCCTTCACCGGGTCTAGCCCGTGTTCTATTGCCTCGTTCACTATTCTATCCATGTGCCCCCTCAGCACCAGATCCAGCACGTTCACGTCGTCGCTTACAAAAGCGCAGAGCTTGCAGTCTTTCTCCTTTACGAGCTTTACTAGCTCGGGCAGGTCTCTCCAAGCACTGCCCTGCCTCATATAGACGTACATCCCACGCCTTGCTTTTTCAAGTGCCTCTTCAGCGCTTGTCGACTCGTGGTCGCTGAGTATGCCGGCTGCTATATACGCATTCAGCTCCTCGCAGCAAAGCATTGGAGCGTGTCCATCGACGAGCAGCCTCTTCTCGTGAGCCGCCCTTATCTTCTCAAACGCTTCTCTGTTGCCCCTCAAGACGCTTATAAAGTCCATTACCTCTCCAAGCCCAATAACGTTGTCAAGCCCCAGGGCGCTCTCCACATCCTTTGAAGAAACTACTGCTGATGGCGTTTCGAGCCCGAGCTCGGGGCTTGTAGGAGGGACGCAACTTGGCACTTCAAGGAGTATTTTGAGAGGAGACTTAGCGGCTGCTTCAGAAAACAGCTTAAAGCCCTCGAGACCAAGCACGTTTACTACTTCGTGGGGGTCGGCTACAACAGTCGTAGTCCCGTGTCTCAGCGCTACTTTTGAAAAGCCTAGTGGGTCTAGCAAGCTCGATTCTATGTGAACGTGGAGGTCTATAAAGCCGGGTATTGCATAGCTCTGCTTTCCATCAATAACTAGTGTATAAGGGCCCTTGAACTTGTCAACCTTGCTCGCCTCGACAATACCCGCAATTCTCCTGCCTTTCAGCACTATGCCTACATTTTCGAGCACCTCGCCCATATTGACCTCTACGAGGTTAACCCCGGAGATCACGGTATCCGCTGGTTGAAGGCCAAGAGCAGTCTCGAGAAGCGAGAGGCGCTCCTCCACGTTGTAGTGAAATAGCTTCAACAAACCACCTTAGGACCCAGCTTTTGGTTTTTGAGTAAAAACAAAAGGTGCCCCTTAAAAAGCCTACATATAGCAAGTCCGAGTAGAAGCGAGTCGAGCACGGGGCTCCCGATGGAGGCACCTAAAGCCCGGTTCCGGCCTTTGCTAAAAAGCACTGTGCTGAGAACTCGCCTGCAGGTCTGCGCCGGGCTAGAGTACGGGCCACTTCAGGTCAGGCTCTCTGCATATTCCCGCGCGCTCGTAAAGACTGCGGGCCGCTTTCTCGGCCTCTTCTATTACCTTCTCCTCGTCTAGTGTGAGGACTTTCCTATTGAACATTACGAGCTTCCCATCGATTATACTGTGCTTCACGTCGTATCCCGTTGCCGCGTAGACTAGGTGCGAAACGGGATTGTTAAGCGGGTGCAGGTGCGGCTGCCAGTAGTCGACTACAATGATGTCTGCCCGCTTTCCTTTCTCAATACTGCCCGTAATGTGGTCTATCATTAGGGCCCGGGCGCCCCTAATGGTCGCCATTTCCAGAACGTCCTCCGCCCTAATCGCGTCGGCTCTCAAAGTCCTTAAGGGCTGTAGTAGTGCGGCGTGCTTCATTTCTCTCATTAAGTCATAGGCATTGTTGCTTGGACCGCCATCCGTTCCCAGCGCGACGTTTACTCCTGCTTTGAGCATGTCAGAAACCCTTGCCGCGCCACTAGCTAGCTTCATGTTGCTCGATGGGTTGTGAGAGACGTTTGTAGATGTTCTAGCTAGTAGCTGGATTTCGTCGTCTGTTACCCAAACCACGTGGACGAGAACTACGTCCCTACCCGTGAGCCCAAGCCAGTGGGCAAATTCAACGGGCTTTTTACCGAAGTACCTAGTAGTGTACTCTACGTCCTCCCTTACTTCCGCTAAGTGCATTGTTATGCCTGTCTTGAGCTCCCTGGCCCTGCTTGCTATTTCTCTGTAGAGCTCTAAGCTGACTGCTCCAGGCGTGCGAGGCCCAAACCATATCCACGTCCTGTTGTCCCAGCCGTGGTACTTGTAGTAAAGCCTAATAGTGTCTTTCAGGCTGACGTCTCCAGCTTCTACCAGCCCTTCGTGCAGTACTCCCTCTTCTGTGGCGTAGCCCCTTAAGTCCATGACGTGCCTTGCTATTGCAGCGCGCAGTCCTGTAGCGTGGATAGCTTCTATGATCTCATCCGGCCCATACCTCCCGACAAGCCCTGTTTCGAGAAAGCTTGTCGTCCCAGTTTTTATCATTTCGAGGGCAACGAGTCTTGCCGAGGCAAGCGCTTCTTCCTTGGTGTAGTTGCCCTGTAGAGGCCAAACCCGGTCTTTAAGCCACGGTATTAGCGGTAAGTAGTCTGCGCACGCGCGTAGCAATCCCTGTGCTAAGTGCACGTGAGTGTTTACAAGACCTGGCAGAGCGATGTCTCTCTCGGCGTTTATTAATACGTCTGCGTGGCTTTTGTAGTGCTTATCCAGCTCCTCGTACTTGCCTACGTCGACTATTACGCCGTCTTCTACCGCAATACCGCCTTTCTTTATAATTCTCCGCTGAGAATCCATTGTTATGACCCAGCCAGCTCTTATGTAAATGTCGACCACGCTACCTCACCCTGCTCGAAAACACAACTAGGTACATTACTTGATTGCACCCCACTATATGCTCTTTTCTTCTTTGTAGTAGGGCTTTCCAAGGCTCGTCGGCTGGGCAAACACCCTTCTCAGCCTAGTCATGCTGTAAGCGAGCATTAGGACGAGCGCTCCCACGAACGGTACTAGCTTTGCAACATCTGCTGGTACTTTGAGGCGGGCTTGTATTGTGGTCTGCAAATCCACGAGTCCTCCGAAGAGCAGTGCTATTGGTATTAGGAACAGGGGGTGCCTTCCAGCAGCCAGAGCGACTGCGAAGGCTAGCCAGCCGTAGCCGAGCGTATAGGTCTTTATATCCCATATTCTAACCCAGAGCAAAACAAAGAGGGAGCCTCCAAGCCCTATTAGTGCAAAGCCTAGTGCGCCCGCAATTAGCCTCGTTGCAATGACGTTTACTCCAAGCGCGGCGGCTGCGTGTGGGTTCTCGCCACAAGCTCTAATAGCTGATCCCAGCTTGGTCTTCTCGACTAGCAAGTGCACTAGTACTCCTATTGCTAGTGCTACGAGAGTTATTTCGTATATAGCGTCTCGGCTATATGCATAACTGTATATGGCTCCCACAGCCAGCCTCACCGAGTAGCCGAATACTATGCCGAGGCCGTAGCCAAGAAACTGCAGCGACAATCCAACAGCTCCATGGCTTATGGGCAGGTACGTTAGCACGAAAGACATGAAGAGGCCGAGGATGGCCGCAACGACTGCGGCTAGAATGCTGCCGTACACGGGGTTGCCCAGGCCTACAGCACCAACTACGGCAGCGCCAGTAGCTGCAAAAAAGACTCCGTCAATAGCGAGGTTTAATATACCTGCTTTTTCGAAGATGCTGTGCCCGAGTGCTACCATGTAGAATGTTGCAAACGCCGGCAGTATCCCAATGACCATATCTAAGAAGGCTTCGGGGGTCACTCGCGAATCACCTTCAACTCGTATTCCTGCAAGAACCTCATTATGCTGTAAGTCAGGAGTATGGAGCCGAACATGAGTAGCCTAAAGGAGGTTTCAACTCCATAGAACCCGGCTGCCTCTAGCGCCTTCTTAACTTCTGGTAGTGCTACAAGCCTCTGACTACCCATTATTAGACTAGCAACTATGTAAGCCGACACAGGTATTAGCCGTATTTCTAGCAGAGAAAGCCACGTCACTAGTATTGCTAAGTACCCGTATTGCCCACTCACGTATTCTAGCGGATACTCTAATCTATAGAGATATCCGTGGAAGTAGAGTGCTGCTGTAAACCCAACTATGGCACCAGAGATCATGAAAGTTACTACTGTGAGTTTTTTGACATCGTAGCCGAGCGTTACCAAGTAGTCTGGGTTTGAGCCGAGCACTTTAATTCTCAAACCGAGTGTCGTATTGTTAAAGAGCCACCTAACTAGCAATACGACTACTAGAAGCCCGAGTATCCAGGCAAAGTACATGATCAGCTCCCTCACGTAGGCAAACACGTTATCTAGCAACGGGTTTCCGGTGTTGGGCACGTGAACTATTATGCTCACTCTATATGGGTCTGGCAGCACGTCCGTTCTCTTGTAGCCATAGACGTACTTGCCCTGGAAGGGGCCTAGTATCAATATATTGCCAATGTAGTACGCTATGTAGTTCAAAATGAGAGTTACTGGTACTTCGTCTACTCCAGCATACGCCTTGATAGCCCCAGCAAGCCCACCCCAGAGGGCGCCAGCTATGGTAGCCAGCACTATTGAAAGCAATATTACGGCCACCGATACATAGGCTGGCACTTGTTCAAGCGTGAAGAAACATATTAGCGTTACGTAGACCGTTGGGAGTAGTGCAATGTGGAACTGGCCTTCTGCCCCAATGTTCCAGAGCGAGCCCTTGAACGCCACCAGCAAGGCGTAGCCGAGTAGCGTCAGCACTAAGAAGTCCTTGACGGTACCGGGGAAGACGAAGGACGATGAAATAGTGTAAAGCACTAGTAGCGGGTTGAGCCCAATGATCCATGCAAAAACAGTAAAGAGCACTACTCCAAGTGCCAGAGAAAGTCCTATCGTAAGAGCACTTCCATATTTGAGGGGCTTCTTTCTCCTGAGCAATACTATTCTCAAGCTAGACCACCATGAACTTTTCTATCTCTTCTCTAGGCGTCTTGACCGGGTCAAAGGGCCCATAGAGCTTACCACTATTCATAACGTAGACGGAGTCGCTTAGCTGAAGTACTTCGTCTAGGTCTTCGCTAGCGAATAGAACTGCGACCCTTTCTTTTTCAGCTTTATTCCTAATGCACCTCCTCACGTGAGTTGCTGTGACCTCGTCTAACCCTCTCGTTGGATTGTACGCTACCAGCGCCTTGCGCGCATATGTGATTTCCCTGCTCACGACTACCTTCATTATGTTGCCGCCGGACAAGAGCTTCACGTGAGCTTCTTCGCGCGGAGGCCATATGGCGAACTCTTCAATTAGCTTCTGCGTGAGGCTTTTCATTTCGTTCCAGCGTATGATCAAGTTCTTCCTCGAGAAGAGGGCTGCAATGTTCTCTAGTACCGTGTTTTCCGATGAAGCAGCATATCTAAGAGGCTGGTCTGGTATAAAGCCTATGCCAAGCTCTCTTGTAGCGCTAACCCCCTTTCTAGTTATCTCGACTCCGTCTATGGTGACGGCCCCTCCCAAAACAGGGCGCAATCCGACAACCGCTTCAAGGAGCTCTCTTTGCCCGTTACCTACAACTCCCGCGATTCCTACTATCTCGCCTTCCCTAACAACCAGCGATACGTCCCTCACAGCGAGCTCTTCAAAGTCTCCTAGAACCCTCAAGTTCCTTACTTCAATTATGATACGGCCCGGCGGCACGGAATAGGGCTCCGAGAACCTTTCATACGTTATTTGCTTTGCCGCCTCGCCAAACATGAGTTCGCGGACTTTGTCTAGCGTTGCCTCCTCCCTCGTTAAGCTACCGACAAGCCTGCCCCTCCTCAGGACGTATATTCTGTCTGCAACTTCTAATGCTTCAGGTATTTTATGGGTTGTGAAAACAACTGCTCCGCCTTGCTCTTTAAACTCCTTCAAGTATGCATAGAACTTCCTCCTCTCCTCCAGGGGGAGGTATGTTAGGGCCTCGTCGAGTATTAATAGCTTGGCTCCAAGCATCACGGCCCTTATGATCTCTACTATTTGCTTCTGCGTGTAGGTTAGGGACCAGACCTTAGCTGTTGGATCTATCTTCGTCTTTAGCTTGCTCGAGACCTCTTCAATGGTTTTCCTGAGCTTCCTTGGACTACTGAGAAGCCCGAGACGTGCGAGGCTCAGCGATAAGTTCTCCTCCACTGTCAGCCTGTCTATTAACTGTGGTATTTGAGACACCATTACTATGCCGTTCTTAATGGCGTCAGTGGGGTTTTTGATTTGGACCTCCCTGCCTTCAATTCTAATTACGCCTTTATCCGCAACGTACACTCCATACAGTATTTTGACTAGAGTAGACTTTCCAGCACCGTTTTCTCCTAAAATCGCAGTAAACTCCCCTCTTGCTATGTCTATAGACACGTTTTCAAGCGCTACTACATCGCCGGGAAAAGTCTTTGTCAAGCCCTCAATAGACACCAAGACTTTATCAAAATCCTTTGCCACCCGACTACACCCCTAACAATGTTAAGCAAAACCAAGTGAGCACGGGGCTCTGTATTAAAAAAGTGTGAGGTTCAGGGGCCACTCTAGTGCTTAATTACGAAGTCTAGGAAGTAGTCCATTGTCCACAAGTCTTCGTGTCCTAGCCTGACGCCAGCCGGTATCTCGACTTTGGCTCCAACAGGCTTGCCCGTGCAGTACTTTGAAGTTGGCGATGGGCTGATGCAGTAGCCCTTTAGCGGGCCAATGAACGGGTCAAAGGATGGAGCTATTGGGTATGGCAACGTGCCTAGCTTCCCTCCCCAGCTGAGAGTTATCGATTCTATGTTCTCGAGCTTGTGCGTCAAAGCACTAAACTGAAGCGGTACTACAAGCGTTCCAAGCTTCATCTGCCAGTATCTTCTCATTACGAGGTCATAAACGCTCAGCTTTTCACCAGTTAACTTGTCTGTTACCGTGATCTTCTTCAGCGTGTCTACGTACCTTGGATTGAACATTACTGGTTGTCCCTTCTCGTCGATGTCTGCACCAAGCTCGACCGCTCCAGAGCTCAAGAGATACCAGTAGTCTACGTTCTCGAGGTTGTAAGGCGTCAGGACGCCGGTTTTGACCTTGACCAGTATGTCTATATATATCACTTCCCACCTAACGAGCTGCCCACTAACGGTCATCGTAGGAGCGTACCTTAGCATTGGACCATAGTGGCTGAAAACGTATACGCCCTTTTCCTCAGCATATTCTGGTATGGCTGTAGAGTCTTCTGTGAAGGCGAGCACGTCGACGTTGTACTGCGTAACTAAGGTGTCTGCTGCCTGCCTGGCCTTCACCGGATCGTACCAGGCACCGATTTCAATTACGTGAATGGTTATGTTCTTGCCGAGCTGCTCTCCAACCTCCTTGGCACCTATGGCGAATGCGTTTATGTGCCTAACGACTTCTGGAATTAGGTATGCTGCTACGTAGCCTATGTGGCCAGTCTTGGTCAGAGCGCCCGCCATTAAGCCGTTCAAGTAGTATACTTGGTAAAGGTCTGCGAAGTATGTTCCGACATTACGAGCACGTTTGTAACCCGAGCAGTGGAAGAACAGCACGTTGGGGTGCTTCTTTGCCGCCTCTATTGTTCCGTCCATGAAGTCGAAGGATGTCGTGAAGATGACGTTGTAGCCCTTCGCGACTAAATCGTCTATTACAGATACTAGTTGCTCCACCTTGACGCTTTCCACGTAAGTTGTTTCAAGCCACTCTCCGAGGAGCTGCTGCGCGACCTTTCTGCCTATGTCGTGCATGTAGGTCCAGCCGGCGTCTCCGATGGGGCCTACGTATATGAATGCTGCTCTCACCTTCTCCGGCGGAGTCCAGGCAGGGGCTTGCGGTGCAGGTGCAGGTACTGCCGCTTGACCCGCAAAGTACCCCACGACTCCGGCTAGGATGGCTACTATTACGAGGAGCCCAATTACGGTGGAGGTCTTCATTTAGAGACACCGGCACCTTTGTGTTATACTCCTTTAAGTCCCTCTGGTTTATAAGCTTTTTCAATTACAGGACTTACGCGTCTATACCCTCTGTAAAGTCTAAGACCTGCTTTTGCGCATATTTAGCATTTCTTTTATTTCTTTGCCTATTCAATGATCGTAGGTCAGCAACAAAGCTTTTATAACCGGGATTTTCTTCTCTAACGCCACAAGAGGTGAGAACTGTGCCGGCTCTGAGGCACCTCATACGAGAACTGAGTGGCAGGGACTTGATATCGACGCTCGACTGGAGCGACGACGAAATAGAGGTTGCGCTGAGACTTGCTAAGGAGTTCAAAGATATAGGGCACTACTATGGAACAGAGGCGATACCAAAAGTGCTCTCAGGCAAGGTCTTCTACATGCTGTTCTTCGCACCATCTACGAGAACTCGTGCTGCGTTTGAAAGCGCAATGTTCTTCTTGGGCGGCCACGCAGCCTACATAGACGCCACGACGACTAGGTTGGCATTTGGCAAAGAAGAGAAGGCTGGCGAGGCAATAAAGGATGTTGCAGCAATGTACGACGTCTACGGGCATGGGCTCGGTATAAGAGTGCTTGACAAGGCAATAGACTACCTCTACGGAGTTGGGAACGCGTATATTAGGGAAATGGCGCGCGTCGCCAACATTCCAGTAATAAACATGGCTGACGACATGTTCCACCCAACGCAGGGACTTGCAGACATATTCACGTTCAGAGAGGTCTTTCCAAACCCAGCTGGCAAGAAGTACGTAATAATGTGGGCCTACAGTCCCGAAATACGCGGATGGTGCAGCGTCCAAGAAGACATGATACTCTTCCCCAGGTTTGGAGTAGACGTCGTAATAGCGAGGCCTCCGGGATTCGACCTTGATCCCAAGCTCGTTGAAAAAGCCAAGGAGCTCGCAAAAGAGCATGGTGCAACACTAGAAATAACCGACAACCTGAAGGAGGCCCTTAGCGGCGCGCACGCCGTGTTCCCGCGCAACTGGGCCTCGCCAACGCTCGTTAAGCTAGGTTACAGCAAGTTCAAAGACGAAGAGCTGAAAATCTACGAGAAGTACAAGAACTGGAAAGTCACAAGAGAGCTCATGGATCTAATGGACAAGCACGGTGTATTAATGCACGTACTGCCAATATTCAGAGGCTACGAAGCAGACGACGACGTAATAGACGACCCCAAGCGCTCAGTCATCTACCAGCAGGCTGAAAACGGGCTATGGACAAAAATGGCGGTACTAGCACTAACCATGTATGGAGTCAAGTAGCTTGGCGCGTCTTAGCTTCTAGGTTTTTTGAACTCCTAGTCCTCTTCTTCTACGCGCCTACTAGCTTTTTTACATGCCATTCTCCGCCTCAGCAGCTACTGGTAATTAGCGTAGTTAATGTAGCGGATAGGAGTGTGGCGGATTGTAGAGAGGCAACGAAAGGGGCTTGGGCTTTGAAGTGGCTTATCGAGACAGCTATATTTTGAAACATGCGCGAAGAAAAAGTGAGTAGAGGGAGTCACTCAACAAAGCTTATTGCTCTCGTTGGGCACACCGAAGTGCAGAGCCCGCAACCATAGCACTTAGTCACGTCTACTGCTGCTGCTCTTCTGCCTGCTTCTTCTATTACTTTAACGGCTTTGTAGTTGCACACCTGCTCGCAGAAGCCGCAGCCTATGCACTTCTTCTTGTCCACCACGGGCGGCTTGGCCCAAACCCTCCTCGGTTCAGGCCTGAGGTACTTTAGTGCTACGCCCTTTACATCTTCTATACTCGAATACCCGTGGGTCTTTAGCCAGTTCTCGAGTTCTCCAAGTATTCGCTTGAATGCCCCAGGACCTTCAATGAGGACTGTTGTGCATATTTGTACTGCCGAAGCGCCTGCCATGAAGTACTCCACAACGTCAATCCCCCTCGATATCCCTCCTACGCCTATGACAGGTAGCTTGGTGTTCATTGCTACCTCAGCTACTACGGCGAGGGCGAGGGGCTTAAGAGCCGGCCCGCTCATCCAGCCAAAGCCGTAGGGCCCACCGACAATGGGCATTCCCGTCTCTACGTCAATACTCAGCGCTGGGCCTATGGTGTTTGTCGCAACTATGCCGTCGACACCCACTTTCTCTAGTTCTTTTACAAGTTCTGGTATGTTTGGCGTGAAGGGACTGAGCTTGCAGAATATTGGAACATGCACGGATTCTCTTAGAGCCTTTGCTGCCTCGACTATGGGCCTGTAGTCGCGCCCTATGTAGTGCGTCGAGAACTCTATTGCGTGGACTCCTGCCTTCTCCACCTTAGGGCCTAGTAGTGACAGCTCCTCTGGCGTGTAGCCTATGCTCGCAATGAACGCCACTCCCCGCTCTTCGCAGTACTTCTTGACTATTGGGTACTCCCTCTCGAGGTAGTGCTCTGCTGGTATATCGCTCCAGAGCTCCGCGTTTAGCACGGCGTATATGAACCTGTAGTTACCGCTCTCGCTCGGAACCACTCTAATGTCTCCGGGTTTGAGAGTCTTTAAGACCTGGACCCGCACAATACCCCTGTCAACAGCCGCCATTGAGGGCCTTGGAACTATTGCTGGCTTTACGCTAATGGTCTTGGCGACGACTGCGCCAACACCGTTGTTCACGAGCTCTATCATGGACTCTGCATCACGCGAAATGGGACACGCCGCGTTCATGAGCGGGTTTTTTAGCTTCAGCCCCGCTATTTCAACTGAGAGGTCTACCAAGGACTAACACCGAATAGAGGCTTAGTGTTATGTTGTCTTATTTGTCGCCGAGTATAAAAAGTTTACTCAGCGTTGCTGTCAATTAGAAGGCTCTTCAGGACGGGCCGTAGCGCTCTCTAATAGCTCTGAGTAGCTCGGCTTCGCTTGGAGGTATTAGCGGAGGCTCTCCAGCTATTTTCTTGACTATTTCCACATCTTTGAGTCCGTGCCCAGTGACTAAAACTACTACTACTTCGTCTTTGTCTACAAGCCCCTGCTCTAAGGCTTTCACAAGCCCGGCTAGTCCTGCAGCACCACTAGGCTCGGCGAACACGCCTTCCAAGCTTGCCAGCATCTTCATGGCTTCTACTATTTCACTGTCTGAAACCACTACTCCATAGCCATTAGTCGAGTATAGGGCTCTCAAGCCGGCGTCTCCATCCCAGGGATACGTGTCCTCAAGGCCCGTTGCTATAGTCTCTGGCGGCTTCTCCCAAGGCCTTATCTTGAAGGGGTCTGCCCGCTCCATCCAAGCCCTGACTAGTGGGTAGTTGCCCTCCGGCTGAACAGCCACGAGCCTTGGATAGCCCTCGATGAAGCCAAGCTCATTGAAGTCTCTGAAGCCCTTGTAAACCCCTGTAAGCAGGCTCGCTGCACCTGTGGGAACGAAGACCTGGTCGGGAACTGCCCAGTTTAGCTGCTCTACAATCTCCATTGATATGGTCTTAGGGCCCTCTACTTGATACGGGTTGAATACTCCAAAGCTGGGACTGGGGTAAAAGCCGTACTTCTCGTAGAGCACCGTCATTAGCTTAACCGTTGGGTCTTCGGCTTCCTCCCACAAGACCTTGACAACTCTAGCACCATAGAGCATTAACTGGGCTATTTTGCCGCTGGCGGCGAAGTGTGGTACTAGTGCATAGACTTCTATACCTGCTTTAGCTCCATAAGCGGCTAGCGAGGCCGCTGCATTACCGCTACTTGCGATAACTGCTTTCCTAAAGCCGAAGTACTTGGCCATTGAAACCGAAACGCTCATCGCCCTATCTTTGAAGCTGCCCGTTGGATTTCTGGTCTCGTCCTTGAGGTAGAGGTTTTTCAAGCCAAGCTTTTCTCCGAGCCTCTCCGCCTTTATTAGAGGCGTGCCGCCTTCGCCAAGGCTTACAATGTATTCTTCGCTGGGCACCGGCAGCAGCTCCTTGTACCTCCACATGTTAAAAGGCCTATTCTTCAAGACTTCTCGAGTTAAGCGTTTTGCCACCTCCTCGTAGTCGTACTCTATGTCCAGCCTCCCGAGGTCCCTGTTTATGCATGTCAGGGGTTTTTCCTCGAGCTTGTACGCGCGGCCACAGCGGCTACAAACAAGCCTCTTTACGTACAGGGCAATGCACCATGCAATTCTTTCCAGGTTACGGAAGAGCGTGCGAGGAGTGTGGGGTAAGAAAAAGCCTACTCTCCCATGACCATTGCCATTACTGCCTTCTGGACGTGAAGCCTGTTCTCGGCCTCTTCGAAGTATAGGCTCTTTTCGTAGCTGTCTAAGACCTCGTCTGCGACTTCTTGCCCTCTGTCAGCCGGGCCGCAGTGCATGTAGTACGGCTTTCCAGCCTTTTCTAACCTCTCTATGGTGACAATCCAATCTTTGTACTTGTTTTGGTACTCTTTAGCGCCCTCTTTGTCCACTACGCTGTTGTATGGTGGGAAGAACTTCTTGGGGCTCCAAGCCTTTGGATACACGGCAACCGCTCCTTCAAACGCCTCGTCCATATTGTAGACTATCTTGAACTCACTTCCCCAGTACTCGGCGTACTTCTTGGCAATGCTGAGGGCCTCGTCCATGAGCTCGAAGCCGGGCGGGTGTGCAATGTAGACGTCCGCTCCAAGCATCGCAAACATTGCTGCAACATCTTGTGGAACTGCAAGGGGCTTTAGACCACCACTGTAAGCCCAGCTCACTACAACCTTCTTGCCGCGCAAGTCACTAGGCCATCCGAGGGCTTCGAGCAAGGCCTGTGCATCGGCGAGCGCCTGGAATGGGTGCCATATGTCGTCTTCCATGTTAAGGACGGGCACGTCTGCCCACTTCGCGAATTCATTTATTATTCTATGGCCCCTTCCAATAATCCACTTGGCCGGGTCTCCGTATATTCTTATGGCTATTCCATCTCCGTACCTACTCAGAACTCTCGCAACGTCGCTAATAGCCTCGGTTTGGTATGGGACCATGTCCTCTGGTAGCGTTGGCGTGTACACTTGATCGGGGCTGATGTAGATGCCCTGCCCACCGAGCTGGTAGATGCCGGTTTGGAAACTGTTTCTCGTTCTGAGGCTCTTGTTGTAGAATATGAGGTAGAGAGTCTTGCCGCGTAGCCAGTCGACTCTGCGCACGCCGCTGTGGAACATTTGCTTGAGCTCCCTGGCAGCCTTGAGAACTAGCTTTATTGTATCGATGTCGTAGTCGTAGTTGGATATCCAGTCCTTACCCTTTAGGTAGCCTACAAACCAGGGCTTGTGCCTTCCCATTAGACCACCGAAGCCTTTTTGAAGTGTGCTATAATGGAGTAGGTTAAAAAGGCTTTCTACTAGAGCGGCCCCGGCCGCTAACCTCAGCTACTAGCTCAGCCTTTTTCCGGCATATTACTTAATAGCTTTCTCTACACTCACATTCTTAGCCGAGGCGACTAAGACTTGAACTGCGTGATTGGAGAAGACTGCATCATAATTCGTGGAGCAGTAACGATGTGGGACCTCAAGAGAGTTCTAGACGAGTTAAACCCGCTACTGCTGCTAAAAGGGTATGAGCCAAAGTACTACTTTGAGGGTTTTTTGAGCCCCGAGGAAAGGGGAATAGTGCTGACAATAAAACTCGCCCGCGGGCTCTCAAAAGAGGATAAGAGAGCCATTAAGCTCTTTATGGAGACGCTCGGAATAAGTGTTACTGAGTGCAATGATGCAGGGAAAAAATGATTATAAAGCGAGTTCTTCTAGTAGGAGCTTTCTCGAGACGAGCTCTCTTTTCTTCTTGAAGAGCCTCGTGCTGAAATACCTCGCGGCGTAGTCTGGTAGCACTGTAACGACTTTGCTGCCCTCTCCCAGGCCGTATTGCCGCGCGACTTTAATAGCTGCCACGACGTTTGCTCCAGAGCTTATTCCAACCGGCAATCCCTCTAGCCTTGCTATCAGCCTAGCCATTTCTATTGCCTCCTCGCTCGAGACCGTCACGAAGTCGTCTATTAAGTGCTTGTTTCTGTAGACGATGTCTGGCACGAAGCCGTCTCCAACGCCTTCTATCTCGTGCCTACTGCAAGGCCCCAAGCGGCCTGTTTTGAACCACTCTGTGGCAACCGGGCACTCCGCAGGCTCTGCCCCAACTACGAGTACGTCTTTGCACTCTTCTTTCAGCCTCTTTGCCACGCCCACCAGAGTCCCGCCTGTGCCTATTTCAGCTACAAACGCCTTGGGGCAGCCCAGCTGCTCTAGTATTTCCTTGCCCGTGGTCTCGTAGTGTGCTTGTATGTTTGCGTCATCAGACCACTGGTCAAAGAGGTAGTACTTGTCCGGGTTTTCCGCGACAAGCCTCTTAGCGGCTTCCAGCGCTACTCCCGCATCCGCTTCGCCTCCTGGGGTAAAGTAGAAGTCTGCGCCAAACAGCCTCATTATCATGAACCTCTCAGCGCTCATTTCCTCGGGTATTACTATTAGGACCTTGAAGCCCATGGCACTTGCTAGTGCTGAGAAGGCAATGCCCGTGTTGCCCGTAGTGGGAACCACTACTGTCATGCCCGGCTTGAGCTCTCCTCTTTCAATGGCCTTGCGCAGCATGTAGAGGGCCATTCTGTCCTTAACGCTGCCGGTAGGGTTTAGAAACTCCATCTTAGCCCATATTTCAGCCTTAACATCCCCAGGCTTGACTCTATTTAGGAGAATTACTGGCGTTCCACCAATGCACTCTGTTATGTCGCGACAGACCCTCAAGGCGCCTACACCTCTTCTTAAACCGTAGTCATAGGCTTAGGAAGTATTTAAGAGCATTCTTTCCGCGGGGTTAGTTGCGTTGCGCCAAGTACTGCAAGCTTATTAACCCCGGGGCGTTATTAGTGTGAACCAACGCTCGGGTAGGTGGTAGCCATCTTCGAAATTTACCGTCCCTCAAGCCTAGATGATGCAGTTGAGTTCCTGCACAAGCACGCTCCTGACGCTAGACCCCTAGCAGGAGGAACGGAGCTGCTAATTCTAATACGCGACAAGAAAATAAAGCCCCCAAAGTACCTAGTAGACCTCTCGCCACTAAGGAAGGACTTGAGCTATGTCAAGCTCGAGAATGGCTTAGTAAAGATAGGGGCGCTAACAACAGTATGGGAGCTTAGCGAGAGCTTTCTGCACAGAGACCCGCGCTACGCCGGGTTCAAAGACGTCTGGCACAAGTTTGGAACTATGCACTTGAGGTTTGTGGCCACAATAGGAGGCAATATTGCAACGGCAACCGATTTCAGCGACTACATAGTGCTACTACTGGCATATGGTGCCAGTGTCAAGTTAAGGAGTGTTGATGGAGAGCGCGTTGTGCCGCTAGAAGAACTTATAGCTGATAGGAGGCAGCTGGCAGCCAGACCTGATGAACTAATAGTCGAAGTGCTCTTTCCAGAGCCTCCACCCAGGTCGAGTAGTAGCTTTGAAAAGTTTGACAGGAGGCAAATACTGATAGCTGGAATAGCCAATGGCTGCTCATACCTGCACCTAGACGAAGGGGGTAAGATAGCTGATGTGAGGATATCCTTCGACATGGTCAAGGGCAAGAGGATCCCCGGCAGGGTTAAGCCCGTTGAGGACTTTCTAAGAGGCAAGGTATTCACGGAGGAGCTAGTGACTAGGGCAGCAGAAGAAGTGCTGCCCCGCGTAATGGAGAAGTACACTGATTGGTGGACTACTGCCGAGTACAGGCTCGAAATGTCAAAAGTGACCCTGAAGAGAACGCTCCTAATAGCCAAGAAGAGAATTGAGGGCGGCGCCTTATGAGTAGGCTCTACAAGGTGAAGTTGAAAGTCAATGGAGTCAGCTACGAGCTAGAAGTTCCGGCATCGGAGAGGTTGATAGATACGCTGAGGTACAGGCTTGGATTCGTGAGCGTCAAAGAAGGCTGCGGACGAGGCGAGTGCGGAAATTGCGTAGTCCTAGTCAACGGCGCTCCCCGGCCTTCCTGCCTAGCACTAACAGCCACGCTAGATGGCGCCGAAGTAGTCACTCTAGAGGGAATAGCGCCTCCGGGCAAGCTCCACGCAGTACAAGTAGCTATACTCGAGTCTGGTGGAGTTCAGTGCGGCTTCTGCACGCCAGGTGTGATCATAATGGCCAAGGCGCTCCTAGACAGAAACCCAGATCCGCAAGTAGATGAAATAAAGGAGTGGCTTGCCGGCGTTCTCTGCAGGTGTGGGAGCTACTACCACTACATAAAAGCCGTCAAGCTTGCTGCAGAGTACATTAAGAAGGGGTTCGTGTACTTCAGTGAAGAAGAGGTTAAGAAGAAGCTACACTTACGCGTCGTGGGGTGATGCTCGTTGAGTAAGCCTGAGTACGTTCAAATAGTAGAGGAAGTCTTCGAGAAGACCAAGCATGTCAAGACGGCTGAGTTCAGGTATCTCGGCAAGAAGATAACGCGCTGGGACGCCTTCTCAAAGGTCACTGGCAAGCCGATGTTCGCAGCAGACCTCATAAACCTGGTCAAGAACCCCGTTTACGTCTACAGCGTTAGATCTAAGTATGCCCATGCACTAATCAAGCACATAGACGTCTCAGACGCCGAGAAGCAACCTGGCGTCATCAAGGTGTTTACAGCAAAGGACGTGCCCGGCTTGAACGACATCGGCTACGTAATACCCGACCAGCCGCTCCTCGCCAATAGAAAAGTCAGGTATATTGGAGACACTGTAGCCCTCGTAGTTGCTGAGTCCCTCGAAAAGGCCAGGGAAGCAGCAGAGCTAGTAACCGTGGACTACGAGCCGCTCCCCGTGTACTTAGACCCGCTCGACATAGTCGACTTCGAAACCCTGCAGGAGAAGGACCACGTCTTAATACACGACGAAAGAGGCACTGACATCATAACGAGGTACAGAATACGCGTTGGAGATGTTGAAAAGGCCTTCAAGGAAGCAGCAGTAGTAGTTGAGAACGTGTACAAGACACCAGCGCAGGAACACGCATACTTAGAGCCTGAAGCTGCAATAGCCATACCAGAGCCTGATGGAAGTGTCACTATATACGTCAAGACTCAGTGCCCCTTTGACGTTAGAAGAGCGGTGAGCAACGTACTTGGGCTGCCGTACAGCTATGTGAGAGTTATTGCCCCTGCGCTGGGCGGCGGATTCGGGGGAGCTGAAGATGTTGGAAACGAAGTAGCGGCTAAGGCCGCTCTCGTCGCACTGAAACTCAAGAGGCCCGCTGTAGTGCTGCACACGCGCGAAGAGTCCTTTATAGCGCATACTAAGAGGCACTCAATGATAGCGTACTATAGGCATGCTGCAAAACGCGATGGGACTCTACTAGCGGTTGAGGCAAGAATCGTTCTTGGGGGCGGCGCTTACGCTAGTCTCGCGCCATTCGTGGCGTGGAGGGCCGTCGTTCACAGCACAGGTCCATACAAAGTCAGCAATGCTAAAGTAGACGTAGTATCGGTGTACACTAATAGAGTGCCTTCTGGTGCTTTCAGAGGCTTCGGCAACCCACAAGTGCACTTTGCTGTTGAGAGGCAGATGGACCTCCTCGCAGAAGAACTCGGAATGGATCCAGTCGAACTAAGGCTCAGGAACATCCTTAGGAACGGCGACAGAACAGTCCACGGACAGCTCCTAGACCACGGAGTAGGTCTCGAAGATGCCTTGAAGAGGGCGCTAGAATTAAGCAACTACTATGAGAAGAAAAAGCTTTACGAGAGCGCGACAGGCAGGAGAAGGAGGGGCATTGGAATAGCCTTGATGTACCACGGTAATAGCATAGGAGCAGAGGGTGCAGACTACTCCAGCGTGTCAATTATAATAAACAGGGATGGCAGTATCACGTTCAGGTCAGGAACAACCGACATGGGCCAGGGCTCCATACAGGGCTTGATAAACATAGCCGCCGAAGTCCTGGGCGTTCCGCCTTCATACTTCAAGGTTGAGTGGGCCGATACGGCCTCGGTGCCTGACTCAGGCCCCACCGTGGCTTCGAGAGTTACCGCGATGACGGGCAACGCGGTATTAGTGGCTGCGTACAAGCTCAGGCAGAGGCTCAACTCGCTTGCAGCTTCGATGCTTGGTTGCAAGAGCCCAGATGACGTTGTAATCGAAGCACCGAAGGTTTACTGCAGAGACAACCCAGATAAGTACATTCTGTGGAGAGAACTCGTTGAACAGGCCTTCTGGAAGGGAGTGCCACTACAGGAGTACGGCTACTACAGGGCCCCGCCAGCCGAGTGGCACGACGAGACTGGTACTGGACAGCCGTACTTCACCTACACGTTTGGAGCAGTAGTGAGCGAGGTCGAAGTAGATCTCGATACTGGAGTGGTCAGGGTCTTGGAGGCCACAACGGTCTATGACGTGGGCAGGGTAATTAATTGGTATGGTGCAGAACTGCACGCCATGGGCGGCTACATCCAGGGAATGGGCTATGCCCTAATGGAAGACGTCTACTACGCTCCCGACGGCAGGGTCTACAACCCGAACTTCTCGGCATACCACATACCAACAGCTCTCGACATACCAGAGAAAATAAACGTGGACTTCGTAGAAGCAGGGTATATCAGAGGGCCCTTTGGCGCTAAGGGGCTTGGAGAGCCCGTAATAGTCGGCGTGGCCCCCTCAATAGCAAACGCCGTAGCCCACGCCTTGAGAGACAAGAAGGCAAAGTACGCTGTGAACAAAATACCCCTAACACCAGACTACGTCTATGGCATAATCAAGAAGTTTGGGCTGAACAAGTAAATGGTTTTTTCCTCCCAACTCTTCGTATATCCCTCCTCGTGCTCCGCGCTTGACCTATAGCGCCTTAACGTAGTTCCCTATGTAAACTCCCAGCCCAGGTCTACCCACGAGCTCGCCGTTTTCAATAATGACGTGCCCACCGACGACCAAGTGCAGTGGCGCACCGTATAGCTCTATGCCTTCCCAAGGAGTCCAGTCGACTTTGTGGTGGTGCGTTGACGCCGATATCTTCTTAGCCCTGCGCGTCTCCAAGATGTAGAGGTCTGCACGGCTACCTATGCTTATTGACCCCATTAACGGGTAAACCCCCAGCAGCTTTGCGGGGTTTTCGGAGAAGACCTCTACAAACCTCTTAATGCTTATTCTCCCCTTCAGAACCCCGTAGGTGTATAGGAAGGGCCCCATGATCTCCAAGTTTGGTATGCCACCCCACGCACTCCACACATCTACTTCCTTAAGCCTACGTGGTGCTGGGGCATTGTCGCTTGCATATACCTCTATGAGGCCCTCCGCCAGCCCCCTCCACAAGGCCTCCACGTCCTCCCGGGTCTTGAGAGTTGGTGCTAGCTTCAAGTAGTTTCCATACCTCGCTGAGTCTTCTCTAGTGAAGTAGAGGTGGTGGGGGCATACTTCGCTCGTTACTTTCACGCCTTTCTCCTTTAAGAAGAGCACAGACTCCAGGCCCAGCTTGCTCGATAGGTGTGCTACGTGTATTCTTGCCCCTGTGTCGCGGGCGTACATTCCAATTCTGAGTATGGCGGCTGCTTCAGCTGAGTCCGTTCTGCTCATGTGGTAAGACACTACGTCGTTCCTCGCCTTGTAAAGCCCCTCCCAGTACCTTATTAAGCCCTCGTCTTCGGCGTGCACTATTGCAACGCTATCTGTCTTCGCTATTTCTTCCAGTATACTGCCCAGGGCTTCTTCCTCAGCTTGAAACGGGCGGCAAGTAAATATTTTGAACGTCTTGACGCCCCTCTTTCTGAGTTCTGCGATGCTCTTAATGTTCTTCTTATTCAAGAAACCGCCTGTTACTCCGTAGTTTACGTAGGAGTTCTTCGCGGCTTCTTTGAGCTTGGCCTCGAGCGCCTCCACGCTGTCTACGTAAACTCTTAGCGGCATGTCTATGAGAGTTGTCAAACCGCCGTAGGCTGCAGCGAGCGAGCCCGTTTTCCAGTCTTCGTTATCGGCGTACTCAGGGTCGTAGACGTGGGCGTGCACGTCAATACCACCAGGTAGCACAGGCTGGTGCTCTGCGTCTAGCACGTAGTCGCCTTCAAACTCGCGCCTGCCAATGGCCTTAACGATCCCATTTTCCACGAGGATGTTCCCTTCAACGAGCTCTCCACCAAAGAATATCTTCGCGTTTCTAACGACGAGCGACAAGAACGCTGCACCATGCTTATGTAGTCTCCAACATGTTAAAAAGCCCTCTCGACCAGGGAGCCGCAATATATTGTCCTCTACAGAAAAAGTACTACACGGTGTCGACGTGGCAGTAGCAATAGTGCTCGCTGGCGGCGTTGGCTCTAGGCTTTACCCCCTTAGCAAAGTCACTCCTAAGCCACTCATACCCTTTGCAGGTGCTCCCTTGATAGAGTACCTTGTCGACTCATTACTCAAAAGCGGGTTTTTCGAAGTCATAATCACGGCTAAGTACCTTGGTGATCAAATCGTTAAGTACTTTAAAGGCAGGCCACGCGTAAAGCCGCTTTTACTGAATTCCCGCGATACCGCAGATGCTGTTCGACTAGTAGCGGACATGATTAAAGGAGACTTCCTAGTTTCGATGGGAGACGTTGCAACAGATATACCATTTAGCGTATTTTTCGAATTCCACCTCAGTAAAGGCCCCACAGCCTCAATAGTGCTTAAACAAGTCGACAACCCACTACCATACGGGTTAGTATACGTCGATGAAGGAGGGTACGTGTACCACTTTGCCGAAAAGCCTAGATCCATAGAAGCATGCTTGCTACTACTAGCACACCACAAGAGCCGGGGGGCTCATCTCTACAGCAATCTCGTTAATGCCGGCATATATGCGTTTAAAGAGGAAGTGCTAAGTCTGCTCGTTGAAAAGCCCAGCTTAATGGACTTTGGGCGACACGTTTTTCCCTACCTACTAGAGCAGGGGCACAAGGTACTGGGCTGGATCGCACCTGCAGGCTCTTACTGGAACGACATAGGCGTGCCAAGCGTGTACAAGGAGGCTGTGTGGGACTTGCTGGAGGGAAGAATAAGCAACTGGTCTCCCAGGGGGAGGCTCTACTCTCGTGGATTATACATTGCTGAGGGGGCTACTGTAAAGGGAAGCGTGATACCACCTGTCTACATAGGTAAAGACGTAGTAATCGAAGAGGGCGCGGTAGTCGGTCCCTACGCTTCACTAGAAGAAGGAACGATTGTTAAAAAGGAGGCGCGCGTTTCGTACGCAATTACGTGGCAAAGCGCTACAATTGCGGAGGGCTCTCAAGTGCACGACTCCATAGTCATGAACAACGCTACTGTTGGGCCTCAAGTCAAGGTGGTATCCTCTATTGTGGGGACAGGCTGTACTATTGGGAGGGATCTGATTAGAGAAGTCATTGAGCCCTGCTCTTGGGTGTCGCCCTATGAGGCTATCGGGTAAGCCATTCGAAGACCTGACTCTCGAGTGGGCTGTTAAGCTTGGTGCGATAATTGGCAGCATGGCTGGAGCGGGAAGTCTTGTCGTAAGCGGACGTGACAATACACCTATTTCGAGAATGTACAAGAGGGCGATTACAGCTGGTATTATGAGTGCTGGAGCAGAAGTAATGGACTTCCACGAGTCTCTCGTAGGCGAGATCTCGTTTGCCATGAAAAGGTTTGGTGGGAAGTACGGCTTCATGGTCATGAACGACCCCCTAGTACGCGGCAACTTGCTAATTAAAGTCTTTAAAGCGCCCGGCTACGAGCTTGTAGGAAGCGAACTGAAAGACCTGCTTGGAGAAGTAAAGGCTATTCCGAGGCCCACGAGAATAGGCTGGGTTAACTACGCAGAATACATGCACAAGCTTTACGGCGCTGCTATAATCTCGTTTGTCAAGGCAGACGCAGTGGCGGGTGCTAACATTTCAACAGTAGTTGGGCCGGGCTCAGAGCCCCTCAGTACAGTATTAGGAGTTATTTCCAGCGAGCTCTCAGTAAACCAGATAACCATAGGCGTTGCGAAGACCCAGCAAACCTACCCTGAGATGGAGTTAATGAAGAACGTTGAAGCTATCAGAGGCGTTCTTAACACAAACTTTGGCGTAGCCTTTAGTATCGATGGAGCCTCGCTAATCGTCGCGACTAAGAAGGGCTTTATGCTACCGGGCGAGCTGGCTAGAGCGCTGGCGAGGAAATACGCGAGTGGTGCAAGAATCCTAGCTAAAAGCCCTCTTCAGGAGGGCATTGTAAAAGCACTTGTCAGCGAGGGGTTCGATGTCGTTGTTGTCGATAGCGTAGACGAGTACAGCAAGCTCTTGAGACGCGAGAGACCCGACATAGCATTTACCCCTAGTGGAGAATTCACTACGCCTCTTTTCAGCCTGGGGGCCGACGCCCTGGTCGTCTACGCCCAGCTGCTGGAATCCCTTGCCGAGCAAGGGGAGGGGGTTTTCGAAGAGTCGCTTGTAGACAGCCTGAGGTCTGCAGCCGAGACCGTAGACGAGGCTTCTGCGCTGAGAGCGTGTAGAGAAAAAGGGCTACTTACACTATGGGGATGTGTAATAAGTGAAGGCGATAGGGTAATAGCACTGATTTACGAACCCCGTGCAAGGGCCTTCTTGAAAATAGCAGACCGCGCTGCAAGCCCTACTACTTAGAGCTTGCGCATTGGCGTAATTATCGTAATAAATGCCCAAAGCCTAAAAAGAGTTGGTGGCTAGAGCTCTGGCGCGTCTTCGGAATAAGCGATTTACTGCGATCTCTTAACCCAACTTCTCAGTACCCAAAGCGCTATAGTCAGCAACACGACTCCACCACAAGCCATTAGGGCGCCCGACATATTAGCAACTATAACTGACCTAGCTACTTCTCTTACCAAGACTATGATGCCAAATTCTAAGAGCCCTTCTAAGATGCGCTCTCTACTAGGGTGCAACACCGCGAAGCTCCTAATGAGCTCAACAACTACAACTACTACGAGAATGTCTGATACTATTAAGTGAATGCTGCTAGCAGGCGCTTCAGGCTTCAGAGTAAGGAGGTCTCTAACGACTACGTACAGCATTAATACCAACAAGTAACTCAGTAACAACACTAAGATCAGCTCTACAAGCCAAACGAGCTTCTGAACACTCCTTGCTATAACCCCACTAAGATGGCGAATTCTGTTCTTTGGCGCCCCTGAACTCATCGTTACCCACTCCGTTTCGTATCCACTAGAGAGATCGCTGTTGTTGAGAAATAAAAGAGGCATGCATAATAGAGTGGTAGACAAGTTAGTGAGTGCTACCTAGGGTCTTTGAGCGTCAAGCCGTGCTCGACGATTTTCGCTGAGGAGAGCGCTACTTCGCGGCTTTAGGCTGGTGAAGCCTGTGAGTTCGGAGCCGAAGTTTATAGTGGACGGCATGCTTGGAACTGTTGCAAGGTGGCTGAGAATACTGGGTTACGATACAGTCTACGACAAGAACGCGGAGGATTGGCTTATCATTAGAAGAGCTGAGCTTGAAGGCAGGATAATCATTACCAGGGACAAGTCGCTGAACAACAAGGCCGTGAAACAGGGAGTTAAGAGCATACTAATCTGGGAAGAGGACATCGCGGATGTGCTCGCCCACGTAGCCGTGATTGCCGGCATTAGGCTGAGTGTCGACTTCAGCAAGACGAGGTGTCCAGAAGACAACACGCCGCTCGTAAAGGTAGACAAGGAGCTCGTTAAGAACAGCGTTCCACCGGCTGTCTACAGAGTCCACAGCGACTTCTGGATGTGCCCTCGCTGTGGAAAGGTCTACTGGATTGGTAAGCACTGGAGAATGATCGAGGTCATTTTGAAGCGCGCTAGAGAGCGCTCCGAGGAGCTCAAGCGAAAGATAAGCCCGAGCTAAAGCGCCTGCAAAAAGCTCCCGTAGTAGAGCCCGCTGCATTTAGCCAATAAAAGTGTGTCCACGCAACTATTCTAGTAGTTGTAGGTGTTGGCGTTGAAGCCTATTCACCCATCAGAGCTCACCGTGGAAGAAGGCGTGCTCTTGGTGAGGCTCGCGAGAGAGGCCATTGAGGAGTATCTCAGATCAGGCAGAGAGCTCAAGCCGGGGGGCATAGTGAGCGAGAAGCTCATGAGACCGGGCATGACGTTCACGACTCTCGAAACCCTTGATAGGCAGACGGGGAGGACTAGCCTGAGGGGGTGTATAGGCTTTCTCGCACCAGTGCACAGCCTACTTGAGTCCGTTGTGAAATCCGCTATTGAAGCGGCTGTCGGAGACCCCAGATTTCCGCCGGTTCAGCTGTGGGAAATGGACAATATAGTTGTCGAAGTAACGGTCTTGTCGGAGCCCGTGGAGCTTGTCGTTGAAGACAGGCGAAAGCTCCCAGAGCTGATCACAATTGGCAGGCACGGACTGGTTGTCGAGAGGGGCCTGTTTAAGGGAACTCTGCTGCCGGTTGTTCCAGTAGAGTACTGCTGGGACGAGGAGACCTTCCTCGCCGAAACGTGTCTCAAAGCAGGGCTTCGACCCAACTGCTGGCTTGACAAAGCCACGAGGATATATGCTTACGAAGGCAGGGCCTTTCGAGAGAAGGAGCCGCGTGGAGAAATATATGAGAGGGACTTGAGCAGGGAGTACTCCGAGCTGTGTAAAGCGATTCGGTGACTAAAAGCCCACCGCCATTCTAGCAGCAGCTCAGGCCGCTGAGCTTTGCTTTGAGGCCTAGTGGTGATCAGACGTGAAAGTGTGGCTTTACTGGCTAGTTGGATTAAGCATAGCAACTATTGCTGGTGCCTGGCTCGTGAAGAAGTACAGGAACACTTTTGGCTACCCCGCGCTGGTTGCCTTGTACGCTACTTACATAGTTGTGTGTAACTTGCTGTCATCGCGCCTCGTAGTCTACGACGTCCTAGGCCACGTAGTCGTCACTGCTGGCGCCACGTTCATGTTTCCGTTCGTTGCCCAAATAGTCGACATGATAAACGAAGTCTACGGAAGGAGGGCCACTTACATGGCTATTGCAATAACGCTGGTAGCTAGTATTGTGGCGAGCATAATGGTTTGGCACGTCGCCGAAGAAGCCCCTGCGCTAGACGCCATGGGCGTTCCCCAGATCTACGAAGAGGCTTGGAGGTACTTCATGGTCCCGGTGCCGAGAATAGTGTTTGCGAGTTACTTAGCGTTCTTCGTTGCAGAAACCATTGACGCCAAGGTCTTTGCAGACCTGAAGCGGTACTTCTACACTAAGTACCGAGAGGCCTACAGAGACCTCAAGGCAATCACGATGTTTGTCCTAGTTAGGAGCGTGGCAAGCGACCTGGCGAACATGGTTGCAGACAGCGCCATATTCTTTCCAGTAGCATTTGCTTTCACGATCCCGTGGGAGGCCTTACCAGACGTTCTGCTGGGCGGAACCTTAGTTAAGGTGCTCGTAGTAGTAATAACCCAGCCTTTCTTCATAGCCTACAGAGTTCTAATCAGGGACGTTGAGAGGACCATTGACTAGCTTCTGTAGACCTCTCCAGTGCTCTTCGGCACCTTTATTTACGACATACGACTATAGCTCAAAGCGGCTATTGTAGCATATGGGGTGCCTGCTTTGAAAATCACGCTTAGAGACGTCTTAGACGTGCCATACGAAGAAGCGCTGAAAGCAATAGTGGAGTTCACGAAGAGCTTTGTAGAGTCTGCTGGAGCGAGCAAAGTAGTCATTGGACTGAGTGGGGGCTTGGACTCCTCGACCCTCCTAGTGTTGCTTCTCCGCGCACTGCCTAGGAGTAGGGTAGTAGCGTTAATCATGCCTGATACTAGGGCAACACCCGAGGAAGACGTCGAGGACGCCGTTTCCCTAGCGAAGAGTTATGGCGTAGAACACTACCTCATTTACATAGACGATATAGTGAACTCCTATGCAAAGGCACCCTTCATTGACATAAAAGAAGACCTTGCAACAGGAAACTTGAGAGCCCGCATTAGAATGAACTTGCTTTACTACTACGCAAATAAGTACAACGCCATAGTAGCAGGGTCTTCCGACAGAAGCGAGCTCTTAATAGGCTACTATACTAAGTATGGCGACGGCGCAGCCGACTTCTACCCTATTGGCTGTCTATACAAAACTCAAGTGAGGGAGCTGGCGAGAAGGCTCGGTCTACCTGAGAACATAGTCTCTAAGCCGAGCGCACCGAGACTCTATAAAGACCACACGGCGTTTCAGGAACTCGGATTAACCTACGAAGAAGTCGACTTAGCACTCTATGCGTTGTTTGACTTAAAATTGAGTATTGAAGAGGCCGTTGAAGCGACGGGGCTTCCGAGAAGCACTATTGAGAAAGTGCTGCAGTTGCACAGAAAAAGCAGGCATAAAAGGGCTACTCCGCCAGTAGCTCCGCTCCCGTGGCTTCCTCAGCCTGTTTATGAGATTTAATGCTTATGTCTAAGGACATGAACTTTTCTCTGAAGCTCACTAAGCCCTTTAAAATAACCGCGACGAGCCTCCTAGGAGTGAAGGATACCGCAAGGCTGACTTCGGCGTCTTCGATATTAAGGCCTAGCTCGTAGACGTCATAAGTCTTGCTGGGAGTTTTCACTAGTAGGCCTCTTCTACCCTCTCTTACTTCTATCCTTGGTCCAGTGCTCTTAGTGCAATTGCCCACAACTAGTATGCCTGAATGCTCGTAGATCGTTTTATTAGAGTCGACAAGTACTTCGCCCGAGATTCCTACGTGCTTGCTTATTTTTACATAGCCCTTGAGCCTGCCCTGGATGAGCAGCTCTGATAAGTTGTATGGTTTTCCATCAACTTCAGCTAACTTCTCTCCTAGCTTTACAAGTGGCAACCTCCACACCACTAGCTTCACTAGCACCCAGTGGGTGTAATAACGATTGCTCATGTAGCGAGGAGGTGGAATAAGCTTTGCCGAAAAAGCCTAAATCTGCGTAAAAATCGGGAACCTCCTATTTGTGGCTATTTTGGAGCCAAGATAGAATAGAGGACGTCTCTCTCAGTTATTATTCCCTGCAGAACGCCTTCGTCGTCGACTACTAGAAGCGAGCTCACGTTTTTTGAGAGCATGGTGCTTGCTGCCTGTGCTATATCGTCCTCGGGCTTTATGGTGGCCACGTTGGTTACCATGACTTCGTTGACGGGCACGCTAATTACCTCTCTAATGTCGCGTGAAGTCGCCTTTTCAAATAACTGGTGCGTGCCAAAGGCTCTTACAATGTCAATTGATGTTACTAAGCCGACAACCGAGTCGTCTTCTACTACTGGTAGTCTTCTAAACCCGTACTTGACCATCGTCTCCATGGCTTTTTTAATGCTCGCGCCGGACTCTATGGTTACGACAGGCGATGACATGTAATCCTTGACTTTGAGCCCGGATGAGGCGAGGCCGGATAGGTACTTCAGCAAGTCGTGCTCTGTGAGTATGCCATATACTGTTTCATCGTAGTTTAGTACAGGCAGTATTCCAGCACCGTAAACGACCATTCTAACAAGGGCTTCTTTAATGCCTTCATCAACGTAGATCACAACGGGGTTTTTCACCGTAATGCTCTCAACAGGCTCGTTGTAGAGCGCTGAGTATAGGTCGTAGTCGTGCCTCCGAGCTACAATGTTGAACAGTTCTCCACCACCAAGGTAATTTACGGCCGACATGGTCGTTACAAGTCCTTGAAACACTCCCGATGACTGCACAACGAGGGCTCTATACGATGAGGACATTTCCTCGAGGGCCTTCATAACAGGAGCTGTGGGTGAAACCCACTTAACATCTCTCTTCGCAATTATTTCAAGCTCCTTCACGTGCTCGAAGATCCTGTCGTCAAAGTTTGGCACGCCCTCTCTCATCCACCTGTAGTGTTCTTGCCTAAGGAGGCGGCTTTTAGGGGTGAAGCTCCTACGGGACAATTCACCACCACTATTTTTACTGAGCCCTGTAGCTAATTAGCTCTTTTTCTCGAGAAAGATTGCTTTACCACTTGCACGCACTGCTATGCTCGCTTTGAGCTTTGCTGCCTCTTCAATGCACTTAGCGAGATCCTCCAAATAGCCTGTGGGCGGCTCGGGGTAGAGCTCTATTCTGTAGCCTCTAGACAGCGGATATACATGGATTTCTGAGTACTCAATACCGAGGTTCTTGGCACAGCTGACCACTTTTTCCAAGAGCACTAGGTATTCCGGCCCGCTACTCATCGCTAAACCCCCGAGCTAAGGGTTGCGTCCTCAAGACCGCCTCTATGAGCCTCAGTACTTCTAGCCTCGAGGACTGCTCTCTAAATACTCCTCTAGACGCTGTCGTTACTGTATAGGCATCCGTCTTCACGCCTCTAATGACCATGCACAGGTGCCTCCCCTTGACTAAGACAAAAACGTCCCTGCAACCAGTGAGCTTTACTAGCTCGTCTGCTATTTCTTCTGTTACTGCTTCTTGCAGTAGCGGTTTCCGTGCCACTTTGTGAATAACTCTTGGGATTTTGCTAAGCCCTACTACCTCGCCACAAGGCTTGTATGCTGCATAGACCTCGTACTCAACTGGCAAGAGGTGGTGTGGGCAGAAGGAGTACGTCTTCACTCCACCCACCAGCACTACTTCTCCGACCTGAGTGAACTTGGGGTTATCAACCTCGCTGTCCGCCTCTCGGGAGAACTCTTCCCATAAATCAGCCACCCTCCTTGGAGTGTCTCTGAAGTTCTCGTCATTGACATCAGCGCCTATGCCCTCGAGGAGGAGCCTGATTGCTTCTTCTATTTTCTTTCTGTCGATCCTGTATTCGAACTTCAACTTCAGAGACACCAAGTCTTTCGTGAGTCCTTGATACTAGATCAGCACACACCCACCTAAGACTTAAGGCTTCGACGAAAAGCCTGCTCTCTATGCATTGAAATCGCGTATTTGAGCTTAAGCATTTAAAATTGGCTTCCAGATAGCTTTATAGGCTGGCCCCTAGCTGTGATAATCTACGAGCCTGGTCGACTCGTACGGGGCTTAGCTTGAGGGTAGGAATTATAGGCACCGGCATTATGGGTTCAAACCTAGCAAGATGCTTGTCAAAGAAGGGTGTTGAGCTGGCTTTCTACAATAGGACGAAGGCAAGAGCCGTTGAGCTGGCTCGCGAAGTCGGCGGCGGCGTCTATGACTCGCCAGGAGAGCTCCTCAAGAATGTAGATGTCGCTATCGTATTCGTGTACGATGACTATGCACTAAAGAGCGTTGTGGCAAACCTAGTTAAGAACTCTTCGGCAGGTCTCGAGGGCAGGGTGCTTCTCAATGCAAGCACAGTAACTCCGATGGCGAGTCTCGAGGCAAGCACGCTTCTCAAAACCGTTGGCGTGAACTACGTCGAGGCACCCGTCTACGGAAGCGCTGATGAAGCCAGGGAGTGCAAGCTGCTGACGATGCTGGCCTGCGACGAAGGGGTCAGAGAAGCAGCCATGGCTACTGCGCGGTTGTACAGCTCAGACGTAGTCTACGTAGGTGAGCCGCCCAGTGCCATTGTAATCAAGCTGGCACTAAACAACATCGGGTTAGCGCTACCAGCCCTCTTAGCAGAGTCTCTTATGCTGCTCGAGGCGTGGGGTGCCGACTTAAACTCCTTCATGAGCATAGCCAGGAAGCTGTGGTTTGGAGCCCTACTCGAGAGGTACTGGGAGAGAGTTCTTACCGAGAAACCGCCCCGCTTCAAGCTTGCTGCAGCAGGCAAGGACTACTGGTGTATTGCATCGGCACTTAAGGCTAAGGGGCTGCCGTCGCTGGTATCGGACGCCATATCCTCGCTCTTCCTTACTGCCGCCAGCGGTGGGTACGGCGAGAAAGACTACCCACAAGTAGCTCGGTACTACCTGGAGCTAGCGAAAAAGTACCGTGGAAAAAGCCCCCAGTCAGTTCCCTAGGGCTTTTTCGAGCCTTGAAATGAGCTCAGCGAGCGCGGCTGTGGTCTCGCTCTGAGTGAGCAGCTTGCCTTCTAGTACTACTGCCATGGTCTTCTTCACTACTCTCTTGTAGTTACTCTCTTTGAGGGCTCTCGCGTACTCTCCCGAGCTGAGTCCCTTGACGCCCAGATCTCTTGCTGTAGAAACCAATAGCTCTGCGAACTTCTCAGCACCCAGCACCTCGACGCCTTTTGCCACTAGACTCTCGAGCTTGATCCTGAGCTCGTCTATTTCCAAGACCCTCTGAGCCCTCTCGTCGCTCAGCATGCTTGCTAGCTTCTCGCCAAAGCCTTCGCAAACTAGCACGGCGGCTGACTTGGCGTCGTTGAGGTACTTGGCGTTCATCGCGTCAGCGTAGTAGTCTGATTCCAGCTCGGCTATAACCGGGTTTTCGGGATCTCCTGTATCGATGTAGGCAAAGTACGAGCGAACATCGAGCCTCCTGCGGGCCTCTTCGTGGAGTTCTCTCAGCTTCCTCGGCTCGACGAGAGGTACCGATGGGTAGTCGAGAATCTTCCTCGTTTCGCTCCAGGTGTAGAGCCTGCCGCTGGGGTCACGTGCCATTAGCAGGTAAAGCCTGTAGTTGCTCGCATCGGCTCCAATGGGATATGGTGGCTTGGTTATGGCCGGCTCAGGGCCCTCCAGAACAAAGGTAAAGGTCCAGCCCCTGTAAGCTTCCAGCTTCTTGTACAACCCAGTCTGCTCTGCAATGGTGTCGGCTAAAATGACGTACGGGTTTGAAATGGAGTCTAGAGAGTCGACGACGAGCCTGCCCTTGACGTAGTACATATTGTGGAGCACGTACCTCGTTGCGAAAACCCAGCGGTTGAGCAGCGGGTTGTAGTAAGCAGTCAACTGCCAGCCGTCTACTCTGAGAGAGACTTCACGCGGCATCTTTTCGGCGTACTCTTCTTCGGGAAGCCCTGGCGATTTGGCGTAGCTAAGCGGCTTGTTCATGGGGTATGCCAGTACTCCCTCGGGCTTCTCGCCCCTAAATAGCAGAATAGTTCCAAACGCGTGGAGAGCTAGTGGAAACAGTCTAAATGGGACATTTGCTTTCCACGAGTATATGCAGATCGAATTTTCATCGACCTTTACACACTTCTTTTCAATGTAGTTTCTGAATACCTGCCAGTACCTATTCAGTAAGACGTCTAGCTTCCTAGTTGGCTGGCCTAGAAGCTCGCCAGCGCGCATTATCTCCTCTTCTGATGGCTGGTAGTTCTCGAAGTCTACTCTGTAAACGAGCTCCTCGACGAGGAAGATCCTGTTCACGCAGCCCACCAAGGCTTCCAAAGAGACATTTTAGCAGTAAAGGCCCTAAAGGTATTCAAGGCATTTCTGCCGCCTTTGTTTCCCCGTTCACGTGGTCAGCGATCGAAGGCTACTTCATCTCTCCCTCAGGCAAACCCTGCCTACATCATCCCAGTACACTCCTAGAAGTAGCACTGGTACTTTAAGTCTCTAAGCTAGATGCTGCCCAGCCGGCCTAATAACCGCTGCCGTGCGCTACAGAGCGGGCACTTAAGCCAGTTGTTTTCAGCTAAGTGTGTTCTCGAGAAGCTTTCGAGAACGCTTTACGTAGTGGTGGGGCTAAGTGGAGTTTAAATTTCTGCTCCTACAGACAATAAGTAATCTGCTGGTGCTCGCGGGGTGACCGAAATCGCCAGCTATTGACAGGAGAATATACGAACACCCCATTCTCACGTTTCACAGGGGCAAGAAGGTGGTTTTTTACTTCGAGGGCAAACCCGTGGAGGCCTACGAAGGAGAGAGCGTTGCAGTGGCCCTCTACGCTATTGGAGTCGACTTCTTCTCAAAAAGTCCCGTGCTGCATAGGCCCCGCGGACCCTTCTGCATGATCGGCAAGTGCAGTAGCTGCTTCATGGTAGTAGACGGCCTGCCCAATGTAAGGGCATGCCGCGTTGAAGTCAGAGAGGGAATGCGCGTTGAAAGGCAGGAGGGCTGGGGCGCGCTACCACTCCAACCCACTGCTCGTGAACGAAGAGAGTTGAAGCTCGTACAGCTAAGACCCGACCTCTTAGTCGTGGGAGGGGGGCCCGCGGGACTTGCAGCAACTTTGAAAGCCGCTGAAATGGGACTTGATGTCGTACTAGTCGATGAGCACTTCAAGCCGGGTGGACAGCTTCTGAAGCAGACGCACAAGTTCTTCGGAAATGTCGAGCTCTTCGGTGGCATGAGGGGGTATCAAATAGCAGAAGAATACGTCAAGAAGCTTCAGAAAATGAGCAACGTCACGATACTGACGAGCACGACCGTGTACGGCGTCTTCAGAGATGGCGTAGTAGGAGCCGCTAGCGATAATGCGCACTACTTAATCAAGCCGAGGGCCTTAATAGCGGCAACGGGGGCCCAAGAGAGATTCTTGGAGTTCCCCAACAACGACCTGCCTGGCGTAATTGGCGCTGGAGGTGCTCAGACGTTAATGAACGAGTTTGGCGTAAAGCCTGGCGAGAAAGCGCTGGTCGTGGGCTCTGGAAACGTCGGGCTCATAGTATCCTACCAGCTACTCCAAGCCGGCGTAAAAGTCCTGGCAATAGTTGAACTGCTTAGTGAGATCGGCGGGTGGTTTGTTCACGCTGCTAAGGTGAGGAGGTATGGAGTGCCGATACTGACTAGGCACACTATAAAGTACGTTGAGGGCTCCACGAGGGTTGAGAAGGCTGTTATAGCCGCTGTTGATGAGAAATTCAATTTTATTCCTGGCACAGAGAGAGAGCTCGATGTAGACTTAGTGCTTCTCGCAGTGGGGCTGGAGCCCGACACAAGACTACACGCTCAAGCAGGCGCTGTTATGAAGTACGTTCCAGAGCTCGGCGGCCTCGTACCCCTGAGAACCCTCGACTTGGAGACGACAGTTGAGAACATGTACGTCGCCGGAGACTCCTCGGGCATCGAAGAAGCCACTACTGCGATCTTGGAGGGCGAGATAGCAGCTCTCTCCGTAGTCTCCAAATACGCGGACGCCAGCAAGGCCGAAGCTGCAAATCGCGAAATGGAAAAAAGGCTGAAGTTTCTGTGGAACGAGTACAGGTCTTCGCCGTTACTAGCAAGGGCTAGGAGAGGCAAAGAGCTTGTCACTATAGCGCGAGAAGAACTGGAAGACTTGAGAAGAAAGTTTCCATCACCAGTCGCCTTCAGGTGAAGCGAGTGGCAGAGAGACCAAGCTTCAGAACGACAGGCATAGTAGAACTGCGCGACCTTGAAGCACTGGGTCTTCTGCCGCCACCCGAGAGGCTCAAGAAGGGCCCTGTCGCAGTACTCGAGTGCCCAGAAGAAATACCCTGTAACATATGCGTGCCGCACTGCCCGGTAAAGGCAATAGAAATGGAGACCATAATTAGCCTGCCAAAAGTGCGCTGGGATGCCTGCACGGGCTGTGGCGTCTGCGTCTCTGTGTGTCCTGGTCTCGCAGCCTTCGTAGTAGACTTATCGAAAGACGAGTGGGACTACGTTACTTTACCCCACGAAATGCTGCCTGCCCCCAGAGTAGGTGATGAAGTCGTGCTACTGAATAGGCGAGGCGAGCGCGTTGGCAGGGGTACCGTTGTTAGAGTGTGGGAGAGAAACAAGACCTACGTGGTTACAGTCCGCGTCCCTAAGGGTCTTGGAATGGAGGTGAGGGCCATATGGGTGGAGAAAAGGGCCCCATAATAGTCTGCAGGTGTAATGACGTAACACTCGACAACATAGTCGATGCCATTGACCAAGGCATCGACGACTTCGAGCTCTTAAGAAAGTACTTGAAAATAGGATTTGGGCCTTGTCAAGGACGCTCATGCTTGATTATTGCCGCCAGAATATTCGCAAAGAAAACGGGAAGAAGAATCGAGGAGGTCTTAAGGAATTATCAGTTCAGACCGCCGCTAGTCCCTGTTAGCGCTGAAGTACTCGTTGCCGGTGTCGAGGAATGAGGGTAGTCATTATTGGTGCTGGAATAAGCGGGCTCTTCATAGCTTACGAGTTAGTAAAGCGCGGCGTGAAAGACGTGGTTTTAATAGACGAGAAGTACCCGGGTTCTGGGGGTTCGCTTAGAAACGTTGGCTGCTTTAGGGCCTCGTTTACTTCGCCAGAGCACGTAGTGCTCATGAAGAAGAGCATTGAGCTCTGGCTTAAGCTGAGAGAAGAACTGAATTTAGAGCTTAAGCAGAGCGGCTACTTGTGGGTCGCCAGGAAGCCTGAAACCCTCGAGCTATTCGAGAGGCTCTCGGCATTCCACAACCAGTATGGAGTGCCGACGAGAGTCCTAAGCCCCGAAGAGGCGGCCGAGGTGCAGCCTGGGCTTAACATCAAAATTGTTGCAGGTGCCTTATACGACCCACTTGCAGGCAAGATGCCCATTCTCGAGAACTACACTAAGCTGTACCTCAAGTTGAAGTCGCTCGGAGCAAAGTTCATATACCCCGTTAAAGCCGTGAAGCTCGAGGTCTCGGGGGGCAGGGTAAAAAGCGTTGCTACGAGCACGGGGGCTATTGGCGGAGACGTCTTTGTAGTTGCTGCCGGGGGCAGGGGTACTAGAGAATTGCTTGCATCGGTTGGCGTAGACGTGCCCATCGTGGATGAAACCAGGCACCCGGTTCTAACCGAGCCGTACCAAGAGATAGTTAAGCCGGCTTTACTAATAGACTGGGACACTCCGGGCGCGCCATACGTCACTCAAACATTTCACGGAAGCATAATATTCGCTAGGAACATTAAAGACAACCCCGAAATGCCGCTCAATTCGCACAAGGCAGACGCCATAGGAAAGACCATAAAGCCCATGATAGAGCTCCTCCCCCCGCTCAGGTACGTGAGGATATTGAGGTACTGGATAGGATACTACGAGACGACGCCTGACCACCACCCAGTTTACGGGCCAGTTCCGCCCCTTGAAAACCTCTACGTGGCTGCTGGCTTTAGCGGGCATGGCATGATGATGGGGCCTATCACGGGAGTCTTGACTGCTGAATGGATACTTGATGGCAAGCCCAGCATAAAGTTGGCAGAAAACCTCGTAATTGAGAGGTTTAAGCTAGGAAGGCTCATCAAAGAAGTCGCCATCGTCGGCTGAAGCAAGCACTCTGCTCAAAAACGATTTTTGAATGCCCCGAGGAAGCGATTCGCTTTTTAGCTAATAAACGAAAGATTTATAACTGATCGTGCAGCAATGCTTTTATTCGTTGGGGGCAGCTGCGTGCCAAGCGCTATAGTCGCTGAATCGCTCGTAAAGAGGTACAGAGTTCGAGGGGGCTTACGTAAAACAAGCTTCGTTGAAGCATTGAGAGGCGTGAGTTTTGCTGTCGAGAAGGGGACTATTCACGCACTGCTAGGACCCAATGGGGCGGGCAAAACAACAACAGTGAAAATAGTCTCAACGCTGCTTCTACCCGATGGCGGAGATGCCTACGTACTCGGCTATAGCGTAACGAAAGAGCCTGGTAAAGTGCGCGAGCATATCGGAGTAGTGCTAGATGTCTCGAGAGGTTTCTATGGCCCTCTCAGCGGCTACGAAAACCTAGTCTTCTACGCTCTTCTCAAGGGCTACTCCTTCAGCGATGCAAAGAGGGAGGCAAAGAGGGTACTAGAGCTCGTTGGCTTGGAAGCCCTCAAGGCATCCAATAGACCCTACTTCACTTATAGCCTCGGAATGAGGGCTCGACTCGCGCTTGCAAAGGCCCTCTTGACAAATCCAGAAGTTTTACTACTTGACGAGCCCACACTAGGCCTCGATGTCGAGAGCCAGAACATGGTTAGAGAGCTGCTAGTCGGCCTCGCGAAGCAGGGTAAGACCATACTGGTAACGGGACACAACATGCACGAAATAGAGAGAATATCCAGCCACGCTACTATAATAAACAAGGGCGTTGTAGTAGCATCAGGCACGCCAGAAGAACTGAAGAGGCGCCTCGGCCTACTCTACAAACTAGAAATGAGCGTTACAGGTAGCAACGTCAAGAAATTCAGAGATGAGCTGCAGCAAGCCCTGCAACTAAAGCAAGTAGTCGAGGTGCCTGCTGGCAGTATTCACAGGCTCGTCTTTTACGTAAATGCTACTAGAGAGGAAATAGTTAGCGTAGTTTTCAAGCTCTCAAAAATCTACGATGTGGAGGTTAGAGACCTGAAAATCGAAGAGCCGTCGCTCGAAGACGCGTACTTGGCTGTAGTTGGTGCTGGGCGTGAAGCCGCTTAGACTACTCCTCGCCCTAGTTTACCGCGAGCTGGTGTGGCTTAGGAGGTTTCCCGGAGTAATCCTCTCGGGAATAGCCGTTTCACTGTTCTTCGCATTCGCGGTAGTGGGGCTGCCGGCGTCTATTGGCAACATCAATGACGTAGTAGCAAGAATTAGCGAGTCCATTGGAGCCAATTTAACGCTTCAAGAAGCCCTTCTCGTTGCGCTGGTCTCGGCTTCGATGCTCAACATGGTGTCCGGCGTCATTAGCAATGTGACACAAACACTCTACTTCGAGCTTGCAACAGAAGAAGTGATTAGCACTATACTAGCCTCTACATCAATAGCAAAATACGTCGTGGCGCTATCTATGGTCAAGCCGCTAACAGTTACTCTCGTGTTAATGGCTTACTTGTTGATAGTGCTAGTGGTTTTCCAGGGCGTTTTGGGTCTCGTTACCTGCTTCCTCCTCCTGCCGCCACTACTTCTCTCGGCTTTTTGCCTCGGATTCCTATCGGCTATAACAATAACAGCCCTGCACTACTACGCTGGCATTAAAAGGCCCTGGGTCGTGAGCGGGATCATTGTTCCAGTAATTCTAGCCGGCTCGGGCGTCTTCATGAGCTTCGAGCTCGTTCCCTGGTACTTAAGGCTGATAGCACAGGTAACGCCTGTCCCCTATGCCGTTGCTGCCGCGAGAATGCTCATTATAGCAAAGGGAATTGAGCACTTCAAGACTTACATGCCTATTCTCGCTGTTCTCTACACAGTATACTACGTATTAGCGTACTCCTCGGTGAAGGTCTCAGAGAGAAGGGTGAAGCGGGGTTGGTAGTGTCCGCCATTAAGGCTTTCATTAGACTGACATACCTGGGATTTGTGATGGCGAGGCAGCACGCAGTAAGCTACATTGCCTATATCATTAACGCCGTGTTCTGGCTTCTCCTCGTAATGCTACCTTCGGCCATATACTCGAGAAACCCCCACCAGTTCGTCGTCTTGTTTTTGCCTGCTTACGTGGCGATGATGGTCGCGTCGACTGGCGCGAGCTCTGCCTTTGAGTTCTTGAGTTGGTACGTCTACCAGGGCTTGACTGACGTATACAGAGAAGCTGGCTTGGGCGTCTACCACTACCTTGTTTCATCGCACGTGGTGGACTTCTTGATCTCGCTCACGTCCTACTTCCTATTAGCCTTCATAGTAGGTAGCCAAATAGGTCTAGAGCCGGCGTGGTTTCTGCGCGTTAACCCCTTGTACTTCTCGCTACTATTTCCAGCCGCTGTAGCGGTCGAAACTTTTTTCGGCGGCCTAGTGGCGGTCATCTTGACGACTACGAGAATTGGCACTGGGTTTTATGGATTTCTACTCATGCTACTGTCCATTACCGCTTATACGCCATTATGGCTTTTGCCATCACCGCTACTAGGATTCTTGAGTCCAGCAGTACTTGTAGCAGAGCTACTTAGGGCCTCCTACGGCTATTCCACAATTCCAGGGGGGTTGCTTCTCGGAATGGCGCTGCTACTTATTCTAGTGTACTACTTCGCCGGCTACGCGATGTGCAAGCTAGCTGACAAAACCATTGCTAAGTACGGAATAGAATTTAGAATGTGAGCACTGCCATAATAACAGGTTCGGGGGCTACTTCTTGGCTTTGCGCTTCTTCTCTCCTTCTTCCGCTTCTACCTCGTAGCACCTAACTCCGACATCTAGCAGGCTTCTAAAGACCGCGTCGAGAAACCTGACGTGGCTGCCTTTCTGTCCTACAAATGCTCCATAGGCATTACTTTCAACTCTTACTGCTAAATTGGGGCCCGCGAAGTCCACGTCGACTACGTGCTTGTATATCCAGCTAACTGGATGTACTGCTCTTATAAATGGCTTGAAGTCTAGTGTCAACTCGACTGCTCTGAGCTTCATTTCCACTTCTTTTTCAATAGCGTTTATCCTTTCGCCTCCCTTGCCTATGAGCCTTCCCTGGGTGCCCTCCTTGGTAACTATTAGTGCGTCAGGCGTGTGCTCACTTGTTATGTTAAACCTCTTCTTGAGCTCTACGAGATTTACCACAGTAACTATGTCTGCATCGGGGGCGTGCACTCTTGCTGATGATACGACTTGCCTTTCTACGTCGTCAAGTCTTCTAGACCTCATTTTCGACTCTAGGAGTAGCCTGACGCCCATTCGAGCACCCGGTCTTACAATGTCTTTCAGTCCGAGGTCCACTATGCGTGCCTTCTCCTCGCCCATTAAGAGCTCTCTCAGCATCGAGGCTGCGTCGCGGCTTCCAATACTCCTTTGGAAAACGGGGTCGCCCGCAATTATTAGCCTGCTGTTTTTACCGAGCCTTGTTATGACCTCTATGGCTGTTTCCACTGGCACGTTTTGAGCGTCATCTAGTAGTATTACAGAGTCGTCGAATGTCCTGCCCTTTAGGTAGTGGGTATCCGCAATGACGACTTGACCCTGAGACACTAGCTCGTGAAGCTTGCTGATTTCCACAAACCCCGACACTATGTCCTCTAAGTACTGAGAGGCTACCTTGTAGTACATCTCGCCCAAGTCAGCTGTTGTCAGCTCTCTACCACTCACTACGTCAATTATTGGCCTTGCAATAATGAACCTCTTGTACCTACCAGTTAAAACAGAATCTATTCCATACACTATGCTGAACAGGCTTTTACCAGAGCCCGTGGGCCCAAAAAGCCCAATTATCTCGTACTTCTTATCCGCTAGAACTCTAACTACCTCTTCTTGTCCCGGTGATAAAGGCTGGAGCTTTGAAAATATCCCCTCGCTCAATTTAAGCACCCTTACCATCACTCATTAAAAAAGCGCTATTAAAAAACTCACGCCGACTTTGTAGCGGAGTAAGCTAGAGGTGAGCGCGCCGCATGGGAACTCCGTGCGCCGTTTTTAAGGCTTCAGTAACCCTTTGCCAGCTAAAAGTTTCAACGAACTTCAGTAGCTACACCAACTGGGAGATCGGCGCATTTGGTTTAGCGAGCCGATGGCTTTTCCAACTACCTCCTAGGCACGTGCTTTTAAGCGGTATTATTCATCTCCTGCTCTTGAGTTCCTCTACGAACTTTGCGAGGAGTGTTCTCTCGCTTTCATATTCGGGGAAAGCTTGAAGAAGTTCTAAGAGAATTGACAGCTTCTCTGCTAGCTTGTTTAAGTCTACTCTTGCTAGTAAGAGCAAGCTGATTACTTCGTCTAAGTCGAGCCTCTTAATCCACGAAGCAAGCAGAGAGCAGGCGTACTCTACGTATGGATACATATTCAGCGACGCCATTTTAGCAACTAAGTGGGGGGGCCTCGGAATTCTAAGCACGTATCCATTGATTTGTACATCGATAGCGCTTTCCACTAAAGCGAAGTCCACGGGCGACCTAGCAACTTCTATTACTAGTAGTGGATAAAACCTCGTTGAAACAGCTACAAGGCCCTGCTCTCTCAGTCTACTTATTGCTTCAGAATAATGTTCTTCTACGCCGAACCCCCCAAGTAGCGTGCCAACGACCTCCTCGGCGCAATTGGTCTCTACAATAAACCTGGCTTCATCAATAGGCTTGACGAGACCGTAGAGCGCTGTTGCTAGGTCGTTAAGCACGGCGTGCTTGCAATTAGCGTGCTTCCTGGCAATGCTGCTGGCTGCGCTGAGCACTTTTTCTACAATTAGAGACCTCTGCAAGGCCGCGCAACTCGCAGCTAAGAGCCATGTGTATTACTAGACTTCGAGTGGAGCTAAGAGGTACTCTATTTTTCCTGAGCCAACTACGAACTCTGCTCTTAGAGGCATTTTGTTGGCGAACTGCAGCGTAACTATGTCTGAAACCCTTGTAATGCTCAGCAAGTTGGCCAGCTTGGCTGTGTCGTAAGCAGACCTCGCGGGCTCAGCTACTTCAAGCGATATTAGTGCTAGAGATCCTGTAGTGAATTTTGCTTCTACTTTCCCAGCCCCCACCGCCCTGACAATTAGCGCGTTTTGATCTGCACTCAGCTCGGTGCTACCGCCTGAGGCTTCTATGTCTTCAATGACTTTCTTGAGGGCTTGCGCCATGATCTTTGCCGTTACTGTAAAGTTCATTTCAAAGCCCGAGAGCTCTTGCGTAGGCACTTCAATGTTCCTAAATTTGTACATTCTAGTTGCAACAGAGCCCGCTCCAATCGTGAATTTCACGTATTCTCCATCGAACTCTACGACGAGGTTTTCTCCCTTTTTCAAGTGCTTTAAGATCTTCTTTAGGTTGTTAACCGATATGCCGATGTTTACGGGCTCCTCAACGCTGTACTCGACGAACATGTCACTGGGGAAGTTGACTACTAGTAGCGATGTTTGGTCTAGGTCGAGGGCGCTCAGCTTCAGGCCTTCAGGTGCAAAGTTCAATGAGACCTCTTCTGAAAGACCCCCTACTGCTTCGATAATTTCTTTGAAGAGTTTGGCCTCCGGAATTACTGCGCGCATTAGAATAACCCCTTATCTACAATTCCGAGTGCGCGTATTTAAATGCGTGAGGCTTTGCAGGCACTTAAGCGGTTCTCGGGATTTTAATAGGCTTTATTTCAAAGGAATCAAGCACTACGCGCAGCTCTCGCAGTACCTGCGGCATCTCTCTTATACTGAAGATGAGTACTCCGCTGTGTGCTCTAATGGGTGGCGTGAACAGCGTAACTATTGCCGGAACCAAGTAGGCCGCTTTAGAGAGTAGCCTGTACTTGCTCCTTGCATAGGCGAAGTACTTAATGAGCTTGCCCACTCTTTCCGCGTGCCTTTCCGCTGCCTCTACTAACTTGCTCGTAGCGTTTAGAGACCAGTGCTTGCAATCTACTGCTATGCCCATTTTACTGGCTAGTTCCACGCCGAACACGTCGATTTCTAGCCTCACTGGTGTTGTGAGCTTTAGTCCCCGCACTACCTCGTAACCCGAGTTCTCTAGAATGCGCGCCGAGAGCTCCTCGAAGTCTCTCCAATCAAGTAGCTCGCTTACGCGAGCTGGCTCAATTTTACTACTAATGAGCTCTAGTGCAAGCTCAACTGGGTTTTCAACTACCACCTCTCCATCGACGATCTTAACGAGCCCCCTGTGCCTCGACACTATTTCTGTGACTATGCTCGGCGAGAGGCCCGAGAGGCTTGAGATTTCAGTTACTAGGAGCCTGCGGTACTTTAGCAGCAATAATAGTATCCTTGACTCACTACTCAATTTAAGCCCCTGCATGATTTGGCATTTATGCAGAAAATATTTTAGAGAGCGTGTGATGCGCGTGCAGGACCCGAACAACGAAACCCTACTAGAGGAGCTGAAAAAGCAAGTTCTAGCAGAGCAGGTGGTGGACTATAGAGTGAGAGCCGACATGAGTGTGTGCGAGCTCGTAGAAGTCATGGGTAAAGCGCACGGCTTCATGGCAGGCCACGTATATAAGGCCTCGAAAATACTTGCAGAAATGCTCAAGAACAGCGAGGTCACCAGGCTTCTCTCGTTTACAGGCAACATAGTATCGACCGGCATGCGTGGTCTACTAGCCCAGCTCATTGAAGAGGGGTGGTTCCACGCTGTTATAACGACTTGCGGGGCCGTAGACCACGACATAGCCAGGAGCACAGGGCAGGCATACTATAAGGGCGACTGGATGTACGACGACGCAATGCTTCACAGCATTGGTATTCACAGGCTCGGCAACGTGCTTATACCGCTTGAAAACTACGGAGTGGCTATTGAGAAATTCGCCCGCAGACTCTTAGAAGAGCTCTCGAAGACGAAGAAGAAGTGGGCCGTGAGCGAGCTCCTATACGAGGCTGGCAAGCGAATAAGCGACAAGAACAGCATACTCAGAGCAGCCGCTAAGCGCGGAGTCCCCATATTCGTGCCTGGGATTTATGATGGAGCTTTTGGGTCGCAGGTGGTCTTTAACTACGGGTCTCTCGGCATAGAGCTCGACTTAATAGCAGATGAAAAGAAAATCCTCGAGCTAGTCGTCTCGTCTAGCAAAATTGGAGCGCTAATTATTGGCGGCGGCATAAGCAAACATCACACAATATGGTGGGCGCAGTTCAAGGAAGGCCTCGACTACGCAATATACATCACAACAGCCGTGGAGTACGATGGAAGTCTCAGTGGCGCCCAACCGAGAGAAGCCGTGAGCTGGGGCAAAATAAAGCCCACCGCTAAGAGCGTCGCAGTCTACGGTGATGCCACAGTTATTCTGCCGCTAGTAGTAATAGGCGCCATGTGCGAGGTGAAGCAGAGCAGTTGATTAAGCTAAACATTGGAGTAGACGATGTTGACACCCTTAGTGGTGGCTGCACAACACACTTCGCTGCAATCCTAGCCTACAGACTACTCCAGAAAAATGTAGTATTTGCCGACTACCTAAACTTAGTGCGCTTGAACCCAGCCGTGCCGTGGAAGACTAGGGGCAATGGTGCTGTTGCACTCAGACTCTATCTAGATTCTGAGAGCAAGTTGGAAGACTTGTGGGAAGAAGCGACGCAGACTCTCAGCGACTACGTAGAAGAGTTCAGAGACCCCAAACACCAGCCAGTATTAGCCATGACCGTAGGGGACGTGGGGCAGAAGCTAAAGTGGCTCGGCAGCAAGGCCCTTCACGACATGGTGCCCCTAGACGTGGCGCTGGAAGTTGCTGAATCCGAGAAAGCGCGGTTTTACGCGCCTAAAGGTGGCTTGAGGGGCCTCATCGGAGCCCTTGCTGCAATTGGAAATACCATGCTAGACACTGACTACACCTTCGAGCTACTTGCGTATAGAAAGCGCGAGTACTGGGGGGCTCCCAGGTGCGTAGACTTTGAGAGCGTCTACGAAGTTGATAGAGCGTACAGAGACCAAATGATACTAAACTACGATCCAGAGACTGGTAGAGTCCTGATTACTCCGCATGGTCCAGACCCTGTTTTGCTAGGCTTGAGAGGGGAGGATCCGCTAGTACTTCTCGAGGCTTTCAAGAAATTGAAAATATGCGAGCCGGTAGAGTACATTGCTCTCTTCAGGACGAACCAGCACACAGACGCTCATCTGCACCGAGTTGAATCTATATGCGACATCCGCCCATACACGTGCGTAATCGCGAGAGGCGTTGTCAAAAGCGAGCCTAAGCGCTACATTGGTGGTCACACTTTCTTTGACTTATGCGATGAATCCTGCTGCATAACTGTTGCTGCTTACGAGCCCACAAAGAAGTTTAGAAATATTATTGAGAAGCTGAAACCCGGAGACGTCGTCGAGGCTTATGGCTGTGTGAGGCCGCCAGGGCCTCGCCACGGCATGACCCTAAATCTCGAGAAATTGAGAGTTCTCAGTGTCGCGCGGGTCTTCACATACGAAAATCCGAGGTGCCCAATCTGCGGCGCGCGCATGGAGAGCATGGGACGCGGTAAAGGCTATAGGTGCAGAAAGTGCGGATATAGGGATCCCAGGGCGTCTAAAATAGCCGTTGAAATACCACGAGACATTAAACCTGGCTTCTACCAGCCTCCTTATTCAGCATTTAAGCACCTCATGAAGCCCCTCGAGAGGTTTGGCAAGGAGAAGAAGGGCTTCAGCGGTCCCATAGTAGCCATCGTGACTAAGCTATACTAAGAAACCTGGCTGCAGCCGCCGTAGCTGCGGCAGCAAATATATACCTCGCGCACTGTAACCCGTATACGCCAGTAAGGTTCTCGAGGTGGAGTGCCTACTTGAATCAGAGCAGGGTCTCGAGGAGGGTTCTTCAAGTACCCGTTAATCCTCACAGAGTACTGATAGCCAAGGCCCATGAGCTGCGGAGAAGGGGTATTAAGGTATACGACTACACAGCAGGACAGCCCGGGCTACCTCCGAGCAAAGAGGCCCTCGACTACTTCATTGAAATGGTCAAGAAAGACCCATTCAAGCACTTCAGGTACATGCCAACTCAAGGACTCCCGGAGCTAAGAGAAGCGATCTCGCAAGACTTAAAGAAGTACGGTGGAATAGAGGTCCCAGCCGATCAAATCCTAATCACTACTGGAGGTGCCGAAGCCCTTGTTCTAGCAATTTATGGACTGCTCGACGAGGGAGAGGGCGTCCTGCTATTAGATCCCTCTTACAGCGTATACTGGGATTTAGCGAGGTTCGCAAACCTGAAGGTAGAGGTCTGCGAGCAGAGCTTCGAAGCAGAGTTCAACCCGGATCCAGAGTGCATAAAAGAAAAGCTCGGAACCAGAGCAAAGGCAATACTATTTGCAAGCCCCGACAACCCGACTTCCAGAGTTATAAGCGAAGAACTGGCAAAGACGATTGTAGACGTTGCGAGAGACAAGAAAGCGTGGGTAATTTACGACGTTGCATACAAGCACCTCGTCTACGAAGGGGGGCACGTGTGGATTGAGAAATACGATCCAGCACTAGAGCACACCGTGGTATGCGGCTCTTTCAGCAAAGACCTCGCTATACCTGGAGGCAGGCTTGGCTACATATATGGACCGAGTGACGTGGTGCCCGAGTTGGTCAAGCTCAAAGGATTCTTCGGTATAGTAGCACCGGTGCCCATGCAGTGGCTTGCCTACTACTACCTGGCTGAGGGCTTCAAGGAGAAGTATCTGAGCGAGGTCATACCCATATACAGGAGGCGGCGCGACGCCGCGTACGGGTTCTTCAAGAAGCTATTTCCAGAAGCAAGACTGCACAAGCCGAAAGCCAGCATGTACCTATTCCCTGACATAAAGCCTTACCTTTCGAAGCTAAAGCTAGGAGACCTCGAATTTGCTATGCAACTAGCTGAATCTAAAGGCGTTGTAGTACTGCCGGGTTCTATATTTGGCAAAGCTGGAGAGGGCTACCTGCGAATAACTTTCGTAACCATGAGCGAGGACGAGCTAGCAAAAGGATTTGAGCTAATGAGGGAGTTCCTAGAAGAAAGGGGTGCTGCTTAAAGGGGCTCATGCAAGATATAGAGCAGGAGCTCTAAGTGCATGCCGTTTTTAGCACTAGACGAGATGATGACATGCACCTCGGCGGAACTGTGAAGACGCTGGCCTGGGCTGACAATTTGCTTGCTTAAAAAGCTACTTAAGCGCCGCCTTGAAGCTCTCAATGCCGTAGCCAACCATGGCTACTAGTTCAATCACGTTCAGCATCTGCTTTGCTGTTTCTGCCTTAAACCTGAGCGTGTAGGCACCGGTCCTCTCCATGATATCCCAGTTCTCCAAGACATCTGCTACGAGCGTGTCTCTCAAGACGAGCTCAACTACGTAGGGCCTCGAGAACTCTACTCTACGGACCTCGCCCTTCTTGACCTTCTCGCAGGCTGCTGCAGCGCCCTTTCTCAACTGCTCTTCAACTCTGGCCAATCCGTAGTAGACTGCTGCATACCTAGATATGCCTGTCTTCAGAGGGACGAAAATGGCCCAAGGAGCGTAGTCCTCGACTTCTCTCCGCAAGTGCTCGTCTCCGGCCAGGAGCGCAACGGGTACTCCGAGCTCTCCAGCGTACAGCGAGTTTATCAAGAACTCGCTTGCTCTAACACCGTTAACTCTGATCTCGGCGAATGTGCGGCCACTGTAGGTATGGTCAAAGGTGCCGTGAATCGTGCCGGCTGCTGCGTGGTAGCCGACGTAGAATACTGCGCTGTAGCTGTTGTCGATTGTTGTTATCATTGAGAAGGGCCTGGGGTAGCCCTGGATAACTGCTACTCTACCATCCAGCTCCAGGTAGTCGATATTAGTCATTAAGCCGTGGCTGTCTGCGACGCAGACGGAGTCGAAGCCGCACTTGTAGAGCTCGTCTACAACGGCGTTGACGAGCCTGGTCATCACTTTGGCCGCTCTCGAGAACTGGCTGCTCCAGGGGCTCAGCATGGTGCCAGAGACTACTCCAGGCAAACCCTCGATGTCTACTGACACGTAGGCTTTCAGCACGTTCTCACCCAGTGGCTACTAGAGTGCCGCCGCGACTAAAAACCTGGGAGTTAAAGTCTCAGTGCTGCCAAGTTATCCATGGGGGCCAGCCTTGAAGATAAGCTTTGTAGTTGGCGACATTACAGAGTTCCCTGGCGATGCGGTAGTGAACCCCGCCAATACCCTTGGCATAATGGGTGGCGGCGTTGCACTAGCAATAAAGACCAAGGGCGGCGAAGTAATAGAGCAGGAAGCAAGGCGCCGCGCCCCCATCCCCATAGGCAGCGCCGTTGTTACAACCGCCGGCAAGCTGAAGTGCAAGGCCGTAATCCACGCACCAACGGTTGAGAGGCCCGGCGGGGCCTCGAGCCCCGAGTACGTCTACAAAGCCACGCGAGCAGCCGTTGAGGCAGCTATCCGTAGCGGGTTCAAGAGCATTGCATTCCCCCTCATGGGCGCAGGCGTTGGCGGCCTGTCTCCGCGAGAGTCGCTCAAATCTATGCTAATGGCATTAAGGGAGTTCAAGGACTTCGACGTGGAGGTCTACATATACCTGAGAAACCCCGAGCTAATCAGCGAGGCCGAAAGTGTCTATAGAGAGTTCTTCTGAGTTGGGCGGTCTCCATGGCGATAGAACACCAAGTAGAGAGGGCTAAGCTGAGTGCTGCTTCTGAAGCGTGCAACTTACTTAAGCAAACGTTAAAGCGCCGCTCAGTTATCGGCGTTGGAACGGGCTCTACTGTAAAGAAGTTTATTGATGTGTGTCACGACTTCTTAAGGGAGCACTTGCTTGTGGCTTCTTCACCAGACACCGCTCTCTACTTGAAGGACAGGTACAGAATATCTGTGTTTGAAGTCTTAACCGTGGACGAGGTAGATGTCTACGTAGACGGCGCTGACGAGGTCAGCAGCAAACTCGACTTGGTTAAGGGGCGTGGTGGCGCACTACTTAGAGAAAAAACACTGGCTTACATGTCGCAGACACGAATCTACATCGTTGACTATACCAAGTTCACGGGAGTAGATTACCTCTATGCCAAGCTCATTCCAGTAGAAGTCGTTCCATTCGCTTTCAAATATGTCGCTAAAGCAATTGCGAGACTAGGCTCTTTTCAGCCAATTTTGAGAGAAGGAGGAGGTAAGGACGGCCCTGTTGTAACTGACAACGGAAACTACATACTCGACTTGAAGCCCCTTGCTCCCATATACGAGCCCGCTAAGGTTCACCAAAAGCTCAAGAATCTCCACGGCGTTGTTGAAACCGGTGTGTTTCCCGCCGAAGAGCTCGTTGACATGGTTGTAGTAGGCTACGCTGACAAGGCCCTTATACTAAGGAGGGGGGGTGCCTAGAAACGCGCCGCTCGACGCACATATTGTTCTCGGCTGCTCTCGCCCTGCTGGCAATGCCGATAACGGAGTTTGCTGCTATAGTGCTGGGTCTAGCTACTGCTACTATTGCCGCTATCCTACCCGATGCCGATTTAAGACTTAAACACAGGAAGAGCCTTCATAACGTTTTTGCGCCGCTGCTCCTAGCCTCGCTATTTGCACTGTTATTTCCAGACAACAAGTACATAATACCGTGTATGAGTGGGCTTTTAATTGGCTGGCTCAGCCACGTACTACTAGACTTCTTAACTGTGAAGGGGGTCTACGCGCTTTACCCGCTAAGCGGTGCCAGGTTCAGGCTTGGGCTTTGCAAGTCTGATAGCATCGCTTGCAACCTCCTTCTCTCACTAGCAGCATTAGCGATGATTATAGCTAGAGTAGGGGCCTTATTGAGAGCCTTTACATGAGCTTTTAGGCTTGCTGCCCCTTCACTTCTTCCTAGCTACTTCTCTTTTAATAGCAGCTCTATAAGCCAAAATACCCATTAAAGCACTGAGAGCTAGTGTAGCAGTAAGCCCCATTGACATGTACAATTGAGCAGTTGTGAGCATGTTCTTTGCCGTCTTCTCGAGTTCTTCGACGTTGACTAGTCTCGATTGAGCGACATCGAGCTCGGCTCGACAAGCACTCAATTGGCTCTTTGTGGAATTGAGTTCTAGCTCTGTTGCAGTCAGCTGGCTCTTCGTGTTCTTCAGCTCTTCTTCAACGCTCTTCAGCTTTTTCACGCCTTCTAGTAGCGTGCTGTGATCTAGTGGAAGTGCTCTGGAGTACGATAGCACTAGGCCTATTAGCTGCGACATGGTTAAGTCCGCGGCGATGTTGCCTGCATTTCGAATGCGTCCAGCGAACAGGACGTTGTCAGTAGTATTATCAAAGCTAATTACAACGACAAGTGCTCCCGGCTTTTTGGGTAGCACTGAAAAGTACAGCACTGATGCAATGGCTTCTGAAAGCTTGCCAACCACTTTACTAAATAGCTCTCTCTCAACGGCGCCCATGGCGAGTTCCGCGTGTGGCATGTAGATGTGGTAAACCGTTGTATTGGTGTCTGAGACCCCCCTAGTTACTAAGAGCAGGCTTGCATCGATAGACCGCGCAATCCACCACTCTGCAGCGTCGCTTGTGAGGTTTGCGAGAATGCTCCTATAAGCCACTAGTGGCATGTACCAATGCACTAGCAACCCATCCACGGGGTTTATGCCTGGCGAGGCAATGCCCGTAGTCGGCAAAGCGCCCGGAAACAGTATCTCTATCGAGGACTCGGACGCCTTCGTTACGTAGAACGATACGTAGTATTCGAGTTCTCCATAAGTAGTGTTCATCTTTAGCTTGCGAGGCCCCAGCTCCCTTGCACTAGTTATGTTGGCAGACACCAGGGTTATGTTGTACTTATCTAAGAACAGCTCTAGCCTCTCGCCCACTAGAGTTGCTGAAACCGTGGTGTTGAGTGTGCTTAGGTACGTTGAGCCATTGACAGGAACCGAGAATAGTGCCGGTGGAATGTGCAGTGTGAAGTTTTGTATTGGGTTTACCGCGTATGGATGCTTTAGCGGGTCGATAAATGGCACGTCTATGAGCGTGGCGTTACTCCACATAGTGTACGTAGCGTTGCGGGCTTCTTCGGGAATGTCGAGTAGGGTTACGTCTGAGCGCGCTCTCCTCCCAGTTAATGCCCAAGCCACGTAAAGGCTTGGAGCGGGCTCTTCGAGATCGGCTCTCAGCAAGACATGCGAAATATTGTATTTGCCAAGCATTTCACGAACTTGCGTTAGGTTTGCCCGCGGTGCGTAGATTACTACTAAAGTGTCGTGTAAGCCCTCCTCTGCCAAGGCCGTGGGCACACCGGTAATAGAGGCTAAAACCGCTACGAACAGTGCAGCTGCGAGCACTCTTTTCACATATGCCAAGGTTCCAGCACCTCGTAGTCCAAAGCCTTGCTGGGTTATATAAGCTGGCTTGTCTTTTTTATTTCAAAAGCCGACTGGTGCATTGCTTGCAGGCCTCTCGCAGAGCAACGGGCTCTGAGCTCGCTTTCAGCATTATGAGCGAGCTCCAGGAGGCGGCTAAAACCGGAGATAGGAGGCTCTTTGTTGAAAAGCTCGCTAGCGCCATCAAAGACGTCTTAGCAAACAGGCCTGCTTGTATGGCAGCCATTAACGCGCTAAGGAGCATCGCACTCTACTACCTCGAGCACGGCCTCGACAAGCTCCCCGAGTACATAAGTAGCCTCAAGGAGAGCTACGATAGTGCTTTGTGGAAAGCCTCTGAAGTGGCTTCTAAGAGGGTGCGTGAAGGCGAGGTGATATTGGTTAATAGCAACAGCCTAGCTGTGCGGAGACTGCTCGCATGGTTGAAGAAGCAGGGCAAGAAAGTCAGCATATACGTAACTGAGTCCAGGCCGGGCAACGAGGGGCTATTAATGGCCGAGTACGCCGAGAGCCTCGGTTTCGACGTGTACTTGATTGTCGATTCGGCAGCCAGATTCTTCATGAAAGACGTTGACAAAGTCGTAGTAGGCGCGGAAGCCGTGGCCGTAAATGGAGCAGTAGTATCGAAGGTTGGCACTAGTTTAATTGCCCTTGTCGCGAAAGAAGCACGTAAAAGAGTTTTCGCAATTGCACCTTCATATAAGCTCAGCTTCGAGACTATTTACGGAGAGCTCTTACCCGTGCCAGAGGAGGGCACGGAGGCCCTTGTAGACCCCGACGAGCGTGATAAGCTGCCGCCGGGCTACAAGGCAAGGGCCCCCCTATATGACGTGACGCCACCAGAGTACATAGATGCTGTTGCAACCGAGTACGGGCTTTACGCACCACAAGCCGTACCTATTTTACTTGAACTCGTCTACGGATCCTACGTGCCGAGCGTTCCAACACTCAAAGAATTGTTGGAGAAGATCGAGGGGGAGAAAAGTGATTGAAGTTCCAAGGAAGGTGCAGGAAATAGCAGAAGGCATTAAAACAATGCAAATTAGAGGGGCTGGCAAGATAGCGAGAGCCGCTGCAGAAGCCTTGAAGATAGCCGCGCTGGAGTACCCGGGGCCGCGCAGCGTAGACAACTTCAAAAAGTACCTCGTGAAAGTCGGCGAGCTGCTGATATCAACAAGGCCTACGGCTGTGAGCTTGCCAAACGCGGTAATTTACGTGTTGCGCGTGATAAAGGAGAAAACCAGCTTTGATGAAGTAAGAGAAGCCGTCGTCGCTGCTGCTGACGAGTTCATCAAGAACTCGGAAGAGGCCGTGAAGAAGATTAGCAAAATAGGTGCTAAGCGCATTAAGCACGGCTCTGTTGTTCTCACGCACTGCCACAGCACGGCTGCTGTTGAGCTAATCGCAGAAGCCTACAGGCAGGGAAGAGTTGTGAAAGTGTACAGCACGGAAACAAGGCCCTTCAAGCAGGGCAGGATAACAATGGCACACTTGTTGAAGTACGGAGTTCCCGCTGAGCAAATACCTGATAGCGCTGTGAGGTACATTATGCACGAAGTAGACTACGTCGTTGTCGGCGCCGATGCCGTTGCAAGCAATGGGGCCGTTGTCAATAAAATTGGGACTAGTCAAGTAGCTCTCGCAGCAAAAGAGGCTAGAGTCAGGGTCTACGTCGCAGCAGAGTCCTATAAGATATCTCCCTTCACCGTGTTCGGCGAACTCGTTAAAATAGAGTATAGAAGCGAAGAAGAAGTAGTGCCTAGAGACTGGCTCAGCGCGCACCCCCGCGTCAAGGTCTTAAATCCTGTGTTCGACGTCACGCCCCCGGAGTACATAGATGCTATTATAACGGAGTACGGCGTTATGCCGCCTCAAGCAGTGGTGCTACTGCTTATAAGCAAGCTTGGATGGGCCCTGGAAACACTGAAAACCGGGTACACAGAGGACTTCGAGGCCTATCTCGAGAGCTTGGCCGAATAACTCGCCACAATTATATACCAGGACTTTGCAAATAGCTCTAAGCGGAGGAGTTCAGTGATATTTCTCTCGAAAAAGAGGGAAAACCTGGAGGAAATAAAGGAGGAGCTGGTCAAGTTGATAGATGGTTGCGAAGAGCCTGTCTACAAAGTTGTCTTCTACTCGCTTGATGAAGTCAAGGAGATCATGGATAAAATCGTAGAGCGCTGGGAGCGGCAGGGACGGCAGGGGCGCCCCATAGACTACGCAACTCCGGGCGAGATAAAGAAGCTGCTAAAAATTGCCAAAAGATTAGTCAGCAAAACTCCCTCAGAAATAGTGAGCGAGTACAGGGAGCTCTTTACAAGCTATTAATAACTTTAAGCAGCATTCTTGAAACTGAGTGCTGGTGCATCTGTAGTGACCACAGGCTTTAATGAAGAGGAGCTCAAGAAAAAGATAATCGAGGTTCTCGAAAACGTTGTAGACCCCGAGCTAGGCATAGATGTGTACAACTTGGGGCTGATATACGACATCAAAATTATCGACAAGAACAACGTTAAAATTTCTATGACGCTTACTACGATGTTTTGCCCCCTGGCAACCGTACTCCCATTAACAATTATAGAGCAGCTCAAAGAGAAGCTCAACATCAATGCAGACATAGACATCGTCTACGACCCGCCGTGGACGCCGTTGAGGATGACTGAGAAGGGGAGACAGATGTTCAAAGAGAGGTTTGGTTACGATGTTGTTGAAATGTACAGACAAGCAACAGACTCGAACAGGGACTAGTGATTAGTGGTGGAGTCTCGTGAGCTGGAGCATACTGAACATGCTGAGAACGAATCCCGAGCTACTGAAGGAACACGTCAAGAAGAGGTTTATGGATGTAAGCATAGTGGACAAGGCCTACGAACTAGACCTTAAGTGGAGAAAACTGCTCACCACAGTTCAGGAGATCAGACACAGGCATAATGAAATTAGCCGGCAAATACCGAAGTTGCCAGAGCCTGAGAAGAAGGCCGCGCTTGAAGAGGCAAAGAAGTTGCTTGAAGAACTAGCACGCCTAGAGGCCGAGCTAAAGCTCGTGGAAGAAGAAAGAGAGAAAGCTCTCTTAAGCCTGCCGAATATCGTGCACGAGAGTGTTCCAATAGGTCCTGACGATAGCTACAATGTGCCAATCAGGTTTTGGGGAAGGCCGCGAGTTTGGGTAGGCTATCTTGAGCAGTTCAAGCAACAGACTGAAAGGTACGGCTTTAATGTAGACTACGAGCTCATTGAGTGGAAGCCCGTAGGCCATGCCGACATGCTTGAAAACGTGCTACGCCTCGGCAATACTGTTAAAGCCGGAGAAGTTGCTGGAAGCAGGTTCTACTACTTGTTTGACGACTTAGTGTTCCTCGACATGGCACTTCTTATGTATGCCATAGACTACTTGACTTCGAAGGGCTATAGGCTGGTTTTGCCGCCTTACATGCTCAGGTACAAAATAATATCTGGAGTTATAGACATGGCGACTTTTAAGGACGCGATATACAAAATCGAAGACGAAGACCTCTACTTGATTGCAACCGCTGAACACTCTCTAGCGGCTCTTCACGCGTATGAAGACATACCAGAAGAAGAGCTGCCAATAAAGTACGTGGGGGTCTCGCCGTGCTTCAGGAAGGAAGCAGGTGCCGGGTCGAGGGACTTAAAGGGCATATTTAGAGTGCACCAATTCCACAAAGTAGAGCAATACGTATTCGCCAAGCCCGAAGAAAGCTGGGATATAATGGAAGAGCTTATACGGAACGCCGAGGAGCTCTTCAAGGGGCTCGAACTCCCCTATAGAGTAGTCAACATAGCGAGCGGAGACTTAGGTGCGCCGGCAGCCAAGAAATATGACCTAGAAGTGTGGATGCCCGCACAAGGGCTCTACAGGGAAATGGTGAGTTGTAGCAATACAACGGACTGGCAGAGCTACAGGCTGAGAATAAGGCTAGTGAGGAGAAAGGGCATGGTGAAAGAATACGTGCACACACTAAACAGCACGGCGATTGCCAGCACCAGAACCATTACTGCAATACTAGAAAACATGCAGAACGAAGACGGTACTGTGAGGATTCCAAAAGCCCTGCGCAAATACCTCGAAGTGTTCGACAAGGCGCCTAAGGACTACATACATCCATACAAGAAAGAGCGCGTCAAGTGAGCAATAATACTTGGCCAAGCCGTTTTTAAGGCGACAAATTCGGCATTCGCCTCAGGGGTTTAATGAGCCTTGATGCTTCTGAAAAAGTCATAGTCGAAATTCAGCTGGATTTCAGCGAAGAAAGCGACAAGGCTCTCCGAGTACTTTTCAACGTTGCCGAAGAGCTGTTAGACAAGCATGGCATATGGGTTGAAATAGTACCAGTACACCTCTGGTTTGCGGATCCTCTCGAGTCGGAGCTCGCAGACCTGCCAAAGATATTCATTAACGGCAAGCTCAGGTTTATTGGGCGCGCTCCTTCGAGAAAAGAGCTTATTGAGGCAATAATGAGCCACGTTGGAACGCCTCCCGTGAAAACTGAGCTTAGTGCCATTAAATTTGGGAAAGTAAACTTCGATGGTGGTCTTCCAGAAGTTGCGCTCGTCGCTTGACCAAGGCTCTTTCGCGCTCACGAGAATTAAAGAGGCCCGCACCACTCTTTCGCGCGGAATTCTGCCAATATATCTTCTTTACGTGGTCTTAAGGCGGCCGGATTTGTGCCTGCAACTCGCTGGTTGCCAGAGGGCTCCTGGTCTCTCTCTCAATGAGCCATTTAGTAGTGCCTTCGTGAGCTTTAAACGCTGCTTCTTCGGCATCAAGCAGCGTAGAGTAGTAGACAAAAAACAGCGCCAAGAAGTAATCGCCAGATCCAGTGCTGTCTCTGACTAGAGGAGCCTCGTCGAACTTGACGCGCTTCAGAGTACTATCTTCGAGAATTACTACCTGATCGGGTGGGATCGTTACGACTGCTGCTCCGCGCAAGAAGCGTGCTAGTACCTTGGCAGAGCGCTCTATATCACGGCTCCCCCCAATTGACTGGCACTCCTCCAAATCCATGTGAACGACGTCCGCCTGTGAAAGCGCCTCAAAGACTTCTGCGCGTGGAGCAGTAGCTACAGCACCGTTTACTACTTCCCTAATGAAGCCCTGCACGTCGAGCGCCAGCGCAGTAGACCTAAGCCTAACTGCTCTTAGCAGGTTTAAATCGACTTCTCCGAGAACGGGGTTTACAATAGTGTAGCACAAACCGGCATGCATGTTCCAGGAGTGTATTGGCGGGGATGCTTCGTAAACTCTCAACCTCCTCGTGTTACCCACGTACTCCAGTACGAATATAGTGGATTTGGTTGAGAACTGCTTCTTGTCCATGAACCTGGAAATAGGGTGGTTTACAAGGAGAGGAGTGTAGACCCCATAAACACGCACTTCAAAACCTCTTTCTAGCAGTGGTAGTGAAGAGTAGTAGGAGCCGCCCCCATAGGCAACGTACTCTACTCCCCCCTCCAGCTTAATTATGTCTATAGTAGGGTTGCCATATATGCAAAACCTGTTCAAGGTCGCTCCTCTTCAGTCCTACTCACTAGTTTCTTCGCTCTTTTCTTCAAGTCACGTAAGTGGTAGCCCTTCAAGTGCTCTATTAAGTCTTCAATAGAGTAAAAGAATGAGCTCTCGTACTCATAACTCTGCGGCTGGCTCTCGCCGAGACACTTAGATGCCGCGTGGATGCATATGGGGCATGCTATTAAACCCGTGACTTTGTCTCTACACGTCCTGAACCTCACTCCGTGGTAGTCAACTTCGTAAACCTCCCAGCGAGGCTCCCAGGTGTAGGCCAATTAGCACAACCTCAGCCGGTTGATCCCTCTTCACCGCTCAGAGGCCTAAAGTATCATCACTGCTTTTGCTTTTCTAAAGCAGCTAAAGCAGCGCCTCTCAAAACACTAAATGCTATTAAAGTCTTATTAATGAGGCTTTCTGCCTCGAATTTAAACATGCGATAATTTTCTACTAAGTGCTTTTTCGCGATTTCACTTAGATGTCTCAACTCGACTAATACAGCTTCTTCGTGCCTGGTGCTCATGAATGCTCACGGGGGTGACGGCACTACTACCTTGTTTTTGAAGTCTCTCAGGTCAAATTTATTCGTAGCGAGTTTCACGATTTCGTAACCCTTGATTAGTTTAAGGAATGCGTCTACGGGCTTTAGTGGTAGCGTAGTCCCTGGGATCCAGTAATGCATAGGCATTACGTTAATGGGGTTTACTAGCTTCACTAGTTCCCAGGCCTCTTCAGGCTCTATGGTGAAGGTCCCACCAACTGGTATTGCAAGCAGGTCTACACCTCTGAGCCTTGCTACTACGTCTTCGCTCGGTATCTCGCCCAAGTCGCCTAGATGCGCCACTCTGAAACCTTTAGCCTCGACTATATAGACCGCGTTCTCGCCTCTTCTCCTGCCTTTCTGCTTGTCGTGAAACGTCCTCAAGCCGGTGACTTTAATGTCGTCTATTAGGGTCTCTCCGTAGAACATCTTGAATACACGTGAACGGTCCTTCGAGACCGCATTAACAGCATTGTGGTCGAAGTGGTCGTGAGTAACGAGGATTAGATCGCCCCTGACATCAGGCTTTTTCAGACCTATGCTAGCGCCGTCGTGAGGATCTATTACGACTACATAGCTATTAATTGTCAACGATACACATGCGTGACCGTGCCACGCCACGATCATTAACTTCCAACCCATTTAATGCTACGCGGTTGTTATATTTAAGTGTTACAGCTGCCAGATATCGTGATAAGAGATGTTGAGCCCCGAGCTAGTGGGCGTTATAGCCGCGCTGCTGGCCCTGCTACCTCAGATTTGCACGTATGCTCATCACGCTGTGCTGTTAGTAGCTGGGAACAGGAAAGCTCGCATTCGCAGTAGTGCTTGTCGAGAAAAAGCCCAAGACATCTCCATCATACTACCCATTAGAAAGGAGCCTCTTGAATACGTTGAAAGGGCCCTTGAATACATCGGCTCACTGGGCCTACTAGATTACGAAGTCATCATCGTATCGGACGACGAAGAAGCTGATAAAGAGAGGCTGCTCGAGCTCGTTAAAGAGGCTAGGCGCCGAGGAATAAATGTCTGGTTTATCTGGCGAAGCGTGCCCACAGGCATGAGAAGCGGGGCTCTAAACGTCGGTCTCTTCGCGTCGCGTGGGCGCTACGTCTACGTCTACGACGTGGATACAGCCCCTGATAAGAGGCTCTTTGAGTGTGGTATTGAAGTACTGGAGAATTGTGACGAGTGTGTAGGGGCCGTTGGTAGGTGGGAGCCTCTAAAGGCAGAGAGCAGGGTAAGCAGCGCGCTGGCCCTGGGTTTGAGATTTTTTGTTGAAGTACTCTACAATGCCCGTAGCAAGCTCAATCTTCACATCTACCCCTTGGGGACGGGGACGCTTTACAAGTCCGACATCTTAAAGAATATCTTTGGAGGCTGGGATCCAAAGAGAATACAGGACGACGCTGAACTAGGCGCTAGGGCGCTGGTTCGGGGCCTTAAATTCGCTTATCTCCAAGACTGCCTAGTCCGCGTTGAAAACCCATCTACGTATAGGAGCTTTAGAATACAGCAAGCGCGCTGGGCCTACGGCGCCACAGACGCCGCGATTTCGAGAATTCGGGCCGTACTTTCTTCAAAAGCACCAATGGTCATCAGGCTCGAGGCGCTTCTCTACATGCTCCAATACCTACCCCAGGCGCTCAGCTTTACTGGTGCTTTGCTGCTGGCTGCAGCTCAGCTAGTTTCTCCACGAGGCATTCTCGAGTCTATGTTCGCCGTTTTCACCACGTGGCTTGTTTTGACAGTAGTGTATTCGATGCTCATGTACGTGAAGGCTTGGCGGGGTAATCTATGGGGCTTTGCTGTTCTCCTGGGCAGGCTCTCCGCTATTACCGCGTCAGCCTCACCCTACATTACTGTGAATGTGTTAAAGGCTCTCCTAAGGATTGGGGAGACGTACAAGAGAACCCCTAAGGGGAGCTTCGAGCTGATCGCCACATCGCGCAGAATTCCCTGGGAGCTCCTCTTCGGCTTGTTCTTTACCGCCAGCGGCGCGGCGTCTATAGTGAGTGGCTACGTGTTAACGGGCGCTTTCTTATTCGCATACGCAGCCGCCTTCCTCTACACCACAGTCAGGTTTAGTAGAGACGTTTTTTACAAGTAGTAGGCTGAAAAGCTAAAAGGTGGCAAGGAAAGAGGGACTCCCCCGTTGCCAGAGGCCGCCTAAAACCCCTGTTGACTTAAAACGCGGTTAAGTAGCAGAGACTGATGTAGGTGGAGTGCTTGCTTATCTACGCGAGAGACGATCCAAGCAGCGACGAAGTGCTCTCGATGCTCAGACCCTACGTTGCGAAGTGGTTTAAGAGCAGGTACGACGAGATGACGCCTGTTCAGAGGAAAACCGTTCCACTAGTAAAGCAAGGGCGCTCTGTCCTAGTTTCAAGCCCAACGGGTACTGGTAAGACCTTGGCCGTTTTCCTGGGAATAATAGACAACATGTACGAATACTACGAAAAGCATGGTAAGCTCCCCGAGGGTGTTTACGTTGTTTACGTAAGCCCCCTCAGGGCACTTAACAATGACATGCGGAAAAACCTCTACGAGCCGTGCAAAGGTGTTGTTGAAACCGCGCGTGAAATGGGAGTGGAACTGCCGGAGATAAGAATAGCCGTTAGAACCAGCGATACATCATCGTATGAAAAGCAAAAAATGGCGAAGAACCCCCCACACATACTTATAACAACACCCGAGAGCCTGGCTCTAGCACTAAATGCACCTAAGTTCAGGAAAGCCCTCGAGAACGTTCACATAGTCGTAGTCGACGAAATCCACGAACTCGCCTCAAGTAAGCGGGGGAGTCACCTAGCTGTCAGCCTCGAGAGGCTGGAAAACTTGGCTGGTAGGCCGCTTCAGCGAATAGGGCTCAGCGCGACTATTGCACCACTAGAAGAAGTCGCGCTCTTCCTCGTTGGCTACAACGACGATGGCTCGCCTAGGGACTGCTACATAGTAGACGCGAGATTTGACAAGAAAGTAGACATAAGAGTTGTGGCGCCGGTTAAAGACCTAGTGTACACGCCTGCCGAGGCTCTCAACGAGGCGATATACCGAAAACTCGTAGAAATGATAAAAGAACACAGGACTACTCTCGTGTTCACTAATACCAGGAGTTCAACTGAGAGAGTTGTCTTTAAGCTGAGAAAGCTCATGGAGAAGGAGAAGATAGTCAACGCAGATGAAATCGAGGCGCATCATAGTAGCTTAAGCAGAGACTTGAGGCTTGAGATCGAGGATAAACTAAAGAAGGGTGAGCTGAGGGCTGTAGTAAGCTCCACCTCGCTAGAGCTTGGAATAGACATTGGCTACATAGACCTCGTAGTCTTACTCAGCAGCCCGAAGAGCGTTACGAGACTGCTTCAGAGGGTTGGAAGGTCTGGGCACCACATCAGGGAAGTCAGTAAGGGCAGAGTTCTTGTCGTAGATCGAGACGACCTTGTTGAGTGCACAGTCCTCTGTAAACTCGCAATGGAGAGGAAGATTGACAGAATCAGGATACCAAAGAACCCGCTTGACGTCTTGGCTCAACACATAGTGGGCTTGGCGCTAGAGAGGGATTGGAAGCTTGACGACGCTTACAGGCTGGTGAGGAGGACCTACACATTTCACGACCTAAGCTACGGGGACTTCTTAAACGTTGTGAAGTACTTAGCTGGCAAGCTCGGTGATTTCTACGAGCACCAGCGCATATACGCAAAAATATGGCTTGACGAAGAGAAGGGCACGTTCGGCAGGAAAAAGAGTACTAGGATGATTTACTACTTAAATCTAGGCGTCATCCCAGACGAGAGCAAGGTCAAGGTCTTTACTACCGAGGGAAAGTACGTAGGAGACCTAGAGGAGGAGTTCGCAGAGTACTTGACTCCTGGAGACCTCTTCATTCTTGGAGGCCGCGTCTATGAGTTCGTTGGTAGTAAGGGCTTTGTAGCAATTGTTAAGAGGGCTGATGGGCAGAGACCAACTGTTCCAACGTGGTTTAGTGAAATGCTGCCACTAGCATTCGACTCCGCATTAGAGGTGGGTAAGTTCAGGCGGTTGGTTTCTAGAATGCTCGATGAACGGGGATATCACGAAACCGTCGAGTACCTGGTGCGCGAGTACAGGCTGGAAAGACACGCTGCAGAGTCTATATGTAAGTACATCATGGAGCAAAAGCTTTACACGGGTAATTTAGTGCCGTCAGATAAGCTCATTTTAATAGAAATATATGACGAGCCGGGTAGGCGCAATGTAATAGTACACTCATTATTTGGCAGAAGAGCCAATGAAGCTCTGGCAAGGCTCTACGCATACGTTATTGGCACGAAGCTAGGAGTAAACGTGAAAATAACGGTTACCGACAATGGCTTTATGCTGACTCTACCAGGACACCCGAGTGCAGACTACGTAGAGCTCTTCAAGTCGATACCCATCGAAGACGCGTGGGACATCCTAACAAAGGTTGTGAGAAAAACTGAGCTCATTAAAAGGCGCTTTAGGCACGTTGCGGTGCGCAGCTTTATGCTACTACGCAGGTACAGAGACACAGAGAGATCTCTCCAAAAGCTCCAGCTAAACGCCGAAGAGCTCCTGAAAGCCGTTGAAGAAATACCAGACTTTCCGGTCTTAAAAGAAACCTACAGAGAGATACTAGTTGACTACATGCACATAGATGAGGCCTTGCAGGTCTTGAGCGCAGTTAAAAGTGGTGATATAGAAGTGGCTGCGATAGGGCCTCTCGACACACCATCGCCATTTGCTCACTCCATTGTAGTACACGGCTACACGGACGTCGTGTTAATGGAAGACATGAGAAAGCTCTTAGCAAGGCTTCACGAAATGGTACTGAAGAAACTAGGAGTAGTAGATGTCGCTCTTCAAGCCTCTCGCTGATTCGCCTTTTTGCCTTCAGGCAATTTAAGTACCCTGTTCAAAACCGTGTCGCTAATTCCAAAAACGCTCTTTGCAACTGCTCTTATGTAGTCGTCACTTGGAGCTACCTTTGGAAAGCCTATTCTAATAGCAAGCGCCTTCTTATACGCCTCTTTTTCTTCTCTAGATCTTATCTCGCCTTTGTAAATCATTTCGCTAAGCTTCAAGCTAATGAAGAAGCGCACGTAGTTCTTGATAGTCCTCTCCTCCTGGGGGAATGCCTCGAGAGTCTTTAGCAAGACTTCTCGGAACTCCTCTTCGCTTGAGAAGCCCAGTATGTACTTGGTCAATGGTATTCGCAGCATCCTCGCAATGGTATTTCCATCAATAGTTCCCGATGGAGACATCTTTTTGAGCTTCTCAGACGCCTTCTCGTAGTTCCCACTCAGCACTTCATTAATTGCTCCGTCTAGTTCTTCTTCAATGTAAAATACTTTGCCAAAAAGCTCGGGGAAGTCTAGGTGCAAGTGTAGTCCATACTTTCCGACAACGTAGAGCGTTGCCATTTCCTTATCGAAGATGTCTGCTGGAGTAGCTTTTCCCTTAATTGGCTGCAACTTGTGCATAGAATAAGCCTTCTTCAGCATATTAACCGCCTCGCTTCTAGTAATGCTGTCAATTTGCTTAGAGAGCTCGCTCAGTAGTTCAACTGCTACCCTTATTCTCTTCTTGTGAGGCAATTTCAAGGCCCTTCGCCGCTCTCTCAAGCTCTCTCTTGATAAACCTCTTTACTCTCAGGTCAAAACTGGTTTTCCCTGTATACACTCTTATTTTACCGCTCTGCTTGTTCATAATAATCTTCACACGCGCGAGCCCTGCTGGGTTGCTTTCCAACTTGAAGTAGACTTCGTACTTAGACCCGCGTTCGCGTATCTCGCATGAAGCCACGTAAATGCCTTCCCTTCTCAAATACCAGGCAAGCTTCTCCACAATGTGCATTACTATAGCAGGTTTCAAGGCTTCCACGCATACTTTATCTTGACATAGCCCAGCGTATCGAGGATCTCAATGTACCATCCAGCGAGCTGCTTGATTAACTGGTTTTTGGCCTCCTCACAAGAGGCCCTGACACCGTACGTTTCCTCGAATGCGTCAACTAGTATGCTGCAGTGTACATCTGTACTCAGCTTGCCCCTAACGAAGTCTAATACCTCGTTGAAGTTTACACGCTTCTTCTCCACCATCTGCTTTATTTCGAGAAGGGTTTGTGATGCCGGAAGGAGGGAGGAGCAGTCTAGACCCATACTCTTGCACTTCTTGAAGTAGCGTACGAGAAGCCTATAGTCTTCTACGAGCTTTCCACTAGATAAAAAAGGCACTTCTCCACTCAACGCTCTATAACCCAGTGACTTCCCTCAGTTTCGACTTAATTAGCTCCTTATGCTTGTCTTCTACAGCGTTGTAGAGCATGCTTATTGCGGTGATTAGGTCATTTACCACAATTTCGATTATTGCGTCCCTTTCGTAACTCGCAAGCGACTCAAAAACCCTTGCAAGCACGTTATCACTTGGATAAGACGCTCTCTTAATGTACTTTCGTATGGCTGTCGGCGACACTCCAAGTATTCTAGAGAGCTCTGTAACGCTTCTTGTCGAGAGCAAGAGCTCTATAATCCTGTACCTGGCTTCTTTGCTAATCCACTGAACTGGGAACTCCTTGCTAGCACCTTCACTCACGTTAAACACCCTAAGTGGGGGACTATGTAGTGGGTTAATAAATAAAACCTTAAGTGCACAATGCCTAGTATACTTACAGACTCCGCGCAGACGCCGCCACCTAGGTGCCACGAATTGAGACTAAAAGCAATAGTGTACAGAGGGCGCCTAGAAGTAGTAGACTACCCCGCTGTACCAGCTAGCGAGGATCTCTTAGTAAAGCCCTTGTACGTTTACGTGGGAGATGTGGAGAACGCCATAATTAAGGGAACGCTGCCCCTAGTAAAGCCTGTTATTCTGGGATCCGTAGGCGTGGTAAAGGTCATCGAAGTTCTAGAGGGTTGGACGGAGTATACCGGTAAGACGTACTCAGTTACACCTATTGGTAGCATTGGCATACTGGGTGTACATTTAAACGGACTACTTACTAGCTATGTTTCTATTCCTCGATCATATATTGACGAAGAGCTTCCTCAGCCAACACCTCTAGACTCCATTAAGCCCCTTGCCAAGCATGCAGGCGAAATTGCTACAATTAGCGAGGAGCCTGTTCTTGTCGAGGGCTGCGGAATTCTTGGAATTCTCGTTGGGTTGTTGCTCAGAAGGGCTGGCATCGAGCCGGTATATTACTGTGAGGAGAGGGCGGGCAGGGCTAGTGCTCTTGGCTTCAACGTCCACAGCAATGTCGGAAGCCTCGGGACTAAGTGGCGAACAATAATATTGACGAGTACGAGCGCGTCATCCAAGTACGCACTACTATGGGGGCTCGAATACAGTCACGTAGTCATTTCACCACTTTCATTCACGAAGTGGGTGCCCCTGCCTCTAAGCAAAGTAGAATCGTTCAAGCTCTCGGTGGTGACTAGGGCTGAGCACTACAATGCAGAACACGTTAGATCCGTGCTGAAAGATGTTGCGAGAAACATAAAAGTAATTAGCGTAGATGACGTGGAAAAGGCCCTTGGACTCCTGCCCACTAGGGGGCTTGGAACAGTAATAGCGCTCAAAGGCTAGGCGCTCTTTATGAGCTTTGCCAGCCTCTCGATGCCCTCTACGATCTGCTCGTGGGTTGGATAGCTGAAGTTCAGTCTCATGCTGTTCTTTCCAGTTCCGTCGACGTGGAAGCTTCCACCGGGGACGTAGGCGACTTTGTACTCTTCCACGGCCTTTGGCATTAGCGCTCCAGCATCAAAGCCTTCTTTGTACACGTAGGTGAATATAAATAGCCCCCCAATGGGCTTCGAGTACCACGTGTACTCTGGGAAGAAGTCCCTCATGGCTTTCAGCATCGTGTTTCTTTTCGCCTTGTAGTGTGGGAGCGCCTTTTCAATTACCCTATCAACTACCCCCCTCTTCATGGCCTCGGCTACTATTAGCTGGTTTAGAGTGGGGCTGTGTAAGTCAAGGTATTGCTTGACTAGCTCTATTCTTCTCGCAATGTCGCGATTAGCCACTATCCAGCCTATTCTCAAGCCCGGTGCCAGTATCTTGCTCACGGTACTCAAGTATATTACTCTGTCCTCCTGATCTAGGCTCTTAATGGTCGTCTTGTCTACGTTTTCTTCGAAGACGAGGTAGCTGTAGGGATCATCCTCGACAACTAGCAAATCGTACTTTGACGCTATTTCTAGCAAGTGCTTCTTCCTATCAGAGCTCATTGATACTCCCGCGGGATTTTGAGCTATTGGTATAGTGTAAATGAACTTTATTCTACTCCTTTCCTCGTCAGGCATGCTCCTCAGCTTCTCCTCTAGGATGTGCGTCTTCATTCCTTCATCATCTAGCGGTATTCCAAGAAGCCTTGCTCCAGCATTCTTGAATGCACCTATTGCCGCTAAGTACGATGGGTTCTCCGTTATGACGATGTCACCTGGATTTATGAAAGTCCTTGCGATCAGGTCCAGGGCTGATTGACTACCCGTCGTTATGACCATGCCTTCTGGGTCGCATTTTATACCCTTCTTCAGCGATATGTACTTGCAAATTTCTTCTCTAGCACTCAACACGCCCTTTGTTTCGCTGTACTGTAAAGCTACATCACCATATACTTCAATGACTTCTTTGGCTATTTCGGAGAGCTCTTTTTTGGGGAAGAGAGTAGGGTCTGGTATTCCACCTGCAAAGCTTATGACGTCTTTTTTCCTGCTGATAATTGCGAGCAGCTCTCTTACTTCTGATGCCTTAATCTGCCTGGCCAAGTTACTATAATACTTAGTGTAATCAATCACGGGATCCCCACGTGCACGTATGAGTATGTAGGGTATATAAGTGTTTATACTGGTTGAGGAGCGCATGGAAATCAATACCTTCATAAAGAGCGTTTCGAGAGTCTCTGCTAGAGTGGCTTACGTCTACCCGAGCACATATAGAGCTATGATTTCAAGCCTAGCCCCCGACATAGTCTACGTGCTGCTCAACTCCATGGAGGAAGTCTTTGTCGAGAGATTTGCTTGCACGAGGCTCTACGGTCCCGAGGAGTTACCGAGAAGCCTGGAGACCAAAAGCCCGCTCAAAGACTTCAAATTGATCTTGACCACACTACACTACGAGCCAGACATTGTTAACCTGGCTAGACTACTCCTTGCGGGTGGACTAAGTGTATTGAGTAGAGATCGCGAAGAGCACGTCGTAATAGCTGGTGGGCCTGCCTGCATGGAAAACCCCGTGCCATACAGTGACGTGGTCGATGCCTGCGTTATTGGCGAGGCGGAGGCCACGTTACCAGAAGTCATCAGCCTATGGATGAGCTATGGGGATAAAAAGAAGAGGTTTCTCGAGGAATTAGCAAGACTAGACTACGTATACATCGCCGGTTACGACAAAGAAAAAGTGGTGAAGAGGCACGTTAGCGATCTTGACACCTCTTTCTACCCAATTAGGCAGGTCGAGAATACCGAGGTAGAGCCCGTTTATGGGCGCGGGTTTAAACTCGAGGTTTCAAGGGGCTGCCCATTTTGGTGCTCATTTTGTATCGAAACCCGCGTTTTCCAGCCTTATCGAGAGAGGTCTCCAGGGGTTCTTGCAAAGCTCGTTGAAGAAGGCATGAAATACAGTATTGGGGGTAAGCGTGTCGTGCTTTACGCCCTTGCATTTCCCGTTAGCCGAGACAACGCGAAGCTGCTGGAGTACTTGAGCAGCGAGGGCTATAGAGCCTCAATACCCTCGCTAAGGGCAACTCCTTTGCTTGAAAAATACGCGGAAGTCATCAAGCAGCTCGGTCAGAGAACACTCACTATAGCCCCCGAGTCTTTTTCACCAACAATTCAGCGAGCGCTCTTTAAGTACGTGGGTGTTCTCGATTACCTAAACCAGTTACTAGAAAGGCTGCTTCAAGTAGGCTTCGACTTGAAGCTCTACTTAATTTATGGCTTCAAGGGATTGGAGTCAGTTGACGACATTAAGCTGAATGCCTCTTATATAAAGAAGCTTGTTGAGTTGGCAAAGAAGTACAAGAGGAGAGTAAGTGTGTCGCTAAACCCGCTCATTCCCAAGCCGCACACGATTTTCCAGTGGATTGGAATGATGGGGGTGGAAGAGCTCGCCGCAGTTCTCAGGGAGTACAGGAACTTGCTAAGGGGGGTTGCGGAGTACAGATTGCTGGACATAGATTGGGCTGTTGTGCAGGCGCAGCTGGCCTTATCCACGAAACCGCTGGGAGGTTTCATTAAGAAGTGGGCCGAATATGGTGGTAGCTTAGCTGGCTGGAGGAGGGCTGTTAGGGAGCTCGGTGTAGACTACAAGTACGTATTTACTGGGTACAAGAGCGATGAAGAGCTCCCATGGAGCAGCATTGACCTAGGTGGGGAGGTGGAAAAAGTCACGGCTTCGCAGTACCACACTTACAAGAAGGTCACTTCTGCGAGGACTTGATTAAGGGTCTATACGCTATGCCATAGTGTATTAGGCCTGCTTCCTCCTCTTCGTTTATTCTCCTCAGCACAGGTTCCATGAGCATGCCGAAAGACAACTCGCTGGGGGCAACATCGGTGAGCGGGGCTAGCAGCTTGACTTTAGTTTCAACGGTTTCAAGAATGCCCAGTATTACGGGGCGCCTGTGCTCGAAGCCCTCCATGGCACTATATATAACCGTCCACGTAATTAGTCTAGCTGGTTCGTTTATTAACTCCAAGTGCTCAACATCGCGAGATCCGCAGTACCTGCACAACTGCGATGGTGGATATGCCGTCCTGCCGCACTTTTTGCACTTCGTTGCAATTAACTTGTACCTGTGAAGCCTGGTTCTCCAGTAGGGTGGAATGATCAGTCTCACAAGATCCACCCTGCTACTTAATGACGCTTATGAGTCCTCTGAACTTGGCATACGTTGCATACGAAATGTACGCTTTTCTATTTAAGTAGTCATCTACCGTGGGGGCTTTGTACTTTTTTTCTTCGACGAGGTCTGTAACTACTATGCTATAAGCGTCTGCACCTGCCCCACTGCCAAAGGGTGCTAGCAGTATCCTCTGGCCAGGCTTTGCTATTTCGAGAACTCTAGCAAGTCCTATTAAGGCAGAGGAATTGTAGCTATTGCCAATAAAGGGCGTTACGAGGCCTGGCTTAACCTTCTCTACTGGTATATCCAGCATCCTGGCTACTCGTATGGGAAATGTGCCGTTTGGCTGGTGGAAGATGGCGTAGTCGAAGTCGCTTGGTTTAAGCCCTGTTTTCTCAAATAGGGACTTTACAGCACCCACGATGTGCTTGAAGTAAGCAGGCTCACCTGTGAACGCCTCGCCGTGTAATGGATACTTAGATCCATCTCTACGCCAGAAGTCTGGCGTGTCGGTGACGAATGTGGCGCTCGCCTCGAAATAAGCTGCAGATTTCTCCCTCCCACCTATGACGAGCGCTGTTGCAGCTGAAGACGCGGTGAACTCTAGGACGTCGCCTGGATTTGCCTGTGCTGTGTCACTGCCTATTACGAGGGTGTACTTGACTAGGCCCGAGGCTACTGCTCCAATGCTAACTCTTATGGCTTCACTTGCAGCCCTACACGCGAATTCCCAATCTGATGCCATGGTGTTTGGCGTTATTCCCAGGGCCTCGGCTATTATGGTTGCTGATGGTTTAACAGCGTAGGGCTTGCTCTCCGTTCCAAACCACACCGCGCCAATTTCCTTCGGGCTTATTCCTGCTCTCTTCAGAGCGTTGCGCGCTGCCTCCCAACCCATGGTAACTGCGTCTTCGTCTACGCCTGCAACACTTTTCTCGTAAACGCCTAGTTCTGCCGGCTGCTCCGGGTTGAAGCCCCACAGCTCGGCTATTTCTGATAGCTTCAGCCTCCACCTCGGTATGTAGGCACCCCAGCCCACAATGCCTGTTTTTTCTTCTGGCTGCAAGACGTACACCAAGACTGCGCAGCTCAGAGACTATTTGATGGAGGGATGAGCAAATAAGTATGTGAGCTGGGTTGCAACGCCGAGATGTATAGTGTTAAGCACGCTTTCTCCACGCAGTACTAGTCATCACGGGCTTCTAAGGAGTGCGGGGGGTGGGATTTGAACCCACGCAGGCCTACGCCATCGGGTCCTAAGCCCGACCCCTTTGACCAGGCTCGGGCACCCCCGCGCCTATCCAGATTGATACTGACCAGTATAAGGGTTATAAACGCACGTCTTTGGGCTCTTCTTTACCTCTTCGAGAACGCTCATCGCGTACTCGTATAGCTCTCTCGTTAAGTACCCTCGGCTTAGTGCCTCTTCAAGCTCTTCTACGTCGATCACCTTGACCTCGCCTGATGGATAAATAACGACGTCAACCAGCAGGTCGTGGTATTTTACAAGCCCTGGCGAGACTTCTGGGGGCGTGTTTATGTTCACGTATGTTCCAAGCCAGTTCCCGCTCCTGTAGTAGTTGTGCGTAATATACGGCTTACTAGTGTCAACCACCATGTAGTCCACGTCTCCCGGTTTCTTTTCAATGCCCAGTCCATCATACGTGCCGTGCGATTCAAAGACCCTCTTAATTACCAAGGCTATGCTTCCATTTCTCGCGGAGGCGCTTACGAGCTCGCCCGGCTTAAGCCTCAGCGACTCCCCAGTCGGCTTTAGGTGAATTATTTCCAGAGAGCCCGCTTCCAGTGCCTTCTTTGCAATGTACTCCGACAGAGACACTCTCGTGCCGGCTAGCTGGTCGCTCTTGCTCAATACGTGCTCTACTGCGTCAACTAAGTCGCTAAGGCCCATGGACTTGAGCGAGTGGTGGTTTTCAATAGTTGGAGTAACGCTTCTCCTCACTTCGTCTAGTGTTTTCTTTGCTAAACTAGTTAGGCTTAGAATGGCTATGAACTCGCCGTCGCGGAGCTTGAGTGGGGCGCTTGAGCTCTCTTCGCGCGCCTTGTTTACCAGCGACTTATATTCGCTCAATAATGCGTCTATTTCGCCGAGTATTGCGTCATCGCTCGCGTATTTAGAGCTGCTTCTGAAGTGCACTCCAAGCCCGGTGCCCATGAGTCTTGATGCTGCTATTGCCGAGAGCCTCGCTTTGGTCTTTGCGTCGCGAACATGCTCTGAGAAGGTTATCCTGGGCTCTCCATGGACGAGTGCAATGTAGTTGCCAACTACTCTGAAGTTCTTGGTAAGCATTACTCTCTCGCCCGGCTTAATGGGGGGCTTCTTGACTCCAACAACTAGCTTCTCGCCCACATTTTCTTTACATGGGTAGAGCGTGCCACTTGCCTCGCCAATATCAACAATGCACAGCTCATCGCGCTTTTCTCTAACAATACCGAGGTATACTCCGTGAAGATCAACGGGGGACTTCCAAGTGTAGACATACTTTAGCTCGCTCACGAGTACTTCAAATACCTCTCGTGACTGGCGCGGATGTCCTACTACTAATACTTCGTCCGGGTCTTCTGTAGTCTTTACCGTCACGTCGCTGGGAGATAAATCTTGCTCTATGCCAAGCCTCTCTACAATCTTCTCGCTAACATCAACTAGCGTGAACCCGTGGTTTACTAGCAGTTTCGATATAGCTGTCGCGTAAATACCCCTAACGCGCACTCTCGCCAAGAAAAAACCCTCCGCTAGGGGCTAGTCTTTGACTGTTTCGAGTATTGCTATGATTTGCCATATCTTGGTTCTAGCACTAAGAGGCATGTTCGGATCCTGGCTTACTTGTTCGAGTGCCCCAATAGCATTAGCAGCGCGGACTCCTGGGCTAACCCTCTCGTCTCTTAAGTAGTTTAGCGCCTCTGTCGCTGCTCTCCTGATATTCCTGGGTACCGCTGTATCATTCACGATAGAGAAAAGCATGTACATGGCACTCCTGATTTTAGCTTCGTTGTCCATTACGCGGCTCATGATATCACCTGCTTAAGGCTTTCTACTAAGACCCCCCAAGAGATATGGAATTATGAGGTCTATAAACTGTAATACTGTCTTAGGGTACTGGGGGCTGGCCGACAAAGGTGTTTGCCTGTGAGCAGTAAAAGCGACCCCACGAAGATCATGGCAGAGCTGTTGAAATCGGGAGCCGTCATGCTAGCTGAGACGTGCCCAGTTGAGGGCTGCAACCTTCCACTATTTAGGCTGAAAAGCGGCGAAGTAGTGTGCCCGGTGCACGGTCGCGTGTACATTGTTAGGACGGACGAAGAGGCCAGAGAAATATACGCGAGGGCCTACACGGAGCAGGTCCTCGAAAAACTGGAAATGCAAGCTCTGAGAAGCATTGAAGTTCTGTCTAAAAACTCTGATGTAGAACCTACCGAGTACATAAAGTGGCTTGAAGTACTTGAGCGCGTGCAGAGGCTTAAGTCGCTAATTAGATCTACAACTAGGAAGTAGAGGCCTCAGCTTCTCAAATACGAGGCGCTTGACATCTGCATAGACCGCGTCAATGCCTCTACTAGCGTCGACCATTACTAGTAAGCCCATTTCAACCATCTTTAAGTAAGCCTCTCTGACCCTAACTAGAAACTCCTGGTTCTCGAATTCCGGAAACCTCGTTGAAGCCCCTCTTTTCCTCGCGAGCGCCGTAGTAGGGTCTACGTCTAGGTAAACAGCTAGGTCAGGCTTGAGAGCCCACTTGTTAACCTCGAGAACCCATTCGAAGGGGGCACCGCTTGCTGACTGATAGGCAACGCTACTATAAAAGTACCTGTCGGATATTACCACGTAACCTTGTTCCAGGGCTGGCAGTACTTTGGTCTTTATGTGTAGTAGCCTGTCGAGCGCGAAAGTCAGTGCATCTATATAAGGGTCTCTCAAACCCGAGTAGCTAGTCTTTATGAGTTTCACTACTTCAGAGTCTGTAGGCTCGTACGTGTAAAGCGCCTTGCAACCCTTTTCTTCAAGGTCTCTAATTAGCATCTTTGCAATTGTTGTTTTACCGGCGCCATCTATTCCTTCGAGTACCAGGAAAACCCCTCTACTCACTACACTCCACCTCTAGAGTGTCGCCAACTACTTTGACATGGCAACCTGCGAAGCCCCGTAGCTTGCTGAGGTCTTCAACAGCGTAAAGAGGTATTTCGGCAACTACGCAGCCGGCTATTAACATGGGCTCGGCTTCTTCGACAAGCATGCAAATTGGGCTTTTTCCGTTCTTCTTAAGCGCATATATAATATAAGGTGCCACGGTACTTCCCCGCGTACCTTTAAATGCTAGTACTACGTTGCTTACGCATATGTTTTCCTCTCTCAGGCAGCCACTTTCGGGATCTACTTCGCCAAAGAAGCTAACGTACCTCTCTAGCAGTAGAAGCTTGCCTTTGCAAATACCCGGCACAATCTGCTTGATTTTAACCATAGACTCCGCAGACATACTTTACCACCTCCTCATCACTCGCTATGCCAACTCGAGTTCTGTGAATTTTCGATAAGTAGAAGTAGGACTTGCCGCTACTGGTAATTATGTAGTCGAATTTACGGCGAGGAGTAGAAACTACGGGACACGTGCCCGCTGCGATGTCCGCTCCCAAGGCCGCGGCTTCTCTGACTAAGGCGCTATACTTTGTAGTAAATTCGCGCGGTACTGTAAGCAGCAGCTTGCCTCGCTTAACTGGTCCATATTTTCGAAGCAGCTTAACTACGTAAAGCAAGTCTTCAGGTAGCATGTGAGGACATCCAAGGTAGCCGAGAATCTCACTGCTAGTGCTCTTGGGCGGGTTGAAGATGTACTTTTCAATGTCTCCTTTCTCTACGAAGACTCTTTCTTCAATCTCGGCTTTAAAGGTGCGTGGAGGCGTTACCCCCTCGAGCGCTACAAGCGCGTGATTGCCGCTTGCAGCAGCTGCCGCGAGCATGTTCCTGAGCACGTAATCCACTTTCTTAGGTGCTCCGGTAACCAAGGGGGCTTTTCTAATGCTTTCGCCTATCCATAGCCCTAAAGCGCCGTAGTATCCTGGCCTTATTCCGGGATCTATTTTCAAGAGCACTCTTACTACTCTGTTTTCATCGAGGTGGAGGCCAGCCCTGTACGTATATCCGGTCAGGGATGCTGCAAGTGCTAGCAGTCCCCCCTCTCGGTTTGTTCGAGCTCCATAAACGGAATTAGCAATTATTACTGCGCTGCTCTCGCTCCAAGCTAGGTGTTCACCTGGGCTAGGCGGCCTGTAGTAGTATGGAACACACGTATGAACGGGCCTAAAACCCATGCCTTCGAGTGCAGCGTCTATTAGCCTCTGTTCAGACTCGTAGGCGTTGTCTATTAAACGCGAGAAACCAGAGTAGTCTATACACCCGGGGTTGATAGTGGTGAAAACCCTTGCCCTGCCACCGGCTTTATAAAACTCTCCTATAAGTTCCAATCCGTGCTTGCCTATTGTGGAGAACGAAACCCCAGCTACGTGAGCGTGCACAACCTTAATGAGGGAGTCTGCACCCATGGCTTCGCCTACTCTAACGAGTATCTCCATGGCCTTTGCAACGGCCCAGCCATACTCGCCGCTCAGCATCTTTTCCTGCTCACGTGTTAAGTACATGAACGTCACACAGCTACGCGCTTGTACTTCAACGGATCCTCCTTGCGCGGCTTAATTGCTATTAGCACGAGCTTGTCTCCAATGCCATTTTTTGCCCTAGGCTCCAGCGTGCTCCCTCTAACGTTTTTAAGCACTATCAAGTCCTCGCCAGCCTTTAGTCTAGTTGCAATAGCCCATTCCAGGAGTAATGGGTTGTCCGGATCTATATCAGAGTCTACTACGAGAACGTGCTTAACGCTAGGATGGGCCGATATTGCCGCGAGCGCGGCGAGCCTGGCATCACCTTCGCTGCACTTCTCGCCCACCACTACTACTGCATGTAGCCACATGGCTCCGCCCTCTGTAAGCCTAACGGCCTCTGCGCAGGGAACTACTCTCTTTACTTCTATGTATATCTGCGCTTCTCTCGGGAACCCCATTAGTAGCTGGTGTTCCCAAAGACCCGGGACTATAGCGTGAACTACCGGAGGCTTACTCTTGGAGGTGTAAATGGCTTCAACATTAAAGACGGGTTGCTCTCTGGCTTCATCTAAGAGCAGTAGCATGTCGGTAAACGGGCCCTCGACGGCTTTTTCATTGCGCGATATCGTGCCTTCGACAACTACGCTGGCAGATGCGGGAACCGGTATTCTGTAGAGTGGGGTTTCCGCGACTTGCTTACTCCCACCCAGGGCAGCCCCGACGCTTACTTCAAAAACACCGAGAGGCGGTGATAGGGCTGCAGCCAGCTCCTGCAAGGGGTCTACGCCAAGGACTAGTGCCACAGGAGCGTCTCTGCCTCTCTCAAAGTGCTTTGTAATTATGTAGTGCAAGTGCCTGGGAACTATTCTCAGAGTTGCTTTGCGCGGTGACAAGTACATTGTTCTGTGATAGCTTGCGTTGCATATTGACTCGTAGCAGGCTATGTATATCGAGCTCGTTAAGTAGTAGCCGCCGTCTTCACCGTAAAACTTCAAGAAAGGCAGGTCACTAAGCTGCCAAGAGGTATCTTCAAAGTACTCATAAAAAGCGACTTTCTGCAATTCAGTGGGAGAACTCATGGCTCTATCTAGTGCGTAGTAAGACTCTTCGAGGGTGCCCGCATTTACTAGTCTTTGCACGTCGCGCCTGCTTGTAACTAAGTTCGAGTAGATAACAAAGTCGCTAAGGTCTTCCAGCCTGAACAATAGTACCTTATCTCTATTATGCATGCTATGCATTGTTACTGCTCTTTCTCTCGGCACTAAACCAACGTCCTTGACTTCCTTGCCCAGCCTGCGTGCAAAAGCGAGCAGCTCCTCGAGATTCAAAAAGAGCTACACCTCGATGTACTCTTCTAAGTAGTCTTGCGTCAGCCTTATCTTCGACACTTTTATCACGTCTATTTTACCTGTGTACTTTGTTCTTAGGACCACTTCTCCTTTTTCGAAGTCTAGCTTCTCGATTATGCATGGGTACTCTGATTCCCCGTAAGCCCCAACTGCACAGTAGAGGCTTTTTTCAAATCCTGCCTGGTACGTCTTGATTTTCTCGAATCCAAGTTTCTTGAGCTCCTCGGCGTTGAAGCTCTTAACAAAGCCGTAAACGTAGAGAGCGCCCGGCATTCGAGAGGCGTAGAGAACCTTGCCCTCGATGAGGTTGGCTATGCTGGACCCCTCGACGGGTATTCCTTGAAGTATTGGAAGCCCATAGACAATGACTTCGTCGAGCCTAACTCTGACAAGAGGCGCGTTTTCAAGATACTCTCTATACTTGAAGCTTCTCAGCATTCTCCTCTCTTCTCTACTCCTGGTCTTTCTGTGGACGGGTGGCTTCACTGTATAGACAGCGACGCCAAGCTTTGAATACTTCGAGAAGAGCTTCTGAAGGTCTTCGCCAATAGCAACTATGGCATCGGGCTTCAATTCCTCCACTATTCTATGCTTATAAGCAATGGCGCTCTCGTCTCCCACCCACCCATCAGTATCTATTACGACTTTGCTGTAGCCTAATACAAGGGCCTTCTCGGCGAGCCGCGAAAGCTCCTTTGCGATAGTGTGCATGAAGTGCTGCGGCTTGATGTCTCCAATGAACCTCATTGCAATGGGCTTCAATTCACTTATCCAGCAAACCGCGCCTTCGCTAGTACCAGCTGTTATGAAGCCCGGGGGTCCTATATCTGCTTGTCCCACGTCTCCATCTATTACTGCGACTTTGTGACCCCTTCCTTTCAGCACGTTGTAAATCATTGTGACGAGCGCTGTCTTGCCGCAGTCTACGCAGCCCAACACTACTATCTTTTGGTAGCCGCGATCCGCGATTTCTTCGACAACCTTCTTCTTTTCCCAGTACGGGTCTTCTGGTTCAAGCGGCTGGATCTGGGACTCGTCTATCATGGTGACTTCCAGCTCGCACGTGCTTAGCGCCTCGACAACGTAGTTCCTGGCTTTGTGAACTACGAACCTCTCCCCAGAGCTAACGACTTTTCCATACAGGCCCAGCTTGCCGCTTAAGACAGTGATCGACATAGGCCCGTAGAGCTTTACTCCCTCGCCCTCGGCGAGTTTAAGCGTAACCAATTATAACACCTCTACGCCTTCGCTAAGGGCTATTCTGTAAGCCGAGTATACGCCTTTATGCCTAAATGACTTAAGCCCTCCCAGCCTCTTCGAAATGTACTTTACTTCATTTATCCTACTAGCACTTGGGGAAGTGGCTGACTCGTCTACTAGCTGCAGTGGCGCGCTGAACTTCCTCTTCAAGTGAACGATTATGTCTCCAGACAGGTGTCCCGCGCCGACTTTTATTGAAATCTCGTCAAAGTACATGCACTTTAGGACGTACTCTATGCCGCGATCGAGTTCCTCAAGCGAGCCCTCACCGTAAAACAGCAAGTCGCCATCTCCTACGACGGCATAGCTTATGGTAGAGCCGGGGTCTACACCTATTGAGATGCTGTTGTACTTTTCTCGCATGTATACCAACATAATGGCTTTTTCAAGGGATCTACACGACTTCTCTTCGTCGTACAGTACTAGCAAGTCGCTTCTATGAACCAGCTCGTCTACAATGGGCTTGTAGTCCGTGTAGACAACGCTACCTGGTGGTACCTCGCTAGGAGTGTAGTAATGGTGGAAATTCACGCGCCTCTTTTTGAGCAGCTCGAGAACCCTTATAAACCATTGGGGGTCATAGATAGCAATGACAAGAGGCCTTCTCTGCACCTATTCTTCACCGGTGCGAGTAGCCTTGTTGCTGTTCTGCCCCCTTACTGCGTGTTTACTGTAGTTCAAGCGACTTTATATAACATGCCATGCCGCGTGTGTATTAATAGCAGCAGACTACACAGAACAAATTGTAGTGCGCAAAACAGCTCAGAAGTCCCTGGTGGTGCTTATAGAAGAGTCTTACCTGGGAAACCCCGTACTGGACAAGATTATTGGGTCGTCTAGCTCCGTACTATTTTATGGTGTTGCAGGAGCTGGAAAGACGACACTACTGCTTGCGCTAGCCAGCAACTTATGTTCACGCTACACGTGTATTTACGTTACAACAGAAGATACTGCACACTACGAGCGGGTCGCCAAAAGCCACGACAAGTACTCTAACGCCTTATTTACTGAAGCCTATGACCTCGACTCGCTAATTAAAGTGGCACTAGCTACCGCGATGATAAAGCCGAAGTACGTGTTTGTCGATAGTATAAACGCGCCTTTCAGACTTGAAGCCATGAGCGAGGGGGCGCTGACAAAATACGCCTTTGTCGTGGGCTTACTACTAGAAGTTGCCGAAAAGACGAAAGGCAAGCTCTTCGCATCAGCGCAGGTTAGAGCTGGGGAGTCCGGTGATCTCGAGATATCGGGATCAAAAGTGCTCGACTACTACTTTGATGCCATAATAGGGGTTTTCATAGGAGATGCTGGAAAGAGGTACTTGAAGCCATTAAAGCTCCCAGAAGGGTTGCTCTTTGAGCAGTTGACATTTAGAATTACTAGCTATGGTGTTGAGTGGGTTTCATGAGCATCGATGTCTTTGCGCGCTGGTTTGTCAAGTACTACTTACCACCTATGATAGCCAATGCCATGCCCGTCTTGGTCAGGGGTGGTACTCCAATAGACCGCGGAGCGCTGTTCATAGATGGCAAGCCATTACTGGGTAGCAACAAGACGTGGGAGGGCTTGTTACTGGGGTTACTCGGAGCCTACTTGTCGGGTATTGCTCTATCCGTAGCATTTGAAGACAGCGCGTTCTTAGTCATGGCACTAGGCTCGGGCTTTGCGGCACTCATGGGCGACTTGCTTGGAGCCTTTATAAAGAGGCGTCTTGGGATAAAACCGGGAGACCCTCTCGTGCCCCTTGATCAGCTCGACTTTGCTCTTTCCTCGACCCTATTCTACTATTGCTTAGACGTGCCCGAGTTCGTCTCAAATCCGGGTTTCGTAGCACTAGCACTCCTGCTTATACTAGTCCTTCACATTACGACCAATTACGCAGCTTACCTAATTGGATTGAAGCAGACGAAGCTTTAAATTTGGTTGAGGTTTAAAACCCGGAAATGGCATAGCCTTGAGCACAGAGCACTAGGGATCCGCAAAATGGCCAAATTTCCAAAGGTCATAGTCACGTATTGCCCGAGGTGCAAAACTCACACAGAGCACAGCGTAACGATATACAAGCATGGCAAGAGAAGGAGCCTGGCAGAAGGCGAGAGAAGGTATGCCAGGAAGAAGAAAGGCTACGGCTCAAAGAGAAAGCCGGAACAAAAGAGATTTGCAAAAACAACAAAGAAAGTAGTGCTAAAGCTCAAGTGCACGAAGTGTGGTTACATACTCCATCGAAAGGGCATTAGACTCAAGAAAGCCGAGTTGGTCGAGGTGGCTAAGTAGTGAAGAAGAGGAAGATACCAATACCTATGCCGAAAAGCCGGTTCTACAAGGTCGTGTGTAAGAACTGCGGTGCCGAAAACATAGTCTTCAGCCACGCAACTTATAGAGCTCGGTGCAAAGTCTGTGGAATACAGATAGTCGAGCCTACTGGAGGAAAGGCCAAGATAATAAACGCTGAAATAATCGCCGAGCTTGGCTAATTCGGGTTTCCTGCTCGCTTCTGAAAGCACGTACTTAAACTACTTGAACCCCTTGCCTGCTAATTAAGGCTTATTAACTCGGTGGAGTCATATCTACCCGCTGGAACATTTTGCAAAGTGATTTAAGATGAGTAGAGACCAGCTTGTTGGCTGGCTTTTAGTAGTTGTGTCAATAGCAGTTATAGCAGTATATACGTGGCTGATGTGGCTTCACGAAAGCCTCTGGGTAGTGCTTGCCAAGCTCACGTTAACGGTAGCTGTAGCAGGAATCTTTGGAATACTAGCTTGGATAGGGTATACGCTTGCCACGACGCCTCCACCCAAACCAATTGAGGAAATAGAGAAAGAAATCGAAGAAGAACTAAAGAAGCTTGAGCAAGAAACTAAGCGGCAAGAAACTAAAACAGCGTAGCTCGCTCTAGCGGGCGACAATACTTCGCGGCAGACAGTATCAGGAGATACTTCTTTTTAACTCTAAGGCGCGTTTCTGTCTCTCGGAAAACTGCGAGGGTCATTTCGGTGACCAGAATCCTCGCACCACCTGGGACTAGAGTGGCTCTCATGGGAAATGAAGCGATAGCCAGAGGCGTTTTGGAGTCGGGCATATACCTAGTTACTGGCTACCCTGGTACGCCTTCAAGCGAAGTAATCATGACACTTCAAGAATACAGCAGCCAGCTCGACGTTTACGTAGAGTGGGCTGTTAACGAGAGAGTCGCATTTGAAGTCGCCCTAGGGGCCGCGATCGGCGGCGCCCGTGCCATGGTCACCATGAAGGCCCCCGGACTAAATGTGGCTTCAGACCCCCTTCTTTCTGCTGCTTATTCAGGTGTAGATGGTGGGCTAGTAGTCCTCGTAGCAGACGACCCAGGACCGCACACTACTCAAACAGAGCAGGATAGCCGGTGGTATGCTAAGCTAGCAAAGCTCCCAATGATATCACCCTCGAACCCTCAAGAAGCCAAAGACTACGTTAAAATAGCTGTACTACTCAGTGAAGAGCTCGGCTTACCCATTATACTGAGAACCACTACCAGGGTTAATCACGCGGTTGGCGATGTCGTGCTGGGCGAACTTGAGAAACCACGTAAATTCAGGAGCTTCGTCAAAAACCCTGAGCGGTTTGTGCGCGCAGGCATGAAGTGGAACCTTGAGAGGCACAAATGGCTGAATAAGCAGCTAGAGCGCGTGGAGGAAGTGGCTGAGAAGTATGGACTCAATAGAGTCATGGGAGATGGGGGCCTTTGCGTAGTCACCGAAGGTGCAGCCTTCAATTACGTAGCTGAAGTCCTAGATGAGCATGGATTGAGAGCCAAGGTCGTGAAACTCGGGCTTCTCTTCCCGCTTCCCAAGAAATTTCTCACCAATGTGCTAAAGGAGTGTCGAGAAGTCGTCGTCATTGAAGAGCTAGATCCCTACTTAGAAGAAGGCATAAAAGCCGTCTTATACGACGCAGGGCTGAGCATGCCCGTTAGGGGCAAATCCACGGGACACGTTCCACTCGAGGGCGAACTGAGTAAAAGCATTGTGGCCCTCGCACTAGGCGCTGCCCCGAAGAAGCGCATAATTGAGCCGCCCGAGGTACCACCGAGGCCTCCACCTCTATGCCCCGGCTGCCCCCACCGCTTTACGTTCATAGCACTTAGAAGCGCTATTTCGAGAAAGGGCTACAAACTGAGCGAAGTTCCAGTAATTGGCGACATTGGCTGCTACGCGCTAGCCGTTTACCCACCCATAGGCATGCTCTGGACGGAACACAGCATGGGAGCAAGCATATCTATGGCTATGGGGCTCAAGGTTAGTGGGCATGAAAAGCCGGTAGTTGCCGTAATTGGCGACTCGACGTTTTACCACAGCGGCATTCAGTCACTTATAGAAGCCGTAAACAAGCGCGTAGACTTGCTGGTGCTCATTCTGGACAATGGAGTAGTTGCAATGACAGGTCATCAGTCAACCCCGGCTTGGGAGACTAGCGAAACGGGAAGGCGACTGAAGCCTGTTTACATTGAAAAGCTCGTTGAAGCCATTGGCCCAGATAGAGTCGCCGTAGTTGACTCCTACAACCTAGATGAGCTCACCAAAGTAGTAGAGGACTTCCTAGACATGCCGGGAGTTAAGGTTATTATATCGAGGCATCCATGTGCCCTCTTAGAAGCCAGATTAAGAGGTGTTAAAAACAGATACGCAGTCGAATTAGAGCTGTGCATGGGCTGTAGGGCGTGCATTGCCGCAACGGGCTGCCCCGCTATATACATGGAGTCGGGCAAGGCGCACATTATAGTTGAAGACTGCAATGGATGTGGTCTTTGTGCTCGCTTCTGCCCGTATGGAGCTATCAAGCCTACTGGTGGTTAAAAAGTGAAGGCAGTGAACATCCTAGTGGCGTCCGTTGGGGGGCAGGGAGGCTTAACGCTTGCCAGGGTTATTGCCGAAGCGGCCGTTATTTCGGGGATGAGCGTTAGAACGGGCGAAATTCTTGGAATGGCTCAAAGGTACGGCAGCGTTGTTAGCTACATCAGACTCGGCGAGAAAGTGCTGTCTCCCCTTTTTTCCGAGGGAGAGGCCGACTACTTACTTGGATTAGAGTTATTTGAAGCCGCCCGAAACCTAAGCTACCTCTCACCACAGGGCCTTGCTATACTAGCCGACGAGTATAGGCCTCCTCTGCAGGCAAGTCTCTCAGGTAAGCAGTATACGAAGAGCGAGTTGATAGCCAAGATAAGGTCCATTGTACATAACACCATAGTAGTTCCAGCAAGGAGCATTGCCCTAAGCTCAGCTGGTACTCCAAGGGCCATAAACATGGTGTTACTCGGCGTCTTAAACGCCAAAACCAACCTTTTTAGCGAAGACGCAGTAGTAAAAGCCATTAGTGAAGTCTTAGCAGGCAGAGCGCGAGAAGCCTCTATAAGCGCGTATAGAGCAGGCGTGCTCTACGCTCAACAAGCCCTGCGACTCCCGTTCTAATTTGGGTATTATCTTGAGTATTGGGCTATTGGCGGGCTATATGCTCGCTAAAAAACCCTAGAGGAAGCTCTCTGCCCACTATAGAGTGGCAATGCCTCGTAGTAGTAGGGACTTAGAGAATGCTCGTGGACGATTTGTAAAGCTCCCGCGGAAGGGCTGTACTAAGCTAGTTTCAGTTTCGCGTTACCTCGAAACCGGGTTTTTAATAGCTATATATCTTCACGCTTGCCTTGCACAGCTTGAAGTACGGCCTCACGCACTTTCTCGTCGGCTCTACCTTGAAGTAGACCTTTTGCACTTGCTTGCTCAAGTCCAAGTAACCTACGGAGTTCTTGGCGAGTTCAACGTTACACATACCTGGGTGCGTTCTACAGAAATCTTCACACGACTTTGCAAGCTCTTCACTCTCGTAGAGCAGTCCACATATTCCACAAGCATAGTACTTAAGCCCATCTACTTCAACTATATAGACCATGTGAATCAGCCTGCCTGGAGCCCCGCCCAGGTTAGACTAATTTTACCAGGGATATAAGAGCGTCAGAACCTGGCTTTTCTTCACTCATCTGCGTTCGGACTCTTCATCACGCCATTACTTATTAGCACGAGGGGGCTTATTATACGGGGGGTCTGCATGTGCAGGATTTTAGCACTAAGTGCTTCCGAGATAAGCTACGAGTTGCTGAAGAACATAGTTGACGCCTTCGTAAAGAGCAACGAGCACGACCCCTACTTATCTAAGCTGACAGGAAAGTCTCCGGCATCTCACGATGATGGCTGGGGTCTTGCGGCTGCCGGATTGGTTGGTGGGAGCCCCACAATAGCTTGGTACAAGTCCGTTGAACCCATATTCTATGAGTCCTCGAAGCGCATCCTTGAGCTATATACTAAGAGGATCTCGAGCTACGACACCTTGTACTTCGTAGTACACGCGAGAAAAGCCTCGAGAAGAGAGCCGTACGGCATTGAGTACGCGCACCCATTCATGAGGGCTTCCGAACAGGGGATTGCGTGGTTTGTCCACAATGGGGGAGCGGACAAGAAGGCTCTTGCGGAGAAGCTCGGAGTCAATCCATGGCTTCGCGTAGACTCGGAACTGCTTGGATACTACATAATGGATAGCGTGTTGTCGTGCACGAATGCTGGTAGGAGCGTTGATGACTGCGTAGTAGAGGCCTATTCGAGCGCTAAGCACTACGTTGTCAAGGGAAGCGCGCTCAATACCGCACTACTGCTACTACATGAAGAAAGGCCCTATCTCTATGTGAGCTACTGGGTTAATGAACCTGCGTCTAAACTACATGAAGAGTACTACTCGTACATAGCACTCAACTGGAATAATGCTGTGCTCGCCGGTTCTATTTCAATTAAAGACTATCTACCAGCAGACGTGTCGGATAAGGTCGTGTTCTTGGAGCATGGAGTTTACAGGCTAGAGCCGGGTAGAATTACTAAGCTGTCTGGACTGCAATAGGGCAGTAGACGTTGAGCGGCAAAGTCATTGGGTTTATAGTCAACCCCATTGCAGGCATGGGAGGTAGCGTTGGGCTTAAGGGTACTGATGGCGATGCTTACTTTGAAGCGCTGAAGCGCGGGGCAAGGCCAGTTGCACCATATAGGGCGCTTGAGTTCTTAAATAGCATTAACATTAAAGACTTTAGCATAGTTTCTGCGCCGGGTGTGATGGGTGCTGATATAGTCAAGAGGAGTGCTGTGAGAGAGCTTCTTAGCGCTGTTATTGGTGAAATAGGTAATGTTACATCCAGGGAAGACACTGTAAGAATTGCCAAAGAGATGTCTAAAGCAGTGGACTTGCTGGTTTTCGTCGGCGGCGACGGAACAGCCCGCGACGTGTATGAAGCGGTGGGGCAGTCCGTGCCCGTTATCGGCGTGCCGAGCGGCGTGAAAGTATATAGTGCAGTTTTCGCCGTAAACCCGTTTTCGGCCGCGAAACTTCTAGAACGCTTCTTGCGCGGCGAGACTAAGCTCGTGGAGAGAGAAGTCGTTGATGCAAACGAAGACGCGATTAGGAGGGATAAAATCGAGATACGGGTTTACGGCTACATGCTTGTGCCTGTATACGAGGGGCTTTTGCAAGAATCTAAAACACTCTACACAAGTGCTGACGAGGAGGGGGCTAAACTGGCAATTGCTAAGTATGTCGTCGAAAACATGGAGCCGGGGGTGCCGTACATTCTTGGGCCCGGCACGACTGTCAAGGCTATATGCAACCTACTTAACCTGCCGTGCACGCTACTTGGTGTCGACGTTATATTGAATGGGCAACTGCTAGTTAAAGACGCGTGGGAAAAGAGCCTCCTAGAAGTCCTCGAGAAGTACAAAAAAGCGAAAATAGTAGTTACGCCCATAGGCAAGCAAGGATTTATCTTTGGAAGGGGCAATCAGCAGATATCTCCGCGGATAATTAGGCTCGTAGGGCGCGACAACATATTGGTAATTGCGACGAGGAGCAAAATCGAGGAGCTCGAGTATTTGCTAGTAGACACTGGGGACCGTGACGTTGACGACTACTTGAGCGGCTACATCAGGGTCTTAGTGGACTATAATACGTACGTTGTAAAGCGTGTAGTATCGCAGCCCATCGACTAGGACCAAACTATTTAAGAGCAATGGAACTAGTTAGAAGGGTGGTGGTGCATTTTGAGCAAGACTTACGAAACAGTAGGAAACTTGAAGATCGGCGGCTATGTCATAATTGACGGCGAGCCTTGCAGAATAATAGACATAAGCAAGGCTAAGACTGGAAAGCACGGTAGCGCAAAAGCCACAATAACAGCAGTAAGCCTCTTGACTAAGAGCAAAAAAGTGCTTGTAGCCCCGGTAGATGCCCAAGTAGAAGTCCCCATAGTTGAAAAGCGCGTAGGCCAGATAATTTCGGATCTCGGCGATAGGTTCCAGGTAATGGATCTAGAGACTTTTGAAGTATTCGAAGTACCAAAGGACACTGTTGACGAAACGATTAAAGACAAGCTTTCTGTCGGAATCGAAGTAGAGTACTGGCAAGTTCTTGGTACGAGGATTATTGTGAGGCCTAGGTAGTTGCCCCCAATCTGATGCTAAAAATCGCTCTTCAAGGCTGCCGAGCCCGATACCCGGTTCTCATATGTCGTCTGGTATAAAGACTGGTTTTTCAGCTAGCGTTATTATAGGTATGGATGAGCCAGGCTTTGGCTGCCGAGACAGTTCGTACTTTTCCTCTCCAGTATACACTATGACGTAGTTCGCTTCTTCTATTGCCTTGTCTCCTTCTTCAAATGTATAGTAGTAGAACAAGGGGACACCATAGTACTTGTAGTAGTCCCTGAATATGCCGAGTAACCCGACTACTACTTTATTTTTGTACTTGAATTTCACGAGGTATGCAAGTAGTTGATGTGGTATGCTTGTTGATACCGCTAATCTCACCAGGTCCCCAAATGTCGCAGTTTTTATTGGTATAACCGTCGGAAGTTTTTCTTCGAGCAATCCTGCACACCCCATTCAAGCCAACTTCAACCTACTTATACCGCGTCTGCGCCTTAAGTACGATGCGTAAATTTTTGCAATTCTAATTAGTTGCTCATCAGCCACGCCTTTTGAGTGCATGTAGATGACTTTGTAAGGTAGTGTTAAAATGAAGTTACGAAGACCGCTGTCCGAGTACGTAGTGCCCAGGTCAGGCATTGCAACTGCTATGCTGCAGCCCGATGCCTCGTGCTCGCTAGATAGGGGGCTTTCGCAATTCACTCCTATTGTTATTAAGCCTGCAAAAAAGCTGAGAGAGCTGACGAGTTTTTCTAAATTACGGTGAGAAACGCAACCCATAGGAGCTACTAGAAGTAACTGCGCGCCCAAGGTAGCCGCGAGCCTCGCGAGTTCGGGCATTAAAGCGTCTTCTCCGAGCAGAGCTGCGAATCTAAGATTACCTTCGCTGACTACTTCCACGCCGAACCCCTGGTTTATGCCTAGTAGCGCTTCTCGCTGAGAAACTAAGATCTTCCTCCCGAAGAATGTGCCGTGCCCGCTGTCATTAATTAACATATTTGAGTAGTAGATTTTGCCTCCACGCCTCTCTAGAACACCAAGTAGTACTATGTTAATGTGCTTGAGCTTCGCGAGCCCCGCGAAGGCTTTTACAAGCGGGTTTTTCGAGTGAAAGAAGACCTCTCTAGTATTCCCGGCCTCCGTATTTTCGGAGAGCTTATGCAGGGTGTTAAAAGGGAGCACTATCGTCTTGACTCCTATCTGGCTTGCGTAGTCTATCAGTACCTTAACGTGCTTTACGCTTTCACGAACAGAGCTTTCTTCTGTGAACGGGTTTGCTACCCCCAGCCTGTAGCCACTTACGTCTTCCTGTAAGGTAATTACCTTAATTGAACTACTGGACATCACGATCACATGCTTTGAGCTCGTTCTCTAGGCTCTTTTCAATTGCCTTCTGCCTGTCCTCGCTCAGTATTCTCGCTTCAACTTCGTTGTATAGCTGGTTTAAGAGCTCTTGGTAGTCTAGTTCGCCTCTTTCTATCCTGTCCATGTTTTCCTCGAGCTTGCGCGTTACTTCGACGCCTACGATATCACCAAAGAACTCGCTCAAGAAATTGTACACTTGTATCCCCCGCTCCATGGCTACCAGCGCCTTGCCTTTCTTTGAAGTCCTCACGTACTTCCTGTCTACAATGGTCTGGATTATCTTGGCGTAGGTACTCGGTCTTCCAATGCCGTTTTCCTTCATCCATCTAACAACATCGTGGTACCGCGGAAGTGGGTGCTTTAGCACTTTAACACCTTCTTCTATATAGCCTGAAAGCGTGGTCCCCGGCTTGCCTAGGCTCTCGCACTGAACTTCGATGTTCTCGTAGATCTCGAGATATCCCTTATCAACTATGTCAGTTACGACCTCCACTTCAAGCGGGTGCTCTAAGCTTCCTATCCTAACGTGGAGCTTCTGCTTCTTGACAGTGGCCGGCTTCATCTGACTCGCAATAAACCTCCTAAAGATGAGGTCGTACAGCCTTAGGTGATCTCTAGTTATTCTACCCACGACCACTATTGCGCCTTCGTGCATGAGCTCTGAGAGCCTGTCGGCGTCTACAGGCCTTGTGGGTCTTATTGCCTCGTGTGCGCCGCCGACGCCCCACGTTCTCGGCTTAAATACATCAGTGTAATTTGGTCCATACCTATCTTCGAGGTACTGCCTCGCCACGTCAATGCCTACGTCGCTTACTCTTGTGCTGTCCGTTCTGTGATACGTTATTAGACCTGTCTCGAAGAGGTCTTGGGCTATATCCATAGTCTTCATTGCTGAGAAGCCTAGTAGTCGCGACGCTTCTTCAAGTAGCATGTCTGTTGTAAATGGCGGCGGCGGATTTACTACCTCCTCGCGCTCTTCAACTACTTTTATCTCTACAGGCGGGTAGTCCTTGACCCTTCCTTTTAAGTCGATCATTCCTGCTTTCAGCGCATCTTCAAAGTTGAGTGTGACAGTTAGCCTCCTGCCACCTTCGACAACGACGTTCACGATGTACTTAGAGTACTCTGGCTTCTTGCTCTTTTCAAATTCTTTTACAATAAAGCCCAGGACAGGGGTCTGTACTCTACCCGCACTAAGGTTTCTGTTAGGATTGCAGCAAACTTCTTTCACATTTATCGACTCACCCAGCACTTCGCGCTTCTTATACAAGTAGTTCATGCAGTACTTTAGCCACGCATATTTCTGCACGAGTTCTGATAGAGAGAAGCCAAGCCACCTGTCTTCAACGCGCCTTACAATTTGAGCCTCCACAAGCCTGACATTGAAGTCTCTTGGATTAGCGAGTGCTTCGAGCAGGGCTCTTCTCGTGACTTCGTGGAATTCCACTCTCCGGACTTCATTAGCATACGGCTCCAGGAGGACTCTCAGGTCCCACGCAATTTTCTCTCCCTCGGCATCCGGGTCTGTACCTATGAGGACTTCGTCGACCTCGCTTGCCAGCTTTCTCAAGACCTCAATTATTTTCTGCTTTCTCTGCGCAGGCAACTCGCACTTGGGGCATTTATCGGTCTCGTCGGTAAACTGGTGCCCAGCCGGGCACTTCTTTATGTCTGTGTATATTGGTATGAACCTTCTAGAAGACCCCTCGCCAATAGCAATTACCCCGTACAGGTGCCCGTGCTTTTCTGCTTCTGGCGGCCTAGGATCCACGACAAGATCGTACACATGCCCGCCACTAGCTACTATAGTTAGCACATAGTTTCCAACAGTAACCTCATATGCTTGCAGCCCCTCGCCAAAGACCCTTATGCTCGGCTTGCCGAAGAAGTTTGCTATGGTCTTAGCTTTGTTAGGAGATTCCACAATTAACATTGCTGTCTTGACTAACTCAAGCTGCTTCTCAGGCTTGACCTCACCTCTAATGATTCTCGCGACTTCGGCTCTTTCACTCTCTATCTCCTTTACGAGCTCGTCTAGGTTAAGCCCGCTGAAGTCAACGAATTTAAAGCCCTCGAAAATCCACCTCATCCTCCTTGCAAGGCCTCTGAACAATCTCTCGTCATCTACAACCACGACTGCGAGTCCCTTGGTGATTCCACCTGGATATAGTCTCGAACACCTGCCGCTTGCCTGTATGTAAGTCGCGACGTCAGGAATTAAGATGTACATTTCTTCGCCTTCCCTGACTATTGCGACTTCGCCAATACCGCTCAGCTTGTCCCAAACCTCTGGTTCTTTGAGCGCTTCTCTCAGTAATTCGTATGCGCGGTAAAGGTCTACGAGAACAGGTGGCTCATCGCCCTTCAATCCCGTTGCTACGACTTGGCTAAACAGGTCCCTCAACTTGAGGAGGGCTCCTGGACTTAGAGTTCTGAGTCTTTTTGAGAGCCTGCCTACTAGAACATCCACTGCATTTTTTCTTTCTCCTTCGAGTACTTCTCTAACCAGCAAGAGCATTCTCAAAATATCTAGTGGCGAGACGTTCTCGAGCCTTGAGCTGAACTTGTGCCTAGGCACGCCCACGAACACAACGTACTTGGCTCTTTCTGGCAGGTCAAGCCCTCTAACCATCGTGCCATAGTATGTGGCTACTCCAACGAGAGCGTTTAGCTTGCCCGACGCAAAGTCCTCTATTAGCTTAATGCTTTTCTTAGCGTGAAAAGCCTCGGCTGCAATGCCCAGTTCCCTAAGCTTCGAGGCCAAGTGCTCAGCATACTCAACTCCCTTGTCGATCGGGACGAAGACTAAAATTCCGTCCTTTAATCTTAGACACACTTCTATTGCCACGTCTTCTACGCTCTTACCGGCTGGGTATAAGTAGGAGTCTACGACGTTCCTAATGGCCTCGGGCTTCGAGCCAGCTTCGAAGTCTAAGAATACTTTAAAGAGCTTTGGGTATACGCCGCGCGGTCTCCCAGTAGCGCTGTTAACTATTAGAATGGTTTCAATGGATTTCTTGGCCTTGTTGACGGCTTCATGCAGTTCCTGGATCCTGGATCTAAGCTTTTCTGCCTCTTCCTCTCGGGCAAGCGCCAACTTGGCTCTCAGCTTAATTAACTCCAAGCCCAGGTCTATGTCTTTGTCGTCGAATCCAATTATGTTAAGCAGTCTTCTCACAGCCTTGCCGCTCCTTAGAACCGCGTCGACATCGTCCATTACTATGAGCTCGTAAACGCCTCGCGGCATTTCCCCGGCGTGCTTGTGGAGGAACGCGCTTGTTGTTAGTAGTATGTCGAAGTCGCCTTTCTTTATTCTTTCAATGAGCTCTTCGCGCTCTTTCTTGCTTAGTTTGCCGTGGATACATATTACTCTAATGCAATCTCCCACTTCCTGTGAGCCTTCACTACACACTTTGAGCCCGGCATTTTCAGCAAACTGTAGTAGCCTCTTCCACGCCTGAAGCAGCAGGGGTGTAGTTGGAAAAGCCAAGTATATTTTTTTGTTCTTCGACTTGGCTTCTTCGACTTTGTAGAGGGATGCTATTAGGGAAAAGACCGTCTTGCCCATGCCTGTTGGAGCAATAATACTGAACGACTCGCGCCTCAGTAATCTCCTGGCCCAAGTCTTCTGAGCACTCCACATCTTAAAGCCTCTAGTGGCCTTCTCGAAGAAGTGTTCGAAGTCCCTGAACTTTTTTTCTTCTTCTAGAAGAACCCTCAAGCGCCCTTCGCGCCTAATCATCGAGTAGAGGATTTTCATCCTCCTGAGCTTGTCACGGGCGGCATCTAAAATATCCCTGTAGCGTCTAAGCTCTTCCTCGGGTATGCACTCTTCACACGGTACTTTGAGTAACAGCCTAGAATCCGAAATAGGGCCCCCGCAGTTGGGGCACGCGTGCCTATATATCGCTCGAGTCGTGACTTCAGGCATGGCACCAATTGGGGTCTCTGTTTCTTTGACCACTACAACACCTCATTCCGTGAAATCTGCTTGATTAATCAGTTTTAAAGCTTTTCGGGAATTTGGCCTTCGATGCTACGCTACTGCATGCGGCAGTGCTCAGCAGCCACCTAGCAGCCTGTTTGAGTAGTCCTTGGCGATTGCGCAATTCTATTGCTAGGTGTTCTATTGTTAACGACCGCTAATCGAGTCGGCGAAATAGCCGGTCAACAGTATAGTAGTAGATGTTGCTAAGATCCACGCAGATATCGGGATGCCGAGCACTTGGCCTAGCAGGGTTCCACGAGGACCCAGCTTTACCGCAAAAGCCACTGCCATGATAGAGCCTACTATGAGTGCGACCTTACTTGCCACTTTCGTAGCTCTTTTAATGTTGCGGTAGAAATAAGTGCCGAGGATCGTTACGGGTGCGAGGGGTAGAAGTATTACCGACGTCAAGACGGACAAGTCAACAATGAAGCCTGGGCGCGTGAAGGCTACGAGGCCCGCGAGCGCTACGAGCACGGCATCGAGGATCCTGGCAAGCCATAGCCTCTCGCCGCTCTTAATGCTAGAGATTATGCTGCCCGAGACTGCTAGTACTATGCTGTTAGCTGTCGACACGGCTGCTGCTATTATTGAAACGGCTACTAGCGATCCGGCAAGCGGGTGCATCAAGCCTAACAGGTATGGCGTGACCATATCGTGCTGCTCAATTCTAGGCAACACGCCCAGCATTGTTAAACCCGCTGTAGTTAATCCCACGAGAACCACTATTATTGTGTACGCGAAGCCGTAGGCGAAGAAGTACGCCGCCCCCCTCCTAAAGCTCCGGTCGTCTTTGGCGAAATAGAGCCTCACGACCACCTGCGGGTTGGTTACCGCGAAGAATATCCATGGCAGTGTGTAAGCGATGAAAACTCCTGGTCTCCAAAAGCCTGTTATACCGAGGTATCCGCTTTCAGCTAGCGCTGAGAACACCTCGCTTAAGCTCGTGCCACGAGTTGGAATGAAGAAGTGGAGGATCCACACTACGTAGATTACGGCAGACGAGAGCATTATGATGCCCTGGTAGAGGTCTGTTAAGGCTACGCTCCACACACCAGCCACTACTATCCACGCGTAGATAAGCAGTAAAGATGCGAGAAGCGCTTCTGCCTCGCCTAGCCCACCATAACTGAATATTACCTTCAACCCAAGAACCTGCGCTGATAGGTACGGTATCATAGCAAACAAGTAAATAACTGATACGAGTAGCGAAAGGGCCCTGCTACCATAGAGGTCGCCTATCATTTGTGAAGGCGAAATCCACGCCCTTTCTCTCGAGAGCCTCCATATCTCATAGCCCACAGTCGACAACAGAAACATCGTTGCGGCGAGATAGGCCAGCTCGAATCCAAGTGCGCCAATACCAGTCTTGTAGGTTAAACCAACCAAGCCTATCATCATGAACGCGCTGTAAGTAGTTGCCGCGTAAGTCCCAGCAAACACTAATGCGCCTAGCCGCCCACTAGTAGTGTAGTAGTCTCTTAGAGTGCCCAAGAAGAACTTTTTCGACAAAATAGCAATGAGCGTGCCGAGTACTATGTAAGCCGCGAACATGCAGGCGAATTCCACGCTCACACCGCTCACCTCGCTTTTGTTTCTCGTTGTTTAAGCCACGCAAGTGCTAGCAAGCCGGATAAGAGCGTTGCTGAAATCCAGAACAAGGCTAAGGAAGCACTTCTAGTGTTTGCGAGAAAGACGTAGGGGATTATGTAAAAGCTCGCCAGCACGAGTAGTTGAATAATTAGGTATGTCCTTTGATGCATTCGAACATCGAACACGTGTTCGATCCCAGATGTGACATAATAGGGAGTTCGGGTTAAAAGGCTTTGACGGCAAGGCAGGGGGCTTGATGAAAAGCCTCGTTCGAAAGCGTATCATAGAATTGTTAAAGAGCCACCAAGGCGAGTACGTGCCACAGTCCTACATCCACAAGGCAATTAACGCGTCGAAAAGCAGGGTTTCGGAAGTCCTCAGCGAGCTAGAAAGAGAAGGGCTTATTTCGAGAACTACTATCGGCAGAAGCAAGCTAGTTTACGTGCACCCAGGCATAGCCGAACACGAACCAGACTTAAGCACTAAGAGGGAGCTAAAACTAGGACTAGTTTACTCAAGCGAGTACTTGTACCTGGGTGGCTTTGCCAAGCGATTAGCAAGGCGCGGCATTCGCCTAAAGATAGTAGTCTTGAAGAGCGGTATTGAGGCTGCAAGACTTCTCGCTAATGGCTCGCTCGACCTCGCATTAGCACCCCTAGTCAGCCAGCTCTACCTCTACCCGATGTTCAAGACGTACAAAATAGTGCCCAAGGGCTTACGTGGCGGATTCAAAGTGCTGCAGAAGCCCGGTTCCGAGGTAGTGTACTCGAGTCTCATTAGCACTATGGACTACGTCAGGTACCGCGTAATGAGGGAGGGCCTCGTTAGTGCCAGCAAAACGGTGTATTTCAACAGCTCTGACGAGCTCTTTCAGCTTGCAAAAAGAGGCGGTTTTGCGGTCGCGTGGCACCCCCTCTACGTGCTTCTCGAAGAAGAAGGATTCAGGCAGGTGCTGTCTCACGAAGATCTCGACTTGGAGTTTTGCTGCACGCTCGCAGTATCCAATACCCTGACTAGCAGGGTTCGCGCACTGGTAGAGAAGTCCTACGAAGAAGCCATTAGAGAGTACGAAAAACAACCTGAGAGGTACTTAGAGTACTACTCTCTAGTCACGGGCATAAGTTACTCTACGCTTAAATCGGCTACTAGGGAGTACAAGCCAGCGGAAGGCATTAATGCTAAGGTAGTCGACAGGATCGTGGAGTCTTTTGCACCAGTGGTTCCCGACAGAGAGGCGTATTACCAGTCTTTCACCGAGATCTAAGTGTTAAAAGCCTGTACTAGCTATTTGAGAGAGCGGGGCTTTTGTTCGAGTTAAGAGTGGTCAATAGAAAGTTCGCACAAAGCATTTTAACTCAGCTCAGAGACAGGAATACGAGCCAGATAGACTTCAGAAAGGGGCTCGTGAGGCTGGGCAGAATACTCGGACTAGAGATAATTGAAGATTACGAAGCCGAAGAAGTAGAAGTTACCACGCCTCTCAATGCTAAGTACAGGGGTATTAGAATTAAAGACCTCGACAATACGATCATAATAACCATTCTAAGAGCAGCATCACCGCTAACTGAGGGATTAATTAAAATATTCTACAATGCAAAGCAAGGCGTTGTAGCAGCCCGGAGGGTGGAAGAAAAGGGAATGCGCAACTGGGAGTTCGAAGTCGAGATATCCTACATTAAGACCCCGAAGATATCTAGTGAGAGCATCATAATAATAAGCGACGTGATGGTTGCCACGGGGTCTACAATAGTAAGGGTGCTTAAAGAGCTCATCGAGAGGGGAAAGGCGAAGAAGTACTACATAGCATCAGTTATAACAACGCCGCTTGCCATTGAGAGGATTAAAAGAGCCTGTAGCGAGCTCGGCATACCGCTAAAAATGTATACTGTTGCTGTAGATCCAGAAGTAAATGACAAGGGTTACATAGTGCCGGGTCTTGGTGACGCTGGAGACAGGGCATTTGGCTCTTGATCGTCGCCTTCTAGCTCAGCTAGGCTATTAGCATCGAGTTTTTTATACCTCTCGAGGCTCCCCACGTCGTACCAGGCACCGTCATACATGTAAGCGTAGACCTTAAACCCCCTTTCTATCAGCCAGGGGACCATGTCCCCCATGAAGTCAAAGTTCTTCCCGAGAGCCCTCTCCAAGTCTTCGGTGAATATGCTTTCCTCGGCTACGGCTATGCCTATTGTTGCCTTAATGTCTAGCTCCGGCTTTTCCTGCATATGCACTACTCTGCCTTCTTCATTTGCCTGAACAACTCCTACAGGAACTCTGTACCTGCGCGCAACCACGAGAGTCAAGTCAGCTCCCTTCTCCTCGTGATAGGCTACTAGGTCCCTGACATCTACTGTTGCCAGGATGTCGCCATACCATATCAAGCTCCTCCCCTCAGCCAGGCGCGATCTATATGCTTTTAAAATGGCCCCACCAGTCCCCCTATAGCCCTCCGGCTCGTCGAGCGAGTACTTTATTTCGACACCAAACCTCGATCCGTCTCCGAAGTAGTTGTATATGTAGCGCCACTTGTAGTCGACTAGAAACACGAACTTTCTAACACCGCTTTTCTTCAGCCATCTGACAATCAGCTCTACTACGGGTTTTTCAAGCCTCCCGACGGGAATCATGGGCTTGGGTATTATCTCCGTGTAGGGGTGAAACCTCGAGCCAATGCCGCCAGCTAAAATCAGCGCCTGAATGTCGCGAGTGGACATAAGGGCTCCCTAAGTGAATATCTGCGCACCTCGCGAGCCTATATGCCTGCTCGGGTTACACCTTTATTCCAAGCTCGCTTATCAGGCATCGCACTGTTTTTGCGACGGCCTCTCTTGAGCGCATTTTGGGCTTCCAGCCAAGGGCCTTCAACTTGCTTATGTCCAGCGCTATTTTCTTTACGTCTCCGGGCCATCCGATGCCGTGAAGTACGGGCCTGTAGACAACTCTGGTTAGGTCCCTAAGCCCCAGTTCCGACAGGACTATGTCCACCACGTCGTTCACAGTTATCCAGTCTTCGTTGCCAACGTTGTATACTGAGAAGCCTCTGGGCGTCTTTCTCCACGCCACAAGCGTCGCATCAATGGCATCCTCGATGTAGAGGTAGCTCCTCACCTGGGTTCCGTCGCCGAGGACTTCCAACACGCTCCTGTTTTTCGACAACTTGAGCAGAAAATCGTATATTACCCCGTGCCTCAACCGGGGTCCAACGATGTTCGCGTACCTAAGTATAACTGAGTTTATCCCGTAAAGCATGCTGTAGGCGTGAGCTAGGTTCTCGCACGCCGCCTTGCTGGCACCATAAACCGAGACCGGCTTTATAGGGGCTTCCTCATTCACTGGTATTACCCCGGGTTCTCCATACACGGAGCTTGACGACGCAAAAACCAGCGACTTTATGTCTCTGCGCCTCACGACTTCGAGAACATTGAAGGTTGCAACAATGTTTTCTTTGAAGTGCACTTCTGGATCTGTAGTGCTGACTCTAACCTCGGGATTAGCTGCTAAGTGGAAGACTGCGTCAATGTCGGTGACTGCGCTCTCGAATTCTTCGCGGTTCTTTAGGTCTACTTTGTAAAACTCTATACTACCCGCTTTTAAGTGCCTCTCAATGTTCTCGAGCCTTCCAGAGGATAGGTTGTCGACTACAACAACCCTGTAGCCCTCCTCTACGAGTCGGTCAACGAGGTGGCTTCCAATAAAGCCAGCACCACCGGTAACGAGTACCCGAAGATCCTCGTTTGGCACCAGCTTCACCCCGAATTCATCACACACTCCCACGACATAAAATGACTTGCTGGCTGAGAAAAGAGTCGGTCGCTCTCGCGCCTAATAAGAACCTAGGGCGGGAGAGGTGCTCGACTTCTACTAAAAGTGCAGCGAGTTTTCACGCTATCGTTGACTGGGGGGCATTACTAGTAGTACACATGGCTAAATCAGCCGCTTTAACAACGATTAAAATCAGCGACAATAACAATAGAAATGCGCCAACTACGATCAATAGCAAGACCCAACCCGCTATTAAAACGTCAACTACTGGAATTCTGCCTACTATTTTGAGGCAAACAAGAGGTCCTCTTAGAGCGAGTAGTGCGAGCGCTACGAGGATCCATGAGAGCAGGAAGCCCCACTCGTATAGCACTATTACAGCTACGATAGCTGAGAGGAGCAGTGCTGCGACTAGTACAAGTCTAATTTCGCTCAATAACTTGAGCTCAAGTAGAGAGTGCGCTATTAGCACGAGACCCAGTAGTATCACCAGTAATGCGACTACTAGAGCATTATGCAGTACGACAACTGTAAAGCCCCTTAATGGGATAAAGCCGCTGGCTAAAATCACCAAGGCACCTAATCGAAGCCTTGATAAAGTGCTACCCAGGCTCTTGCTAGATTGGGAGTAAAAGTAAATCAAGTATGCTATGGGCCCTGCCACCAAAACGGCGTCGTATACTATTGAAACTAAGTCCAGCAGCTCGCTGCTGCTATACAGCGAGAAGGGATTGTATTGAAGAGGCGTGAGTGGTTTTATGTCAGAATATAAAGGAGCGTCCATTAGCACGTGCATCGCCCAGCCCATTATGCCGCCTGCAATGAAGCTCCTTAGAGAACTCGCACTCTGCTGTACCAGGTAAAGTGCTCTGTAGAAGGGCTGCAGATGCTCATCCAGGTAATGCATCAGTAAACCTACTAGCGAGCCTAGTAGCAATGATGCTAGAAAAGTGTGTGCGTAGCCGTGGAGAGGATACGCGAACCCCGTAGTGAAAACGAGAAGGGGCTCAACGTCAACTAAAACCGTTGCCATGATGAGCGTGGGCCAGTGAACTTTCTTCCTGGTAAGTAGCCCTATGAGAATTCCAGAAGCCAAGTGGTACGTCGTAAACGGCACTAAAAACCCCTAAGCTCTTCCAAATTGTTGCAGTATTGGTCTATAGGGATCCGCTTTTAAATGCTGGTTGTTGTTTCAATGGATGTGCGAACTCGCTTAGTACTCCTTGACACTGCTTTGGGGCTATACTAGGGGATTTCCATAGCGCCCAGTCAGGGGCTCTTCTACTACAATTGTTCTGCTAGAAAATAGCGCGTTTAGAACTTTGAGGGCCTTTATCTTTGATAGGACTCTGTTGTTGTTGCCACAGAAGGGGCTGTAAATACACCTGGGACATCCATCGTAGCAGTTGCATTTGCTCATTATTTCATATGCTACTCTGATCGTTCTTTCAAGCCTAGTATATAGTAGCTTGGCGAGTCCAGAGCCTCCCGGTGCTGCATCGTATATCACAATGTCGCCACTGGGATAGCTTATACCACCCAAATCTGAGATGCCAGAGCCGCAGGTTATTCCAGCAGCCGATATTAGCGCATGCTCTATTGCGTGGTAAGCCTCAGCCGAGCTTATTAAGTCGAAGTCCCGGTGCTCCGGCATTTTAAGTAGCACTGCCCTAGTCACGTACTTATACAGCACGGGCGATTCGAGCTCGTTAATGCTGAGCGTTTCACCGCTCTTTAAGTCCTTTACTACATATCCGTATACTACCTCTTCTAGCAAGACCTTAGCGTAGGCCGCTTTAATGCCCAGCTCACTTATTCTCTCGTCGTAGATTGCGTAGTCTGCCACGTCTACTCTGTAAAGGGGCTTTGTGTAGACCTCTACAAGCTCTTCGAGCTGCCTTACCCACGCTTTCTTCTCGGCTAAGTCGAGCTTTAAAACCCTGTAGGGCTTTGTAGCGTAGAAGTACACCGCGCCTGGGTAGAGTTCCAGCACGGCTACTGGAAGCTCTCTAGTGCCAATGACCCTATCTGAGGCTGCATCGATTATGCTCACCTGGTCACTAAAGCTTCTAATGCTTTCTCTTTCCGAGAAGAAGCGCCGCGCTGCTCTAGCTATTGGAACCACGTAAGGCCCTACCCTCTTTACAATCCCCTCCGCCGCGAGTTCGTCAATTACAAGCTTCCACTCTCTTGGCAAATCACGTAACTTAGCCTTTCGTGCTTGAAGCAAGTAGGCCACTAAGTGAGTCTTGGACACGTCTTCGTTTAAGGGCTCAATAACGCTCGGGACGAGTTCTTGGTTGAAGAAGGCTTCGGGATTTCTCGCATAGTAGGCATCTATTGGCTCGTTTCCCAGCACTGTTATGACGTATCCCTTTCGCCTCCTACCCGCCCTGCCTGCTCTTTGCAGGTACTTAGCGTAGGAAGGCGGTGGAGAAGCCATTACTACGGCATCTAGAGAGCCTATGTCTATTCCAAGCTCTAGCGTCGGCGTTGCAACAACGCCGCTTATCGCACCATCTCGTAGTTTTTGCTCGACATCTCTTCTCAAGTCGTGTGGTAGCCCGGCCCGGTGCACCATTACGTTCACGCCGAGCCTGTGCAATAAGGTGTTAGCAAGCATTTCGGCGAGCTGCTGACTATCTACGAACAAAATGAACCTCATGCCGCTGTCTGCGAGGAACTTGGCTATAGACGTTGCAATACTCCACCTACTCAAGTAACCAGCACTAACCAGTATGTGGACTGCTGTACCCCTTCTCCTGAGTCCTCCCTTTACTTCAACAAACTCCTCTTCGAAGATGGATTCAGCAAATTCTTTTGGATTGCCTATTGTAGCAGAACACGCCACAAACTGAGGTTTAGAGCCCCTCACCATTTTGACTCTGTGGACTAGGTGGTGTATGTGCGATCCCAAGACCCCCTCGTACACGTGGAGTTCGTCAAAAACAAACACACCTGCTCTTTTCACAAACTCCTGTACGTATGGGCTGTAGACCAGCCCTACGTGGAGCATATCTGGGTTTGTAACAATTATTGGTGGCGGGCTGAGAGCTAGTCTCTTCCTCACGTGCTCTGGCGAGTCTCCATCGTATATTCCAGCACTAAGCTTGCCGTAAACCATGTACTCACTAAACCTCTTAACTTGGTCTCTAGCTAGAGCCTTAGTAGGATATAGTAGGAGGACCTCGGGGTTTTCGTGCTTTTCTTCCAGAATTTTCTTAGCAAGCGGGAGGAAGAAGGCCTCTGTCTTCCCGGTTCCCGTGCCAGCCGAGATAACCACATTCTTGCCATCCAGTATGTGCTTGTATGCCTCGTACTGAAACTTGTAAAGCCTGGATATTCCGCGCTTTTCAAGTACTTTCAAAAGCTGCTCTGGTATGTCAACTGAGTATATGCTGGGGCCCTCCTCCGGTTCTGCTGCCTCTTCAATTTTCTCGTATATTACTCCAACAGCTGATCTCGGGTATTGCGACTCAATGTGCCTACTTAGCTCGAGTGTAAAGGGATCTCTGAAAACCACTGAGAAAGACCCCGCTTAAAGCACTACGCGTGGCGGCTACCACAGGGCTTAAAAAGCTGTTTGCTAAATAGTAGTGGCAAGGCCTCTTACTCCTCATACTCGAGCTTTAACACCTCGTTACTACTAAGCTTTATACTGCCCGCGTCAGTCTCGATAATCAGGTCTCCTGTTTCCGTCACGGAGCTGGCAACACCCTTTACAATAGTGCCATCAGCCTTCAGGGCTCTTACTTTCCTACCAAGAGTGTCCAGCATTTCGAGGTAGAGTGCTTGGTATTTCTTGCTGTTTTTAGCAAGGCTTTCGATTTTCTGCGCTATGCCGGTTAAGTAGGCAATAATGCTGTTTCTCGGAATAAGCCTGCCTAGTAGCACTTTTAAGCTCGTAGCTTCTTCGAGTGGCGGCTCGTTGTTAACGTTCATTCCAACGCCGACTATTGCGAGAATTTTCCCTTCAATGGCCTCTCCTTCTACAATCATGCCTGCAAGCTTCTTGCCTGAAACTACTATGTCGTTTGGCCACTTAATCGCGGCTTTGACTTCCCATTTTTCTCTGAGTAGCTGGCACAGTGCAACTGGCAAGACTACTGGCAAGACTTGTGCTGTCTTATCTGGGAGATCCATTTTAAGCGAAATCCACGCTCCGCCCAAATTACTGATCCACTTCTTGCCGTGCCTCCCATAACCCCTCAGCTGGTACTCTGCTACTACTGCAGTCCAGGGCTCCATCTTTTTAGCAATCAGCATTGTCGAGCCAACTAGTTGCTTATACACGTAGTTCCAGCCCCAGGGCCTTATCCTTGCTGGATTATCGCCTGCGAGCCACACTAAGCGCCCCTTCTCGACTTTAATTAAAAAGTTTCTGGAGAGGTCGCTTATGAGTTCTCTTACCTCATCTTCGCTTACTCCAAGCTCGGTTACGAGCTTATCTAGTTGCAGGCTCTCATATTCTGTAAGTAGTCTCAGTATTTCGAGCTTGTAGTAGAGCCTGCCTAGTAGTTCTTCGCCCAATTTCTCACCCTGGCAACTACTTTGTCTATGCCTATCACATTTGGTAAGTCGGGGTAGAACTGTCTTAAGAGCTCGTACAGGTTTGCAACTGGAGCGTTTTCCCTGGCTGCTTGCAGTTCTACTAGGCCGTCTCGCCAGAGCTTTGAAAGTAGCGAGAGAAATAGTGCCCTCACGTTCTCGGCTTCTCTGGCAGCCATGTACTCGTTTTTAAGGTAGTAGTATAGCACGACGCTGTTTCCTCCCAGCCTCTCAAGCCACTCTCTGTCTTTCTTAATTATGTGGCAAGCAAGGCTTACACCATAATCAGCTGAGGCCGTTATGTACTTGTTGGTTTCGTCGATGCTGTACCTTACGTGTTTTGGTATGTAGGGAAAGCTCCTGCATATGTATGGCTTGTAGATGTAGTGTATACTGCACTTATTGCCTACTAAAAAGGGGCACTTCTTTTCACTTGTTAAGTGCATGACGTAGCTAAGTGCCAAGTTAACGCCAGATATTGCCTCATATACCCTGTAACCTGGTGAAAACTCGACATCGACTCCCAAGATTTGGGCGAGCCTCTTCAATACAACTTCTTCGTGTGGTAGCAGCGATATGGGAGACATTCTGCAGCACTCGCCACACATATCGCACTGGAATGTAGGTATGCCTGAAGCCACTCTCTAAAGTCCCTCTAAGCAGTTGCATAGTACCCAGGTAACCTCTCTCTAAGGAGCATTTTTACTCTCTCAACACCCCTTATTTCTTCGATGTACTCCGCTACAACTGGTGGTACTAGGTCCCTCCACCTAGGGTCGTCGTGTGCCATAAGCCTCCTCACTTCTGAGCCTCTGTACTCTTTCCTATTGTATAGCGGTGGTTCTACGACTTCATAGCCTTCTTCTACAAATATCTGTCTTATAATTGGGTTGAGCGTAACTACCAACTGGAAAGGTGGGCTGTAGAGTTTTACGTAGTGAACGGCGACTCTGCTAACCTCGAGTGTTGGAAGTGTTACCGTGATTACACGCGATAAATCGTGGTTTCTCCACTTGAGGGCTCGCCTAATCATTTCTATTCTCTCGCCAGCCGTAAACGGGTTTTCGGGGGTGTGGCTCTGGCTCGCCATGCCCACGACAACTACCATTTCATCGGCCAGGGAAAGGCAGTACTCTAGCGAGTATAGGTGGCCGTAGTGTAGTGGCTGAAACCTCGCTATCATTAAGCACCGCTTAGTCAATCCGCCCCCCATACAAATCGTTCACGTAGTTTATAAAATGCAAAACTCGTGCCCAGTAAGTGAGCAGTCTGCGTATCCTTCGTGCTAGTGGCTGGGCTCTTGCCCCGCCTTCAGCTTAGAAATGTAGCTCTCGAGTTCTGAGGCAATCTTCTTTGCTCTCTCTGCTTCGAGGCTAATAATGCACTGCTCAATTAGCTCAGTCTTGTACTTCTTGTACTCGTTGTGCGAGAGCTCGCCGCGCGAAAGCATGCTTTCTACTCTCGTAACGCACTCCCTGTCTAGCCCTCTACGAGCTGGCACTACTGCAAAGATGTAGGGGTATCTTTCGTCAACGGGTCTTATCTCCACGTACTTGTCAATTCCCGCTTTAACCACCAAGTCCCTGACTTTCTCCAGCTCGCCCGCCTCGAACACGAAGCACTCTATCTTCCTGAATGCTTTGAGCATTCTATCTGCTAGTGCGAGCAGCTCGCTCACTTTCGTCACCAAGCTTCATGCCAGTTATGGGTATTTTTTGAGAACTTATGAAGAGCCTGACGAGCCAAGCGTAGATGGGGTCCCCTTTGCTGCGCACTAAGTAGCCATCGAGGTACTTAGCCCTGTAGACCAGCTCGCCCTTGTAGTTGTAAACCGATATATAGCCCTTAACTTTGTTCTTGAAGTTCTTGACGAACCACGCATATATCGCGTAGTCCCCACGCTCCAGCTCCACTACGACGCTTTTCGCTTCTCCACGGGAATAGGTGGCTTTAGTTTGCTGCTCGGAATACCTGACTTTAGCTTTTGTATAGGGGAGCAGCCCTTCTTCCTTGTCATACACAAACAGCGCGCTGTAAAGCACGTGTTTGCCCCGCCTGCTTCTAGACCTCTCTACCTTAAACGTAAGTGCGTCCATGTCGGTTATCCCCTGTCGATGATGTAGAGGAGGCTTCCACTCCTCAGCTCTATTTCCGGCCTGCTGGCCTCGACAAATAAGGCTATTTGCTCGTGAAAAATCTGCCTGCTAATACGTACCTCAGGCGACTTTATGACGATTTGCTTGACGCCTCTATACTCTTTGGATTCGAGGAGCTTGCCCTCTTCGCTGTAGATGTAAAGAACAACATCGTACTCCTCTGGTTTCGGCGTTAAGTACACCAACACCTTAGACAACATGCACACCCTAAGCTGTTATTCTCACGCGAGAGTAGTCTAGTCCTCTGTACTCCTCGTAAACGCTCTTCAAGATGCTGCCAAATTTGGCAATATCAATTCCAAAAGTACTGCTCACGGCATCGATTAGCGCACGCGTTACTGGCGCCTCCAGGTCGAGACTATACTTGGTTCTCGGCACGTAGACTCGGAAGCTAACTTCGAGTGGCAGGTCCTCGGAGGCTATATCCAGCTCCTCGCTAACCACGAGCTTCTTGCCGAGCCTCTTGCCCAGGTACAGCCTCAGTTTAGTTTCAGGCTCTTCGCCCGAGGGGTATATAGTTGACCTTGGTAAAGGCGTTATTTCGACGACGTCTATCCACACATCTTCTTCGCTTAAACCGTGCTTCTTGAGGTCTTCGGTGAGGGCCTTCTCTATCCTATTAATAGAGCTCTTCTTGTAGTTGCTATCAAGCACTAGTTTTAGCACTACACGGAGCGCCTCGGGACCTTTCGTAGCAGATATTGAGACTTCTCTTCCAACACGCTTCCACTCGGGCTTTCTCTCAATCATTAGCCTACGGCAAAGCCTCCCAATACGCGTGTCCTCGTAGAGGGCTTTTTTCATCATTACGGTGTAGAAGAACGCGTCTGTCAACTCGAGATAGCCCCTTACGTCGCCTCTGAGAATGGCCTCTACCCTATCTAGTAGATTAAGCTCGTGATTAAGCTCTTCGAGTATGTCGTATAGTATTTTATCAAAAGACCTGCAAACACTGTGATAGTAGACGTGCTGGTACATGCTGGCCTTAGCGCGCATGTACTGTTTGAACTCACCAAGCGCTATTCTATCAAGAACGAGGCCGGCGTCTTTGCCATTTATGAGGGGGTATGTGTTCTTGTAAAGCCTCTCATGCATTATTGACCCATATTCGGCTGTTCCTGCGTAGTAGCTGTCTCTCTTAAGGAAGTCGAGGACGTCTGCTGGGTAGTAGCCCTCTCTCACAAGCCATCTAAATATTTTGAAAACCCCCTTCGGTTCAGGCTCGCCCATTATAGACTCTAAGAGCTCTTTGAGGCCACCTAAGTCTCTATCGAGTTTTTCTATGTATTCCCCAATAACGTGCTTTATCAAGAATCGCCCGATTTTTTCGTGGTTTGAAAGCTCTGCAGGAGCCTTGCCTCTCCACAATACTGCGTACTCAAATGCGTGTCCAAAGGCTGCGTGTCCTACATCGTGCAGTAAGCCTGCAAGCCTTGCGGCCTGAATTATAACGAGCGGATCAAGACCCTCGAGCGCTTCCTTGCCGTACAGGGCAATTATCTTGTGAACAGCGTCCTCGGCCATTAGTCCAGCAAGGTGCATGACGCCGAGACTATGCTGAAACCTAGTGTGAACAGCACCTGGATAGACCAAGTGAGCCGTCTGGAGCTGCATTATGTACCTGAGCCTCTGTAAGAGCACGCTGTTTATAATGGGCTCTTCAACTTCTACATTGAAGTAGACATAGCCGTATAGTGGATCACTTATCATTTTCCACGTGAATTTCGTTCTCAGGTCTTCAAAGCTCATGAAAGCCCCTCCAAATCGTACTGTTAGGGTTTTATCTATCCGTACTTATAACGCAAAAAAGGAAAAAGCGCGTTCTAGGAATCTTCGAGCCGCCCCTTTACTCTTCCCGAGTTGCTTTAAAGTTACTTTGGGTTTTCCGCGTACTAGGGATTGCCGCCTTAATCACGACCAGAAAATATCAACATTTTATGACTTTAAGAGAGATCAAAGGCTCATTGTTAATCTGCATTACTGCTTTGCAATCCATCCTTCAGGAGTTCTCTCGACTCGCCCTTCTTTTTTGAGATCGTGCAACCTTGCTCTGACAGTGCTGTAGTTGATTCCAGTGAGCTTAGCTATTTCTTTAGGCATTATGGGCTTGCCATACTGCTTAAGAAACTCTAGAATTCTTTCCTTAGCCGTTTTCGCCGTGCTCACCCTCAACCCCACATTACTGTTCATCCACTGAAGGGGTTTATAAAAGCCCGTAATGATAGGATTCTGAAACCCCATGGATGAGATCTTGCAAGCTATTGTAGCTCACACCGACATCGATGGTGTTGCGTCGGCCGCTCTCTATGTGTATCTAGCTGGTGTGAGCGAGTACAGGCTGTTCTTCACGGAGCCATTTAGGCTTGCAGAAGCACTTGACAAGGTGTCCTCGGCTTACTACGAAAAGGTCGTCATACTAGACCTAGGCATTAACCCGCCTACATACAGCGATGTGCTGAGATACCTCGAGATGCTGAAAGAAAGCGACATTGAAGTAGCGTGGTTTGACCACCACGTATGGAACGATGAGTGGCTGAGAGACGTTAGTAGCCTCGGGGTGAAGCTTTACGTCGACACGTCAACTTGCACTACGGGTGTAGTTGCCAAGCACGTTACACCCCTCAGAGACAACATTGACTACTCATTTGTAGACAACCTCGTTAAGGGAGTTTGCGCGGGCGATCTCTGGAAGTACGATCACTGGTTAGGGGGGTACTACGTGAGGTTGGTGAGAAGGAAAGACAGGGACTCCTGGAGGAAGAAGGTGGTCGAGGTCATTTCTTCGGGAAACCTCTGGGTAGGAGACTTCGACGCGAAAGTAGAGGAACACATTGATGCAGAGTTAAAGCTGCTCTCGAGCGATCTTGAGCTGGCAGAGAAGAGCGTGAAAAACACGAAAATAGTGGCTGCCATGAGCTCCGAGCTCGTTGAAAACAGCTTTCTGGCCGCTTATATCATGGGCAGGTATGGGGCAGACGTAGTGGTCCTTGTATCGAGGGACGGGAAGTTGAGTTTCAGGAGTAGGAAAGTTAATGTAAGAGATCTTGCACTAGCACTAGGAGGTGGCGGCCACTTATACGCCTCCGGCGCTAAGATCAAAATACCCTGGTTTGTAAGGGCTTTCTCAAAGATAAAACCAAGGCTTCTTCTCAATTACGTCTTGTTTCTAATTTCGAAAAAGCTCTCCTCTACTTCCCACCAAGAGCCGTACTTGTAATTCTTCCAGCGAACTCCACGCTTCGAAACACGCAGCCTTTTAATAAGTCTTAAAGGGGCCGTACACTTCTCAGGCGTTTCTACATGTCATGTTTATGGTTTATGTGAAACCTTAGTGGCATAAAGTCGGTAAAAGCGCTATCGAGCCGTCTTCGGCACAGATGCTCTTGCATAGCTTAAAAGCACAATACACGCAGACTAGTGCTGCAATAACTGCATCTTTCTCGTGCTTGCTTAGCGTGCTGCTCTGAAGCCTCGCCCCTGTAGCCTCAAGTAATTCTTCGAGTGATCGGCACCCACTGGATTTTAGTGCACTTAATGGGTGCGTCTCAACAACATTGATGTTCATGTCTTGCAAGGCCTTTGTAATGCCAATAGCTCTTAATGTTAGCTTCTTCATGCTATTCCAACCAGGAGGCAGGACTCTAAATCCCGATTTTATCATCTCCAAGTCGACTTTCCTGTAGCCCTGTCCGCTACTGGGAAGAGATAGTGGGGAGTCTATGGCAACGGACTCTACGCCATGCGACTTCACGAGCCAGATAATTTCGGAGTCCTTGTAGACCTCCTTAATGAGCAGAAAAACCAGCTTCGGAAGCGCTGGTGCATTGACTATAGCTATGCCCGTTGGCCTGTGCTCGCTGGCAGCGAGGTCTATGCCGGCACATACTACCATTTAACGACCTTTCCCCTGTTGTAGCCTATTATTTGTACATACTCGTCAAAGAGGCTGTTCGCGGTTATAAGCCACTTGCGCAATTCAGAGGGCTTGCTGGGGTATTGTTCCGAGTAGAGTGATTGGGCTTTTTTCATGTAGTTCCTGACGACTCTAAGCTGGTTTAATAGGCTGGGTCTGCCAAGCAGCCGTATGAGGGCTGCCACGGCGTGAACTACTGCGTCTGCCAGCTCGCCTTTAGTGCCAATTTCGTAAACCGACGATCCATTAACGATCTTGTTCTTGATTATCCACTCGTAGTCCTCGTTACTTAGTTTCTGCATGTACATCCTCAGCACGTCTAGCCCCGCTTGCTTAGCTCCATACGCTTTCATGTACTCTAGGTTCGCGCCCCACATAGACTCTTCAGTGACGACACCCGCTTCGAGAGCCTGGCTTAAGTGCTTTGCCACGATATTAGCTGAGAGCATGGACGACCCTATGCCGCCACCGTGCACGGGATTAACGGTGTAGGCTGCATCACCGATTGTTGCCACGTTTCTCCACACAAGTGTCGGGATGGGTCTTCTAGTTGGAACAACGCCCCCACCTGCGTGCAAAACCCTGCCCTTGAAGACAGGCTTTAAGTGTGTCTCGTAGTTTCTCCGGGGGTTGTAAAAGCCGTTGTTCACTACTCCTAGCCCGATATTGGCCACAGACCCGTTGCTGGATTTTGGAAAGAGCCACCAGTACCCGCCGGGCGCTATTTCCACGTCTATGTAAATCACGGCGTAGTTCCTGTCCTCTTCGGGCACGGGCTCTTCGAGTTCTACTACTTCGCGGTATGCCAGGTTGTAGTCCGTCTCGTAGGGCCTCTCGGAAATGGGCCACTCGAGTGGCAATTTACTTCTAACCGCTGGCCTGTAGCCAGAGGCGTCTACGAAGGCTCTTGCCCTCAGCTCCAAATGCCCTCCACCGACTCTCGCTGCCTTGATAGCCCTTACCTCACTGTTCTCGATCACCACGTCAACTACGTAGTGCCGATCGTAGAGCTCTGCTCCGCTGTCTAGTGCTTTTTTCAAGAGCCATTGCCCAAATTCGAGCCTGTTAATGCTCACGCCCTCTCCTGGTACTACAATGCTGTGCTTCCTAGATGGGCTGTACACCTTGACCCCGTCGTATTTGTGGTCGATGAGCTTTTGCGGCACTTCGAGGTTCAGCTCTCTAAAGTGGTGCACGCCAATGGCGTCTCCACAAACCTTATCTCCTATTTTGCTCTTCTCCTTGCTCTCAACTATGGCAACTCTCCAGCCCGCTGAGGCAAGTAGAGACGATGCATAAAGCCCTGCAACACCCGCACCGACTACTACAACATCATAAGCACTCATACCTCCTGCACCTAGATCCAGTGAACACTCTAAGGATTGCGAGAGGTAAAATGCATTGATGTATGTATGAAATGCCTTGCTACCGCATACCCTAGGGGATGGTTTTTAACAACATTCCCTCTACTACAACGGGGTTCGTCTCTCTGAGAAGCTCTAGTGCTTCGTGAAGTCTCGACTCGCTGTTACTATACAGCGTGAGCAGAGGGTCTCCTTTGTTTACTCTATAGCCTACCTTCGCGTGAAGCTCTATTCCAGCACCCTTATCAAAAGGCGCTCCACAAGCTCTGGCTATGAGGTTTATTGCAGTATTGTCTATGTGCGTTACTGCGCCTTCTAGTGGGGATACTAGAGTGTACTTGTACTTGCCTACTTGTATGTCCTCTGGTTTTATGTTAGGGTCTCCGCCTTGAGCCTCGATTATTTGTTTGAATTTCTCATACGCCTTTCCACTCAGGAATATCTCTCTTGCCGCATCTGCACCTGCTCCAGGCTGAACTCGGCCGCTCATTTCGAGTATTAAACCAGCTAGGTAAATCGCCTTGTCAATTAAGCTTCTACTGCCCTTTCTCTCAATGTGCGCTTTGAGGGCTTCACGCGCTTCAAGTGCAGGGCCCACGCTCATGCCTATTGGCTGTCCTCCATAAGTTACCGCCACTTTGACTGTTACTCCTAGGAGGGTCCCCTGCCTTATGAAGGCTGATGCGAGCTTTTCTGCCTCACTCACATTCTTTACCTTTGCACCCTGCCCAACTGGTATGTCTATGACCAGCTTGTTGACGCCCATTGCGAGTTTTTTGGCTAAAATGCTTGCTACCATTTGCTGCTCTGGATCTATTGCAAGCTTCCTCTCAATATTAACAAAGATGTCGTCTGCTGGTGCTAAGCCAAGTCTTCCGCCCCATACAAGGGCTCCTCGAGCCTTTCTCACGACACTTATTATTTCGTCTACTGTCAGATCCACTCTCGCTAAAACCTCCATGGTGTCGGCTGTTCCAGCAGGGCTTGTGATGGCCCTGCTGCTAGTCTTCGGTATTAATAATCCTGCTGCGGCTACAATAGGTACTGAGAGCAGTGCGACTTTGCTATTACCAGGCACGCCTCCTATGCTATGTATGTCGTAGACCGTTTCTTCGAACTTCACAGTGGTTCCAACAGTTACCATGGCCTTAATTAAGTAGGATAGCTCTTCGTCGCTTAGTGGGTAGTATAGCTGGCTCAGCAGAAATGCCGCTATTTCGGCCTCTCCGTATAATCCGCCCACGACATCTTTTATTATACTCAAGTACTCGCTCTCGCTTAGCTTCTGCCCGCTAATGCGCTTTTTCAGTGCACTAAAGCTTGGGGCCACGCCAATGGGCTTTACGCCTACTACATCACCCTCCGCTACACCCAGCCTACGAGCTAGTTCCTCGCTCAGCGCACACTCGCCAGGCGAGACAATAGTACTAGAAGTCATTGCAACGGCTGAGGCGTGGCTATCGCCAAAAACCAGAGACACTATGTTACCAGGTGCTATGCCATAGCCCTCGGCATCAACGCTATTGAAAACTGCAATAGGATGTGGAAACTTCAAGCTCAAGACTTTGACTCTGCAAAGACGCGTAGACACTAATCTCACCACTTGGCTGCCGAGGGCGGTAGAGGGTTTTATCACTAGAACAGCTTATAAAGTCTCTTGCTCGTTACTTTAATCCTTCTTCCCTTCTCTTTCTCTCAGCTTCTTGAGCAATGCAGCGTACTTTTCTTCGAACCTCTCTTCCCTTAGCAGGTTTTCAAGTACTGCTCGAGCCAGCTCCCTCGTAGCTGGGTCTAAGTCCTTGAGTGCCTCTTCAATGGCTTTTTTCCCGCCTTTATGTGGTCTGTAAACAGACATTATAGAGCCTCGAACCACTCATTATAACTATTAAATAAAAGCCCCTGATTAGCTCAGCCAATTGTAACCTCTACTACTCTACCACCATGCTTTTTCACAGACCTCTTAATTAGCTCGTCAGTCTTGTCAACCGCGAGCTTTAGTCTTTCCCTGGATGGGGCTTCGGCATACAACCTCAACTTGGGCTCTGTACCGCTCTTCCTGATCAATACCCACGACCTGTCCTTAAACTCGTATCTATATCCATCAATGCTAAGCACGTTAACGGGTTCACCAAGCAGCCCGAGAAGCTCCTGAGAGACCTCTTCGTAGACTTTTTCGCGGACTTCGGGAGGGCTTATAAGGTAGCTCCTCCTTTCCCACGGGTAATCCGGTATTCCCTCACGATCGAGTATTCTAGAGATAGGCTTTCCGGTTTCAACTACGTGCTTAACTAGTAATGCGACTTGCAGCACGCCATCAACCCACGGCCCCCAGGATGTGTCTATGAGCTTCCAAGGCTCGCCGGCCATTGCAACTGCACTTTTACCTAGCTCTTTTACTCTCTCGTGGGTCTTGCCGAGCGGGTATCTTTCAATTGTTCCGCCGTGCTCATACACAACGTCGTCGAGAGCTATGCCGGTGTCTATGCTTACAACCACGTGGCCTCTTCTTCTTTCGAGTATTTTCTTAGCGAAGAATGCCAGTATTCTGTCCTGCTTTATGAAGCCTTCAACGGGGTCGAGTACCGCTAGCCTATCGGCGTCCCCATCGTGTGCAAGTATGATGTGTGGATTGAAAGACCTGTATGCACTTAGCATTCCTTCAAGCACGTCTTTCCTCGGCTCTGGCTGCCTCACTGGGAAGAACCCATCTGGATTGCAGTTAACAGTGATGGGCTTGGCTCCCATTATTCTTGCAACTCTTGGAGATACTTCGTAAGAAGCCCCATTAGCGCAGTCTACTACGGCAACTATGGAGTTGCGCTGTCTGGGTTCTCCAACGAACTCTACTAAGTCTCTCACATAGTCTTCTACAACTCGGGGGTTCAAGCCTGCTTTACCTACCCCAGACCACGCAACGTACCTTGGCTCTTTACTCACCATGTCCTCGATGAGCGCTTCAATGTCGCGCGTAAATTCGTAGCCCTCGACATCGTAGAACTTCATGCCGTTGTACTCAGGTGGGTTGTGACTCGCTGTTACGCTAATGCCGAGCGACCTATTCTTGAGCGCGGCGTATGCTGCTACGGGAGTGGGTGCTGTGCCAACGTAGACTACGTCTACGCCCGCCGACATCAACCCAGCTGATACCGCGAACGTGAGTAGGTAACTCGTAGTCCTCGTGTCATGAACTACGTAGGCCCTAGACGAGAGGCCTAGCCTGCCAACGGCGTTGCCTATGTTAACAGCCAGCAGAGGGTTCAACTCCTCCGGGTACTTCATCCTTATTCCAGCTGTACCAAACAACTTCACTTCACAAACCCCTGCCCTGCTCACCTTTAATTAACCAAAGTAAGTACGTAATATTCACTCGGTGCATAAAGCGGGGGCTCTCGTTGAGGATTTTTGTTGGGACTTCTGGCTGGCTCTACGACTGGAACGAAGGCGCTTCGCTAGATTGGTATGTCGAAGAGAGCGGCCTCAATGCCGTTGAGCTCAACGCGAGCTTCTACAGATTTCCATTTCGAAACCAGGTGAAGTCTTGGGCGAGGAAGGGCGGGTCGCTTAGGTGGAGCATCAAAGTACACAGGTCAATAACACACCTCCGCAAGCTGAGTGAAAGAGCCCTTGATGTCTGGTTTAAATTTAAAGAAGCCTTCAGCGAAATGGATTCACTAATCGACTTCTACTTATTTCAGCTACCGCCAAATTACAGCTGCCGAGAAGAGGGCCTCAGGAAAGTAGAGGACTTCCACGAGAAGACTAAACTGGGTCAACGAATGGCCGTCGAGTTTAGACACGAATCTTGCTTCGACAATAACGTAGCAAAGCGCCTAGAGGATGCCGGCATCGTAGTGGTTTCTATCGATGCGCCGATTGGCACGTGGATAGTCTCATCCGGTGGCGTAGTCTACTTGAGAATGCACGGGAGGAGTGCCTGGTACGGCCACGAGTATAGCGAAGAAGAGCTTAGCGAGGTGGCCTCCAGAGTACTCTCGCTAAGCCCCGAGAGAGTCTACGTATTCTTTAACAATGACCACTGGATGCTCGACAACGCAAGGCTAATGAAGAAGTTACTAGAGGAAATGTCGCGGAAATGAGTAGAATTAAAGACCTCTACGAGATATACCGCGAGATCTACGTTGAGCCCTCGAAAGAAGCATGGCATTTGGCAACGGAGTACGGCTACCTGCCCTACATTGTTCAGAGATACATAGACATGCTCGGCCTTGATGGCGCCACTAAACTCATGGAGGCATTCAAGCACCCGCCAAAGCCCGTTGTTAGGGTTAACAGGACTCTCATAGAGCCAGCGCAATTAGAGCGAAGACTGAGAAGCCTAGGCTTTCAGCTCGATAAGATACCGTGGAGCGATAATGCCTACTGGGTTGTCAAGTCGCCGGAATCGCCAACTATAGGATCTACTCACGAGTACTTAAAGGGCTACTACTACGTTCATAGAGACGCGACAAGCCTACTTCCTGTGATACTGTTAATGCACGAATACTCTGGAGACGTGCTCGATGCCTGCGCTGCGCCAGGAGGCAAGGCAACACACATCGCCGAGCTACTTAAGCTCAGAGGAGGGGGGCTTGTCTACGCTAACGACCTCGTACTCTATAGGTTAAGGGCTCTCATAGGGCACGTCATGAGGCTCAAGCTAGATAACGTTGTAGTTATGTGGTCGGATGCCCGCAAACTCCCCCAGAAAATCGGAAGGAAGTTTGCGAGAGTGCTGCTAGATGCGCCCTGCAGCGGGGAAGGGCGGATATCCGTAGACCCCACTAGAAAAACAAAGACGAGCCTCTTAGACCTTGCAATAATGGTTAGAAGAGAAATTGAGCTTTTGTGGAGCCTCGTAGATGTGGTAGAGCCAGGTGGCATACTAGCATATGTTACTTGTAGCATAGCACCCGAGGAAAACGAGTACGTAGTAAGCGAAGTTCTCTCTAAAAAGGGTGGGCTAGAGCTCATAGAACCTCCTGTAAGGCCGTTGAAGTTTTCCAAGGGCTTGACCGAGTATAGGAGCCTCAAGTTCCACCCCGAGACTGAAAAGTGCCTGAGAGTGTGGCCATTTGAACACGGGCTCTTTGGTTATGTGATATGCCTCTTGAGAAGAAAGCAATAAGGTTAAGGCTGGGTAAAGCGCCAAGAAAGCTCATTGAAAAGCTCGAAGAATTAACCAGAGCTCTGTACGGCGTAGAGTTCAGAGACTACGTGCACGCTAGCTACTTTAAGTACGTATGCTTCGACGAAATATGCATCATAAGCGCGTATGACCCCCGTTACACGCTTGACATCGCTAACGTGACTATACTCTACTCCGGCATGTGGGTAGCGATCCACGTAAAGAATGTTTTGGCGCCATCCATCCCGCTGGTCAAGTCTATTTATGACAAAACCGGAGTTAAAGCCGCTATCATAGTGGCCGAGAAAGGGGTAAAAGCCTTTCTCTACGGTAACGACATCCTCGCTGAAAGCGTAGTTAAGGTCATACCTCCACACGTAGGCCTGTACGCCGTAGTCGACTCTACAGATGGGGAAATAGTGGGGTTTGCGAAGTGGAATGGCACCAAGAAGGTGTATGAAAATGTATACGATTTAGGCGTGTTCTTGAGAGCGCTGGGTTAAATCTCCACCACATAGTCGGGCTGTACAACGCGAGTCGTCACGCGTGCGATGACCTGTGTGGACACCAGGTATGTCCTTCCCGGCGTGCCCAGAGTAGACCATGCCCTTTTCACTGCTTCGAGCAGCGATTCTGGGCACTCTCCTGGAACGGCTTCCCTGTAGTAGCGAACGCTCTTGCCAAAGAAGGACTCTAAGTAACGGGATTTGCTGGCTACGGGGGTTTCTATTTGAGCGAGCAGCTGCTCGAGTAAGCTTGGAGATCCAAGCAGCTTCACGGCCACGTATAAGTGCCTTGATAGCTCTTGTAGAGCCCGTTGATACTCGTAGTAACCGGTGTCTGCCAGCTCCTTTGCTTTAATGGATTTAACGAATTCTGCGTATTTTTTAGACGCAACTATTGCAGAACTGGCCTTTGCAACCACTTCAAGCTCTCCTCCGAGAACGCTAGACACGGCGTCAATCAAGTAAACAAATCTCGCAGTTTCAACATCGCAGTCATAAACTAAGAGAACTGCACTGAAGCCAGCACTACTGAGTTTATCAAAAGCCTGCTTATACTTTAATAGTAAGTCAGTTGTCTGATCACCTATGTAAGCTAGAAGCATTATGCAGAGGCACTTGCTCGGCTCCTCTACTTCAATCCAGCGTCCATACTTGCTTGCTACATCCGCGTTGATAACTCGTAAGGCAATTCTATTTTCACTGATTTTAATTACCGAGTAGTCTTTGCTAGGCTCGTACTTGAGTAGTACTTCTAGCGCGCTCCTTAGACTGGTCGAGTGGCTCAATTAAGGAACCTCTGTTATTCCAAAGTTTTTGCACAGTCCTCTTACAACAGTCGTCTTCTCAAGCTGATATTTAAATGCTTTTGGATCCCAGCAAATGAAGCTGCCTTTGCAGCCAGCCTTAAGAGCCCCCGCTGCCACGCCGTAGAGAAGAGCCTCGCTGATTTTTCCCGTCTCAACATACTTGGAGTTGAAGAAGGCATCAAAAGCGTCGCCTGCACCTGTTGTATCGATGGGCCCTCTAATAGGCTGAGCTACGCCATAGTGGCACACGCCTCCTCGCTCTACAACTACAGCGCCTTTAGACCCCATCTTTATTACTAGGTTTCTCAGCCCTTCCTCGAAGAGCGCGTTTATGTCGATTGCGCTTTTTACTTTGTTGTATTCTTTTTCGTTGAGAAAGAGTGTGTCTAAGTAGCGTGCTATTCTGGTGTGCTCTGCTAGTTGTTCTGCAAAGGGGCCTGGATCATACGAAGTGATAGTCATGTTCTTTTTAGCTCTTGACGCGACCTCCATGGTGAAGCCCGGTGGCATAGATGCCGTGTGCACGACGTGGACTTTGCTCAGTAGTTCGTCTCGAACGTGCTCTGGTTTTAAGTGTTTGTTTGCTCCTTGAAATCTCACCATTCTCCTCTCGCCGCTAGAATCCACGAGGACTAACACTACGCCAGGGTAATCGTCTACGAAGTTAACGTAGTCTATTTTCACACCGCGGCTTTTTGCTTCCTCAAGAAGGGGGTATACTACGTGATTTTTAGACACCGATGCCACGAGGTAAGCTACGTGGCCATAACTAGCAACTGCCACGGCGTAATTTGTTGCTGCTCCTCCAGGCCTGATGCTGATTTCACTGGCGTAAGTGCCTTCTTCTAGTGCCAACCACTCGTCTACGTAAACAGTCACGTCTATGTTGAAATTACCTACTGAAGCGTGTGCATACTTCGCTTCCATACCTACTACCGCTTTGCAACGCTCCTGATGACTCCCGGAGTTATGTACTTCTTGCCTAGCTTAGCCATTTCCTCGCTCCACTCGCTGTGTATTCTTACCGCTTCGTTCGCGACTTTAATGGCGTCTTCAACACCCGCGCCTGGCACAAATTCTTCCGTCTCTCTATTAGCTATCGCGGCGCAGACCGCGCCGGCCTTTAAGCCGTAAATATTTGCCAACACGAATATTACTGATGCTTCCATCTCGAAGTTCAGGACGTTTGCGTTTTTCAAATACTCTATCAGCCCCTTAGCGTGGGGTGGCATATAGCCTCTGAAGCCAGGCCTTTCTTGCCCAACGTAAAAGCTGTCGCTGCTAGCCGTTAAGCCCACGTGATATCTGACGCCGAGAGTCTCTGCAGCCTCTACTAGTGCGAGAACTACATCGTAGCTTGCTACTGCAGGGTACTCTGGTATCACGTAGTGCCTACTCGTGCCTTCGAGTCTGACAGCGCCCGTAGATATGACCAAGTCTCCTACTTTGATCTCGCGTTTCAGGGCACCAGTTGTACCGACTCTAATGAACACCTCCGAGCCTACTCTCGCGAGTTCTTCAACGGCTATGGCGGTAGACGGCGCCCCAATTCCTGTGCTAGTCGCAGATATGAAGACTCCTTTATAGTAGCCGCTGTAAGTTACGTACTCCCTGTGCGACGCGACTTTCCAAGACTTGTCCCAATATCTTGCTATTAGTGGTACTCTCTCCGGGTCTCCTGGTAGCAGCACGTACTTGCTTACATCACCAGGCTTAACCATTAAGTGGTACTGTAGTCCACTTTCAGACTCGGGTACGCTGGCACTCTTAATTTTTTCGTACACGAGCACCCCCAGAGGGCCTTACTTCACTCTTCACTTAGGACTCGTTTAAAAAATAATTGCTATGCATCGAGGACGTGCACTTCGGTCTTCATGGACTTTGTTTCAATAAGCGCATATGAGCCTTTTCCAGTAAGGTATCCGCAGACTTCTCCAGGGTTCAGTATTAACTTTTCATTGCGTTTCTCAACTTCTATTTGGTGTGTATGCCCATAAAGCACTGCGTCGATGTCAAGTGCTTGCAGTAGGGCCCATGCAAGGCTTCGCGTGTTCTCAGCAGAGCCATAACCATGTAGCAGTAGAATCCTTCTATTGCCTAAATTCACAATTGTAGGCTCCGAGTAAAACTGCCAGTTATACTTAGAGAAGAGCTGTGCTATCTGATAAACGTCCCCGTCGTTGTTACCCTTCACAGCTACTACGGGCACGCCACCGAGAACTTCTTTCATGAGCTTGACTGAAAACGGGCTTATTATATCGCCGAGGTGAATAACTATCTCGACTTTATGATCTACAAGGCTCTTTAGTGCTTTCCTAAGCAGGTGTATGTTGTCGTGGCTATCACTTACAACGCCTATAATCAAGTACGCGACCTCAACTCTACTCTACTTTTATTTTAATGCCCTTGCCTTCCTCCTTGCCAATCTTCTTTAGCCTAACTTCGAGAATGCCGTTTTTGTACGAGGCCTTAGCAGACTCGGGATCTACCTTAGCTGGTAGGTCTACTTCTTTGTAGTACTTCCTCTCCTCATTAGACGCCTTAATTATGAGCGTCTTTCCGTCCTCTGTTACTTTCAAGTCTATTTTCTCTTTATCAACACCCGGTATTTCTGCAACTACGACTACTTCGTCTCCGCGCTCAAAGACGTCGACCAGGGGCTCGCGCTCTTCAATTATCTCTGGCCTCCCCCTAGTTCTCCTTATGTTTCCAAATTCGCGTACAACGGGTCTTCCATCAGGACCTATAGTTATGCTAAAGCCATAGACATAAGGCCTAACACCTCTCTTCTCGAGCTCTCTAATCTCCCTTTCGAGCTCCTCAGGGGATATTCCGTAGTAAAACCTCCTCAGAACGTCCCTCAAGTCGCGCATCATTTCTTCAAACATCCTGTCAAGCTCGTCGAATATGTCTTCCTCCCAGAACCTCCTTCTCCTACGCCACCACCAGTCGTCCGGCATGCTTCCACCCTCGCTGATAGTTTCTTGTAGGGGGTAAATATGTGGCTAATAGCCTGTATAGGCAGGCTGAAAACGCTCAGGAGTGGTATTTGCTGGACATGCATTATTAATTTCCTACACACTTCAATATTTAATGCACGAGATGACTGGTGAAGCCCGTGGTTAAAGTCTACTACGAGTCGCTGAGAGTTAGGACTCACGAGAGATTCCAGCTCATTGACATCACGAAGCACGTGGAGTCTGTTATCGAGAGGTCTGGTGTGAAGAACGGCTTAGTACTGGTCTTCGCCCCCCACGCTACTGCTGCCATTATTGTAAATGAAAATGAAAGCGGGCTCCTCAGCGACATAATAAGCAAGGTCAAAGAGCTCACTGAGCCGGGTAGCCCCAAGTGGAGGCACAACGCTGTAGATGATAACGCGCACGCTCACATAGGATCAGCACTCTTTGGTGCAGACAGGCTCTTCCCAGTTATTAATGGCAAACTAGTTAGGGGCACGTGGCAGAACATATTCCTACTTGAAATGGACGGACCGCGTCCTGCGAGAGAAGTACTAGTGCTCGTCATTGGTGAGTAGCCTTGAGGTTTTACGTGGCGTCTGAAGAGGACATACTGAGCGGGCTAGTAACAGACGTGTATTTCACTAGAACAGTCAAGGTGCTCAAAGCCAAGAACCTCAGGAAGAAAGTTAGAATGGAGTTCCACGTTCACAAACTACCAAGAGGGTACGACTGGGCTGTTTTTGCGGGGCTCGAAGAAGCGCTTTACCTGCTTAAGGGCAAGCCTGTCACTGTGTACGCGCTTCCAGAGGGTACGCTCTTCAAAGCGGGAGAGCCCCTCATGATCATTGAAGGCTACTACGATGACTTCGCCGTTTACGAAACCGCGCTGCTCGGCATATTGAGGCACTACTCCAGCATAGCAACTAAGGCTGCCAGGATAAAGAAGCTCGCCGGCAACAAGGCGGTTTTGTTCTTCGGATTGCGCGCATTGCACCCGGCAATAGCTCCCATGGCTGATAGGGCTGCCTATATTGGAGGCGTTGACGCCGTATCTGGCGTAGCAAGCAGCAAATACCTTGGTTTAAAACCTCAAGGCACCATGCCCCACGCGCTCATCATAGTCTTCGGCAACCAAGTAGAGGCCTGGAAAGCATTTAATGAAGTCGTAGAGCCGGATGTCCCCAGAGTGATGCTCGTCGACACGTTTTACGATGAGCGCGTTGAAGCTCTCATGGCCGCAGAAGCGCTAAAAGACAAGCTCTACGGAGTGCGGCTGGACACGCCGAGTAGTAGGAGGGGCGACATGAGAGCTATAGCTGAGGAAGTGCGCTGGACTCTTGACATTCACGGCTACAAGCACGTTAAAATAGTGATTAGCGGAGGCATAGATGAGAAGGAAGTAGTGAAACTAAGGGATATTGCAGATGCTTTCGGAGTTGGTACGAGCATTGCAATGCCACCAAGCATTGACATAAGCGCCGACATAGTCGAAGTATACGAGGAAGGCCGGTGGAGGCCTATAACGAAGAGGGGTAAGCTACCCGGTGCGAAGCAGCTATACAGGAAGAGGCCTGGTCTAAACGACATTATCTCGCTACTCGAGACGCCCGGCGAGGTGCCTCAGGGCTATCAACCACTACTAAAGAAGTACATTGAAAACGGCGAGCTTGTCTCCGAGCTACCTAGCCTGGAGGAGATCAGGAGGTACGTGCTGGAGCAGCTACAGGAAGTTCCAGAACCTTCAGTTGAGTGATTAGTGCTCGCTATGGACACCAGTCAATACACGGTCTTAGACCACTACTACATTGAAACCTCAAATGGCTGCCTTGGAGTCGTCGTTGGCAACTGGCACTCGCGATACTTTATAATTGGTTACATCAAGTACTGTCCTTCAAGCGCGGCGCTTCGGCCCTGGAAGAGGGGATCCTACTATTACAATCGAGTAGTGAAGACCTATAGTGCAGAGCAAGTGCATGCGTCGACTAGCTGGCGCGCTATAGTGCCGTTTTTTGGTAGTGCTGTGCCGTGTATACCTGCGAGCCTTGTAAAACGCATTTACCGCCCTCTAGATAGGTCGCTTGAGCTCTACTCGCAAGTGAAAGACTCCCTAGAGGGCGTTGCATTAGAACTTGTCAACGCTGTGTCACTTAGTTCAGGAGTAGTGCCAGGCTTAACCGGATCTCTCCTACCAGGAATACACAATCCTGAACTCAGCGACGTAGACTTAGTGGTTTATGGCGCTAGAGAATCCGTAGAAGTAGTAGAAAGCATAGAAGCTAACAGAGAGCTCTTCCGACCCTTCACTGAAGAAAGGCTCAAAGACTGGGCACTTAGGGCTGCGCAGTCAACGGGACTGAGTACTCGCGAAGTCCTCAAGTACTACCGTAACTGGAGGAGGGGGCTCTTCCGCGGAAGGGAGTACTCGGTGATATATAGTGATGGCATATACAGAGAGGTTCTCACAATGCCAGCTTACGAAAGTGTGGGCATTGTGAAAATGCTTGCAAGGATTTCGGGCGGCCTCGAAGCCTTAAACTACCCTTCTATGAGTAGAATTGAGAGCTACAGGCTGGTGGAATTCAGGGGTCGCATACCTTACGAAATTGGCTACCTAATGAGCTACGAGGCTGTTTACATACCTGGGCTTTACGAAGGAGGCAGCTTTGAAGTTGATGGGCTCGTTCAGTGCAGCATGCTAGAGGAGTCTTGTAGGGTAACTCTGGGAGCAGTAGAGTACAGAGGTTCATTGAGGTGGCTCGATGCGACATGAAGTCGGCTTTATTCTGGCTTACGAGCTGCTGGGATCGAATACCTTAGAGAAGTCCATTTGCTTCGCTTCAAAGGTGCTTAATGCAGATGCCGTTATCCTGCTTGGAGACACGGCCTCGCCATCGATAATAACGAGCTTGTATAACAAGTGTGGCATTAGAGTATTGGGAGTTTTAGGAAGCCTCGATGAAGCCTCTGTTGCGCACGCCTTAAAGTCTGTACAGGGGCTCCTCGACTGTCGCGCTATAGAATTCGGCGGTGTGTTGCTCTATGGTTATGGTGTTGGAACGTGTGTTTCGAGCAAGCCTAGCACGGAAGTCGATATCTTGTTTTCAAGTAAACCTGGTTGTGTGTGGGGATGCTGTAGACCGTGTAGCGACGTTGTAGACTCGGTCTGCAACATCATTAAACCCAAACTCGTCGTAACGGGCGGCTGCAAGTATCCGTGCTCTCGAGGACGTGCCTTCTCGCCGGGATCTGCTAGACTAGGCTACTTCGCTATATTGAAGTATAATACCGAAGACGAATCATACGCTGTTCTGCAATACCAGCTAGACGTCTTTTTATTTAAGCTCTTGAAGCAGTGAATCTATTGCACTAGTTGCAACCACGAAAGATTAAGCCGCGAAGTCCACGAGAAAATTATCAGTGAAATAAAGAGCGTACTTAGAACGCAAACTATCAAATCCAGCTACTTTTAAGTATCTTCCCCTCCAGGGCCTGCACTGCTGCTTTAAAAGCTTTGTCTACATACCTGTGCAAGGGCTAGATATGCTTAAAGCATTATTAGAGCCTAGGAGTATTGCAGTAGTAGGTGCCAGTAGAACTCCCGGGAAAATAGGGCATACAATACTAAAGAACATTATCGAGTATGGTTACAAGGGCAGAGTTTACCCAGTTAACCCCGCTGCTGACGAAATACTTGGCTTAAAGGCCTACCCTAACTTATCCTCCATCCCAGATGTTGTAGATGTCGCTATAGTAGCCGTTCCAGCACACAGTGTACCCGAAGTCATCGAAGACGCGGGCATAAAAGGAGTCAAGGTCGCGGTAGTAATAACATCGGGCTTTTCAGAAGTGGGAAACGTCGAATTGGAAAACAAGGTCGTTGAAATTGCTAGGAAGTACGGAGTTAGAATTCTAGGACCAAACATATTTGGATACGCATACACGTTTAACAACATTAATGCTACTTTCGGCCCCCTTGAAATAGCCAAGGGCAACATAGCATTCATTACGCAGAGCGGTGCTTTAGGCATAGCGTTAATGGGCTGGACTATTATGAACGAAATAGGGTTATCGGCCCTCTTCAGCGTTGGCAACATGGCCGATATAGATATAGTAGAGCTATCAGAGCTGCTTGCGGACGACGAAAACACTAGAGTAATAGCAATATATTTAGAGGGCTTGAAGCCGGGAAAGGGGAGGGAGTTCATCGAGAGAATGTCAAAGGTGACTCTAAAGAAGCCCGTAGTGGTGATAAAAGCGGGTAGGTCTGTCCGCGGAATGAAGGCTGTTGCAAGCCACACGGGTAGCCTCGCAGGAAGCGACGCCCTCTACGATGCTGCATTTAAGCAAGCAGGAGTGATCAGGGCGGAGACCGTCGAGGACATGTTTGATATTGCAAGGGCATTTGCGCAGCAGCCGCTACCTCGAGGCGAAAGAACAGTAATTATAACCAATGGAGGGGGTGCAGGAGTGCTTGCTACTGATGCTGCAGAGCTCAATGGCGTTAATTTAATCGAGCCTAGCCCACAGCTACTTGAAGCATTTAAGCAAACAATGCCGTGGTTTGGAAGCCCGAAGAACCCAGTTGATTTAACGGGGCAGGCTGTTGTAGACAACTACATTAAAGCGCTCAAAGTAGCCGTAGAATCCCCCGAAGTAGACAACATAGTAGTCCTCTACTGCAGAACAGCCATACTAGACCCGCGCGAACTGGCAAAGGCTATTGTGGAGTTCTACAGCGAGAATCGCGTCGAGAAGACCACGGTTTTGTCGTTCATCGGTGGCGAAGACGTCTACGAAGCAATAAGGTACCTCAATAGGTACGGTCTACCAACATATCCGTCGCCGGAAAGAGCTGTGCGTGCACTAGCAAAAATGCTGTGGTACAGGAGGTACTTGGTAGCAAGAGCAGGGGCGCCGGTAATCAGCGCTAGATCAGCTTAGCACCCGGCTTAACCTCGCCCGCCACAGTAGCGATGACTGGCGGACTCGTATCAGTAGCCAGAATCATTCCCTGGCTTTCAAGACCCATTAGTTTTTTCGGCTTCAAGTTCGCCACTACGATGACGTACTTTCCAATAAAGAACTCGGGATTGTACCACTCAGCTAGTCCAGCAATAATTTGCCTCTCACCCAGCTCGCCGAGGTCGACTATTAGTCTTATCAGCTTGTTACTACCAGGCACCCTTTCCGCCGACTTTACGAGCCCCACTCGTAAATCGACTCTCCTGAAAGCCTCTATATCTATTAGTTGCCCCCCGCGCGCCTCCATGAAGGACCCGCCTATTACACTATCTCGATTCTCGCAATGCGACTTCCACATTTTTATTTTTGTTATACGTAAAAAGCCTAGCTAGCTCGCTTGACAAGTAATGCCTTTCTCTTTGCAGAGCTCTAGGAATACTTCAAAGGGGGTCTTTTTCTTTATCGTGTCACTAAACCGTTCCAGTAAAGTCTCGACGTAATCATCTTTAACTCTTGGAAGCTCTTTTTGAAGCTCGAAGTAGAGCCTCTGAAGCCTCTTCTTACCCTCTATTAAAACGGAATTTACGATTTCAACGAGGAACTCGAGCTCGTGCTCAGGAATTAATACCCTCGACTTTGTCCTCACGAGCTGGGCCACATACACACCTGTTACGAGCTCGACAAAAACCCCTTTTGACTTGCTTATGTGCAATATACCGCTGTGCTTAAACCCCGTATGCCTCGCTATCTTAAGCACTTCAAGGGCTCTCTTAGTATTTAGTGCTGATAAATGTATGATAGGTCCCGTTACCACGATCCAGTAGCCTCTGTGGGGATCTAACCTGTACATGAATCTCAGCTCACCGGGATCTACAGGAACATGCGACTTATAGACCGTGCCCGTTTCTTCGCGAGTCCATGGCGCTTCGGAGTCCACGACTACTATTCTACCACTACAGCTACTTGTCGTGTAAAGCTCGGCGTCACTGTTAACCAGCACAACCAGAGGTAACAAGTCCCTGTCAAAATAGCCTATTTCTAGATCCTCAAAGACCCTCTTCCAAAACGCTTCTTTTTCTCTGCGCCATGCTCTGGGGTCGGGCCTCATTTAAGTAGCCCCGCTCATTTATAGTACTCGACAAAAAGCCAACTTTAGGCGTTCAATGGTGAAGGTGGCGCTGGTTTTTAGCAAGAAAGATCCGGCAGGACACGGTGCTGCTAAATACGTTGCCGAGAGACTAGGTGCCTCAGCGAGATCTACGTGTCCACGCTCAAGTGATTGCTTCGAAGCAGACGAGCTCATAATAGCAGGCTTTGACGAAGACGTCATACACTTCGACTTCCTCGACGAAGTCTTCGGCGAGTCCTACGACCTCTACGTTGTCCTCTCGAGGCATTCAAGCGAGGCGAGCGTGAAGAGCTACACAGTCCACTTTACCGGCAACTTCGGTTCCGAAGCCCTCTATGGGGGGCGACCTCACGAACTCGGAGTGGCGCATCCCCTAGTTGGGTGGGTCATATTAAGGCACCTCAGGGAGCTCGCTAAAGAGCTTAGGAGGGAAGATTATGAAGTAAGCTACGAGGCGACTCACCATGGTCCCACAAACCTTTCCAAGCCCCTGGTCTTCGTAGAAATTGGAAGTAGCTTGAACGAGTGGTCTGACACAGTAAATCACGCTGTTATTGGAGAGTCCGTAGTAAAGTTCATCGAGCGCCGTGAAAACTTGCCGGAGTGCACCAGTACTATTGGAATTGGCGGTGGGCATTACCCGAGAAAACACACCGAGCTAGCACTAACTAGCGACACGTGCTTTGGACACATTTTACCAAAATACGGGCTGCCCCACCTGAGTACTGAAGTGCTCGAAAACATGTACAATAGAAGCGCGTTGCGCCCTGTTCAAATTGTTGTTGAAAAGAAGGGCACAAGGCGGGAGCACAGGCTTTTAATAGAAGAATTTGCGAGGAAGAAGTCGCTGAGAGTCCACTACATATAGTGTGCTTTGAAAAGCTATGTTAGCTCAACGCGCACGACTCTATCGGCTATCCACATTCTAGCGAGCTTGTACCATATCAGCCTAATCGTTAATTGTTGGCCTGAAGCACCCCTTGATCGGAGTACTTGTAGTGGTATCTTGATTTCTCTCGTAATGCTAGATTTTGGTGCAGGCTTGGAGAGCTCTTGAGTAGTATATAGGAGCTCTCCACTTCTGAGAATAGACAAGACGAGCTTATCTGGCACGAATTCACTCTCGTTGCAGATACTTAACACGAGCTTTAGCTCGCTGCCTTCAATCGCGTATTCGACTCCACATATGCTGAGTTCAGGCTTCTTGACTTCAGATATATAAACTGTTAGACTCGCAATTACTGTACTAGCAGCTTGCTTGCCACTTAACGAAAAGCCTATTTTCTGCGTGTTGCCTGGTAATATAATGTTGTGCTCGTCTAGCACTAAAGCCGATACTGGAATTTTCTCCTGATGGGGTTCCACGTGGATGTTTAGTTCTGCTGGGCTGCGCCCATATGTTATTAAGCGCAGATTAGAGCCGCTCTCGAATACCTCTCCGAGATCCACCTCAACCCTCTCACTACTACTTACTAAGCTCATTCCTGTGAAGTGCCAGTACTTTATTTGCGCGTCGGCGTCCTCGTATATAGCGTCAAGCAGTACTCCCAGTACCCTGAAGGGCTCTCCCCCTTCATACTTAACTGTCAAGTCTAGGCTCTCTCTACCCTCCGCGAGCCTTGCATTTAGAATACTCGTTACATCGTAAATGAATTTGTAAAGAACTTTATTCGCCTCTGGCAAGGATATGAAGCACTGGGGCTTGAATTCGCGCGTAATGCTTACTTCGCCGAACTTCAATTTCCACTCGGGGCGCACTCTTCCAGCTTCCACGATTAACTCAAGTAAACCAAGGCCTACCCTTCTACCGGCTAGTGGGGGCAGGTTTGTGCGTATTCTTAGCTTCGAGTTGTGACTACTGAGAGTTGCGTTAAGGGGTCTTACTAGGCTTACCAAGTCGCCACTTTGCTTTACTACCTTTGCTTGTACGGCCTCTTTCAACGACTACACCGCAATAAAGTCGTCAACATGGTGTAATTACAGGCTAATCAATATATGCACTACTACTCGAATTACTTAAAGACAGCTTAATGAGTTTTTTCGTAATAAACCCCGTTAACTTGTAGAGTGCTCCAAATATCATCACTAGAGTAGCTAGCACGACTGCAATGTCACTCAACGACCCTCCAGTAATCTGTAGGGGTGGGGGCAATTTTTCCGGATACTCTGCCTCTTTTTCCCACGCGATTAAGCCGCCTTTCAAGGATATCACGATTTCTCTGCACTCAACAGAGCGTGGAGTGTAGTAAACTACTTCTCTGCCAGTAATTCCTATTACTTCGTACTGGCTTACCTCTACGGAAACGTTTATGAGTCCCTCCCTGACGGGGCCTATTTCCAAGAAGCACAGCGTGTTTTCGCTGAATTCGATGCGTATAGTGTCACTGCTGTTTTTAAACGAAACTGAAATGTTGCTACTCGGTGGTTCAGCGTAAATCACAATTAGAGTCGTCCTGTAAATGTCGAATTGAGAGCCCGTAGTACTGGTATTGATAGCTACTTCAAGGGCCATTCTTTTCAACAAATTCTTAAACGTACTCGCGTAGTCCAGGTTCCTTCTGCTAAGAGTAATGTAGGCGACGTAAGTGTATTCCCCCGCCGCAGTGCTATTCACAAGGACTTCGGTGTAATGAAACGGTACTCGAGTTATTGGCTCATAGTATAGATCCTTGCTACGAATCACAGATCCCTGCGTTATGCTACTGTGCGAATATTCGTCCTTGATTTGAACAACGTCGACTCCATAGCGAGTTATACCAACTACAACTCCCGACCAATCTAGGTGTCCTAGTTTGGCCTTACCTCTTTCAATTACTAGTAAGAGAGGCGGGGTTCCAGCTCCTCTCAGCTCGGTTATGTTCAATATGAGGTTTTTCACGAGCTCGGCAATACATGTACTCGACGAAAACACGCTCAGACTCTCAGCTATAAGGGATACGTTAAATGCATCGCCGGGCCTGGGGTAAAGGACCTGCGAGACCCTTAGCTCGTAATTAATTGAAATCCAGATGCTTCTAAGTTCCTCGCTGCATGAGAGGGCTAAATCGCCGAGAACTTCTTCGAGGAAGCGGCCGCTAGCGTAAATCGTAGCCTGTCCTTCATAGATTAAGGTGGCAGATACTTGAGTAGGCTCTGCAGGAGGGCTTGATTGTGCCGTAATGCTCGGTACCAGCACTACCAGTAGCACTAAAGCCAGGGCTCTCACGCGTAGAACACCACGATTTCCAATGAGCTTAAAAGTTCGCGGCTTCTGAACACTTTCTCTTCTTTAACATACATGGGCTTAATTAATAACCCTTACTAATTCACATTATTGAATGCCGTGGTGCTTAGGCTTGAGCTCGAATGAGGTCGAGATTAAGCACACCTCTCAAGTAATTTACGCCAGGTTAACTGACGGCAGCAAGGCTTATCTCAAGTACAGTGTTGAAGGCGGTGTAATGCTCTTAGTTGAAACCTATGTACCTCCACAGCACAGGGGTAAGGGGCTGGCTCGCCGGCTCGTCGAGTATGCTGTGAAGCTGGCTAAAGAGAATAACTGGCTCATAAAGCCCATTTGTAGCTATGCCATATACTACTTCATGAAAAACCCCGAAGAGAGAGCCATCTTAGTTCGAGAATACCGCGACTTGAACGACGACGAGTGGACTAGGCTTTATAATGAGGCAAGAGCACGTGAACAGGCAAAAAGCTAAGCCAGACATGACTGTGAAGCGGCTCCTCGAGGCCCTGCTCGTAACAAGCGCTACCGGGTAGTAAATAAATGAGTGCTTTGAGAGTCAAAGTGAGGTATTACATGTGGCTTTCCCAGAAAACCGGTATTAGTGAAGAAGAAGTTGAACTGCCGAGGAGTTCGAGAATCGGAGACCTAATAGCTCTTCTCGCTGAATTGAGGCCTTCACTGAAAAGCGTGCTCGAAAGTTACATGCAAGGCAAGAGTGAGGCTATAATAGTACTTCACAATTCCAAAAGCCCATCAAAAGGGCTTGAAACACCACTCGAAGATGGCGACATCGTAGAGCTTCTGCCACCTATATCGGGAGGTGTGCCGTTTTAAGACCCTCAAAAGCTAAATAGATATCAGCAGAAGCCGCCGTAGCTCAGCCCGGTAGAGCGCCGGCC
>JBMFML010000002.1:0-183863 GCA_049970695.1 Desulfurococcaceae archaeon
CACTACGCCGCGGTGCTTCCACACTTCTGTTGGAGTTACGGGCAACATTGTCTTATCTTGCGGTGGTGTTACATTGTAGACTACGACTTCGTACTCGAGTACTCCACTGAGAACTCTCATACTGGATATGTCTAGTACTACTCCTTCGAAGTGCCAGTCTCCAGTAGTGGTATTTAGAGTTGAGATTGCGACGAGCCTAGCAGGCGTTTCTCGCGACACGGCGAGTGTTTGAACCATTAAGTAGGCTAATCCAGCACCAGCAAGCGCGAACAGTACCAGTGTTGTGAGTACAGAAAGCCTTAGTAAGCCGCGCTTAAAGTCGTAGATAACGGGCTTCAAGCACTACTCGCCTCTGCCTTTCTTATTAATTCGAAGAAGAAGTCCTCCAAGTGCCTCTCTTGCTTCTTTACTTCAGAAACACCCACACCCGCAGTCACGAGCTCTGCTACTATTTGTGAAGTATCGCTCACAGGCCTCCTCAGCAAGACCTTCTTCTCGGAGACAACAACGACTTCTCCGTGCTTCTCGAGAAGCCTTAGTACGCTGCCGTCGACGCGAGTCAAGACGAGCTCTACAGCTGGCTGGGCCTTCTGCTTAATTTCGTCCATTGAATACTCTCCAATTATCTTGCCCTTGTGTATAAAGACCACTCTATCTGCAATGCCTTCTACTTCGCTTAAAATGTGTGACGAAAAGAGCACAGCCTTGTTCTGCTTTTTGAACTCTAGTGCGAGCCCTCTGAAGAAAGCAATGCCCTTAGGGTCTAGTCCATGTAGCACCTCATCAAACAAGAAGTTCGGCGGGTCTCCAATAAGCGATACTGCCAGTGCAAACCTCTTTTTCATTCCATGAGAGTACTCAGAGATCTTCATGTTAAGAGCATCGCCAAGTCCAAGCTTTTCTAGGAGTTCTCTGCCTAGTCGCCTTGCTTCGCTTGTTGAATAGCCGTAGTAACCTGCAAGGTATGTAAAGTAATCTAGAGCTTTGAAGTCGGACTCGAATATGGGAGACTCTGGAACCCAGCCAACAAGCCTTGAAGCTCTTTTCTTCTCCTTGAGCACAGAGTACCCGTCTATGAAGACCTCGCCAGAGTCAGGCGGCAAGACTCCTGTAGCAATTCTTATAGTCGTAGTTTTACCAGCACCATTTAATCCAACATAGCCAACGACTTCCCCGTTGAAGACTTTAAATGAAACAGAATCAAGGGCTCTGATCCTGCCAAACGATTTCGAAACACGGACTACCTCAATAACCACTCAGAACACCTCTAAGGGCACTAAACGCCGCATAAGGCTTAAAAGTCAAAGAGTTCGCGGCTTAAGTGAATGCAGAGGCCAGTTTATCTTCGGATTTCGCAGTGTAGTGCATGGTGGGGTTGTTTGGAAAAACCTCGTTGAGCTGCTCAGAGAGTATTTTGAAGTAGAGAAGAGATATACCGAGGAGCTAAAGTCCGTAACGAGTAGTTTAGGCACCCCCCTACTCAAGGTCCTGATCGAGGGCATAGCCCAGGACTCGCTCAAGCGCTCGTTAATGTATTGGGCCCTAGCAGAAATAGCTCGAGGAAGGTCGCTTTTCTCGCAGAAGAGGAGCTAGAGTACATCAAGAAGGGTATCGAAAGGCGCATTCAAGTAGAAGCTGAGATGATTGAGAAAGCCAAAAAGCTATTTGAGACCTCCGAGGAGCCTTGCTTCAAGATAGTGCTGGCAGCCATATCAGGTGACGAAAAGAAACACCACGCACTCCTACTCGACATATACGATAAAACAGCCGTGAAAGAGAAGTTTAGCGAAGAAGAGCCCTGGGACGCTGTGTGGAGAGATAGGCCCCGGCACGGAGCACCAGGCGGGTAAGTATTAGCTAGTAACCCTAGAACGACGCCTTTGCTAGAAAGGCCACAAGAGCTCGACAACTACGTTTTTGTCCTGCGTTCGACACGCCCATAGCGGCTTTCTCCATACCTCGCCGCTAATTCAGCTACTTCGAGCAATAAGTAGGGAGTAAGGGTTTCAGCAAGTCCACAGAGCCTCCATTATATAGTAGTGAGGCCACGTAGCCCACTTCTCAGAACACTTGTTAACAAGTTCTTCGGCAGCGAGCCTTCTTGCCTTGGAAGGGGGCCGGAGCTTTGCTATAAATTAATTAGTGCTGAAAGGCTAGGTGAGGAATGGCCATGCACGTGCCTAACGCGGGAATGCAGAGGGCCGCAGACGTGCAGCGAGTAGTTAAGCTATTGGTAGCCGCCATCATAGTGGCCGTCTCCTGCTACTACTTCTGGGAGCACGCCTTAGAGCTCGAAAGCCTGGAGGCCCAGCGAGGCGGCTTAGGCTACGTGTCGGACGAGACGTGGTACGTCTCGGCTTCTCGCGTAATTCTCCTCAAGGTATTTCACGCAGAGCCGAGGCAGGTAGGGCTTTACGGTGCCACGGTGGTTTTCAGCGAAAAGCCCCCGAGTTACGCCCCGATAGAACTACTGGGCTTAGAACTCGGTGTAAAGGTCGAGGCCAGGTATACGAAGCTTCCAGCAGTCTACGTGCTGGGGCGCGAGGAAAGAGTGAGAGAGCTCCTCGAAAAGGTATCGCGGGAGTATAGAATTGCAGCTGTTGTGCCGGGCTGGGCCATGCCAGACAAGGAGGGTATACACGAGTATATAAACTGGGAGCACCCACCACTAGCTAAGTACCTCACTGCGGCTTCTATGGCGCTCATTGGAGACAAGCCAGCACTTTGGAGAATCCCCGTGGTCGTTGCAGGGGCCTTGACTACTCTACTAGTGTTCTTGGTGCTCGAAAGGCTGTCAGGCGACATGCTAGTAGGGCTTGCGGGGTCGCTCTTATTCCTCTTAGACCCACTTGTCAAAGCGATGTTCAGCATAGCCATGTTAGACGGGTTCGTGGCCTTGTTTACAGCGGTTGCCCTCTACTTCGCTATCAACGGGAAGTTGAGAGAAGCCTTCATAGCAGCACTAATAGGCGGGCTTTTCAAGGCCACGGGGCTCTTCACGGTAATTCCCGTCGTGGTTCTAATGTCGAGGAAGAGTGCTAGGGCGCTAGGTGGCTCGGCCAGGGTCTTCGTAGCGGCTCTTGCATTCTACGCACTAGTAGCAGCCACCTTATATACGCTAATGCTTTTCCTGGCATCGCTCCCCATAGTGCTCTACATGGGGCTTGAGAACTGGCTAAAGTACGCCCTCCTCGGGGCTGCCAAGTGGCACTTGAGCATTAAGTGCGTGGGAGCCGAGTGCCCCATCAGCTCAGCCCCATGGGAGTGGTTCATCGGCACTAACAGCTTTCCACTCTACGTTTACAGCAGCGGAAGAGTGCTCTACGCAGAAGGGCTGGCACCCTTATGGCTGCTCTCACTCCTGCTCCTCCTCTTCTTTCTGCCCCTCCTGCTCCTCGGAGAAAGGAGGAGCTATGGGCTCCTGACGTTGTTTTACCTCGGAGTGTTCTCAGGCTACCTGCTCTTATGGGTTCTCGGTGGGAGAACACAGTACAGCTTTTACAGTGTGCACATAGCTCCAATGGTCTACGCCCTATTAGCCTATGTTATTGGCAGGGTTTTACCTCGGAGAGAGCTCTTTTTAAGTGTTGTCTCCTACTGGGTGAACATCGCTAATAGACTTGTAAGGCTCTTACTTGAGTAGCGGCAATTCCGTCTCGGATAGCCACCAATTCGGAGAGCATTGGCGCGTAGTAGCCCCCTGCTTTTAAACAGTACCTAAGTGGCATAGGGGTTAGGGAGTCGAACTTGGGAGTCTTCAACAAGCCTAAGCTAAAGCTAGTAACCGTGAAAATGCCAGAGCTCTACATTGAGGGAATAGAGGAGCTAGTAAAAATCGGCAAGTACAGAAACAAGAGCGAGGTTATAAGAGTGGCCGTTAGGGATCTCCTGAGGAGAGAGCTCTGGATGCGCGAAGAAGAGTCCTAGTACCTCACACCTTATTTAGGCAGAGAGAGCTCCCTTGCTTTATTGAAAACAAGCACGACTATTGGCTCGTAGGGATCTAGCTCTTGTACACCGAGTGGTGGCTGGTAGTCTGGAAAGAGCCTTAAAATAGGCTTCAGCTCAAGAGGGGTTTTGTAGACCAGCGGATTGACGACTTCTATTGCAACAGCTGTTTTAGCGCCTGCAATGTACTTGAAGTCTTCCTCGCCAACGCCCGTGTTAGGCTTATTCGACAAGACACTTGCAATGTAGTCAGGAGGTCCTCGAATAACCTCGCCAACCGTGTACTCGCCCATAAACGCCTTAACTCTGCCGCTCACGTAGAGCACTACTCTACAGCCCCGCCTTATGTCGACTTCGCGAACAAGCTTTCTCAAATCATACTTCTTAACTCCCATGAAGATCCTATAGGCGAAGACGGGTCTTATCGGGATAACCAGTACTTTCAAGTTCACGGCTCCTTTGAGCACTCTAGTATGTGGAAGAAGGCAGGGGAGTTATTAAGGACAACTTCAGTAGACTCTGCTTGGATGCTGAAAGCTGGTATTTCTGAAAAGTGATGATTGACACCGGAGCTTAGGAGACCTAGAATGGAGATTACCCGCGAGGGCGACCCTGTCTACATCTACATAGATGAAAAGAGGAGATTTGTAACGAGGCTTAGGCGGGGAGGAGTTTTAGGCACGGATAAGGGGTTTGTATACCACGACGAGCTCATCGGAAAGCCCTACGGCTCTCTCATTAAGACTAGTAGCGGCTGTCCTGCGTACATCTTTAAGCCCCTGAGGCAGGACTACTACTCGCGTGGAATTCTGAGAGTAACCCAGGTTATTTACCCCAAAGACGCCGCCTTTATGATATACCTCTCTGGCATAGGACCAGGTAGCAGAGTTGGAGAAGCGGGTGTTGGAACAGGCACACTTACGCTCGCCATAGCTTCTATTATTGGAAGCGAGGGAAAGCTCTACGGATTCGACATTTCCGAAAAAGCGCTCGAGTGCGCTCGCGCCAACGTTGAGAAAGCGGGCTTTTCAGATAGGGTAATTCTAAAGAAGCACGATGTACGCGAGGAGATCGATGTAGAGCCCCTAGACGCATTCTTCTTGGACATACCCGATCCATGGAACGCCATAATAAGCGTTAGTAAAGTGTTAAAGTCGTCAGCCCCGTTGCTTGTCTACGTTCCAACCACCAATCAAGTTGAGAAAACAGTGCTGGCTCTCAGGGAAAGCAAGGCATTTGCAGACATACACGCTTATGAGTTGCTTCTCCGCGAGTACCAGGTTGAAAAAGATGCCGTAAGGCCTGTTACGAGGATGATTGGGCACACGGGCTACATTATATTTGCTCGCAGAGTCTTGGCCACTCAGTAGTGCTTGCCTTTAATGTAGTAGTAAATAGTATGTAGCAGTCCATTGTCGTCGCGCACGTTTACTACTTTCTCGGGCTTCCAACCCGGTATTCTAAATTCGTGGCTTACAACGCGTGCACCATCTCTCAGTTCTCTCTCGAGCTTGGGCCTGAGCATTTCGTTGACTGAAGTGAGGAGGAATAGCGTAACTATAGTAGCATCGCTTATGTCGGCCTCGAAGAAGTCTCCATGTATTATCTCGACTCTGCCTAAGACCCCCTCTTCACGCGCTTTTTCAAGGGCCAGCTTATACCTCTCTTTGTCCAGCTCTATGCCCACGGCCTTCTTCACGTTAAATTCCTTGACCGCTATGATCAGTATTCTCCCATCACCACAGCCGAGGTCGTAGACAACGTCTTCGGGCCCGGCCTCGGCCAGCTTAAGCATTGCCCTGACTACAGGATACGGTGTTGGCACGTAGGGCACGTAAACCATGCCAGTGCACACCGCACTCCGGGGTGCTACAAAAAGAGGATTACTCTGATCAGCTTAAAGCTGTGTTTCTCGCGAATCGATATTCCTGGCTTAAGTAGCTATGCTTGAGTACTGATGCTTACTCCAAGGGCGCGAAGCTTCTCGAGCATTTCATTAATAGCTTTTTGCTCGTCGGGCTGCAGCGCCTCGTTTAGGGGTAGTTGTGATAAGAGCCAGTGCACGGTGCCGTCTTCAAACTCAGCTAGTATCTGAGGAAGCCAGCTCATACCAAACTCGTCTTTGTCTCCATGTTCAACTAAGTAGACGTAGTCTTCTATTTTAACTTCGAGCGGCACATTAAGAATCTTGCTAAGGGCTTCTGCAAGCTTGAGCCAGAGCTTGTGGTATGGGTGGTGTTCCGCTGTTACAATTACTACCTTGGCTACTTTCACGAGACTCACCAGCGTGCTTTGAAAATGGCTAGGAGAAGCTTAAATATGCACTTGCCTGGGCTTCCTTTGCTCCTCGGGGCGGACTTTTATTATTCCGAGGAATATCGCACAGGATATGCAGTAACACTTCTGAACGGGGTACCTCATTATGATGGCTCCCTTCTTTTCAAGCTCTTCTGCAAGGCCTGGTGGTACTGGGCTGTACATTCTGGTTACACATATGGCCTTGTCTGCTGGAACTAGTGCACCACACTGATCGCACTGTACTCGCTCTACGTAGCCTTTATCGCCCTTTCTGCGGCCACGGCTCTCTCTTTTCTTTGGCACCAGGTATTCACCTAAGGCGCGGAGCGCGTACTAGTGTTAATTTGACACAAACCGCTTTTATATACTATTTCTCTAGTTCTCTAGTTAGTAGCGTGGCTCTTAAGAGAGGCTTTTAAGTAGCTTCCAAGTAAGTGCCTTCTGGGCTCAGCCGAAATTATGTTCTCCCACTTTATTCCCAGTGCTTGCAGGAACTGCTCAAGCCCTGATCTCAAGGCGTCAATGTACTTGTCTGGATCCACCTCGTACTGATGCGCTAGTTGCACGGCTTTACAGCCATCACCTCCCTTGATCTTAACAAATAGGATGATGTCGCCTTCTTGCACGCTAAACCCATATTGCTGTAGTTGTAGCGCAGCCTTCACGTGTGGCGGCTTGCTTTTCGTGTATGCTAAGGGGTTTTTAGTAAGAGCAGTTTTTATTGCCAACTGATCTAGCGTGACTTCTTTTTGTTTTAAGCCGTGGTAGTACTCTCTTACAGCTTTCTCGACCCACTCTATAAAGTTGACGAAGTCCTCGGGCGACTCGACGCTTTTAAGCCTCTCAATAATTTTGTCAAAGAAGGCTTTGACGAGCTCAGGCGCATTTCTCTTCTTTGCTACTAGCCCCTTGATTTCTACTTCCTTGTTCTTGCTCACTCCAAGGTAGTTCTTCTTCAACCCTGTGAAAATGACGAAGGCCAGCTCTTTATCTAGCTCTATGTCTAGTCCAAGAACTTGCTGCGTCCACTTCTGCAAAAGCTCTAGTTGCTTAGGTGTCGAAGCCCAGACAAAAATGGAGTCTGTATCGCCGTAGAGGGTCTTAACACCCATTTCAGCTGCCTTTAGTATTATCAGCGTTAAGAACTTTCTTCCAAGTGCAGTGACGCTCTCCGCAACTGCCGGCGAGTACAGGAAGAAGTTCTCATTGCCGAACACACCGTAGCTTGCGTTAATGAATACTTTAATAGCTCTCTGAACCACGTCGTACCAGGCTCTAGTACTCGAATCCAGCGCCTTCTCCTTAGCCCTCTTTTTATAGACGCCTACTCTGAAGTCCCTAAGTACTCCAACGAGCTGAGCCGTCACACCAGGTATGTCAAGGCACACGTAGTGCAGCTCCCTGCCCGTCTCGTCTGTTATTGAGTAGCGCTTACTGCACCAGTCCATGTCTACAGTCTCGTAGCTGAGATTGAAGTTCTTTATAATACTTGGATATAGAGACGCGATGTCGAGCACAACTACGTCGAAGAATACGCCGTAGGGGGGTTCAATGACTATGGCGCCTGCGTACTTCTTGCCCTCGATTGCTGCTCTCGTTGTCGACTTAACGCGCCTTATGATGTCCTCCTTATTTCTAATCAAGTAATTGAGGCGCCTGTGCTCCCAGGAAAGCATGTTCCGGATCCACGCAGAAATATGCTTCCTGCAGACTTCTTCAAGGCTCGTTTTAGAAATTCTAGCCAGCAGAATCATTAGTCTCCAGACGAGCTCATCGCCAAATGTGGTCAGGGACAGCGTTATCTCGGCATCTCTGAGGTTGTAAGCTGCTAGTAGCGCGGCTGAGATTTCGCTCACGGCCTCTTCAAATCCTATTTTCGAAACTCCGAGGAGCGCTGAAGCAACCGCGTCCAGCCTATCTTCCTGGTATTTGCCACCAAAAGCATAGTTCTTGATTGCTCTATTGGCAAAGAACTTGTAGAGGTCGATATGTACTGCAAAATCCAGCTTTACCCAGTCCTCGCCTATTCGTATGGGTATTAAGTGCCTTGGAACGCCCAGCTTGAGGGACCTACTATACAGGTATACGAAGTCGAATCTATCTCCGTTGTATGTGAGCACTATGGGGTACTTTGAGAGGGTCTTGTAGAACTCGAGTATTAGGGCTTTCTCGCTATCATATATCTCAATTTCGGCATTTCCAGGATACGTGGAGGCGTCTACTGCGTGCATAAAATTGTGCTTGAAAGGCCTTGCAAGAATAAACACTTTCTTAAAGCCATCAGAGCCCGCTATGGCTACACTAATTATTGGGTACTCGGCGAGTCTCGGAACAGGCACTCTTCCCCTAAAGGGCGTGTAGACCTCAATGTCTATTGAAGCCCTCAGCGCCTTTGGCGGGGACTCTTCAAAGAGCAGCATGAAGTTCTTAGCGAGTTCTCTTGTGGACTCTGGCTCTTTCTCAAAGAGTTTCTCGACGGTTTCCTCGACTTCGGCAGGCACTTTGGGCTTCAGCATAACTAGCTTTGGCGCGCCTTCATTTGAGATAACGTACTTCATTCCAGGTATCAAGCCAAGATCGTACATGTAGTTTGCGTGGTACTTTATCTTAGCCTCCCACGCGTTTCGGACTTTGCTTCTAAGCTTCTTAACAGCTAGCGGATCTTTGGTGATCACTTTCACTAGCTTGACTTTTTGCATAGTCAGCGGATCTATTTTTTCCACTTCTTCAAAGCCTTCTACAGACTTCTCGCCCGCGAATATTTCCTTGAGCTTTTCGGAATCTTCGTCTGTGAGAAAGTATGGTTTGTGGTTCCAGAGATCGGTTACTCTAACTAGCTTGGTGCCTTCTTCGTTGAGGAATTCAAGCACGGCTTTTCCTAGTTTACCATCATAGTGAACCCCTAAGAGGTAGTGTGGAGTAGAGAGGGTTTTCGCGTATTGGGCACGAAAGGGTAGACTAGGCTCAGGCTCTCTACTTGCGTTTTTAGTCACGACGACCACCTTCTTCGGCCAAGAGCATTATTGCCTTAGCTATGTCCCCCCTTGCCTTGATCAAGGCTTCACGCGCCTTCTCGTAAGGCGCCCCCGTGTGCTCAACTACGAACTTAATGTCGTCTTCTGATATCGTGATAGCCTCCATGGTGGCTTCTTCGCGTCTCTCGGCTAGGGGTTCTTCAGAGACACGGGTTCCAGTTACTTGGTATATGCACTGTCCACCGACCTTAAACACTACTACCTGAGGAGAGAACACCACTAACTTCTTATCTGCGAGATGTATTTCGACCCTTTCAACGTTTTTAAGCTCTTCCACGTTTACGCCATACCTCTTTAGAAGCCTCTTGAGCTCTTGGAGTGAAAACAAAGCCAAAATGTGACACCGCGATTAAGAAATCCTCCTAACTAGTGTTTTAAAGTACCAGCTATTAACAGCACTAGAGAAAGTTCTGCAAAACCATGAAGCCCCCCTCAGAAATAGGCAGAGATCCTGAGGCTCTGTTATAAAAAGCTGCTGTAGGCATTATGCCACTAGAGCAGTGATTCGGAGAGCGTGCTGAATAATGGAAATTAGGGTTTTAGGAGGAGGGCAAGAAGTAGGCAGGTCAGCAATCTACTTGAAGCACAGAGATAAGGGCGTGCTGCTGGATTACGGCGTTGGATTTGATCAGAATGACGTGCCACAATTACCACTGCATGTAAAGCCAGCGGACATTCTCTTCTTAGTTGTATCACATGCTCACTTAGACCACGTGGGTGCGGCGCCCTACTTGTTTGTGACCGGAAATCCGCGGGTTTACACTACAAAGCCCACGCTAGATGTCGCCAGGCTACTTACATTAGACTTTCTAAAGCTCAATGCATACTACATCGATTACGATATCAGAGAATTTGATAGAATGTACAGAAACACGAAGTTTCTAGACTACGGAGAGAAAGAGCAGGTAGAAGACTTCAACTTGCAGCTATTTAATGCAGGACACATTCTAGGTAGCTCAGTTGTGTACATCGAGCTGCCAAATGGAGAAAAGGTACTGTACACAGGCGACTTCAACACAATACAGACTTGGACTCTTAGTGGCGCAGACGTACCAGTAACAGAAGTAACAACTCTCATAACAGAGTCTACATATGGAGGCAGAAACCACCCTCCAAGGCACTTAGCCGAGAAGAAGCTACTAGAAGTTGTTGAGGAGACGATAGATAGCGGGGGCACAGTCCTAATACCCGCGTTTAGTGTCGGACGAACACAAGAAGTTGTTACCATAATAAGTACTCAAGCACCATACGTCGACGTATACATTGATGGACTGAGCAGAGACGTGACTGAGCTGTACTTGAAGCACAGGAAGTTCCTACGGGATCCCCAGCTCTTTCAAAAGGTCTTTGAAAACGTGAACGTGGTAATGGACGCCTCTATTAGAAGAGCTCTTGTCAAGAAGCAAAAGCCGTGCGTAATAGTAGCTCCGGCCGGCATGCTAAAAGGAGGCCCAAGCCTTTACTACTTAAAGCACCTGGGGTCAAACCCCAAGAACAGTATAGTACTCGTAAGCTACCAAGCAGTGAACAGCAATGGACACAGGCTTCTCGAGACCGGCGTGCTCGAAGAACACGGCATAACCCAGCCTCTGAAGGCCAGGCTCGTATGGATAGACCTTTCAAGCCATGCAGGCAGAGACGACATTGTAAAGTTTGCATCGAGGTTTAAGGGGTCTATAAAGGACATTATAATAGTTCACGGCTCGCCGGAAGACGCAAAAGAACTATCTCTCAAGCTGCGTGAAGTACTCGGAGAAGACGTGGAAATTCACATACCCGCGAATGGCGACACTATAACCACTCACCCTTAAGCTGCAAGGTAGCCAAGCCCCGCGGGCGAGCTCACCCGAGTTTACCGCTCTGGCATGGATGCTTTTGTGCAGAAATCACAGGCTTAAAACCCCCATGACAAAATTAGTGTAGTGGTAGCCGGGGTAGCTCAGCCTGGTAGAGCGCCGGGCTGTTAACCGCTTCAAGGGCTCGAGCCTGGTAGAAACCCGGTGGTCCGGGGTTCAAATCCCCGCCCCGGCGTTCCCCCAAACTTACCTCTAGTAAGAATTAGAGTTGCTTGGGATCACACACCCAAGACTATTGCGTAATTGTAATACAATATAAGTAAAAGCTGCGCTTTTTGTTAGAGGCTTATAAAGTCCTCGGGCTTCGGTGGTTCCGGCTTGAGGCCTTTTCTAGTTCTAATGCTAGCTATCAAGTTCATCAGCATAGAGTCTGGTACAGGTGCCCAGCGGCTGAAGTCTTGTCCCCAAATAGCCTTACCAGCCGTGACGTTTCTCAGCTGATCAGCTATGTCAAAGGACTCTGCAACCGGTATTTCAGCAAGGATCCTAGCGAGGTTTTCAGATTGCTGGACTTCAAGTATCTTGCCACGCTTCTTAGTAATTACAACAGAGACGTTGCCGATGTACTCTAGTGGAGTCCTTATGTCGAGCTTGAGCAGAGGCTCTAGCAGCGTTGGATTCGAGGTGAGCATTCCAGCAAATATGGCGTTGCGGACGGCTGGGTATATCTGAGCAGGCCCTCTGTGTGCGGGGTCTTCGTGTATTACTGCATCGTGCAGAATGACTTTTACTCCTCTAACAGGCTCGTGCGCTAGTGGCCCCTCTCTCATTGCCAGCCTAAATCCTTGAATAAGAGTATCTCTTACTTCCCTGAGGTACTGCACTCCAGTAGTCAAGTCCACCAGCACATTTATGTTCTCGTCTATTGCAATAATCCTTCTTGCTACGTCAGTATCCCAGCCAGCTCGATCCCTTAGAATCTTGGCTCTTTCTCGCGGATCCATGTCTTCTGTTACAATGCCTTCTTGTATTAGCTTGATAGTCTCCTCGTTTAGGGGCTCAACACTAATGTAAAACCTGTTGTGCTTATTCGGAGACTTGCCTTCGAATACCCGGCTGCTACTCCTTATGGTTTCTCTGTACACTATTACCGGTGGCGTAGCAACAACGTCAACGCCATAGTACTCCTTCAAGAAGGTTAGTGCTATTTCGATGTGCAGCGTGCCCACACCGCTGAGCAAGTACTCGCCGGTCTCCTCGTTGATTTTAACTACGAGAGAGGGGTCTTCTAAGGTCAGCTTGTAGAGAGAGTCAACCATTTTTGTCAATTGCTGCGGGTTCTTGGGCTCGAGAGCCACGGTTACAACAGATTCCGTAATGAACCTGAATCTCTCAAACGGCGTCATTACATCCTTGTACCTCGGCGATACCACGGTCTCTCCCGCCCTAGCCCTCTCGGCACCCATAATTGCAGCTATGTTGCCTGCTACTATTTCGTCTGCGAGCTCTCTATATGGACCCATGTAGAGGCTGACTTGAAGTATTCTGTGGCTTGTTCTGGCGTTTACCAAGAATACCTCTTCGCCGGGCCTAACAGTACCAGAGAAGACCCTGCCCGTAGCTACTAGTCCCGCATGGGGGTCTACTTTGACATCCGTTACCATCATTACTAATGGCCCATTAGGATCGCACTCCATCATGTATTTTGCTATGTCGCTGTTTAAGTCTCCGTGCCAGATCTTTGGTATTCTGTACTTCTGGGCTTCTCTGGGGTTAGGTAGGAACTTGACAACCATGTCGAGCAGTGCTACGTGTAGTGGCGCAACCTTCTGGAGTGTAGCTACGCCCTCCTTGCCCTTATTGTACGCTTCAATTATGTCCGATATCTTAATTCCTTCTTTTTGGGCTAGTGGTATTGTGAGCCCCCACCGGTCTCTTGCCGAGCCAAAGGCCACTTGCCCCTTAGACGGGTCGAGTAGCCACGCTTTCTGGAACTCCTTATCCGCGTAATTTGCTATGAGGGTGTTTATGTCCTTGACTATTTGAACGAGCCTCTGCTGAATCTGCGATGGGGACAGCTTTAGCTCCTTAATCAACCTGTCAACTTTATTTATGAACAATATTGGCTTAACTCTCTCCTCGAGGGCGACTCGCAAATACATTTCGGTCTGCGTCATTACTCCCTCGACAGCGTCTACTACTACTATTGCTCCGTCTATGGCTCTAAGAGCCCTCAACGTTCTCGACTGAAAGTCTACGTGTCCTGGGGTATCTATTAAGTTGATGACGTATGGTTTGCCCTGGTACTCGTGGTAAAGGCTTATGTTTGCTGCTTTAACAGTCATTTGCCTTCTCTGCTCGACATCAAGGTAGTCGAGTGCTAGTGCTTCTCCAGCAAGCTTCTCAGAAAGCAGGCCAGCGGCCATGAGTAGAGAGTCGGATGTAGTCGTCTTGCCGTGATCTACATGTGCGGTAATGCCTATGTTCCTAACCTGCTCAACGTTTCTCATTATTCTGAGTACTTCAGATATATGCTTGTACCTGACCATTGTACGAGCACCTCTTTAAGCACACGATCTACTATTCCAAGATAGCAACTTATTAGTTCAATCTCCTTTAATAGCCTCTGCCTCACTTTCTTCGAGGAGCTTTACGAGCCTTCTTTTGGCGTAGCCAATGGCTTCTGAGGCCACCTTGTCGAAGTCGTCTTGGCGCGCAGCACCACCTCTAATGACAACATCGAGTGCGACGTCTACGCGGTCTTCTTTCTTAGCTACGCTAATTACAATACTGTAATCAGTCTTTGGGGGAAGCGCGTTCTCGAGGTACTTTTCTAGCTCTTTTTCAAGGGCACTAATGAGTTCTTCGAGGCGGTCTTCCGGCATGCTTAGTAGTATTGAGAAAAGCGGTTTGTTTCTACTAGTGCCCTTTTCCAGAGCATTCACCTAGTTACTAGCCCGTGCTTCTCGAGGGCTTCGCGTATTTTGCTCTCCAGGCTGTTCAACTGCTTAGTGAGAAATTCGAGCTGTTTTTTGTACTTATCTCTCTTAATAGTGAGTAGTTCTTTCCTCTCCTCGAGCTCTTTCATTACTTCTGCCTTGGCCTTCTTAATTAGAACGTGCCCCGTGGCCTTGTAAATCTCGGCGTCATCACTCAGATTTTTTAGTGCGTCAATTATGCTCTCTATTTCGCTGAGCTCGGCCTCGACTACCCGCAGCTCGGCTTCTATTTTTACATAATGATCTCGGAGAGTCTGGTACTGAACTAAGAGTTGCTGTACCTCTGGTGGTAGTGTTTTCTCGGACATGTTTACACCAGCTGCTAAGCCTCGCCAGCAACCTTTAATAGTAGGGACAAGACGCCTATAAAGCTGTTGCTCAAAGCACGCAGCTTACTAATGCTCACGCAGCTTATTTCCACAACCACGCTTTTACCACTAGTGCTGATATCAACTTCGCACTTTTCTGGGAGATTTGAGGCATCGGGTTTTAGCGACTTCCAGAGAGCCTTAGCAAGCCTTTCAGAGGGCACTTCTATTCTGTAGGTTACTTTGACCTTTAGCAAGCCCCTCGCCTCTAAATACTCTTGCGATTTTCAGCACAGGCCCAACTGGGGCTCCATGAACATTTAGCCACTTCAAAACTATGTACTTCTCCTCTTCAAGTACTAGTTTCAGATCATAGTTATCGCTAACTACCCTGCCGAGTACCTTTAGTAGCAGGTCTGCCAAGAAGAAGCAGTCATCTGAAATGCACTGAGAGAAGTCTATGTTAATGCTCTTTGCCCCATAAGCTCTCGATGCTAAGGGGTTTTCGCGCGATAGTGTAATGCCGCCCAAGACAACTCTAGCCACCAGCTTCATTTCTGGGTGGAAGTAGTTGCCTAGTACTTCGTAGAAGTCTATGGCACCGGGATTGCCCCGCCTCTCCTTAACTATTACTAAGTAGCTAAAGCCAGACCTCTTAGTCTCGAGCGCCAGCTCTACGAGAGTTTTGTGGCCTCTGTTGGTTCTACGAGAAAAAGGAATTACTGATACGAGGTCTTTGACAAAGCTTCTAGTCCTGGCAGAAGGTTTGTGGGAAGTTGTTACAAGAATCAAAAGCGTTATTCCCTAATTATAATGCTCGGAAAGGTCTTCGAAAGACCTGTTCTCGGCAGGTACGAGCCTCCGGCCCACTTCATTCCACACTTCTTGCACATCCATATTCCAGTACTTATTCTAACTACTCTGCCGGTATGTGCACAAAATGGGCACGTGTGGGGCTCGTACCTCTTTTCTAGCACTTCCTTTACTTTCTTTCTTAGCGTGGCACCATACCTTGCGCCATACCTACCAGCTATTCCAACAACTCTCGTTCTACCCATTTTTAAGCACCCATGTCCGAGAGTGGACTAACATACTTCTCGGGGTTATTTAGTATGTTCTTCACATATCCTATAAGCCATAATCCTTTTTCAATTGCTACGTCAACCGCCTTATTAAGAACGCTTCTCTCAATACCCCTCTCTCCTCTTTTTTGAATGCCACATATTCTACCATTTTCATCAACAGCAATGGTGATTATGGAGTCCACCAGGTATTCCTCTTCTACTGTTGGATCTACTAAAATGGCATTTCCAATAATACCTAGTGTAACGGTTACTACGAGGGTTTTTAAGGGGAGCGCTCCTGCCTTAGCGCTCCTATCGATTTTGTATTCGCCTGCCTCAGTTTTTAGTAGTTGGGGAAGCTTGGTCGTAGCGAGTGCTAGTATAGATGCAAGCATGCTTGCGTCTGTAACGTTGCCAGCGTGGTCTAGTAAATATATGTCGTTATACACAACCCAGGCGAGCTTAGCTGGTTCTATGACTAGCTTCTCTAGATCTACTACTCTGGGCTCTCTCAGAGCCCTATCAATAACTCTTGCTAGCTCAATCGCGTTTTCATCTGGCGGACCTGGCTCGAACGAGGGTGATGCTAGTGGAACGAACTCTGCATGTACTTGCAAAACCCCTTCACTTGGTCTATCCTTATATGGGGATCCAAGCTCTAGCTTAACGCCCACAAGAACCTGGGTTTTGCCGAGCTTGACTAGAGCGCTTCCATCGGCTTTTTCAATTGGGCTTAGGATGACGCGGATGCTTCTGTAGTCAAGCAGGCCGCGCCCATCAATTCTTTCTCCGTGTTCTAGCATTTTCTTCATGTGCTCAACATAAAGTCTTGGAATAGGCTCTTTCTCGGGAGTAATGCTCACCTACTTCACCTCTTCGACTACTTTGGTGTACTTTACGTAGAATGCTTCTTTAGCCAGCTTGTAGATGTGTTCAGCAGCCTTAAACGCCATGTCTAGCGCCTTATTGAACTCCTCTCTCGTTAAGACGCCGTTGAGCTGGAGCAGCACTACTTCGTTGAGGTTTGGAAGAACACCAACGGGCATGTCGGCTTCGCCATACTGGTCTTCGAGTTCGTTTACGTCGAGCACGAGAACACCATTTACTTTGCCTACGGCAACGCCTATGACGAGGTCGCGCATTGGAATCCCGGCATCTGCTAATGCTATTGATGCGGCCGTGAGGCCCGCTGTTCTAGTACCACCATCTGCTTGGAGTACTTCAATAAACACATCTATGCCTGCACGCGGAAACATGTTGGTGAACACGACGGCCTCTAGAGCTTCTCTGATAACCTTTGAAAGCTCTATTTCCCTCCTCGTGGGTGCAGGGCTTTTTCTCTCCTCAGTCGAGAATGGAGCCATGTGATATCTAACTCTCAAAATAGCCCTATCAGGAAGGGCTAGGTGCCTCGGCAAGACTTCGCGGGGTCCATAGACGGCGGCAAGAACCTTAGTGCCTCCGTACTCGACTAGAGCGCTGCCGTTGGCGTTCTTCAGCACACCTATGGTTATTTTTACCGGCCTCATTTCATCTGGTTTTCTCCCATCGAGTCTAGTTCCATCATCTCTAATTAGAACAGGTTTAGAGCTCACGCCTTTACACCCAGCTCTAGTTCTAGAAGAGTCTTGACTTCTTCGGTAAGTCCACGCAGGTGAGCTTTGGCTTCAATGAGTTTAATTGCTTTTATGAGGGCCTTAAGGGCCTGTTCGCTTGGGCACTTGGCTAGTATGTAGCCATTTGAGCCAACGAGCACCTCGCACTTAGTATACGAAACGAGGACGTTGTACATACTGCCTTTTTTGCCAATGACTCTGGCCACTTTGCTGGGCTTTATATCTATTACAAAGCCTTCAGTGACTTTTCCCAAGCCCTTTCCCTTAACTGTTAGTAGCGGATCCCTAAGCCTGTCAAAAGCAGCGACCTTGGCCACGACAAAGTCGCCCACGTCTAAGTAGCTTTTCAAGTTGTGAACAGCCGGATTAAACCCTTCAATGACATCGCCAGCTGGTAGTATAGCCTTGTATGGCGCTTTAATGTCTACGAGCCACGCTGTCAGCCCAATATCCACCACTATTCCAATAACAACATCGTCTTTACGTGGAATGTACACGCTTTCAAGGGGTATTACGCTTATGCTTTTGCCGTCTTCAATGCTGACAACGCCGAGGACGTCGCTGTACACTTTCTCTCCTACTACGTATACGTGCTTGTCTGGAAAGTGCTTTAAGCCAGGCCCCGGTGGTATCTCGTCGCCTTCTAAAATAGCTAAGCAATCACCAGGCCTCACGAGCTGGCGATCTGCTACGAGAATCTTCACGTCTACATCACGCTAATTATTTTTACGTCTCCACTACCTCTAGTAATGGCGTTGACGCGGTCAATGAGCTCTTGTTGCATGCCAGCAGGTATTTCAACTTCAACTTCTAGACTGCCATCACTAAGCCATCTCGTCTGCTTAATAGTGCCCATTCCCTGGAGGACCTTAAGCCCTCTGCTCGAGGCCTCGGCCGGCAATTTAACAATGGCCGTAGCTTTTGCAACTTTTATTGGTATTATCCTTGCGAGTTGATGTATTATCTCTTCTAACTGTTGCTCGGCCGGCTTAAATGGATCTATAGAGACTCTGGCTTGCTCCATAGCCAGTTCTAGTCTCTTAATGGGTATGGGTAGCTTTGTCTTCGGGTCTACAACGTTTTTGGCTATTAAGTTGAGTATTTGAGCCTTTTTTTCCTCAATTAGCTTCTTTCGCTGCTCAGCAGTTAGCTGTATTTCACCTTTCTTGATTATTTCAAGTGCCACTTTCCTTGGGTCATCAGTGCCGAAAACGGCCTTCATAGCCTCAGGTGAGGCCTTCAAGCCCTTTCGGGCGTCCTTGTATATGAAGTCGCTCACTAGAACCTCGTCCAAGCTTATGCTCTTGCCTTCTCTCAACTGAAGGGCTTTATCCGGGTCGACGAGAACTTCAAAGCGGTGACCCTTTGCCTCGTACTTAGCTATGACGTACTTTTCTTTCAAGAGACGACACCACTAAGTGACATGCGGATTTAAATGCCTTGCGCGAAGCCACTACCGGCTTAGAATATTTAAAAACCCGTTTAAGCCTTTATTTTTCCTTCACTCACGAGCTCTTTAATGTACTCTCTTATCTCCTCGGGCTTCAAAATTCTGAACTTCTTACTGTATATGTCGGCGTAGCCTAGTTCAATAAAGTTCTCGTAGGGCTTGGATTCTACGATGCCAATTATGGCTTGTATGGCGAGTTTTATGCTGCTCTTGACGTCGAGATCATAGCTGTAGTTCTTCTCCAAGAATTCAAGTACTTGACTCGCTTTTTCTCCTATGGCGGTGGCGTAGTAGCCTAAGTACCTGCCACTGGGTTCTGTCATAAATAGCTGTGTACCCCCTTCATCAACCCCCGCGAATATTATTGAGACTCCGAAGGGTCTGACACCAGCGTGCTGCGTGTACATTTGTTTAATGTCGCACACAAGCTTCGTCACGTACTCTACTGGAATTAACTCGTCGTAGTAGAACCTGTGTAGCAGCGCTTGCTGTATTGCGTAGTTTATTAAGACCCTGCCGTCACCTGCCATTCCAGCGTAGCTTGCACCTATGTGATCATCTATTTTGAATACTTTCTGAATAGTGCTCTCGTCCGAGAGGGGAGATATTTTCCGCTTCTCGGCAGCCACTAACGCCGTAGTTTTAGTCTTTAGCCCTATAGTGGTCCAGCCCCTTCTCACAGCTTCGAAAGCGTACTCTACTTGGTAGACTCTGCCATCAGGCGAAAATATCGTGATAGCCCTGTCGTATGCAGCTGCCATTGGCAGGCCCACTGCTTACACCCACCAGCGCGATCCAAAAAGGTCTAGTATTGTGGATGCTAATAAAGTGTTTTTGAAAAGCTCAGGACTAAGAACTATGACTACTAGTATAACTACTAGTCTTCAAGCTGTAGACCGCCCTGCCAACTGGGTTTTCGCCGAGGACTCTCCAGGACTCAATGTTATAGAAGTCTACAACTTCTCTCGACTCCACGACTTTGAGGGGATCGGCTTCGTCGTCTAGTACGACGATAACTCTCTTCCCAATAACTCTAGCTCCTTTAACTCCAGGTATTTTGAGCAGGTGAGGCACTATTGTCGCAATACAGGAGGGACAGCCCTTACTACTAACAGTGATCTCAAGGTACTTCAAGTCTGCGTACCTCATTCAGGGGTTTGAAAGCGTTGAGCACCGAGTGCGGGGGGTGGGATTTGAACCCACGCAGGCCTACGCCAGCGGATCTTAAGTCCGCCCCCTTTGACCAGGCTCGGGCACCCCCGCGCCAAAGTAGAATATTTCTATAGGGGTTTAAAACGCGTACTTCAGCTCGTCGCGAAGCAATCACAGCTCATCCTGGAGCGGCATCATCATCAGCACGTCTCCAAGCTTCACCCAATTGGTAACCGGGTGTGGCACGTGCCAAGCGCTCTAAGTGGTGTTTAGTTGGCTAGAGGACTTAAATAGCTTGCATACGCTACACAGCACCTTTCGAGCTCCTAAGCGCTCTGCTTTAAGAAATGCAGCGCGGAGTTTTTACTGGAATAATTTCAGGAATTCCCGACCCCCTTTGTGGAGCGGGAGAGCTTTAGGAGCTAGTAAGTAATCTCGCGCGAAGCACTAAGCCTAGTTTACAACTCAATTGATGCGAGCTCTAGCTAGTAGACTTTTATTTAGCTTGCAATATCTTGAATAAATACTTAGTGCTCCGTGTTCTCGAGCTGGTGGCTGCTTCGTGTACTATGAAGTAGCATTAGTAATACTAGTGATATCAATGCTCATAGCTGTTGTGAATATAGTGCTTCTGCGAAGAGCGCTCAGGCTATACAAGGCCGTTTTACGGATACTCGAGCCAAAAAGAGTCCTCGAAAAAAGACCGAGAAAGAGGTACGTGGTGTTCTCTGCTATTTGCGAAGACAAGGTGAGTTTCGAGGCCCTTGATACAGCCATTAAGAAGTCTTTCAACGAGCTTTACGGCAAGGCAGCAGCGCACAAGGCGTCTCCTAAGCTCGTAATATTTGATGAAGCAAGGCAACGCGGCATAATTAGGGTCTCACATGCATATAAGGATCACCTCGTGGCCTCCTTAGGCCTCATAAAAGAAGTTAATGGGGTCAAGTGCATTATTGCACCACTTAAGACAACTGGAACTATCAAGAAGGCGAGAGCTTACCTAGATAAGCTCAAATTCTGATCACAGAGTAGCCGCACCGCTCCTTCTAATAGCCTCAGCTCGCATTAAACTAGTGTAATTGACCCTGAAGACTGTTTGCGTTTTTAGGTCGTTGCTACATTAAGTGTTCCAGAGTCGTGGTGCTCCCTGTGGAAGCCCTTATTTTTGACTATGACGGTACTCTAAGCCCCGTTGACGCTCCTCGCGAGAAGGCATATCCGGCCCGCGAGCTCAGCGACGTTTTGAACAGACTTTCAGAGAAATATTTGCTTGGTGTAGCTACAAGCAAGGATTACTGGTTTATCAGGGACAGAGCGCCCTGGGCCACGTTGTTGGGGTTAATAACTGGACTGGAAGTAATTGTGGGAGACTACTACGTGTTGAACAGAGAAGCCGCTGAACGCGGCAGGCACGCGTTACTAGAAAAACTCGTTGCTAAGTACTCTTGGGAGAGCTGCGTCTTCATCGAGCTCAAAAAATCCATCACTGGCTGGACGCTGGGTGCTTCGGTAGACTATAGAAATTGTAGCGAGAAACCGCGCAACCTAGAAGCGCTTCTTAAAGAGTCTGAATCGATGGGGTTATGGACTCTAAGGTATCGTGGTCACCCCTTCGCAGACATTTACCTAGGGAAGCCCGATAAGTCGAGAGTAGTAGACCTAGCTAAGAGCGTCTTGGGCGTCAGGAGGGTCTATTACTTTGGTGATAGCGAGAACGACGTGCCTGCATTTAAGAAAGCGGATGTAAAGATCTTGGTTTTGCACGAGTATAACACGCACATGATCGATGTTTTAAACTTCGACTACGTAGTCGATCTCAGAGATCTGCACAGGTGGCTTAGTTTTGAATTTCTACACTGAAGTCTTGTTCAGAGTGCTCGTCACTACGCTAATATCCCTGGCGATAATTGTAGCAACCTACTTCGCTGGCAGGCTCGTCAAGTACTTCATTACTTACATAGTTGCTAAAACAGGCTTCTCGGACTGGATGATCAAGTTTAACTTGGGCAAGGCCATTTTGAGATCCGGCATGACCGTTGGAGAGTTCTTTGGAAGCGTTTCTATGTGGATCATATTCGTAGTGGGAGCTCTAGTAGGACTAGCTACGTGGTTTCATCTACTAGGCTACTTAGACGCGGCAGCCTTCATACTTAACATAGTCAACGTGTATATTCTGGGATTCGTAAAAGCGTTCATAGTAATAATCGCGGGCTTCCTACTAACAGATGCTTTCATAGGCTATGTGTATAAGGGTGGCGAATATGACGGGCGCTTCGAGTTTTTGACGCCTGTTGGCGAGTACCTCAGGATACTCTTCTACATATCAGTACTAGTATTCGCCCTAGATGTTGGGGGCCTGCGCGTCGAATCACTAACACAAATACTAGCACCAGTAGTATGGGGCCTGACCGTAATCATGATAATCCTAATAATTGGCAAGATCGCGAGCGATATTGCTAGTAAGGCTAGAAGACAATGAAGATCGCGTCAATAATGTATCAGTCCTCTAATAGCAAGGGCCAGGAGCTAGTTGCTCAGAGAATGGTTAAGTACGCAAAGAGGCTGGGCTTTGAGGCGTGGTATGTAACAAGCATATATCACGACGGTCACCCGGTTGTGAGTGAGAGAGAAGTAGAGTTAACAGGCAAAAACTACGTCTTACTACACGAAGACCCGGCAATAAAGATACCCACTGTAAGGGTGGCCAGCTACAAAACCACGTGGCCTCCGAGGAGAGTAGTCTTCAGAGACTTCGTGACCGTCCTCAATAACCTGGATCGAGAGATAGGGGGTTTAGATTTCGTGATTACTCACTCGACACTTTGGAACGGCCCAGAAGAAACTGCCAGGTGGATTCTGTGGAAAAAGCTCATGAAAAGCCTGGGCGAGAAGACGCACCTCACTATAATGGGTCACATGAGTCACTACCAGCCACCAGACCCATTAAGGTACTCTTTAATCGAGAGAGCATACAGAATGGTCTGGAATGCCACAGCACTTCCATCTATCTTTAAGGCGAGTAGCCTAGTTTTAGTCTTGACACCGCTGGAAGCCGAAGACATGATAACCATGGGGGCGGACCCAGGCTCCATACATTTATTTCCAGGCGGTCTTGACGATGACTTTTGCGGCCTAGTTGACAAAGCGAGCCCCAGAGAGTTCAGAGAAAAGTATGACATACCAGAAGACGCCAGGATAATTGCCTACCTGGGTACCATAGAGTATAGGAAAAACCCTCTTGCCGTGGTTAGAATAGCAAAGGCCTTTAGGGAAAGGAAGGACGTGTACTTTGTCATAGCTGGTAGGCCCGGCGATCAGTGGGATGAAGTGCTCAAAGCCTCTAAGGGACTAAACAATGTAGTGGTAACAGGCGAGCTGAGCGAGGAAGAAAAGGCCTCCCTAATCAAGGCCTCGTATATCAACATTATTTTATCCCGCATGGAGGCTTTTGGACTAACTCAACTAGAGTTCATGTATGGTGGAGTACCAATTATCACTTCGGGCGTCTATGGCCAAAAATGGCTGGTGAGAAACGGCATTGACGGGCTCCACGTTTCAGGACCAGACGACTTGAGTGGAGCAATTAAGGCCATTGAGATGCTACTCAAGAACGAGGAAAGGTGGAAGGAAATGTCTAGAAACGCCCGTGAGAGAGCAAGGGAATTCTTGTTCACGAAACTCATGAGGGACTTGCTTAGCAGAGCCTCTTCCATGTTGAAGTCTTAAGCAACATGCATCCCGTTAACCAGACACCCCGCATTAACGGGTTTAACGGCTAGTCGATAGCGACTCTTCAGAGCTCCTTATTAAAGAGCGCTCCTTCATAGTCATTATTTGCCGAGGAATGTCTGTAATAGACAGTATGGCCAAGTCCTGTGGAAAATCGTAAGCAGTAGCAAGCAGCTTTACAATGGAGTAGGGGTGCACGAGCTCCACCCAAGAAGAAGCACCAGAACCGACTACAACCCCCACCTTGTACCTCACAGCGAGGTTTAACCGCCTATAAATAGCACTCCTAACGCTTTCCTTGGCTTCAACCAGGTGCTTTAGTTGGAGCTCAAGCGGCTTGGCATAGTATTTCATGGTGCTGAACTGCTTTTTGTCGAAAACCTCGATGTTTTCGGGGGTTAAGAGTATTGTATCTACCCTTGAGTCGTGACAAGCCCACCTCGCAGGCTCTACTTCTTCAGGCAGTAGCGTAATTAGGTACTTCTTGTAATTAAGCGATGCTAGCGCCCGCTTTGCCTCTGCAACACTTCCTGCCCTAATCACAACTTTGCTGTATACGCTGGGACCGCCCTGTGGAGGGCTGGTTTTGAGCTCTTCACACGCAACATTACTGTAGCCCAGCCTGTGCGCGACTTTGAGTAATTCGTCGTCGCAGGTCTTTACGTAAAAGTCGGTGAATACCCTGGCTGTCAACAAAAGTGCACCGGCTACTCTACTAAGCCTATTTTCTTAGCGTACTCCAGTACCCTCTGGGCTCCACCGGCGTTCTTGAAGTAAATAGTGAGTTTAACCACGTCATCCGAGTCTGTGATTTTGAGCTTGCCGAGGTACAGGTCTTGCTTGGAAAACCTAATTACAAGCCTGCCCATACTTGGGTCGAAGCGCAGGTTGAATGTTGACTTTAATATGGCTTTTTCGAGTTTGTCAAGCGAGCCAGCCACGTAGCTGAGCAGCTCGTTGACATGGGGCTTGAGAGACAACTTTGCCGTTAAAACTCTTATGGGATTTCCGTAGTAGCCCTCGTACTGCGAGGAAAGTATCTTAACGAGGCTTCTCAAGTTAGGGTGAAGCAGGTTTTTAATGGATGCTTCAACGCGCTCGCAGTCTTCAGTAGCGTGGCAGTAAGCCACGATTTCTACGCGAGATACGTCTACTTCTCTTCTTTCAGCTTTTCTGCTATCTGCCATGGTTCGCGGGCGCCTCTGTGGGCTTCATGCCGCTTCTTGAGTAGCCTCTCTTTCTGCTTCTTCTTCCACTTGTAGTACACTGTTCCACGCAACCCCCTGCTCTTTCTCAGACCGCGCATTTTCTTTCCAGCACTCGTTAGCCCCCTGAAGACCCTTCCTCTGTTTTGCTTTTCGCATATCCACTTGATCTCGGGGTCTCTGCAGATTGCTGGGTGGCTCCTATCTACGAGTATTACTTCGTACCACTTGTACTTGCCGTCTTCTCCAACGTAGTAGCTGTTAAGTACCTCCATGTTGCGGTATTTCCTGGCAGCCCTCTCCTCTGCTATGAGCCTGAGGCTCTTTGCAGGGGCATAGCCGTAGACACCCATTCTCTTGGGCCTTCTTCCACTGCGAGGCCTCGGCCTTCTCTGCCCACCTTTCCGGACTCTGACTCTGACTACTATGAATCCTATTTTCGCCTTGTATCCAAGAGCGCGGGCCCTGTCTAGTCTCGAGGGCTTTTCTATTCTAACTACAGTTGGCTGCCTCCTCCACTCTATTAGTTTGAGCCTCAGCAGCTCCCTGTAACCCGGCTCTCCCTTGAACATTTTTTGCCAGGTCTCTGCTATGTAGTGATACATGCTCTTGGCCATGTTGAAAGGCACCAAAGCCTTTGTACTTTAAAGTCCGAGTAGGGGTTTATAAAGAGGGCGCTTGAAGACATGCCACCACCAGAGAAGCTCATCGGAATTGTTGGCAAAACCAACGTTGGCAAGTCTACCCTCTTTGCAGCCCTAACGCTTATACCCGTGAAGATAGCTGATCACCCATTTACGACAATTGAACCAAACGTGGGCATCGGATACGTCGACAAGAAGTGCGTTCACACGGAGCTTAAGCTACCTGGCTGCAATCCGAGGAGCGGTTTTTGTATTAGAGGCACGAGGTTTATACCAGTAAAGCTCATGGACGTAGCCGGCTTGATACCAGGCGCGAGCATGGGTAGGGGGCTTGGCAATAAGTTCATGGATGACTTGAGACAGGCGGATGCCTTGATTCACGTAGTAGATGCTGCTGGCTCAACAGACCCAGAAGGCAATAGAGTAAGGCCTGGCACGTACGATCCCGTAGAAGAAGCGGAACTAATACTGAGAGAAATAAATGAGTGGTTTAAGGGCGTGGTGCTGAGAATATGGAATAGCAAGATATCGAGGCGCGTAGTGACGTCGCAAAACCCTATCGAGGACATATACCAAAACCTCACAGGCCTTAGTATTAAGCGCAAGCACGTAATTGAAGCCATAAGGCAATTAGGGCTTGAATCTAAGCACCCAAAGAACTGGACAACCAGCGACGTCGAGGAGTTCGCAATTAAGCTTAGAGAGTTGTCAAAGCCCATTGTAATAGCTGCGAACAAAGCGGATCTGCCAGAGGCTGTAGACAACGTTAAGAGACTGTACGAGCGCTTTGGGAGGGAGAACGTTGTTCCTGTGAGCGCGCTTGCAGAACTCATTCTCAAGAAAGCTGTCCAATCTAAGGTAATTGAGTACGTGCCGGGTGGAGATCACTTCGAGCTCGTAGTACCACGTGAAAAGCTTACTCAAGAGCAAGTCAAGGCGCTCGAGCTCGTAGAGAGGAGGGTATTGAGAGTTTATGGCTCTACTGGTGTTCAAGAATTACTTAGGAGAGTAACTTTCGAAAAGCTGAACTTAATTGCCGTTTACCCCGTTGAAGACGAAAACAAGTATACAGACCACCACGGCAGCATCCTTCCAGACGTCTACCTCGTCGAGAAGGGAACTACGGCGAGGGAGCTTGCATACATGGTGCACACAGAGCTTGGAGAGAGCTTTCTTTACGCAATTGATGCTAAGCGCAAGAGGAGGATTGGCGAGTCATACGTGCTCGAAGACAACGACGTCATAAAGGTTGTCGCGGCAAAGGCTAGGTAGGCTCCTCCGCTTCAGCGCCTTCCTCGTGCATTTCAAGCCTTCTTCTCCACCTTCTCGCTCTTACTAGTTGCCAGTACTTTCTAGCCTGCTTGTAGTAGTAGTCGTCTTCTTTACGTCCTCCAAATGCCTCAATACCGTTGCTCATCAAGATCTTCTTGAGCTCTTCTGCTTCTTCTGCTTCGAGCTCCCCTCTCTTAGCCAAGTAGTCTATTACTTCGAGGGCTTCTTCAACACTCTTACAGCGCCTAATGTAATCCACTACTGTGGGGACATAGCCACGCCAAGGATCTGGAAGCCCCATCTCGACACGTAGCTCGAGTTTCTTAGCTTCATCGCTAAACATTTCCTTAGCAAGCCTGGGAAACTTCTTCTTAAACTCTTCCAAGTCGTATTCTTTCAAGTCTAGCCTCGCCTCACATCACCATATTGCTTTGCGGGGTATATAGTGTTTGGGGGGACATCTCTGTACACGATCGTTCCCGGCATTATCCAGCTACCAGATCCTATTTTGACACCTGGCATAGTAGAGACGTTTACCCCGATTTCGACATTTGCTCCTACTATGGCACCGAGCTTCTTACGCCCAGTATCCTCTACCCTATCTTTGATCCTCATCTTTACAGTCGCCTTATCGAACCTTAAGTTTGCGAGGATTGTTCCAGCACCCAAATTCGTGTTTTCGCATATAACGCTGTCGCCTATGTAAGTTAAGTGTGAGGCATGTACGTTTTCAAATATAACGCTCTCCTTCACTTCAACGGCAAAGCCTATTCGAGAGCCGGAGCATATGACACTCCATGGGCGAATGTACGCGCTGGGCCCCACTTCTACGCGCTCGTCGATGTACACGGGTCCCTGTATAGTCGTAAACGGGTATATTTTCGACTTTTCGCCAACGTAGACGGGCGCTTCGATGTAGACGGGCTCCATGACCTCGCCTTTAATCTCATGTCTAATAGACTTCAGCGCAATCTTGTTTGCTTCTATTACGTGCCAGGGTTTGCCGACGTCTATCCACTCGCCAGAGTACGTGTAAACCTTAATTGGCTTCTTCTCGGCTATCCTAGTGACTATATCTGTAAACTCTATCTCGCCCCTTGGACTTAGCTCGACATCTCTATTTTCTAGTATGTCAGTGGTGTTTAGCCTGTAGACACCCATGTTTACTAGCATAGATTCTGCCCGCTCGGGCTTTTCAACGATCTTCTTGAGATAAAGGTCCTCTACGTAGAGGACGCCGTAATCCCTCGGATTCGCTGCATGGGCCCCGACCACGTAGTAGCCGCTTAACTTAGCGAGCTCTTCGTAAAGTCTCCAGTTGCTCATGAAAATGTCCGCATAGGCTACTACTACGTCTTCGCCGTAACCAATATGCTCTGCAGCCTTAACTACGGCATCTCCTGTTCCAAGCAGCGTGCCTTGGTCTACTAACTTCACTCTGCTGCCAAAGCCGGCCTGCTTAATGTACTCCACGATCTTTTCTTTCATATAGCCGACTACGACAACCACTTCTTCGAAGCCGGCACTTAGGAGGGCGTTGAGGTGCCACCAAAGAAGAGGCTTACACAGTACTGGAACCATGGCCTTAGGCCTGGTTTCAGTAATAGGCGCAAGCCTCGTACCTTCGCCAGCAGCGAGGAGAATAGCCTCCAAGACACTACACCGCTGTTAAAGTAAGTAGCTCAGGTAATAAAGAAGCTCCAATGAGCGGCTCTGGATTGTGTGGTCGAGCCTAAACTAGGAAACAGGTTATGGGAAGCCGCGAATTTGGAGATTAAGCTGGTATTTTTAAGACGTTGCTGAAGCCTTTAATTGCAGTGGTGACACGACAACTGCCGGCTTCGGCCCTTCAGGTGTAGGTATCATGAGGAGCTTAGTCTTGTAAACCTCTACTCTCCTAATTGGGTATATCTTCCTCGCGAGCACTGCAAGGTCGTTTGAGACCTTCCCGCTCAATATTTCGTTGTAGAGTTCATCTAAGGTCAGCTCAGCAGCTCTCTTGAATATGTAGTCTCTCATGATTTTCCTAATGGCCCTCTTCTGGCTTGTCTTACACCTGTAGCTCGTTAATGCAACTAACGTTATGCGCAGGACATACTCGTCTTTGGTTTTTATGTCAAATATACCCTGTATTTTGCTGCTCTTTCTCCTTATCAAGCTCTTCATGTAGTCTCTTGCCAGTTCGTGTCCTTTAATACGAGTATATGCCTTGTCCCCCTCCACGTTTATTATCTGGAAGTACAGCTTTACGTGTACTTGAGTAATGTCTCCCGTTATGTCGTAGAGAGTGGTCTCAAGAACTCTGCCAATCAGCTTGAGGGGGTCGTCTGCCGGTATGGTACCTAAACTTATTCCTCCGAATAGCGGTGGGGCGATTACTTCGTACCACTTCTTGAGCTTCCACTTGTCTTTAACCACGGGCTTTGGCACGTCTTAAGCACCTCTATAAGCGCACCCGGTAAGTAGCTTTAAAGTAGACTAGGCTTTTATACTGTTACTTCTAGTCTCTTTAATCTGCTTAGCAATAACGTTGACTATGGCGAGTATTTCGTCAACTGTAGAGCGCGCTCTGAGAAGAGCCTTAACCGGCTCTTCTGCTCGAATAGTTATTTTGGTTAGGTACGCGCAGGCCCCTTCTGAGCATGCGAACTCTTCTCTTATAGACATGTCACTAGGAGTGACGACGTTGTCTGGTGAGAGTGCGGCCTTTATAGCCTTAGCTAGCTTGGGGTTTTCCACGAAAAGCTCTATTACCGCCTCTACCGTAGTGTGCAGAGCTGACTGGGCTCGCATTCGACATAAGCCTTCTTAGGATCTACTCCTACTCGTATAAGTTCCCTGAGGGCAGTAGCTCGCCCATCTCCACGAATTATCGATACAGGCCTGTCTCTTGGGAGCGCATTAACGTACGCTAGGGTGTCTATGACGAGTTCGGGCCTTTCAAACAGCCCCTCCGTTTCAATGGGCTCGCCGCGCTTTGCCAGGTCTACTTGTCCAGCAACTACCATTACTAGCTGATCGATCACTTCATCGTATATGCTGATTACCTGGGACACTCTCTGCTCATCCAGCGGCACCAGCACTATGTCTAGCGGGCACTTTTCGCAAAGGCTTTCATAGACAACTAGGCTTCCGAGAACTTCGCTTGCCTCAAGCTCTACCGATCCTCTTGGCAGGAGCATGTAGAAGTCGCCTAAGAGATCTATTACCGCGCTAGAGCTCCCCATGGAGTCTAGTAGGCTCTTTAGAAGGCTCTTGGACTTCTCATCGCCTCTAATTTCCTTTTCTTTGACTAAGTAGGCATCCTGGTCTTTGAAAACGCTTTCTACAATCTTGCGTGCCTTGTCAGGCACTCCCGTGACTCCGGGTATTATTGGCATTAAAGTACGTGTAAGAGCTGCAACAAGGTTCTTTCTCTTTGCACCCCACACTCTCAGTGCAGGGGCCTCGGTTACTAAGCGGCTTTGAGAAAGCTCGTTGAAAATCCCATTCTCCACTCCTTTAAAGCCCCCTTCTTTGAAGTTATAGTACTTCCTGTAGAGCCCTGCTAGTATAGCAAGCATCTTTGACCACTTGTCACTTCCAAACATGCGCTCTACGAGTAGAACAATCTTAGCTGTTACAGAGCCTTCTTGCGAGGAGTAAACTGCAACTTGCTTGTCTTTACTCTGTGGTGGGAGATTTAGTAAGATAGCCGGATCGCTTGGATAATCGATTAGAGTCTTGGCATCGAGGCTTACTCGGACGTCCCAGCCGTGCTCAGCAAGCGCCTTTAATAGGACTCCGGCTGCTAGCAGCGAATCTAGTGCTGTATCTGGGATTATGATAAGGCTCTTGTAAGACTCCACGAGACTGACTAGTTCTTTTTCGATCAAGAAAGCACCCACATAAAGCCTCTTTACCGGCGGGAAAATATAATTGATCTTTTTGGCTTATATGAGTCGTTCCCAATATGCGAAGAGCAGGCTACAAGGTTCATGACGCAAACTTGTAGAGCCCGGTTGAAATTATCAACTTAGCTTTTTCTGGGTCATATTTCCAGTCTGGAGGCAGCTTTCCAACTCTCTTGTAATACTTTACTAGCCTGTGTATTTTCGATTCTATCTCTATGAGCCCCCTTTTGCTGTGATAGTCTTTGGGGTGCTCTTCGAGGTGTCTTCTCAGGTTAACAGCGCGCTTCATTAAGTGAAAGAGGTCTTCCGGCACTACAAGCTGCACTCCGTGCTTTTCAAGTATTTCCTCGACTTTCCTGCCTATGACCTGCTTTACTAGTGGTATTCCAAACTGGTCTCTCAAGATTATGCCTATCATTGAGGGTGGATACCCCTTCTTCGCCAGCTCTACTACGAGGAGCTCTATGTCACTTGGACTCATGTCTAGTTTTAGCCACTTTGGGGGACCAGCCCTTGCGGGCCTTGTGGAGTGCGACTGTCCCTTATCGCGCTTTTTGTTCATTAAGCACACCCATGGCTACTTTTTAAAATCCATTGACATTTAGCCTTTTAAACATGTTATCTAAGCTCTGCGAGCTTTTTCACATAGGCTTCTAATACTTTTCTCACTGCTTGTGCTCTGTGGCTTCTCAAGTTCTTTTCTTCAATTGTCATCTCGGCAAATGTCCTCGTCTCGCCGAGAGGCACGAATACCGGATCAAAGCCAAAGCCCAAGTTACCTCTGGGTTCTGTCGATATAGTTCCACGAACTTCTCCCGTTGCCAGCAGTACTCCCCCTTCAAAAGCAATTGCTGCGGCAGACTTGAAGTACGCAGCCCTGTTTTCGACCCCCTCAAGTAGCTTGAGCAAACCTCTAATGCCAATAGTCTTGTAGACGTAACTACTATATGGCCCCGGAAAGCCGTTGAGAGCCTCGACGAAGAGGCCGGCATCTTCGACGAGCACGGGTCTACTCAGCATGGTGTAAGCTATCATTGCAGACTTCATGGCTATTTCTTCTAAGTTATCGCCTTGCAGCTCGAGTTTTAAGTTGCTGCACATTTCTAGCTCTATGCCCATGGAGCGTGCTACAAGGCCTGCTTCAAGAAACTTGTGTGTATTACTAGTCACAAAGCACAGCTTAGCCAACATACCTCTCCCTCATAATGCTCTTTCTTAGCTCCTTGTCAACGTATCTACCCCTTGTGCGTATTTCTGCAACGCGCTTAAGCACCTCTACTCCATTGCCCTTGTAGTTCCTTATGTATGAGTCGGCCATGTGCTTCGAAAACGCGTCTGCTACGCTGGGCCTCATGGCATGCACACTTCTCAACATTAAGTGGAGGTCTATTGCATATTCTTCGATGTCATCGCTGTAGCCAGCAAGCCCGAAGTCTATAACAACGAGGCCCTTCTTGCTCAATATGACGTTTGCGAGCGTGAAGTCTCCATGGTATATTCCAAGACTATGCATTTTAGCAGCGAATTCTCCTAAATAGTCAGCAGCCTTTACTACCTCCTCGCCGCCAAGACTGTCTATGATATCTGAAAGCCTCTCCCCCTCAACGTACTCTAAGACTATAACTCCGTGTTCTTCGTCGACTATAATGGGAGCTGGTACACTGAGCCCAGCGTCGTAGAGTTCTGATAAGATCTTTGCTTCAATCTTCGTCCTAGTGGTTATAAAGAGCCGGTTAAATTCCGGTGTTCTATAGGGCTTGGCGACTCTCTTCTTCACAACGACCTTTAAGCCAGCGAGTTCTGAGAGATAGATCTCTGCTTCAGCACCTCTCGAAATCAAGACCGCTACTTGTTTGCTAGCCACGGATAAACCTCCTCATCGAGCCTATACCTCTGCTTAACGATCACTTCTTCAGGTCTAGCTGTTTTTCCATGTAAGAAGCCAAGTAGACCCGTGTAAGCTATCATTAAGCCGTTATCACCTGCAACTTCGGGCGGAGTTCCATAGTAAGCAACATTGTAGAACTTGGCAATGCTTTCAAACTTGCTTCTCAGTAGTTCGTTTGACGCAACACCGCCAACCAGCAGAATCTCCTTCTTACCAGTCAGCATCAGCGTTCGCTCAGTGACTTCTACTAGCATGTTAAATGCGACTTCTCTCAGGCTCTTGCACACATTGCCCAGGAGTTTTTTACTTCCCGACGCCTTTCTAGCCTCTTTAATAGCAGCTGTTAAAAGCCCTGAGTAGCTTAAGTCGCAGCCCTTAACCGTGTAGGGTAGTGGTACGTAGGAATCCCCCCACTCGGCGCATATGTCGACTGCGTGCTTGCCCTGGATAACGTATGGAGGCGCTATTCCCGCTTCTCTTGCAAAGGTGTCTAGGAGATTGCCAAGTGGTATGTCCAGCGTCTCGCCCACTACTCTGTACCTACTTAGCTTCTCGACTACAATCATAGTGTTTCCTCCGGAAACGTAGACGATGACGGGATCTTGGAAGCCGCTCACCAGCTTGCCAATTTCAATGTGCGCGACTGCGTGGTTAACCGGAACAAGAGGCTTTTCGTAGTATGTAGCCAAGAATCTAGCTAGGCCAGCACCGACTCTCAGACAGGGGCCCAGACCGGGTCCAATAGCGACGGCTATTGCATCGACTTCTCCAAGCGTTAAGCCGGCTTCTTCTAGTGCTTTCTTCAGAACGCTGCTAGCTACGTTGACGTGGTGCGTAAAGGACTCTCTTGGGTGTATACCACCTTTCTCGGGTTTGTACTGGCTCAAGACGTTAGATAAAGGCGTGACGTAGCCATTGTGGTACTCGACTATGCCTACTCCGAAAGTGTGGCTAGTAGACTCTATTCCGAGAACCACTACCCGCTTATCTATTGACGGCACGTGAACCGGCACTTTAAAGCTCTTACCGAGGAGCATTACAAGACGCCGGTAAAAAGCCGTTACTTAACGTACTCAACGTAGCTGCACTTGCCGCAGTGCCACCTGGGTATTGGTTGTTTGTGGAAAGCCATGAAAGAGCCGCATCTAGGGCACTTCTTGTTCTTCCTCTTAATAGTCCAGGTGGTGTAGTCAACTTCGTACAGCTTATGCACGTAGGGCACAAGCTTCACCCACTGGCTGCTTGTGAAAACCTGCTCAGCGACTTCTCATCTCTTTTAACAATGTATTCGGGTTCGAACTTCCTTGCCCTCTCAGTATTGTCGTAAACGTGCGCTTCAATAATGCTCACAGGCAGGCCGTACTCTGTGTGGATTTTTCTTATAAAGACTAGCTCTGGTTCCTTGTTGTAGATTCTTGCGAGTTCTTGCTTTATTAAGGCTCTAGCCGGCGTTCCCTCGCCTAAGTGGCTTACTTTCAGCAGCACTTCAATTCTGCCAATTAGCGCGTTGTACTTTTCTTCAATAATCTCTGCATCATACTTGTTTGCAAGCTTTACGTACTTACTCACTGTGAGCACCTAGCTGAGTTGAACCTGTACCACAGCGGGTTTCAATATTTTCAGCACTTTTATAGCTTTATTTAGATTAGGCCTCATTAGCACGACGCCAACGTCGGGTTGTCCATATAGAATGCTCTCTGCACTAGTAACCGCAAAGGCCAAGACTAAGAGGTCTTCCTCGCCAACGACGCACAAGTCGCCTGCCCTGCTCTTGGCGAGCGTTAGGCTGTTTAAACTGAGACACCCACGTGGATTTACGACGTTAATGCACTTAGAAACGCGCTTCTCCAAGCCAAGTGTTCTCTTGGTCTTATAATCGAATACCCTGATTTTCGCTACATGCCTCCCTGAAACAACGTCTCCGACGGCCACGTCTACCTCGAGCCCTGCTAAGTAGCCTCTGCTCGGGTGAACTATTAGCAAGTCCTGCGGATACGCGAGGTCTCCTCTATATGCCTCAGCTAGGCAGAGAGCAGGTATTTTCATCCATCTACTCAACTCTCACAGCGAACCTGCCTCTGCGGTTAAGCTCCAAGAGCTTAGCGACCTCAGACTTTTCTGGGTCTATTATTATAGCCACGCCGCTCCATTCATCAGAGAAGTCTTTTGATCCGCAAACGGGACACACTTCAGCATCTTTGTTAACCAGTGACCTGCAGGATCTGCATGCTTTAAAGGGTTTTGACTTTTCACGCTTGCTCAAGAACATCAACCCCCGCTCTTTCTAATCCACTCGAGCTTTCCTAGACCAGGTTGCCTCATGGTCATGTTTATCCTGATGCCCTTACCTGGAAGCAGCCCCAGCGCATAAACTCTAGCTCTCACCACATCTCCTCTATCAACGTACCTCTTGCTTTCTTCGAGTAGTAGGGAGCCTCTTGCGGGATCAAAGGTTGTTCTCTCATCTGCTACTTGGTTTATGTGTATGAAGCCGTCAATAGGCCCTAAATTCACGTAAAGACCGCTCCTAGTTACTGAGACTACTTCTCCTTCTACTACTTCCTTGATAAAGGGCATGAAAGCGATGGCTGTGAACAGTACTTTATGATATGGTGCGCCATCTCCTGGAATAAGGACTCCCATGGGGTTTACATCTACTTCTACTATTGATATTATGATTCCGTATTGTACACGCCCTCGCTCCTTTTCAACGCTAATAATCGCGCCTTCGTACTTTTTCCTGAGCTCTTCTAGCGCAACTTCTTCTAGCGGTCTGTTGAACTTAGAAGGCGGAATTCTTACACTATCTCTAGCGCGTAATAGCACATACACGTTTCTCACCAGCTATAATCAGCTTTCAAGGCCCTGCACTACGAGGCTAGTAAGACCAAGAACTACTTAAAATACCCTTCAACTACTACTCTCCTTGACTCTTCCCTAAAATAAGCTTCTGGTATTCCAAGTTTTCGAAGTTTAGACCTCAGCTCTCGGTCGTTTGTTGCTACTATGGCTCTGTTTTCAAGCGCATACTTTATTATTAAGTCATCAACGCTTGTAGAGCTTTCATCCCCGTAGTCTACTACTTCGCAGAATACTTCTACCAGTTTAAGCGCAAATAGGGCCTTTCTTCTGACTTGAGGAGGTCCCGTCGTGGCTATTTTTACTAGCTCGTTGTAGACAGGCCTCAAAATCAGGTACCTGGGCTTTGAGGCTAGTTGCTCTTCAATGTGCTCAAAAACTCTTATACCATTGGCAGCCAACATAAGCATGTTTGCATCTAACAGCACAAGTGGTGCCCGGCTACTGCTACTAGTAGATGTTTTCGACAAGGCCCCACCCAGCAAGCCTCCAACGGGCTAGGACCCTTCTTCCAATAGCTACTCTAGTGCCCTTCCAAGCGACAACAGGCTCTGAAAGCTCTACTTCGAGAACATCCTTCTTCACTGCTTTGACAGTAGCGGTTCTCGTCGCTGGGCCGACAACTACGATTATCTTCTCGCCAGGCTTTATTGGCTGCAGTTTTACTTCTTGCTGGGCTTTTAGTCCAACGACTCTCTCGAAAACGTGGTACGAAATTTCAAGGTGCATCGTCACAGGTAGTTTTTCGCCGGGCCTTGTCACAATGGATCCAACTAACCTATCAGCCTTAGTCAGTGATGGGTCTAAACCCGTTCTAATAGCTACGAGACCGCCGGGTCTCGCTTCTTCCGATGCCACGTCACCGTATCTTATTTCTTCAATAGTAGTTGTTAATGGCACGTACTCGTACTCTTGTACTTTTCTACTAGTTTCCTTCGGAACCTTAATGCCCGGCAATATAGTGATTTCTTCTCCGAGCCTAAGCCTTCCTTGAAGTAGTGCTCCGCCGAGTACGCCGCCTTGAACGTTCTTGTAGGTTGTTCCTGGTCTATTGATGTCGAAGCTCCTGACGACGTACATGAGCGGGGGCTTGGAGAGGTCTCTCTCGGGAACCGGAATAGTCTCGTATATTGCCTGCACGAGGACGTCTATGTTTGTTTTGTGAAGAGCGCTCACGGGTATTATTGGAGCGTTTTCGGCTACTGTTCCCTTGAGGAAGTTCTTTATTTCCTCGTAGTTTTTAAGAGCCCTTTCCTTAGACACGGCGTCAATTTTATTTTGTACTACAATAATGTGCTTTACGCCGAGTATTTGTAGCGCCATTAAATGCTCAATGGTTTGAGGCTGCGGACATGGTTCTGTCGCGGAAATGACTAGTATAGCGCCGTCAATAATCATGGCGCCGCTGAGCATGGTGGTCATGTACGCCTCGTGACCGGGCGCATCCACGTAGCTAACTCTCCTGAGGATTTGGGCCTCGCTCCCATCAGGACACGTAGTCCCAGTCGTGTAGGCTTCAGGGGGTTCAAAGCCGTTACAAAAAGCAAGGTTACCGTCTGCATAGCCTAGGAAGATGGTCATGCCACGCTCTATTTCCTTGCTGTGCCTAGCGGTCCATATACCAGTTAAGGCTTGTACAAGCGTTGTCTTGCCATGGTCGACGTGCCCAACAACACCGATGTTGACTTCGGGTAGTAGGGGTTTTTTAGAGCTCAAGAAACCACCTTAGTTCGCGCTCCTAGCCATACTTTATTTTAGTGTTTATTTGGACTATGTCTGGAGCTATAGTGTTTCCTCTTACTGTCTTTCTCCTCCTTTCGCCCTTCTCTTTTGGATGAAAGCCGGGCGGTCCTGAGAGGAGAACTCTCTTTTTAACAGGCCCCGGGATATCCGGCCTCATTGGAAAGCCACTGATATCACTGCCCCCTGTAATAACGAGCTTGTAGCCTTTTAGACCCACGAGGCCTCCATCAATCTCGTCTCCTATCTTAAGCCCTAATAGAGCTTGTGTTCTAGTATCATTGATTCTTATTTGCCAAGCCGGCGACCTGAAGACTTCTCCTTCAAGTTCTTGGGCTCCGGTGAGGTCTATCAACTTTGCAAGACTGACTTTTACTACACCATCTGGAGTAGAGTCGTCAATTTTTACTCTAGCCGTTATTTTGACTTTGTCACCAGTGTCGGGCCTCCTCATTCTAATTGTTACAACGTTGTGTACTGCTTCAAGCTCGTTGAACGTTTTGGAGTTCATTACTGCTACTGGGAGCTCGAACTGCTCCTTCATTTCGCTAGTAAAGGGCAGTTCGGGGTCTCCAACCACTTTGACCTTTAGTACCTTACCCTTTTTGTACGCTTCTGGATCGCTTATGACTATTTTAAAGTCAGGCATATGCGTACCACCAGTTGCCCGGTGGCCTTGAAGACCAATTAATTAACTGGTTTAAATATACCGCTAGCAAGGGTGCTTATGGAAGCTTCAAGTACTGCTAGTGCGAGAATTAGGCAGCCCATCGTAGTAGTGCTAGGGCACGTTGATCATGGGAAAACCACGCTGCTCGACAAAATTAGAGGCACAGCCGTCGCGAAGAAGGAGCCTGGCGAAATAACTCAGCACATCGGTGCAAGCGTGGTACCAGCAAGCGTTCTTGAGAAGCTATCAGAGCCCCTTAGAAAGCTGTTTCCCAAGCTCAAAATAGAAATCCCCGGCCTGCTGTTCATCGACACCCCCGGTCACGAGCTCTTCGCAAGCCTGAGAAGGCGCGGTGGAAGTGTAGCAGACATCGCAATACTTGTAATAGATATCATGGAGGGTGTAAAGCCCCAAACAAGAGAAGCAATAATGCTGCTCAAAGAGAGGAGAGTTCCGTTTGTCGTCGCCGCAAATAAAATAGACAAAATTGAAGGTTGGGTTCCCGTCTTCGACGCCCCCTTCCTCGAGTCTATTAAGAAGCAGAGCCCACGCACGATCAGCCGCTTAGAGGAGAGGATATATGCGCTCGTAGGGTCGCTTTACGAGTTCGGGTATCAAGCCGAGAGATTTGATAGAGTGAGAGACTTCAGGACGACAGTCGCAATAGTCCCAGTATCTGCTAAAACGGGTGAGGGCATACCCGAGTTACTCGCATTAATAGCTGGCTTAGCACAGCAATTTATGAGAAAGAGGCTCGTTACCAGCGATGAGCCCGCTAAGGGAGTAGTACTAGAAGTCAAAGAAGAGCCCGGCCTAGGCACTACTATTGATGTAATAATCTATGATGGCGTTATCAGAAAGAACGACACCATAATAGTAGCAGCCAGAGATGGATACGTAGTGACACATGTAAGAGCACTCTTACTGCCACGACCGCTTCAAGACATGAGAATGCATGAAGGCAGGTTCATGCAAGTCGAGGAAGTGGCTGCTGCAGCAGGCGTTAAAATAGTCGCGCCAAACCTCGAGGAAGTTGTGGCTGGGTCGCCGCTTTACGTGGTTCCGCCGGGTGCGGATGTCGCAGTATATGGAAAGTCTCTGCTGGAAGAAGTCGAGTCCATTAGAATAAAGTCTGAGTCTGAGGGCGTAGTTGTTAAAGCAGATACTCTGGGCTCCTTGGAGGCCCTGGTAGAGGCATTGAAGAGAGAGGGCATTCCGGTAAGGCTTGCAGACGTAGGTCACGTAACGAAGAACGATGTGATTGAGGCAGCAATAATTAAGAAGTCAAAGCCGGAGTACGGAGTAATACTAGCCTTTAACGTTAAAGTCTTGAAAGAAGCAGAAGAACTTGTTGCAAAGGAGGGCATAACGATTTTTGTTAATAACGTAATTTACAAACTACTCGAGGACTTTCTCAAGTGGCTGAAGGAATATAAAGAGCTTGAAAAGAAGAAGGAACTCGAGTCCCTAGTTCGCCCGGGTAAGATAAGGATCTTACCGGGCTACGTCTTCAGGAGAAGCGATCCTGCAATAGTAGGTGTAGAGGTAATTGAGGGGACAATTAAGCCAGGCTATCCACTAATGAGAGATGACGGCATTCAAGTAGGAAGCATAATGCAGATAAGGGATAGAGACAAGGCGCTCAACGAAGCGGTGAAGGGGCAGAGAGTGGCTATAAGTATTAAGGGTAAGGTCTTGATCGGCAGGCAAGTAGATGAAGGCGACGTGCTTTATACTGATATACCAGGAGACCACGTCGTTGCGTGGCTCACTAAATACGTTAATGAGCTGAGAGAAGACGAGAAGGCGGTCTTGAGGGAAATTATCAGCATTAAGAGGAAAACGGACCCCCTCTACGGCTTCGTACAACTCTCTGCTCAAAGAAGTAGCTAGGCGTGAAGCTACTTTGTTTGCTGGCCGTACTTTGCAGTCCACTTGAGCTTCCTAGGATCCCTACCCATTTGATAACTCTTAAAGCACTTCCTACTACAAAACCACAGTATAGTTCCATCGTTTAAGACGTACATCAGCCCTGTTCCAGGCTCGAGCTGGTTTCCACAAAACGCGCACACGGCTCTTCTAGGCATGGCAGCTCCCGGGGCCCTTAGATTGCTTAAAAAGCCTTAAAAGCGTTTTAGCAACAATTAGGTGCTCTGACTGGTGGTTGAAGTTGAGCGAAGAAGCTAAGAAAGTACAAAGAGTAGTTTACGAGGTTCCAAAGGTAAATATCATAGAAGAAATAGGGTATCCAGCAGAAGTCGTGCAAATAATTGGGCGCACTGGAGTTACCGGCGAAATAACTCAAGTCAGAGTCAGGATACTAGAGGGAAGAGACAAGGGCAGAGTCATAACTAGAAATGTTAAGGGGCCTGTTAGAATAGGCGACATAGTCATCTTGAGGGAGACAGAGAGAGAAGCTAGGAAGTTAACGGCACGCTAACTGCTCAGCTTAGCTTCTGGAGAGAAGAGCAGCCTCCCACTTTTTATAGGATTGACGGAATCTCTAGTTACGAATGAGCTCAAACCGTGCCTTAAAGACCTTCTTACTAGAGAAAAAGCCAGCTTCATGGGATTTGTAATATTGCTATACTGGAGAGCGCTATACGCCGCTCTTTGCTCTAATTTCTTGGACGGCCTTTATTACCTCGTTCATGAGGTCTTTTGCTCCACCAGGGTCTATTACGGCTACTGAAGCAGCAGCGACTTCGATGCCAGCGGCTTCTCCAAGCCTCTTCTTGCTCGGCACATACGTGTAGGGAATCTTCTTTTCATCACATAGTATGGGTAGGTGGGCAACTATTTCTGGTGGGTCGACGTCTACTGCTATTACGACTAGTTTTGCTTGCCCACGCTCAACGGCTTTAGTCGTCTCATTAGTGCCCTTCTTTATTTTGCCACCGGTTTCTCTCGCTTTTTTAACAACTTCGTATGTTTTTTCTGCGAGCTCTGGGGGGACTTCAAACCTGACGTGTATAGGCTTAGACATGCGTCATCCTCCTCCCGAGCAGTCGTCCTCCTTACTAAACAGAGAGCACTGCTTATATACTTTCACACTCTAGTGCTTACTCGTGCGCAAATACTAGAACTATCTCGCCAGAGGGCTCTACTTTATCGACTCTCGCAAACCCCACTCTATATAGCTGTATGATTGCATCTACTTTTTCACCAAGTATCCTGCGCTCAGCATACAAGATCTTTTCACGCAGTTCAAGCCCCTCGGGCACGTAAAGCTTGGCCCTGACAGCCTCGCTGGAGTGGACCCACTGTATTATCTGCGCATTAAGCTTCTTGGCTTCTTCTTGTGACAAGCTGTGGAGACTTGCCACGTACATAGGCCTACCGTCTCGCTCGGTCAAGCCGGATATCACGAAGTTCCCAAGCCCCATTAGCCTGAATACAGAGTTTCTCGAGGCTTCAAAGTCCCTTTTCGCAATATAAACAACTGAGCCGTCTTCTACAGTGTACTTGTAGTACTCTCTTCTAGACGGGTGAATGGGTATTTGAGCTTCTACAGGCCTCTTTAAGCCACTCAATAAGAGCGGTACAGGGTCTTCGACTGCCATGTACCTATTTGCTATAGGGTCTACCTTGGCTCTGTTGATAGCGTAGAGGTTTGCTAGGCTTATCTTCGCATCAACGGGCTTGACTCCAACAGTCTTTATGAGCTCCCAAATGGTTTCTCTGAGAATCCCCCTCCTTTTGAGTCCTTGTATAGTGCCGAGTCTAGGGTCGGAGTACGAGGAGAGCCCCTTCTCCGAAATGAGCTTTTTCATTTTTGACTTGCTTAAAATCACGCCTTCGAGTGACAGCCTTCCAAAGTGTATCGTCTCTGGGTACTTCCAGCCCATGTGGTCGTAGAGGTATTTTTGCTTAACAGTATTGGTCACGTGCTCCTTTGCTCGCAGAATGTGCGTAACGCCCATTAAGTAGTCGTCAACAGCCGCGGCGAAGTTGTATGTGGGCCAGACCACGTACTTCTCTCCCGTTACCGGGTGAGGCGTCTTGCTAGTGTCGATTATTCTAAAGGCAACCCAGTCCCTCACACTTAAGTCGGGGTGCTGCAGATCTGTTTTTACCCTAACTACGGCCTCGCCCTCGCTGTAGGCGCCTTCAAGCATTTTGTCAAACTCCTCGAGCTGTTTCTCCACGGGCCTATCTCTGTGAGGACAGGCCTTTCCAGCATTTCTATACTTCTTGAACTCCGTGTTGCTGCACAGGTCTACGTAAGCACCCCCGCGCTTTATGAGTTCTTTTGCGATACCGTAGAACAGCGGTAGTCTGAGGCTTTGAATGTACTCCTCGTCCCACTCAATGCCGAGCCACTTTAGGTCTCTCCTAATAGATTCGTAAGCATCGGGATAGGGCGCTTTAATCCTGGGGTCTGTGTCTTCGAAGCGCAGTATCATCTTGCCTCTATATGCCTTGGCATACCAGTAGCTTAGTAATGCGGGACGCGCGTTGCCCAGGTGGAGTGAAAAATCTGGGTTGGGAGCAAGCCTGGTTACTACTTTGCCCTCGATTGCGCCTGGTAGTTGTGGGAGCTCCTTCTTGTACTCGGCGGCTTTCTCTTCAAGTGCCTCGGGCCAGTTCGCCTTCACCGTCTTCAGTTGCTCTTCTAGTGGCAGTTTATTGACTTCTTCTACAATGCTCTTAATTGCGTCAATGTAATTGCGGAGCTCTTTTCTCACTTCTGGGAGCTCAGCAGCTATTTTCGAAACCACGGCCCTTAAGTCGGCCTTTCCACCGTGCTTTACGGCATTGATTAGTGCGTGCTTGTAAGCTGCTTCACGAAGCCTTTCTAACAGGGACTTCTCTGAGCTCACTAGGCACCACCACAACTAGGGCTTTTCTCGGGGTTTCCCACGGCATGTCCACTATGAAGGCGACACTCCCAGTACATAGAGACGCAACGCTTCTCACTTCTAACTTGCCTGTTACAATGTAGGCAATCCTACTGCCTTTTTCTACTCTACTGCCTTCTGACACTAGAAAATAGAGATGGTCTCCGCTTATTTCTTGAAGACACAATGGGGTATCCTTCTCAATTAAATAGCCGCGAGGAGGTTTCTCCGGCTCTTCGAAGGCCATTAATATCGAGGCTTTAGTCTTTGCCTCGACAAGGTCTACGTAGTCAATTACGCGCTCGTAAGGCACAAGCCCGAATATCTTCTCACATTCTTGCCCAGCGCCCCGCACTATAATGTACTTTCCATCTACGAGGCAAACCTTCTTATCGCTTAAAACACCCTCAATATAGATGAATGGAAACGCGTATTCACTAGTCGGCACTTAGACACCTCTTCTTCAAGTAGGCTGCAACGTCTATACCCCTCATAGTCAAGTAACTGACTACCAGTGGGCCCAGGACTACTGGTTTTTCGCAAAGCTCTCTAAGACTGCGCGTGCCTGTGAGAAACATTGCTGTTTTGAGCTCTCTGATATACTGCTCCAGGTACTTAAATGCGCCTTCAAGCCCGGCGTCCACAAGCGCCTTTAAGAGGGGTCTTGCAAAGCCCACCATGGAGGCCCCAATAGCGAGCATTTTTGCTGCCTTAAAGCCGTCCCACACACCACCGCTTGCAATAACCTTGGAGCCAGGGCACGCCGCTTTAACTTCTACTAGTGATAGAGGCGTTGGAATGCCCCACCACTCTTCGTGAAGCTTGGACCCAAGTACGTGGTTTGGTGAGCCTTCGTGGCATCTCAGGGCCTCAATCATCACCCAGCTGGTGCCACAAGCCCCTGCTACATCGAAAATCCTAAGACCATGCTTGCAAAAGAGGCTTGCAACTTCTAGTGACAAGCCGTTACCGACCTCTTTGATGATTATGGGTTTTCTAAGGCTCTTCGACAGTTCAACTACTTTCTCAACGAGCGAGGTGCTGAAGTTTCTGTCGCCTTCGGGCTGAATTATTTCTTGCGCCGGGTTCAAGTGAACGGCCAGCGCATCTGCTTCTATTAGCTCGACAGCCCTTATAATGTCGTTTATGTCGAACTCGGCCAGCTGGGCTACTCCAATGTTTCCAATTACAGGCACTTCGCGTGCAATGTCCCTGACAACTCTATAAGTTGCAACAATCTCGGGATCGAACTTAGAAGCAATAATGGGTCTCTGACTTCCTACACCAATAGCTACACGGTATTTGCTGGCAACCAGTGCTAAGCTCTCGTTTATCTTCTTGGCTAGCCGAGTGCCCCCCGTCATTGCCTCTATTACAATTGGTGCCGACAACTCGTAGCTTAGGAAAGACGTTGACAGGTCTATGTCCTCGTATCTGAGTCCTGGGAGTGCTTGGTGAATGAGCACTATCTGGGAAAACAGCTCTCTGCATTTGTTTTCAAAAGTCACATCGCTTCTCAAGCTAAGGTGTATGTGCTCGTTTTTTCTACTTTCATGACTCAATAGTCAGGCACCTAGTTTTCAAGAACTGCTCAGCGCAAAAACTTTATACTAGCATACCCTACAACGGCAGCCCTGCCCCCTTCGACATCTCCGCTAGTGGCGTATTTTAGTAATACGGCTTTTCCTCCAAGAGACTTCGTGACTTCCATTAGTGTCATTATTCCGCCCGGTCCGCATATGCTAATATTCTCGCTTAGCATAACGTTGTAGAAGCCCTCGGTGTCGAGCTCGAGTACTTTTCTTATGGCGTCCATGTCCTTCTTCGCAGTCACATCGTGAGGCTCGTAGTGGTTGAAGTCGCTACTTGCCAGGATCAAGACGTCTCTGCCGAGCTCCTTGACAGCTAGTGCTATGGACTTAGCAAGGTCTGCAGCGGCTTCTGGTGTGTGTACGCCTACTACAATTGGCAGAATTTTGGGTGGCCTGTCTTTGAAGATGTACTGAATGAAAGGCAATTGCACTTCTACGGAGTGCTCTTCGAGGTGGGCATAGGTGTCTAAATCCGCGAGCTCGCTGTTTTCAACGATTTTCTTGCCTAGCTCCGAATCTACTTCGAGCAATCCAAGCGGGGTCTTCCAAGCACCTCCTGGGTACACGGATATGGGCTTCCCATAGCCGGTATGGTTCGTACCAAGTATTACGATGGTTTCTGGAGCACCCCTTAACGCCATGTCATGGTAAGCGTGAGCAGCTACGGGACCGCTATATGTATAGCCGGCGTGAGGAACCACGTAGCCTATAACAGACTTGTCCCTCACTAGAGAAGTCTGCGGTAAGGTACCCGGCCCTAGCCTGTGTTTAAAGGCCCACTCGATTATCTCCACGAGCTTCTTTTCTTCTCGTGGGTAGAAATACCCCGCCACCACGGGGTTTCTAATTCTCACGAAGATCGCCTCTAACCTCTGTTCTAGAATTAGGATTTGATGTCATGCTTAATTAATAGCAACGTTAATGAGGTACCGATTTTGTAAGGCCTAGTTGCGATCTTGCGAGAGAAATGCGCGAGTGAGTCCTCGGAGTATCTAGCTACTGTTTTGTTATACTTCAGCCTCAAACGCGCTGGGGGGCTCTGGTAGCTCAGCGTCCTTAGGTATAATGCCCCTCTCTCTAAGTACTTGTCTTGTCAAAATCCAATAAAGCAGGGCCAGGCTCCTCCTGCCCTTGTTATTTGCTGGTATAACCAAGTCTACGTACTCTGTTTTGTTATCTGTGTCCGCAAAGGCCACTACGGGTATGCCCATTTTTGCCGCTTCTTCGAGTGCTTGAACATCTGCTCTGGGGTCTGTTAGCACTACTACTTCGGGCTCGAAATACCACTTAAGGCTTGGGTTCGTAAACGTCCCTGGGAGGAAGCGCCCTGTAAAAGCCTTGCACTGTAAGTATTGGCACATTTTTTGAACAGGTTTACGTCCATAAAGCCTCACAGAAACAGCAGCTATTTTCGTTGGGTCGAATCTTGCGAGAAACTTACCTGCGATTCTCAGCCTTTCATCGATTTTCTTCACATTTAGTATGTACACTCCATCAGATCTCACTTTGTACACAAAGGGCTCCATGAACTTAGTACATATGTGAGTGCCTATGTGAACTCCTGCTGAGAGGTACTTGTCTATTGGAACGAGGAGCTCTATTACCCCTGTTTCTTCTGCTTCGCCCACTCAAATCACCTCTATTACGAGATTTTCGGGAAGTACAAGATTTCGTCCGCGATTTCCACGTGAGATAAGAACATTCTTCTGCAGCAATACCTCTTCACGCCGAGAGAGTCCAGAACCTTGCTCGGGTGTTCTCCTTGCTTGACTCTCTTGATGTACTCCTCCCACAAGTGCCCTATTGGGGCTCCACAAGTAAAGCACCTGACAGGGAAAAGCACGCCAATCACCTATAGCTCTTTTGCCATCTCCTTCTAGCGCTATACCTGCCCCACTTCTCTGGCTCCGTCTGCCTAGGATCTCCGCTGAGCATTGTTCTGTCATATTCTTTGAAGATCTTCTTCAGCTCTTCACTGTACTCGCTGAAGTACTCAACTAACCCCCTCGCAATAGCCATTCTGCACGCATCAGCCTGGCTCATGACACCACCGCCTTTTACATTGACTTTTATGTCAACCATCTTTATCAAGTCGCCCACTAAGTACAGCGGCTCGGCAATTTTCTCCCTTGCCATTTCAATTGGGTATATTTCTAGTGGTACGTTGTTTATCCACACTCTGCCTTCTCCGGGCTTTATTACAGCTCTAGCTATGCTGGTTTTTCTCTTCCCCGTTGCAACGACGATCTTATATGTATGCGCGGATTCGGCTTGCTGACTCACTTTACACACCCCCTCCATCCCATTGCACGTGCAAGCTCTTCAACTGTTATGAAATCTCCACTAAGCCTAGTATAAGCAGCTTCTGGGAACGTAACAAAGTTCTTATTTTGAAGCTCTTTTGGAACACCCACGAAGACTCTCAGTCTCTTAAGGGCCTCTCTTCCATGAGGCTTATCCACAGGCAGCATGCCTCTCACAGCTCTCTTGAAGATATTTACTGGACTTCTAGGCCTCCGAATCCCCGACTTCTCCGGGTTTAGGTGCGTCTTGACTTTAAACAGCAATTTATATCCGTTAATTACCCTCTGCTTATCTCCGCTCAAAACAGCCTTTTCAATGTTCACGACATAGACTCTATAACCCAATAGTAGCTTCTTCGCTACGATACTTGCTAGCCTACCTAGAATCATGCCACTAGCATCTACATAGAGTACTTTTTCGTGAACAGCACTACTCATGGATATCACCCTATGATCTTGACACCACGGCCTTCAGGATTTTCTTTGAGTAGCTCAAATATACTTATAGCCCTACCACCAGCCCGCTGTATTTTCTCGATCGCGGCCTTTGAAAAGCCCAAGGCGGCAACCACCACGGGGTGGTCTAGTTCGCCCGCACTCAGCACTTTTCCAGGCACTACTACGTAATCTCCAGATTTTGTGTGCCTATTGATCTTGCTCACGTTTACTGCCCTCCTCTTTCTAGAGGGTTTTGCAAGCTCTTCTGCAACAGCCCTCCATACATTTGCATTATACTTCCTGTAGTAGTCTAGTAGAGTCTCTATGAGTAGCCTAAGTGTGAAATTTGTCTTCTTACCCAGTTCGATGGTCATGATACAACGCCCGCTTTCACTAGTTTTTCTCTTAATTCATCCAACTTCTTTATTAGAATATCTGCGGCCTCTGTAAGGACTCTTTTTGCACTAAGCGCTCCGGTGAGTTCAAGTAACAAGATGAACTCGTCATCTTTGTGATCGACTTTAATAGCTTTATGTTCGCACACGTCCTCGCAGAGTTTGCACAAGCTACACTCGAGAAGCCTAGACTCGTCAACTACGACCTTACCGCTAGATAATACCTTGAGAACGGATCTCGGACACGCATCAACGCACTTGTAGCACTTAGTGCACAGCTCCTCTCTAATGGTTATTGTGGGAACGTACTTGTGAGCAGCAATGCTGACAGGACTCCACTTAGAGTGCTCTTTACCTCTCCCCAGTCTCGCAAGGGCTTCGAGTTTCACTCTCTGTCCCTTAATTAACTTGAGTATTGGAATGTTCTTGTATACTGGAACCACGTCGGGATCGCTTGGAATGAGGTCTCCGCTGTAAATAGTCAGGACACCGCTCTCGGGGCCTTCGGCCTCTAAATCGAACTTTGCAAAGCAATCCGGAGAAAAGACCTTCCTAGCTCCCGCTTCTGCGCACTCTTCCGGCGGCTTGTACTTTAGATGTGCATTTTCGCTAGTTAGAGGTATTAAGCCCAGTCTATGGGCAATGTATTCGTCGTAAAAGACGCTCGAGTTTTCAACGAATATTACGTAGTCTATGGCCATCGTGCTGACCTCGCTCATCGCGGCCCTTCTAATGGAGTTCACGACGTGTAACGGCAACCCCTTAATCAGCATTTTAAGCCTTAATGGCGCGTGCTCTAGTACCTCTATTCTTACTTTCAAGGTCTCACGCCGCTCTAGAGCCTTCTACCCCTCCTGCCGCCAGGTCTTCTCGTGGTGTCGTGTGGTATTGGCGTCACATCTTCTATTCTCCCAATTATAAAGCCCGATCTCGCGAGGGCTCTAATGGCGGCCTGAGCCCCGGGTCCTGGCGTTTTTGGCCCATGACCCCCGGGGGCTCTTACTTTAATGTGTAGGGCAGTAATGCCTTTTTCCATGGCTTCTATTGAGGCTTTAGATGCAGCCAGCATGGCTGCATAGGGGCTTGGCTTCTCGCGGTCGGCCTTGACGACTCTACCCCCACTCCAAATGCTCACGGTTTCCGCGCCTGAGAGGTCTGTTATGTGTATTATCGTGTTGTTAGAACTACTATAGATGTGCGCTACTCCCCACTTGAGCTCTCTAAGCGAAAATGCCACTCGGTATCACCTCGTTAAGCGCCACTTTGAGACTCTTGTAAGGCCTTGACCCGTGTGCTCTTGTAGTAGTAGTTGATGAGCGGTTCCTCGTCTATGGAGACTAGGTAGCCAGGAGACCTAATTCTCCTGCCACCAATTGCTATGTGGCCATGCACGATGAGCTGTCTTGCTTCGTAAATAGATTTAGCAAGCCCCTTTCTGTAGACTATTGTTTGAAGCCTCCTCTCAAGCAAGTCTTCAACGCGCAGATTCAGAACATCATCGAGCTTAGCGCCTTCCTTGAGCAATCCGAGTTTAACGAGCCTACTTATCAGCGCCCTCTCTCCAGCCTCTCTAACCTCGGGCGGTGCTGCGAGAAGGGACCTTGCCCTATGCCTAAAGCGCCTAACTATGGATAAGGCCTTCCAAAGCTCTCTCTTGTTTCTCAAACCGTAAAGCCCGAGAAGCCGCGACTCTTCTACCAGCCTATCTTTGCGCCAGGGATGCCTCGGCCCTTCCCAGGTTCTTCTAGACTTCTTAGGGTCACCCATGCTCGGTCAACCCTCTACTTCCCAGAGCCGCTTGCTGGCGCCGTCTTCTTCTTCCTAACACCAACTGTAACTCCAACTCTACCTGTAGTTCTAGTCCTCTGGCCTCTTACCTTAAGACCGAGTGCATGCCTTATGCCATGCCAGCTCTTAATCCTCTTTAGGCGCTCGATGTCCTCTCTCACGTAGTAAATTAGCTGGGCACCATAGAGATGCATGTCTAAGCCCGTTGCGTAGTCTTTTCTGCGGTTATACATCCACGCGGGAATGCCATATTCATGTGGGTTTTTGACAACGCGCTCAATTACCTTAATTTCCTCGTCTGTTAAGAAGCCAATTTTCATTTGTGGATCTAAGTTAAGGGCTCTGCACACGGCTAGTGCGAAATTGTAGCCTACGCCCTTAACTGACGCTAAGCCGTAAATCAGTGGAAGCTCTCCGTCCACGTCCGTATCAAGCACTCTTACTATTCCTCTGAACACTCTCGACATTTCATGCACCACGTAGCAAGCAGTTTTGTGATACAGCCTACAACCTGGACAAATTAAAAGACACAAAGTTGCTTTTAAAGGCTTAGCAATTACGCGCCCTCAGAGTAGATGTGAACTCTCATACTGTTCAAAGAGTAGTGCGCTTAGAAAGCAGAGCGCCGGGGGCGGGATTCGAACCCGCGCGGGGGTCACCCCCCACTGGCTCTCCAGGCCAGCCCCTTGGGCCGCTCGGGCACCCCGGCTTCAAAAATAGTTTTAGTTGCAATTAGGAATTTAAGCTTAGTTCCTGTTTTTCAGAGCTCCATTTCTATCCATAGTTCTGGCGGCACTCTCAGCCTAATTAGCTGCTTCATTACTCTCTCGTCTTCGGCTATGTAGAGAAGTCTCTTGTGGATTCTCATTTCCCATTTTTCGTACTTCTTCTTGCCTTCGCCATGTGGGAGTTTTAGTGTTCTGATTGTAAGCCTCTTAGTTGGCAGTGGTATTGGACCGCTGACCTTAACTCCGCTCTTCTTTGCAATATCCACTATTTTAGATATGAAGTCTTCTAAGACTCGTACATTAGTGCTCCACATTTTGATCTTAACCATTCTCATAGCAGACATGGTGTGCACCGCGTTGGGCAGTTCCATAAGCACAGACTTGTTGTTGCTAAACGCTATAAAAAGCTCTTTACTTTACTGCGCTTCAGGGATTATCGCGCTCTCCTACTTCTTTATTGTTACTTGGGCTGGCTTCACGTCGAGTACTTGGCCTATGCCAACGGTCTTGCCCATATCTCTCATTGCAAATCTTCCAAGTCCTGGGAACTCCGCGTACTTTTCGACTACTAGTGGCTTAATGGGCTTGAACTTGACTATTGCAATATCGCCTTGCTTAATGAACTGCGGGTTCTTTTCGAGCTCCTTACCCGTTCTCGGGTCTATCTTCGCAACTATTTCTGTAATTCTGCAAGCAACGCTTGCTGTGTGTATGTGTATTACAGGAGTGTAGCCTACTGCTATGGCGGTTGGGTGCCAAACGATCATCACTCTCGCTGTAAACTCGTCTGCTACTGTTGGCGGGTTCGTTGGGTGCCCAACAACGTCTCCTCGTCTAACGTCCTTTTTCTCGACGCCCTTGAGGTTGAATCCGATGTTGTCTCCAGGCTCGGCCTTTTCTATCCTCACGTGGTGTGTCTCAATAGACTTTACTTCAGCGGATAGCGCAGGTGGCATTATTACTACCCTATCGCCCGTCTTTAAGACACCGGTTTCTACTCTTCCCACAGCAACAGTACCCACTCCAGATATCAAGTAAACATCCTGTACTGGTATTCTCAAAGGCTTGTCAATAGGCTTTGGAGGCATTTGCAGCATGTCTAGTGCTTCGACAAGAACGGGCCCGGTGTACCACGGCATATTAGGCGATCTCTCAATCAGGTTTTCGCCTGTCCACGCAGATATTGGTATGAAGGGTATTTTGCTTGGATCGTAGCCAATGCTCTTAAGGAACTTAGAGAGTATTTCAACTATCTCCTTATACCTCTTTTCACTATATGGAGGCTCAGTGGCATCCATCTTGTTTACTGCTACAATTAGCTGGTTTATACCCATGGTCCTAGCTAATATTGCGTGCTCTCTTGTTTGACCCTCAGCACTCATGCCAGCCTCGAACTCGCCTTTTCTGGCACTGACGACAAGTATTGCAGCGTCTGCCTGGCTGGCACCGGTAATCATGTTCTTGACAAAGTCTCTGTGCCCTGGTGCATCAATTATTGTGAAGAAGTACTTCTTTGTTTCGAACTTCATGTATGAAAGCGCTATTGTCAGGCCACGCTCTCTTTCTTCCTTTAGCCTATCGAGTAGCCACGCGTACTTAAAGCTCTCTTTACCCATTTTCTTTGCAAGCTCTTCAAGGTCTCTTAGCGTTTTTTCATCGAAATACCCTAGACGATACAGCAGATGCCCTGTCATAGTGCTCTTGCCGTGGTCTACGTGCCCTATTATTATTAGGTTCAAGTGCGGTTTCTGTGGCGCGCTCATGACTACTATCACCAAGTCCGGTATCTCACTCATACCCTGTATTGGCTTATAAAGCTTATAGTATCCTTAAAAAGCATTCAAGAGCCTTAGATGGCAAGTTTAGGCTTTAGAGTAGGCGAGGTTTAAGACGAAAAGAAAAATGACTACCTGCTGCTTAATGCTATTCTCTCTATTTCCTCTTTCTTTTGTATTGCGTAGCTTTTTGGATCATTGCTGGCAGCGAGAATTATTTCATCAGCGAGGGCTTCTTCTATTGGTAGTGGATTGTTGAATGCCTTGAGACGCGCACCTTCAGCTATGTGCTTTAGGGCCGTATCGACGCGTCTCTGAGGTGAGACATCTACTGATACGTGGTATGTTATACCACCATACATTATTCTAGTAGTGTCTTCACGAGGCGCAGCGTTCTCAATCGCTCTAATGAGCACTTGTATGGGATTTTCGCCTGTTTTTAAATATATTATGTCGAAGGCTTTCTTCACGATGTTGTAAGCCAAGTGCTTTTTACCAGTATTTCTACCTGGATACATGAGCTTGTTTATCAGCCTCTCGACAATGGGTACTTTGGATTTTCCAAACTTTCTGTGCTCGTGCCTGCCTCCTGTGTGAGGCAACCGCACTGGCTTTAAGCATATGTACCTCTTGAGACTTGGGTCTCTAACTTCAATAAAGTCATAGCTCCACTTACCAAAGAGCTTGGGCTCGCTTATTTCAAGCTCTACTACCTGCCCGCTCACGAAATCACCAAGCTACCTCACTGGTTTTTGCTTCTTACCCAGCCAAAGAGCCTTTAGAGACACGCCATTGACCATGACTACCCTGTACTTGACACCTGGAATGTCGCCCATGGAGCCTCCGAGAGTGCCGCCAATGCCCTCTATAATTACTTCGTCGTGCTCGTCTATGTAGTTTATGCCGCCATCGTAGGGCACGAAGGCAGTCACGACTTTTCCATTTTTAACAAGCTGAACCCTCACGCACTTCCTCATAGCAGAGTTTGGTTTACGTGACTCTACTCCAACTTTTTCGAGTACAATGCCCCGTGCCATTGGGGCTCCTTCGAGGGGGTCTTTTATCAGTCCCTGCTTTCTCAGTACGCGGTTTCTGTACTCGCGCTGGTACCACCTAAACTTCTTCCTCTTTTCGATTAGCTTACGTGCTGCGTACATTCCATTCGGAGACTTCTTTCCTGGCACCGATAAGCACCCCACATACTTCATTTAAACGAGCTTTTTAAGCTATTATGATGGAGTCTATGCCAAAGTGCCTCTTTAAAACAAGTCTTGCCCTCTGGACATTTCTTCCGTTTTTGCCAATAGCTATTGCCTTGTCGGCAGGGTTGACGGCTACATAAACTACTTTAACGCCATTAGGTCTCTCAACAACTCTCACATCTGTGACTCTCGCAGGGGCTAAGGCGTACTTAACTTGCTCTTCGAGCTTATCGCTATAGCCCACTACTTCGATAGTCTTGCCAAGTATTTTACTCAGCTTTTGAACAAAGAAGCCCCGTGAACCTATGGCCTTTCCCACCTCGTCGGGGTTTACTAGAAATATCACGCGGTTGTTTTCATTATCAATTATGCAGTCTCTCACAGTAACGCCTGTTATTTCACTGAATAAAGCCATATACCTGAACTCTTCGGCAGTTATTTTAACGCTGCTTTTACTCACTGGTCCCAGCCTCCCTGACTAGTTCGAGTATGTTGGATTGACCGGGCTCGATAATTGCAAGAGCAGCTACGCTGTGGGGGCGCCCAATAATAGCTCCAAGCTCCATGTTAGTGCCCTCAAAAATCACTACGGGTATTTTACTCAACTTAGCGTAGTACACTAGATCACGCTTTACTTCGGGCGGGGCATTAGCGGCCATAACTATTAGTTTCGCCTTTCCATGTAGTAGTAGTTTTGTAACTCTTCTAGTTCCATAAACCACTTGGCCCGTTCTTGCCGCTACTTGGAGGGCTTTAACGAGATCTGGTTTAAGCAAACTACTCACTGCCCTCACCTTCGTGCTCTTTACGCTTAACTGCAGGTGAAGTCATAAACAGCTGGACCATGCCAGTACCTACAGGCACTATCTGGCCTATTATAACGTTTTCTGTTACTCCCTGTAGCAAGTCTTCCTCGCCTGATGCGGCACCTTCTACGAGTTTTTGAACAGTTGTTTCGAAAGTAGCTCTTGCAAAAACGCTTGGCTTTTCACCCGCAATACCCATTCTGCCAACTTGTCTTATGTGGCCAGTCCACGTCATTGCATCAGCTAAGAGCATTATGTGGCGTATGTCGACGTCGAGGCCCTGGTCGTCTAAGGTGTTCTTGATTTCTCTTATAATAGCCATTCTAGCGGCTTCGATGCCCAGCACTTTCTCGATTTCGTGTATGTCATTTGTGTAGACCCTCCTCCAATCGACTCCCGGTAACCTCATGACCTCTTCGAGATTGCTTCCTTCAGCTATTATCACGTATTCGTCGCCTCTTCTTTGAATGATGGTCTTCTTTATCCCCTTTATGCCCTTTATCATAGTGTTAAGTATTTTTGTTCTAAGTTTCTCTATCTTCGCTGGGTCTAAGTAGTCGCTACTGAGAACTATTTTTATTTCGAGCGGGTTGTCAGGCGAAATAAGTACTTCACCTACGTCAGCGCCTCTGAGCGCTTCGGCGACCTGCTCTGTGGTTAGCCCCTTATCTGCCAGCATGCTTGGGTCTAGCACGACGGTCGCAGTGCCTTCTGCGTAGTCGATACTCAGCTCGCTTGCAACGTTCTCGACGTATGTAGCCTCTATGGCTCTGGCGATTTCTCTCACTTTTTCGAGGTTTCTCTTGTACTCTTCTACCAAGTAAATCTCCATTATTGGCGTCTCTGGGCGCTTTTTGGCATCAACAATTTCTATGAGCCTTGGTAATCCTAGAGTTACGTTATACTCCCTAACACCGGCATAGTGGAACACTCTGAGCGTCATTTGAGTTGAGGGCTCTCCTAGGCTCTGCGCAGTAATAGTGCCAACGGCTTCGCCTGGGTCTATTAAGGCACTGCAGTAGCTCTTGTAAACATCATCGACTATACGCTCAATCTCGTCAACCGTTAGCTTGTATTTTTCAATGGCTTTCTTGAGCTTTTGTTCTAGCTCGTTATACACGGATTGAGGTAGCCTGTCTTTAAACTTGCTAAGCACAACTAGTAGATCTTCCTCAGTAGCAGCCCTGTTCATTTTCTCCACCCTACGTGCTTCTCTATTATTCTATCAATGTTGACGGCCTTTCCATGGTCGCTCTTCATTGGGTCTACGCCGTCGTCTCCGTACAAGAACTGTATGATTTCGCCGGCAGCAGTCCTGACTGTTCCGTCATAGAAGACCCTGAGATCCTGTAGGGCATTGATAAGCCTTCTTTGCATGTAACCGGATTGGCTTGTTCTCACGGCAGTATCGATTAAGCCCTCTCTACCCGCTGCAGCATGGAAGAATAGTTCTATGGGGCTTAATCCGTCGACAAAGCCCGACTTCACAAACCCCCTAGCATTAGCGCTTATATCTCCGGGCTTAAAGTGAGGTAGCATTCTCCCTGCATACCCTCTGCTAAGCCTCTTCCCTCTTACTGTCTGCTGTCCTAGTAGGCCGCTCATCTGAGTTAAGTTGATGGGGTTGCCCCTTGCACCAGTACGAGCCATTATAACAACTGGGTTGTTAAGCTTGAAGTGACTCGTGATGACGTCTGCTACTTTATCTAAGAGCCTCTTTGAAAGCACGTCTATAATGTCATCTTCTAAGCTTTCTTCTAGCGTCTTACCTGGTCTAGGAGTGAGCTCGCCCCTTCTATACATAGCTATGAGCTCTTCAGTATTATGCAGGCCCTCTTCCACTAGTTTACTTATGGCTTCTTTTGCTTCGGCGTTCAACGTTAAGTGGTGGTATCCCATTGTAAAGCCCCATATTTCGCACATCTTAATGAACATCTTGTAGACCTTGTCCATGAAGAAGCGTCCATAGTCCTCTCCATAGTCTTTTATCAGCCAGTGAACAATGTTCTCGGGCTCTTCCCTGCCGATTGTGGCCTTGTCGAGAACACCTTCAAGCAATAGACCCCTCTTTATTATTACAATGCTATCGTGCGGGCAGTCCTCGTCAAGGCATCTCAATACAGCAGCACCACTTATCTTGGCATTTCTCTTGTAGTTGAAGTCTTTTGGCAGGAATATCGAGATCAGCTGCTTTCCTGTCCAGCGCTCTTTGGGCTTGAGAATAGCAGGTTCGGGAAGCTCCCCCAAGTACCCAGTTGCGGCAAGTATTGTTGCTACTTTGTCCCTACTGAGCAGAGTCGACTTTATAGTGAGCAGGTAAGCGCCACTAATATAGTCCTGAAGCCCCCCTATAATGGGCCCCCCATACCTTGGTGTCAAGATGTGCTTTTCAACGAGCATCAACAATCTAGCTTCGGCTCTAGCTTCCTCGCTTTGAGGAACGTGGAGGTTCATTTCGTCTCCATCGAAGTCGGCGTTGTATGGTGGGCACACCAGCAAGTTCAACCTAAAGGTCTTGCCTGGAAGAACCCTCACTACGTGAGCCATTACTGATATTCTGTGTAGCGAGGGCTGTCTATTGAATAGCACGATATCTCCATCGAGTAAGTGCCTCTCAACAATATACCCAGGTTCCAGCGACTCGGCCACCGCTTTGCGGTCAACGTATTTTAGGCTAACCTTCCTTCCATCAGGTCTGATTACGTAATTCGCGCCGGGCCACACATCGGGGCCGTTCAATACGAGTTTTCTCAGGAACTCTATGTTCCAGGGTGTAACCTTCTCGGGGACAGTGAGTATTTTAGCTATTTCCTCGGGGACCCCCACTTCGTTTATACTGAGGTTTGGATCGGGGCTTATTACTGTCCTCGCTGAGAAGTCTACGCGCTTCCCTCTCAGGTCTCCTCGGAATCTGCCTTCTTTGCCCTTTAGCCTTTGAGCAATGCCTTTCAGTAGCTTACCACTCCTGTGTCTAGCTACGGGTAACCCGGAGACTTCGTTATCAAAGTACGTAGTTACGTGGTACTGGAGGAGCTCCCACTCCTCTTCAATAATGGCACTTGGCGCACCGCTTTCAATGTGCTCTCTCAGCCTATTGTTTACTCTTAAAATATCGACTAGCTTGTGAGTTAAGTCGTCCTCGCTCCTAATGCCCGTTTCTAGCGTTACAGAGGGTCTTACAGATCTCGGCGGTACTGGGAGGACCGTTAAAACCATCCACTCAGGTCTAGCTTCCTTGGGATCTCCGCCTAAGAGCAGGACATCCTCATCGCTTATTCTTTCAAGCCTCTCCCTGATTTCGCTAGGAGTTAATTTTCTCAGGCCCCGTTCTGTTTGCAGATAGAATGTGTGCGGCTTTTCCAATTTGATCTTTTGAGCTGGCGCTCCGCAGTGAGGACATGCTACTGCACTTGCAGCCTTTCTCTTAATGTACTCGTGCAACCTCTTCTTCAGGTACGTAAGCCCGAGTTCTTCGAGGTCTTTCACTAGCTTAAGGTATTCCTGTCTCTCTTCTTCAGGTATTTTAAGCCTTCCACACTCCCCGCACGTGGCTCTTAAATAAGCGAGTATGTGTTTTGCAAAGGCTACGTGGACAACTGGCTTGGCAAGCTCTATGTGGCCAAAGTGCCCAGGGCAGCTATCTCTTGTGTTTCCGCAAACGGGGCACACTTCTCCTGGCTCAATAGCGCCCATTCTCCTGTCCATTATTCCTCCATCTATTGGCATTCCATCGTTGTCGTAAACGTCTGTCATTACAACTGACGTGACGCTCATTCTGCGTATTTCTTCGGGCGAGAGCACGCCAAGCTTTATTTTAGAGACCTTTGTAGTGAGCAAGGAGCTCACCTCGCGCTACTTAAGTCTTCGACATACAGCCGAGGCCTTATACCAAAGCTCATGAGCTCTTGTAGTAGCAACTTAAAGGCGTACGAGACTTCAACTACTCTAAACTCCGCCTTGTCTTTGTGTACTGGGCACACAAATACCCCCCTGTTTTTGTCGTAGTATCCCATAAGCCCGCACTCCGCGCACACGTATATTCTCGTCAAGTCGCTTCTCTCCCTCATCGTCTCGCGGAGTAATATCGAGGCTCCGTGGCCCACGAGGCAGTCGACTTCCATTTCTCCCCATCTGAGGCCTCCTGCCCTAGACCTTCCTTGAGTTGGCTGTCGTGTGAGTATTTGAACAGGTCCTCTAGCTCTAGCGTGTATTTTGTCTGCAACCATGTGGTGCAGCTTTTGGTAGTAAACCACGCCGATAAATACCGGCGATTCTAGCTTCTCTCCAGTTCTACCATCGTACATGACTTCGTCGCCATCCGGCAAGTAGCCATGCTTCTTCAGTACTATCCTGAACTTGTCGAAGTCTTTTTCACCATAGAACCCTGTTGCATCTACAAACTCGCCCGTCAGCGCAGCAACCTTACCGGCTATAGACTCCAGTAGCTGACCTACAGTCATTCTACTTGGAAACGCGTGCGGATTTATTATGAGATCAGGTGTTATGCCCTCTTCGGTAAATGGCATGTCGTACTGAGGCACTAGTAGGCCTACTACGCCTTTCTGACCGTGTCTAGATGCGAATTTGTCGCCTAGTTCCGGTATTCTCAGGTCTCTGACTCTGACTTTAATTAGCTTATTGCCCTCGTCGTCAGATGTTATGACTACTACGTCTACAACGCCCTTCTCGCCATGTCTTACAGCGACGCTGGTGTCCTGCCTCGTTAGTCCTCCAACGCCATATTCCTGGGCGCTGAAGAACCTAGGCGGGCTTACTTTACCCACTAGTACTTGTCCTCCGTGGACTTCCGTCTCTGGTGCTACTATTCCATCATCCTCGAGCAGTTCGTATGCTTGGTGCCCTCTATAGCCACGGACGCTTGCGGGGGGTATTGTTATCTCGTCTTGTATTCCACCAGGGTACTTGTATTCCACAGTTGAGTAAAGCCTGAAGAACGTAGATCTGGCAAGACCTCTATCAACACTGCTCTTGTTTAATATTACGGCATCTTCCATGTTGTAGCCTGTGTAGGTTAAGACGGCTACTACGAAGTTCTGTCCTGCAGGCCTCTCTTCGTATCCTATTGCTTTAATGGCTTTTGTCGTAACGAGGGGCTTTTGCGGGTAGTGGAGGAAGTGCCCGCGCGTATCAACTCTTCTTTGGAAGTTGGCACTGCTTAGTCCTAGAGCTTGCTTAGCCATGGCTGCTTCGTACATGTTTCTTGGGCTTTGGTTATGCTCCGGATAGGGTATTATCGAGGCGGTTATGCCGAAGATTCCGGGAGGCCACAGCTCCAGGTGCGTATGCTCACTAGTTACTTGATCTGGCGTGAGAGCTATGTAGGCGTTCTCCTCTTCATCGGGGTCTAAGTACTCTATTACCCCCATTCTAACGAGGTCGTCGAACGTGAGTTTGCCTTCCTTAAGCATTTCTACGTGCTCTTTTGTTAGCTTTGGAACACCGTTTTCCACTACTATCAATGGCCTCCTAATGCGCCCTGCATCTGTGTTGACTACTACTTCGTGTATGTGCTTTACCTGTAAGTGTGCAACGTTTACCTCGTGGCTCAGCTTTCCCCTTCTCCTCAGCGTTCTAATGGTCTTAACTAACTGCTCTGGGTTCGGGTGGTAGCCTATTAGCTTTCCGTTTAGGAATACTCTAGCCCAGCTCGCGTACTCCTCTACAGACTCTCCTTTATCCAGCTTCTCGAGCACGGTATCTAGGAAGCCCTTTACTAGCTTGCCTTTTACTTTCTTTGCAACAATGGGCATTGTGCCTAGCTCGTAGAGCAGTTCTTCAACGTTCTTGTCGTCTATTCCAACGCTCACATTGACTAGTAGTGCGAGGTTTTTGACTAAGCCTATGTTTGCCCCTTCTGGGGTTTCAAAGGGGCATATCCTGCCCCACTGTGTTCCATGGAGCTCTCTTGCTTCGAAGTGTGGTTGTCCACGTGCAAGTGGCGACACAACTCTTCTTAAGTGACTAAGCGTGCTGAGGTAGTTTGTGCGATCCAGCAGCTGGCTAACGCCGGTTCTTCCACCGGGCCAGTTACCTGTTGCCATGGCGTGCATAATTCTATCAGTAATCAAGGTGTGCTTAAGAGTTCGCTTTAGGTCTATTCTACCCGTCTTAGACAGCTGCTTTTCCGCGTCTTTTGCAACTTCTCTCGCGAAAGCCGTCAGAGAAGTTCTCAAGAGCGTCGCCAGTAGATCGCCTGCTAGCTTGAGCCTCTTATTTCTGTAGTGGTCCTTGTCATCTGGCTGCCTATAGCCAAGCATTAGCTCTATGATTCTCGCGATCATCTGGCCTATAAACACAGCTTTGAGTATCCGGGTTTCTTTGCTGAAGTCCGTGCCTATGTGCGGCAGCAGGCGCTCGGCGAGGAACCTCTTTGCCGCGTTAATTCTGTCTTCACGAGGCCTTCCCGGGGCTAGCTTTGAGCCTATGAAATCGAGGGCTTCTTCGACGATCTTCTTCTTGTGCTCTTCAATGTACTCCTTGATCTTGTCCTCGGGCGTGTTGGGCGGTATTTCGAGCTTTGGTAGGGCTTGTTCCGCTTGAAGTATTGACGGAAGCAAGTAGTCATGGTATACTGGGTCCAGTCCAACAGCATAGAGTATTTCGCGAGTATCAAGCCCTAGCGCTATCATTAGTATAACGGCAGGTATTTTGTGTCCTCTAATGTTTGCGTAGAATATACCGTCTTTCTTGCGGTCTATGATGAGTTGCGACCTACGCCCCTTTGTAGCGCTTATTACCTTTGCTGTGTGAGTTACGCCTGTTCCCTCCTGCCCGTAATCTACTAAAATAGTGTTGCTTGCCAAGTCTTCCTGAGCTACGAGCACTCTTTCGCTGCCATTTATAATGAAGTACCCACCAGGGTCTTTCGGATCCTCGCCTAGTTGTACTAGTCTTTCAGGCGTTTCCTTGCTCAAGGGATCTATTTCAGATTTAAGCATTACAGGCAAGTACATTAACTTGGTGTCGACTTCCTCGGTAACGCCTTTGCAGTCTAGCCTTATAGTCACATTTACTGGAGCCATGTAAGTTAGGTTTCTAATTCTACACTCGAGGGGGGTCTTTTCTTGTGCTGTACCATCGATTTCTATCCAAATAGGCTTTCCTATTTTTGGCTTTTCTATGTAGAGTACGCAGTTTTCAGCTATGGGTATTTCTCCAAATTCTTCAATAATCGATGGAAGCACTTCGTTGATAAATCTGTTGTAGCTATCTAGGTGCTGCCTGACAAGCCCCTTCTCTTTTAAGTACTTCTCGGCGACTATCCAGAGGTCTTCATGTGTAAGCTTACTTGGATTCGTCTTGGGCTCGCTCAAGACCTCTTTGTCACCTCGACGACTACGTACCTGTAAGCAACAGATACACCCGCAGTAGGACTCTTCCTAATTATTTTTATTATATCTCCAGGCTTAGCCCCTATGGCCTTTACTACTGGGTCGTTAGCAGATATCCAGGGCAGTTGCCAGGGCTGAACACCGAGCTCTTTTAAGACTTTTAGTGCTTCTTCCGGTGGCAGGACTTCGTGCTTAGGCACAAGCTCGTGTTCCAGGATATTCACCTGCTTAGACATAGTCCGGCAACAACCCCCTTAAGCACCACTACCCAGCATACTAAACAATTTAGTGGCTTTTAAAGGGCATCTTAGACCCAACTCTGCTTGCGCCTAAGAGAGGAGAGGAGTGGAATGGACCGGCCGGGATTTGAACCCGGGACCTCCCGGATTCTGGCAGGCTGTTGCCAACCGGGCGCTCTTCCAGGCTGAGCTACCGGCCCGCACTCACTTCTAGCTAGTTAGCTTCTAGGTTTATAAACATTACGTACCTTCAACAAATTGCTTTTATACCATTCATGAGGCACTACCTCTGAGAGGTTCCAAGCCGGAGTTCTCTAGGAGGGCTTTAGGCTTGCCCTCTAGCTGGAGGCTGTCCGAGCGTTAACGCTTTGGGTTGCGCTTATGTCGGACTACGACATAATTGAAGAAATAATAAGGAAGCGGGGGCTGGCATCCAAGATATTTGCTAACAGAGAAATACTCCACCCAGACTATATACCAGACACTCTGCCGCACAGAGAAAAGGAGATTGCCAAGTTGGCAGAGATACTTGTTGTATCTGCCAAGGGCGAGAAACCCAGCAACGTTTTCTTATATGGGCTAACGGGGACGGGTAAAACTGTCGTGGCTAAGTACGTCGTCAAGAAGTTAGTTGATAAGGCTGCACCTCTTGGAGTAAAACTCAACTACGCGTACGTCAACACGAGGAAAATGGACACAGCATACAAGGTGCTTTCTCAAATAGCTTCGAGCATTGGTTTAAGAGTACCACATACAGGACTAGCGCTAAGCGAGGTTTATAGAAGGTATGTTAACGCTCTTGAGAGCTGGGGAGGGCTTCACATAGTAGTCCTCGATGAAATAGACTACTTCGTGAAGAAAAACGGAGATGACGTGCTCTACAAGCTTCTGAGAATAAACGAGGATCTCTCAAAAGCTAAGGTCTCGATTGTTGGAATAACCAACAACCTCTACTTCGTCGAAAACCTGGATCCACGCGTTCGCTCGAGTCTTGGAGAAGAAGAAATAGTATTCGCGCCCTACAATGCAGAGCAGCTCTACACTATATTGAAGCAAAGAGCCGAAAAAGCATTTAAGCCTGGTGTGATTGACGACGGCGTGCTCTCCTACTGTGCAGCACTAGCTGCCAGAGAGCATGGTGATGCCAGAAGAGCACTAGATTTGCTGAGGATTTCGGGTGAAATAGCAGAAAGAGAGGGTGCGGAGGTTGTCACTATAGAGCACGTCAAGAAAGCGCTCGTTGAAATAGAAGAAGGCAGGGTCTTTCAGGCCATAGCGTCTCTTCCACTACACCAGAAAATTGTTCTCAAGGCCGCTGTGAGTACTGCCTTGAAGAAGGGGTATGCAACGACCGGCGAGGTTTACCAGGCGTACGTAGAGGAGGCTAGGAAGAAGGGCTTAGAGCCGCTTACAATGAGGCGCGTTAGTGACATACTGCTACAGCTTGACATGATGGGGCTTTTAATTGCCGAAACTGTGAGTAGAGGGAGATACGGCGTTACAAAGCTAATTAGGGTTAAGAAAGAAGTAGCAGCAGTAGCAGAGAAGGCGCTGAAGGATCTTGAGGCCTAGTGGTATAGAGGCTTACGACGACGGCTACTTTCCACGCGCGCACAAGGGCGGAAAGGGGTTCACGAGTATAGCGGGGGTCTTAGCAGACAGCCCAAGCAGAGCTGTCAAGCTCGCCTGGAGCTTTGTGAGAGTCGATGCAAATACTAGCGAGAAGACCATAATTAACATCTCCAACCTTCTCGGCGGCGATGTCATACTCCTCGATGGCGTAACATATGCAGGCTTCGACGTTGTAGACCCAGAGCGCCTATATGTCTCAACAGGAAAGGCCGTCATCGCCATACTAACGCACCCACTCAATTTAAGTAGAATAGAGAGAGCACTAAGAAAGCACTTTGCTGATTGGAAAGAGAGGTTTACTACTATAAAGAGCGTCTACGAAAAGGCATTCTACGTAGAAACCCCTTGGAGAACCCTCCGAGTATACTCGGTAGGCATTGCAGTGGATAACGCCACAGACCTCATAAGAAAGCTCTGCATATACAGCCCCATACCAGAGCCACTTAGAATAGCCGATAAGGTAGCCTCAGCAATATCGCGTAGCATTTATAAGTACTACGAGTAACTTACTTGCTTACCCGCTCTCCGCACATTTCCGTATTACCCGTAAATCACTATACTTTTAATTAGGAATTGCGCTAATCCAGCATGGGGTGCGCTTGTAGGTGAGGTACTTGAGCAAACTTGCTTATTGTACTACGCGAGAAGAAGTTCTTTTAGAACTGTCTAAGTACGCTGATGAGAAAAACCTCGAGAAGCTAGCTAGAATTAAGAGCACAAGCCTACTCTCGTGGCTTTTAGAAGTAGCTAAGCTGGCAGCACCCCGTAATATATTTGTCGTGACTAATAGCGCAGAAGACCTCGACTACATTAGAAAAAAAGCCGTGGAAAATAGAGAGGAGTATCCATCTCGCAACCCTCTGCACACAGTTCACTTTGATGGTCCAAAAGATCTCGCGAGAGACCGCGAGAACACCAGAATTCTAGTGCCGCCAGGAACGTCGATACCTATGGTCAACACTAAGGAGAGAATGGAAGGCCTTGCCGAAGTAAAGGAGTACTTTAAGGGCATAATGCAAGGCAAGGAGATGTACGTAGGGCTGTACTGCTTTGGCCCCAAGGGCTCTCCATTCACGCTATACGGCGTTCAAGTCACAGACTCTGCATACGTCATACATAGCAGCAACATACTGTACAGGATATGCTATGACGTCTTCACGGAGAGAGAAGACATAGAGTACATGCGCTTCCTACACAGCGCGGGAGCACGCGACGAGCACGGCTGGTCGAGGGATATCGCGAAGAGGAGGATATACATAGACCTAGATGACATGCTAGTTTACAGCGTCAATACGCAGTACGCGGGCAATACGGTTGGGCTAAAGAAGTTGTCTCTCAGGCTCTGCATCAGTAAGGGATACAAGGAAGGCTGGTTGTGCGAGCACATGTTCATAGTCGGCATTAAGGGCCCCGGAGATAGAGTGACCTACTTTACAGGCGCCTTTCCAGCTGGTTGCGGCAAAACGTCAACTGCCTTGATTTCTGACACAGTTGTGGGAGACGACCTTGCAATAATTAGAAACGTGAATGGCGTGGCTCGTGCAATTAATCCTGAGGTTGGCATGTTTGGTATAATCGACGGCGTAAATCCCGTGGATGACCCAGAGATATACGAAATACTGACTAGCAATTCAACCGAGGTCATATTTGCAAATGTCCTTTTAACGGAAGACGGCGAAGTATGGTGGAATGGCAAGCCCACTCCACCAAAGCCGGGTATAAACTATGCTGGTGCGTGGTGGCCTGGTAAAAGAGATGAGCGGGGCAGAGAAATACCGCCATCACACCCCAATGCTAGGTTTACCACGAGCATATTCTACTTGAAAAAAGTAGACCCCAGAATAAACGAACCATATGGTGTTCCAATAAAAGGCATGATATTTGGTGGCAGGGACCCCGCAACGTGGGTTCCAGTCGAGGAGGCCTTCGATTGGGATCATGGAATAGCGACTAAGGGCGCTTCTCTAGAATCAGAGAAAACGGCAGCCGTGCTCGGCGAAGCCGGAGTAATGGAGTTCAATCCATACGCGATACTAGACTTCTTGCCAATATCACCGGGCGCTTTTACAGAACTCCACTTCAGATTTGGCGAAGCGCTTTCAGAGAAGCCCAGGATCTTTAGCGTAAATTACTTCCTCCGCGACGAAAAAGGCAGATACCTGACCGAAAAAGTCGATAAGAGAGTTTGGCTGAAATGGATGGAGCTGAGAGTAAACAACGACGTTGACGCGCTCGAAGCGCCAACAGGCTACATTCCAATATACGAAGACCTGAGAGCACTCTTCGAAAAGGAGCTAGGCAAAGATTTTAGCGAGCAGCTCTACGAAAAGCTCTTTACGATTAGAGTTGAAAACCACTTAGCTAAAATTGCGAGAATATGGAGCATATACGAGGGTATACCGGATACGCCGAGGAAGCTCTTCGAAATATTGCTGGCCCAAAAGCGTAGACTTGAGGAGGCTAGGCGCGTACAGGGCGACCACATAAGCCCATTTAGGCTAGACAAGAAGTAGCCGGGCGGGGATTCGAACCCCGGTCACGGGGTTTCCTCCCGCTCGAGGCCAAAGCCCCGCATCCTTGGCCGCTAGACGACCCGGCTTCCTAAATAATAGTTAGGCAGTGGAGGCTTTTAATACTGTGTTGCAGGCAGGGGGTTTAAAAGCACTTTCACGATAACAGTTTTTAAACCTTGCGTTAAATTTATAAGGGGATGTAACACCCCTACACTACTGCGGTGATACCTGTGCTCTTCTCGGAGTCCAACATGGACGTCGAAGAGGGCTCCCAAAGTCCTCCTCAAAAGGAGGCTTCACGTGAGAGTCCTGAAGAGTGTCCACCAGGCAGAATAGTTTACGATGTCTCAAAAGCGGAGTACGTCTGCTTAGATACAGGTGAAGTCATCGAGGACAGAGTTATAGATGACAGAGCTGAGTGGCGTGCATTTACACCTGAAGAGAGAGAAAGAAGGGCTAGAACAGGAAGCCCAATAACCCCTGCAGTTCACGACATGGGCTTTACAACGGCAATAGATTACCTCGACAGAGACGCCTCTGGAAGAGTCTTGCTCGAGAAGAAGTATCAGCTGAGCAAGCTGAGGAAGTGGCAGGCAAGAACAAGAATAATTACGAGCGTTGAGAGAAACCTCGCACAAGCCATGAACGAGCTTGACAGGCTAACTAGCGCACTCAACCTCCCCTCCTACATCAAAGAAGAAGCAGCGAGGATATACAGGGAAGCAGTCGAGAAGGGGCTTGTCCGCGGGAGGAGCATTGAAAGCGTTATAGCAGCGGCAGTATACCTCGCCTGTAGAATAAGGAAACTGCCCAGAACTCTGGATGAAATACAGGAATACACGAAAGTCAAAAGAAAGGACATAGCACGCTGCTACAGAATGCTGGTTCGCGAGCTGGGGCTGAGAGTAACGACTCTAGAGGCTTCAGACTTCGTTCCGAGAATAGCCCATACCCTCGGCTTGCCTGGTACGGTGGTCAGGGCTGCAATTGACATCTTGAACAAGGCTAGAGAAGCTGGTATATTGGGAGGCAAGGATCCAATGGGCTCAGCAGCAGCGGCAATTTACCTCGCCAGCCTACAGCTGGGCGTCGACGTCTCACAGAGAGAAATAGCGAGCGCAGCAGGCGTTACAGAAGTAACTATTAGGAACAGATGTAGAGAGCTCGCAAAGGTCTTGAATATCGAAGATTTAAAAATATAGTTTTAGTAGACTTTGAGTACGCCCTACCAGTTAAGCCGCTTGTAGCCGCAGTCTAGCTCATTATAATGATGTTTTCTTCAGGTATGCCGAGCTCCTCGACAAACAGCTGTTTTATTCTATGCCTGTGATCCCCTTGTATTTCAACCCTCCCCTCTTCTTCTCTAAAAGTGCCCCCTGCTGCAAGCTTCGTCTTCAAGTACCGGGCTATGTGCTTCAGTATGTCCTTGTCGTTTGGCAGCCCATCAACAACGGTAACAGCTTTGCCAAATTTCCTGACGTCGAGCTTTATTTTTATTAATGATGCCTCTGTTAATAGCCTTTCACAAACCTCTAGCGGCATCCCACCGCATTCGGCTCCAGACATGCTCTTAAATACCACCATGCTAACTTTATAGCTGAAAGTGGCATTTAAAGGCTTAAAAGAGTAAAGCAGAGAGGTGGTATATTATGGCTAAGTACAAGTGCGGTAGGTGTGGCTATGTATTTGATGCCGAAGAAATGATCAGGACTTTTGGAAAGCAGGTTAGGTGCCCACGCTGCACCTACGATGTTATCTACAAAGTCGCCAAGACATATAGAATTGTGAGAGCTATTTAGGCCAAGCCCATCCAGCCCCTCCTCTTCAAGTACAACCCTACGCACTCAATGGCTACTTTCGCAGCCAAAATAGAAGTCACGTCTCCACAGTCCACGACTGGGTTGACTTCAACTATGTCGATAGCTACAACATCGCTGGCTTTCTCGTAAATCCGTGTTAAGACTTCCCCAAAAGACGCTAGGCTTAGCCCAAAGGGCTCCGGATTCGAGACACCGGGGGCTAGTGAGGGGTCAAAGACGTCGAAGTCTATGCTTATGTAGACCCTGCCCAGATCTTTCAAGTCGAAATCTTTACGCATAACCCTAGTTACGTCGTATACTTCGAGGTTTGCACGCCCTTCTCTAACGAATTCGAGCTCTTCTTTGCTATACGCTCTCGAACCTATGTGAACAACTCTCATGCCTTTCTCTAGGAGAATCCTCAGAAATGTTGCATGATTTACTTTCGAGCCGAGGTACTCTCGCCTAGCGTCGAGATGCGCATCAAAAACCACGAGCGTGTCGATGCTGTTTTTAAGAGCCAGTACAGCCGGATACGTTACTAAGTGCTCGCCACCTAAAATAAGCAGTAGGCCTCTGTGCTCTTTTCTCAAGTTTTCAATAACGAGCCTTAGAACTTCAATAGACTTCTCTGTGTCTCCCTGTGGTAGCATGACATCCCCATAGTCCTTGTAGCCCACATCATCCAGAGACACGCCTGCGAGAAGGCTATAGAGCTCTATATTGCACGCTGCTTCGCGGATTTTCTGTGGTGCAAATCTACTTCCAGGTCTATAGGTTCCAGTAGAATCTAGTGGAGCCCCTAGGACTGCTATGGGCGAGTCCTCGTCCCTGATGCATGCAAATACTTGAGTTGACAGAGCAGCCTTCCACGCCGAGGTTCGTCACCCAGACCTTGCTCTTAACCAAGCAATTTCAGTCACGGCTTAATTATTATACCCGGGCTCTGTTACTATCAATTTCAGTAATAAGCACTGAGAAATACAGGGTCTTCAAATTGAGTGAGAAAAAGAGCAAGGCAGATTCGCAGGACAAAGTGACTGAGCTAGCTAGGAGGCGTGGGCTCTTTTGGACCTCTTTTGAAATATACGGAGGTGTAGCAGGCTTCTACGACTTTGGCCCTGTTGGCGTGCTTATAAAGAGAAACCTCGTAGAGAGCTGGCTCAGGTATTTCGTGTACAGCAATGAATGGGTTGTCGAAATAGAGACGCCTATAATAAACCCGAGAATAGTCTTCAAGGCAAGCGGCCACGAAGATCACTTCACAGACCCCGTAGTAGAGTGCACAAAGTGTAGTAGGATCTACAGGGCTGATCACTTAGTCAAAGAGCTGACGGGCATTAACGTCGAGGGTTGGAACATCGATGACATTAATAAACTAATCAAAGAAAAGGGGTTAAAGTGCCCAGAGTGCGGTGGCGAGCTGTCTCAAGTATTCAACGCATCGCTTCTCTTTACATCAGAAATAGGGCCATATAGAGGAGAGCGGGGCTATCTACGCCCCGAGCTTGCTCAAGGCATGTTCATAAACTTCCCCTTTGTTCTCAAGCTAACTAGAAACAGGCTACCTCTTGGAATAGCACAGGTTGGTAAAGTCGCTAGAAACGAGATATCGCCTAGACAAGGGCTTCTGAGGCTCAGAGAATTCACAATAATGGAGGTAGAATTTTTCTTTGACCCAGAAGACCTGGAAGAAGCCTACCGTGCAATTGAAATGGTTAAAGACGAGGTAGTGAGAGTTGTAACAGAAGCCGCCAGGAGAGCCGGAGAGGAAGAGGCCTCAGAGTTCACCGTCGTGGAGCTCGTTGAAAAGAACGTTGTGAAAACTCCGTGGCTTGCTTACTGGATGGGGGTTGGAAACAAGTTCGTGAAGAGCCTTGGAATACCCGAGGACAAGATTAGGTTTTACGAAAAGCTCCCACACGAGAGAGCACACTATTCCGCACAAACCTTCGACCAAGAAGTCTACACTTCTCGCTATGGATGGGTCGAAGTAGCTGGTTACGCCTACAGAACTACATACGACTTAGAGAGACATGCTGAGTTCAGCAAAGCGGACTTCACGTACTTCAAGAGGTTTGAAACACCAGCTGTAATGATTGTAGAGAAGGCATATCCCAACCCCGTGGCAATTGAGAGGACTCTCGGCAGAGAAGTCTTGCCTAAAGTCATGAAGAGCCTTGCCGAAATTCCACCAGAGGAACTCTACAAGAAACTCGCGAGAGACGGCCATGTCGAAGTAGAGGGGTTCAAGCTGACCAGCGATCACTTCTACATTAAAAAAGAGGAAGTTAAGATTCACGGCAAGAAGATAGTGCCACACGTTGTTGAACCTTCATTTGGGCTAGAAAGGCTCTTCTATGTATTGCTAGAGTACGCTTATGCGGAGAGAGACGGCAAGGTCGTTCTCAAATTACCACGTCACTTAGCACCTTATCACGCAGCAGTTTTTCCACTCGTCGCTGGCAAAAAACCAGAGCAGCAGAAAATCGTGGGGTTGTCGAGGAGAATTTACAAGGATCTTTTGAGTGCCGGGTTTAGAGTAATCTATGATGAAGAAGGCAGCATTGGAAGGAGGTATGCTAGAGTAGACGAAATAGGAGTACCATACGCTATAACTGTTGATTACCAGTCTCTCGAAGACAACACGGTAACTGTTAGAGATAGGGATACGGCAGAGCAAGTTAGAGTGCACATTGAAAATCTCCGCGAGTATCTTGTTGAGAAGTTCAGAGAGAGTTTTCCAACATTTTTAATTTAGCCTTTAAGTATAAAGAGTTCATGGTTGGTCGTGGGGTCTATCAGTGTCATCTGAGGCGAGTAGTGAAAAAGCCGAAGAAAAGCCCAAAGTAGACGTGTCTAAGCTAGTCGCAGTGGTGCCCCCCGCCTCAGAGGTCTTGGGTAAAAAGCAGAAGCAGTTAACTGAAAAGAGGGTTAGAATAAGGTTTGATAGAAGCCTCAACAAGCCTATAGCCAAGGTGCCCACCAAGCTCGCGGAAGAGCTCGGCATTAAAAAAGATGATCTAGTGGAAATTGTCGTGGCAGGCAAGAAGAAGGCGAGGTTTACAGCAGAGCTAATAGACTCTCCAGATGCAAATATTGTATGGGTTTACCCAGGAGAGCTCGAGAAGCAAGGGGTGGCAGATAACAGCATTGCTACAATAAGAAGGGCAGCATCATGAGCGTGCACGAAGTACTTCAGCGCGTAAAGCAGCTTGTAGATGACTGCGAGGTCATTATAAGAGATGGCAGGCTTGCAGTACTGACCCGTGACGTGGATTTGGCCGAGAGAGTGCTAGAACACTCGAAGAACGTAATTGCTCAAACTAAGGGCGTTCTCGCAGAAGCCAAGAGAGTTATCGAAGCACATGATCAGCGAGAGGACAGGCTCTACAAGTACGTTAGCACGTACTATAGGATGTTGGTAATGGTTAGCATGCCCTATGCAGCGATGGTGCTTCGCGAGGTTGCTGTAATTTTAGAGAAGCACGGTCGTGGCGAAAAAGCTGGAGAGGCTAGAAGCATTGCAGGGAACTTTGAAGAGGCATCTAGCACTCTAAGACCTCAGTGATAACCCCTCTGACAAACCTCGACTCTATATCCACGACTTTTACCAGCGCGCGGCAGCCATCAAGCCTGCTCGCAGACTCGGGCCTGCTTTTGATGAATACCACGGGGCCGTGCTTCACGGGGTAGCCGTAGAGTTTGCCACGAGACTCGACTAAGTAGACTTCAAGTTTATCACCAAGTAAGCGCCGCTTCATTGCAGTGTTGTATCTGTTAACGAGGCTCTTCAGCTCACTTAGTACTTTCCGGTCTGCAGTTTCAGGCCGAATGTTTTCAAATGCTGTTGCTGGGAGGTTTACAAACTTATAAAGCGTTATTTTCTCGACGCCAACTTCCCTGAGCTTATCAACAGCCTTCTTTGTGCATACATAGACTTCTTCGCTTGCAAAAGGCAGGTCGTACATTAAGTAGACGTAAGGCCTGAGTCCGCTTTCTCTGAGTATTCTGCAGGCACTCAATACGTGACTTAAATATATGGGCTTCCCGAGCACTCTTTCGTTGAACCAGTCACACCCAGTTTCGAGTCCTATGTGAACTGTTGTCCCCTTCAAGTACCTGCCCAGAACCTTTCCAACAGACTCATTTACAAGACATGCCTTGATGTTCTCGATCATTAAAACAGCCCGCCCACTCCTCAGGTACTCGAGCGAGTATAGCGCATTCAGCAGCTCTTCAATAGCATCGACATTTGGAGGTGGATTGCATGGATCCGTTAAAATAAGGGACTCTACGAGTTCTTCGCGCATGTAGTCTAGGAAGTCGGGAGCGCTCAGAACTATTCTCCTCGCTCCATGGGCCAGAAGCCCCTCCACCTCCCTGACTATGGACTTAATAGGGCGGCTCCTCGGGTAGCCAAACATGTAGGGTACGCTGCAAAAACCGCACCCTGGCGGAATTCCAGCAGGGCAGCCTAAGCGCTTGGTTAAGACAGCGCTTCTGCAGTTATGACATTCTATGCACATGTAACCACCATGTTTCAACAGGGGTCTATAGAAGTTGCTGCACCCGCGCACGACCTCAACGTAGAACCTATAAACCTGTGGATTTTCATACGCCTCGTCAACGCGTACCCACGGCTCGAGTAGTGCTAGTACCTCGCGAGGAGTGTATAAGTGACTCGAAGTAAGTTTCACAGCACCTTCCGAGTTTTTGTAAGCTAGTGCCGGCACAGAAGCGAGGTCTGGGCTCCTCTCAGCCAGCTTTTGCAGTAGCTTGTCAACGGGAATTTCCCCTTCACCGACAATGACGTAATCGATGTCAAGTGCTAGTAGCAGCTTTGTGTATTCAAAGCTAATGGGCCCGCCTACCACGATGTTTCCTTTAAAGCCGCTTTTGCGTAGCCTAGATGTGAGCCTGCTTAAGGCTCCAAAATCCCCACTCATGGCCGAAATCATGACCACGTCGAATTCTCGTAGCCTAGTAACATTGGTCACAGCTTTTTCGTAGGGTAGTAGGACCGTTTCTCCGTGCTTCTCTGCTACCCCGGCAACATGTCTGGGGCCAGCGCCCACAACGTCGAATGTAGCATACCTCGAGCCGAAACCCCTTGCCAGCGCGTCTACTACAGCTATTTTCAAGCCAGCGTCCCTCGGTTATTGACTAGCTTTTTAATACCTCTTAGCCTCATACACTAACGTGCCGAGACTGTGTGGTAATGATGGAAGAAAGCAGGAGCTCACTAGTAGAACTGACGACTGTAGAGGAAATAGTCAACATGAGTAGAATCTTAAGAGACGAAATAGAGGCCTTAGAAGAAATGCTAGATGCCTACAATAAAGGAGAATTACGTGAAATCTCAAGACTCTACGAGAGGGTTAGAAGCCTTAAAAATAGAGGCGAAGAGCTGAAGGTAAGAGTACTGGAGTACCTCGTAAAGAGCTACGAAGTAGTCATGTACTCCTCGAACTACGTGAACATAGTCAAGCTCCTGGAAGGAGCCCTTCAGCAATTAGATGGAGCAGCCTACAGAATCCTCCTTGCAAAAGAAAACAAGGTGGACATTGATAGCGAGACATTAGAGCTATTCAGGAAGGTACTTAAATTCGAAAAAGACCAAGCAACGCACCTCGAAAACTCTGTCTCAAAGCTCACAGTTGCGCCGAAAACTTCTCTAGAGGACCTAACAATGATCAGCAAAATTGAAGAAGAAATAGACATGGTCTTTAGAAGAGGATTGCTGGAGATCTACAATAAGCACTCAAATCACATAGCTGCGCTACTCGTACTAAAAGACGTCCTCGAACACATCGAAAATGCGAGCGACTTTATGAAGCTGGCTGGTGAAGAAGTACGATATTTAGCACTCGTGAGAATAGCAGCCTAAGTCTAAGTACCTCCAGCAAAGCCTGTACAGCTTACTTGCTCTACAACCGGGTAGTAGTTTTTGATTACGAGTGCGCTAACGCACTCTACTGGAATGGATATTACGGCAATTTTCTCGGAGTCAGCAAGCCCAGGTCTAAAGACATCAAAGCCCCGCTTGAACTATCACTAATCGAGGCGCTCTATCTGCTTGAAAAAGACCTACTGCGCGTCTTCAAAGGAAATGCCGAGCTCTCGGCAAAGGATCTTTACGAGCTGGGGGCTTCTCAAATCGAGAGGTTTAAAGCTCTATACGACGTCTACATAGACCTAAGGAAGCGCGGATTTGTAGTTAGGCGTGGACTAAAATTTGGCTGTGATTACCTGCTTTATAGGTATGGTCCTGGAGTTGACCACGCACCCTTTGGCGTGCTAGTTTATAATGCTGACGACAAAGTAGACCCGATAGAGCTCGTCAGAGCAGGCAGGTTGCTTCATTCTGTCCGCAAAAAGTTGGTTGTCGCTATCTACGACAAGGGTTATGTGAAATACAGCCTACTCGACTGGTGGAAACCCTAAAAGCAGGGCACTTACCTCCTAATCTCGCTTATATCGTATTCCTCGAATTTCCTCATTTGCCTAAAGAGCTCTTCATCGGAAATGACACTGCGCTTCTTTTCAAGAGCTTTAGCGCATCTGCCATCAGGTAGTAGAGCGTTGAGCTTACAAGAGGCGTATTGGCAGTCGCCGTTAATGCAATCACCTCCCGTTAGTCTGCACTGTGCAACTCTTATCATCCTGCCTTTGAACGGCCTGTTCACCACGAACATGGCGTGCTTGCCACAGACAAAGAAGGGGCAGAGCGGATTGCACCTTTCTCCAATGGGTTGCGGAGCCACGCGTTGCTCGTGGACTCTAATGAATTCCTCTCTTGGCCGTCCGGCGTGTTGATGTGGTTCTTCAGGAAAGGGCTTGTAGGCGCTCTCTCTCCGGGGTTTCATTGCTATGCAACACCTACTCGTCGAGAGAGCCATGGGTTTTTATATAGGCTTCGCCCTTAAAATTCAAATTCCACCAGTTTCATGGCTGCGCTTAAATGATCGCCCACGAAGCTAGGGCTTTTTGTAGAATTCGGGCACTAGAACTCGAGTAGTCAACCCTGCGCGGGCTCATCACAATTCAGGCCTTGTAGAGCCCTATCATCCTGGTTAATTAATTAGTGTGGTAGTAAATAAGTCCTTGCCAAAGCAGTTACTGTAAGACTTCACTGTAAGACTGGTACTAGTGGAAGAATGAAAAGTGGGTTTCGCGAGTGATTAAGCTAGAGTAAAGAAGACTTAATTGGAAGTCTTGGGGGTTGAGGGTGTTGCTACCGCGCGGTATTGATGTCAAGAAAATGAATAGACTTGTCGAGGAGCTGAGAAAGGCGGAGCTGTGGGCAGAGAGGCACTCTTATAGCATTAGAATAATGTACAAGGGCCGCATCGTAGCAAGCCTTCACTTGTACCCGGGTTACAATGAGGCGGTACTGAAATTGTATTCTGATGAAACAAGTGTAAACGATTACGTGTTGTCTTCCGTTAAGAGAGTGCTCGCAAGCCTCTTGCCCGAAGTAGTTGTAAGAGCCGAGGTCTTGCAGCCATTTAAGCTAGTACCTTAGACGTAGAAGCCTTTCTCAACCTGTTCATAATTGTTAGTCCTAGGCCCTTTTCCTCGAAGCCTTCTACTATTGAAACATCACACGAAATATCGTCAAAGCTCCTGAGCACTTTAAATAGCCTTCTCGCTACTTCAAACAAGTTGCTGCGGGAGCCCATATCTATGACGACAACTCCCTTGTTCGCCAACTCCAAGTACTCTTTCATGGTCTCTCTTGAAGCAGCGATACACACTTTCTTGTGATCTTTCAAGAGCTCTTCAGCTATTAGCTTGACTCTGTTGACCATGTTTTCGAGCCCGCTAACAGGTTCGACGAGTATAATTGGCGTTTCGGGCGCGTAGTGCCTGTACTTAGTGCCAGGTGCTAGTGCTACTGGCGCCTCACCAAAACCTCTTGCAAAGGCAGGAATTTCCAGCTTAACTCCGAGAACAGCTTCTATCTGCTCCACTGGGTAAGCACCGGGCCGGAGCAGCACAGGCGGCTTTGCTAGAATATTGACTATAGTCGATTCTACTCCATACAGTGTTTCTCCCGCATCGATTATGGCGTCTACTCTTCCATACAGATCTCTAATTACGTGCTCTGCAGAAGTAGGGCTGGGTCTCCCCGCCAAGTTTGCGCTTGGAGCGGCTATTGGATAGCCTGTTTCGCGGATTAAGCCGAGAGCCACTGGGTGCGCAGGCATTCTCACGGCCACGGTGTTTAACCCCCCGCTCACAACAGGCGGTACGCGTGGATGTCTTGGAAGTATAAGCGTAAGTGGCCCCGGCCAGAAGACCTTTATGAGCTTGTAGGCGTCTTCTGGAATGTTCACAGCCACGTCTTCGAGCATGTCGAGTTCTGCTATGTGCACTATTAAGGGGTTGTCTGGAGGCCGCTCTTTAGCTTGAAAAATCCTTCTAGCAGCGTTTTCGTAAAAAGCCACAGCACCGAGCCCGTAAACGGTCTCCGTGGGAAACGCCACTAAACCACCTGAGAGGAGTATCTGAGCGGCCTTCCTGAGCACCTCGATATCCGGTGAGTAGGGGTCTGTTTTCAGTATTAGCGTCACGTTAAATCCCACGCTGAGACCACTTTCAAGCAAAGTATGAGTAGAGGTAACCATGGTCTGAAATTGAAACGCCGGGTTCGTAATCGCTAGGCCTTAATCCCGTGAGAAACTCGAAGTACTTACATGCTATTTCGTGCCCTTCTTCTTGTAGTACTCTAACGGGCTCCTTCAAGATTTCATGCACCTCATCCCACGTGAGCCCCTGAAGAGCCTTTGATATTAGCAATAACTCATGAAGCCTGCTAAGTGCTGGGCGGGCTTCAGGCGCGCTCAGCCAGTAGATCTTGGCGAGCTTAAACATGAGGTCTGCGGCGGCTTCGAAGGTCATTGGACCTGTGCAGTATGTCCACAGGCGGTCGCGGGCTATGGGTGAAAGCAGCTCTGAGGGTTTTTTCGTGTAAATGTATGGATCCGTGTTCAGCATCAAGTAGGCTACTTCGGGCTCTAACTCTCTGTAATTTATTGCCAAACTGTCGATGAGCTTCAGCTTGAACTCCAGCTTAGCTATTCTCACCATCTCCTCGGTTTTGGCATTGAGAGGCTTGATCACTAGGACTGTGTATTCACCGCTAACCGGGTTTCTATCAGGGCTTATGTGGACAACGCTAAAGCCGTTCTTAAGCCAGAACCGGAGAAGCTCTTCGGTTACTCCAAAGCCCGAGCCAACCCAGTCCAAGCCGAGCTCTCTCGCTTCTTCGAACAACTTCTGCAGAGCCCAGCTACCCACACCCCTGCCCTGAACAGCTGGGTGAGTCGCAATCCTGACTATTCGCCACCCTTTGGTGCTTGCAAATTCAATGATTCTTGCGTGCTTGAGAAACCTATCGGGAATGATGTTGCCGGGTATTTTAGCGCCTTTAAGCAGCTCTCTCGCCAGCTTTTCTTCTACGGGGCCTTCTTGCGCTACTTGAATCGCGCAAACTATTTTACCACTGGCGGTCTTAACGGCTCTCACTAGGTGGTGGGGGGCATCAGCAAGCATTCCAAGATCGTCCGGCTCGTTTCTGTAGTGAGCAAGAACATATATCCCGAATAACTGCCTCAGCTCTTCTTCGTTTTCAAATAGCTTTTGTGGGTCGTACTTAACGTACACTAGTCTTTTTTGCTCGATGTCGGCGAGGTCCTTCTCGTCGAGTTCGGCTGGTTCAGCGTCTAGTAAGAGGGTTTTAAACTGCCACTCCTCGACTGGGTCATTATAGCTGTAGCGAATGGGCTCTGTCATCTCGTATTCGTAGAGCGTTATGTTTTCCATCGACTTTAGCCTCTTTAAGAACCTTACAGAAAATCCTCGCCCAGCACCTTCGTAGCCGTGTATGGTTGTCGAGAACACAAGCCTGTTGTGAGCGTCTAGTATTTTGTAAAGTAGTGGCACGTGTATGCCTGCCGCCTCGTCTACGACTACTATGTCGCCCTTTAGTTTTGGAATGCTAATAGGCTCCCAGTACTCGATACTGAATCTCTCGCCCCGCAGCTCTATGATGTAGCCCTCCTTTCTAACTACATCGTACTTAAATCCCAATGCATCGAGCACTTTCATTGCAAGCATCATTAGGGACTGGACGTTACTTGGAGAAGGAGCAGTTATAAGAGCTCTGAAGCGGGGCTTTACTTTCTTGAATAGATATGCCAGCCCTGCAAGCCCTATTCCTATAGCACAGCTCTTGCCGCGCCCCCTATCGGCTATTAAGTTCAGAACTTTCTTTCCGCCTTTCTTTGGCTTCTCGTACATATTTTCAATTATCTTAATTACGTTGACTTGGTCGTTTGTCAAGGCGTGCTCATAGACTACTCTGGGAAAAAGGGTCTTCTCGGGGATCTTAATGGTTCTTCCATAAGGCTTTAGTTCGCGCTTTAACTCGAGTTTTTTAATTACTTCGTCATTGTCGGCATCATAAATGGCTATTCCATCGTGGTCCAGAAGCTTCTTTTTAAACCACGTGATGAAGATGTGTCGTGGCTCAGGAAACTGCGGGACAGTGAGGGTCTCCTTGAACAGCGTTTTGAAGGTATCCCACTCGCTCCATGGTGGTGTTAGGAATATTAGTAGCCCACCCCCTTCAACTATTCCAATTAGCCTGCCCACGTCATTAGGCTTAAGGTCTTTCGTCAAGTCCATGACGAGAAATTGAAAGGTCGTGCCCAAGTATTTCTCGCTCTTCTCGTAAACCGCGTACTCGAACTCTACTCCCTTTAATGCCGAGACTCTGTCCTCGAAAACCTCGCGCATTCGAATAGCTTCTGGAAACTCGTCGTGGTAGACGTAAAGCCCCTTAAGCTTGCTGTTTCTGGTGTTCACGCTCCTTGCGTACTTCTTAGAGTAATATTCGATAACTCTGGCAGCTAAAAACCCCAGCTTCTCTGGCTCTGAGCCCGAGATTACTAAGAGAACTCTCACTCTGGCCTCGATTAGGCGCTTGGCTATTTTTCCGAGGTCTGCTAGCATTCGGGAAAAGCGTGCAGGAGTTGCAGTCTTTTTGCGAGAGCTCAATAATGATCCCAGGCCGAGCAGACATTATTGCTCGACTCTGCTAACCATAGGTCAACTGCACTCTCCTAAAGGTACCGCTTCCACTCATTTTCTTCAGCTCTCTTGCAAGCCTCTCGTACATTTCAATATCCGCTCTCGTGAGGCTTGGTGGGATTTTTGCGAGGGCTTCGTTGAAGTGTCTCAATTCGACTTTCACGGCTTGCACTGTGCCGAGCTTAGCAAACGCTTCTCTAAGTGCTATCATTGCTGCCTCTCTGCAGACAGCAGCTATGTCTGCGCCCGTGTATCCTTCCGTGCGCCTTGCAAGCTCTTCCAGGTCTACGTCACTGTCTAGCGGCATCTTCCTCGTGTGAACCTTAAAGATCTCAATTCTGGCTTTGAAGTCGGGCGGCGGAACATATATTAGTTTGTCAAACCTACCTGGCCTGAGTAGAGCAGGGTCAAGCAGGTCTGGTCTATTTGTCGCGCCTATTACCACAACGCGCCTCAGCGGCTGAATACCATCAAGCTCCGTAAGCAGCTGGTTTACTATCCTATCAATAACACCGCTGGGGTCGCTTCCTCTAATCCCGGCTATCGAATCTATTTCATCGAAGAAAACAACAGCAGGTGCGACCATGCGAGCTCTTCTGAAAATCTGCCTAATTGCCTTTTCAGACTCACCAACCCACTTACTAAGTACCTCTGGGCCTCTTACGGCTATGAAGTTAGCACCGCTCTCGGTTGCAACAGCTTTTGCTAAGAGGGTCTTGCCCGTTCCAGGAGGACCAAATAAGAGTATGCCCTTCGGGGGCTCTATGCCCATTTTCTCGAATATTTGTGGGTACTTCATAGGCCACTCGATGCTCTCTCTAAGCTCTTGCTTTATGTCGTCGAGCCCACCTATATCGCTCCACCTGACTTCAGGCACTTCCACGAAGACCTCTCTTATTAGCGTGGGCTGAACGGTCTTCATCGCCGCCAGGAAGTCCTCCATGGTTACTTTGAGCTTTTCGAGCTTCTCAGCGGGTATTGGCTGGTTTAAGTCTATGTTCTCTTGCTGAATAAACCTCCTAAGGGCGTTCATGGCAGCTTCTTTAACTAAGGCGGCAATGTCGGCACCCGTGTAGCCGTGCGTCATTTCAGCTATTTTGTTCAAGTCTACGTCGTCGCTCAGCGGCATGTTTCTCGTGTGTACAGCTAGTATTTCTCTACGAGCCCTCTTATCTGGCGGTGGTATCTCGATCTCCCTGTCAAACCTACCAGGCCTTCTTAAGGCGGGATCAAGTGCTTCAGGTCTATTTGTCGCGCCAATTACTATTACTTTTCCACGCTCCTTCAAACCGTCCATTAATGCAAGTAGCTGTGCTACTACTCTCTTTTCTACCTCACCTACAACTTCTTCTCTCTTAGGCGCTATGCTGTCGATTTCGTCAATAAATATTATTGCCGGCGCGTTTGCCTGGGCTTCTTCAAATATCTTCCGCAACCTCTCTTCAGACTCTCCGTAGAACTTGCTCATTATCTCTGGGCCATTAATGCTGATGAAGTACGCGCCTATTTCATTAGCTAGCGCTTTTGCTAAGAGGGTCTTGCCCGTTCCAGGAGGACCATACAGTAGTATCCCTTTGGGCGGCTCGATGCCGAGCCTTTCAAAGAGCTCTGGGTGCTTCAGGGGTAGCTCCACGATTTCTCTTATCTTCTGCTTTACTTCTTCGAGGTCGCCTATGTCTTCCCAAGTAACTCGAGGTATGCCTTCTGTCAAAGTTTCCGGTCTAACTGGTTGCATGCGAACCTCTATCACGGTGTCATCTGTTATATAAACGACCGCGGATGGCTGTACGCTGGTTACAACAAACCTTAGTAACATGCCATAAAACGGTATCTCTATGACGTCTCCTCTCTTTACTGGATTTCCGTGGTAATACCTCTTAATTGCCTGTGCATAGTACTCAGGCGAAGCCCTGATGTAGGACATGTTCGTAGCGGGTGCTATAGTGATGCGTGTCGCGGGCTCGACTTTAATGGGCTTAACAGTTACGTAGTCGCCGGGCGACACACCAAGGTTCTTTCTCGCCGTCCCATCAATTCTTATGATTCCCGCGCCCTCGTCTTCTGGATAGGCAGGCCACACTTTCAGAATTTCACGGCCTTTAGGTCCTACAACTTCGACGAAGTCACCGACATCGACGCCTAGCGCTTTCATAGTCTCCCTATCCAACCTCGCTATTTTGTGTCCTACGTCGCGTGCCCTGGCTTCCGCGACCCTGAGCTTGACGTATCTTTCAGATCTGCTCTCATTTGCTCTGAAGTCCGTCATTAGCTTGGTCCCTTGCTACTACTAGATCTCTAATGGGGTAATATACGGGAATGGCTTTCAATTGATGCGCGAGGGCTTTATAAATAGCCCTTTTCAAAGTTACGGTGCTACTGGTGGTGATAGTGGTCGAGCGCGTTAAAACAGGTGTTCCAGGACTCGATGAAATACTAAATGGAGGGATTCCCAAGAGGAACGTAGTTCTACTGAGCGGCGGCCCGGGAACGGGGAAGAGCATATTGTCTATGCAGTTTCTGTGGGGCGGGCTTCAACTAGGAGAGCCTGGAGTCTATGTAGCCTTAGAAGAGCACCCGGTTCAAGTTAGAGTAAACATGAGAAACTTTGGATGGGACGTGAAAACATACGAGCAAGAAGGCAAGTTTGCCATAGTCGACGCGTTCACGGCAGGTATAGGTGAAAGTGCTAAGAGGGAGAAATACGTGGTCAGAGACCCTGATAGCGTTGAAGAACTCATAGACGTACTCAAGGCAGCCATAAGAGATGTAAATGCGCAAAGAGTAGTCGTCGACAGCGTGTCAACGCTGTACTTAACAAGGCCCTCTGTCGCGAGGAGCATTGTATTACAACTAAAGAAAGTGCTTTCAGGTATGGGTACGACAAGCATACTTGTGTCTCAAGTATCTGTAACTGAAAGAGGCTTTGGAGGCCCCGGCGTCGAGCACGCAGCCGATGGCATTATACGCCTTGACTTAGATGAGGTAAACGGCGAGCTCGTGAGAAGCCTAATTGTGTGGAAAATGAGGGGGACAAGCCACAGCATGAAGAGGCACATCTTCGAGATTACCGATAAGGGAATCGTGATCTACCCAGATAAAGTGCTCAAGTTTACTCGATAGCCTTGGCAGGCCCCATCTATTACCGTGGTGAGCAGTAAGCAGAGTACTTCTTGAACTCTTCGTGGTCTACAGTAACACCCTCTTTAAGTGCCTCGCAAACCTCCCACGGGAACACTATCCACTCGCTAACTACAGCGTAGTAAAAGTCCGGTATGAATGTGGACCACGGCTTAACATAGAGCGCTAGGGTTTTCACTTCAAGGGGTTTTTGAGCCGAAAGAACCTGGACAACTAGTTGCATTGTCCTCCCAGAGTCGACAACATCGTCCACGACAAGAACGTTTTTGCCCGTGATGGGGGGCACAGACATGGACTTTATATACGGCTTTTCAACCGTTACTCCAATGGATTTGTAGAACTTGACTTCGACGAATCCCACTTCATCAACGCCGAGGAACTCCAGCACTATTCTAGCTGGTATTAGGCCGCCCTTTGCTATTGCGACGATAACATCTGGTCTAAACCTTTTTGAGACCTCGTGCGACAGCTTCGCCGATATCTCGACAATGTCGCTCCAACTAATGTATTTCAGTGCACGTTCTCGCGCACTCATGTTTAGACGTAATTCAGATAGCCGTTTTTAAAGATTGAGAAAGACATAGAAGAGATGGGCACGGAATGCCAAAGTACTTGTTCGTTACTGGCGGCGTTCTCTCGGGTCTCGGAAAAGGCATCGTTGCAGCCTCTATTGGCTTACTACTAAAGTCGGCAGGATACAATGTTACAATAATTAAAATAGATCCGTACTTAAATGTCGATGCAGGAACCATGAACCCTTACGCCCACGGCGAGGTTTTCGTCACGGAAGACGGCGGAGAAACCGATATGGATATAGGCCACTACGAGAGGTTCCTAGGAACTAATCTGAGCAAGAAGAACAACATAACCTCGGGCCAGGTGTACTACAGCGTCATAATGAAGGAGAGGAAAGGCGAATACCTAGGTCGCTGCGTTCAAATAATACCGCATGTAACGGACGAAATAAAGTCCAGAATAAGAGAGGTAGCTAGAGACGAGGGCGCCGATGTAGCGATCGTCGAAATTGGCGGAACTGTCGGCGATATCGAGGGGCTGCCGTTTCTTGAAGCAGCGAGGCAAATGAGATTTGATGAAGGCGAGCGCAACACTTTCTATGTGCACGTGGGGTTAGCACCAGTCTTGCCAAGTGGCGAAGTAAAGACCAAGCCCATACAACACAGCGTCCAAGAACTAAGGAGAATAGGTATTCAGCCTGACGCTATTGTAGTGCGATCATCAAGGCCTTTAGACGACGAAGCCCGGGGTAAGGTAGCCCTCTATAGTAACCTGCCTCCAAGAGCAGTCTTTGACGACCCTGATTTAGAACACATCTATGAAGTTCCACTATACCTCCACAAGCAGGGACTTACAAAGTACGTAACTGAGAAACTCGGACTCGACTACAGAGAGCCCGAGCTAGGGCGCTGGAGAGAGTTTGTCTCGAGGCTCAAGCAAGCGAGCATCAGGGTTAAAATAGCGATGATAGGTAAGTATACAAAAATCAAAGATAGCTATGTGAGCATAATTGAAGCACTAAAACACGCATCGGCGTGGATTGGTGTAAAGCCCGAACTTGTCTGGATAGAGTCTACAGATATTGAAAGCCGACCAGAGACCTTGGAAATGCTCGAAGAAGCCGATGGAGCAATAGTACTGCCAGGATTTGGAAAAAGAGGGGCTGAGGGCAAAATAGCCGCACTGAGGAGACTACGCGAAGGGGGAAAGCCCACCCTTGGAATATGCTTCGGAATGCAGTTAATGGTTATTGAAGTGTTCAGAAACGTTATTGGATTAAAAGAGGCCAATAGCACCGAGCTAGATCCAAATACGCCTCACCCCGTTATAGAGCTACTCGAAGAACAAAGACATGTAGGACTCTTAGGAGGAACAATGAGGCTTGGTGCAAAAAAGATCATCATCAACCCAGGCACATGGGCTTGGAAGGCTTATGGTACAAGCATAGTGTACGAGAGGCATAGACACAGATACGGGTTTAACAACAAGTACTTAGACCTATTAGAGAAAGCGGGGATCGTGGTATCAGGATACAGCGAAGAGGGGTATGTCGAGATAATCGAGCTTAAAGACAACAAAGTGATGTACCTGGGCACTCAGGCGCACCCAGAGTTCAAGAGCAGGCCTCTTCAGCCAAGCCCCCTATTCAGCCTCTTCGTTAAAAACGTTCTTGAAGTAAGTAGGAGCAAGCCTTGCTAAGTACTACTCACAAATTTCTCTATGAAATGGTAAAAAGCGTAGTGTGATGGAACACTTATTTAGAGGTTATGGGCAAGTATATCGTGGTGTAAGAGCAACCTGGGGTTGCGCGTGAGTGGAGAAACAACTACTACTGAAGAAATCGTGATAGATCTCTCGAATGTACCGCTCAAACCCCTTGGTAAGAAAGAGATAATGCAACTAGAAGTTGCATTAATTGTGGGAACGCTTTACCGCCCCGAGGTTTTAGAACTGATAAGAGACCCCATTGAGAGGTCAACGTGGCTTGATAGCTTGGCTGTAGCAGCAGCCGCCCTAGCTAGGAGTAAAGCAGGGTTGACAGTACCCCAAATCGCGGAGGAACTTGGAAGGTCCGAGGCATCTGTTAGGAGCCACTTAAACCAAAAGACAAAGGCCGGCAAACTCGTTGCCGAGACATACGAGAAGTTGAAGAAAGGTGAACTAGTACTAGTAGTTCCATTCATTAAAGCACAGGCTCTCCCAGAAGAAGCCGTGGCACTGCGCCTTGAACTAGAAAGACTTAAAGAGCAGAATAAGGCACTAGAAGCCAAGCTTCGCGAGTTAGAACGCACGCTCGGAGAGTTGAATAATACGCTGAAAGCTAAGGAGGCAGAAATCGAGAAGCTTGCGGAGAGCATTAAAGCACGCGAGAAAGAAGTGGAAGATCTCAGGAGAGAACTCCAGAAGGTGGTATCCGAGAAGGAAAGCCTACAAGCCAGGGTCAACGAACTGATAGAGTCCCTAAAGAAGATAAGAGGCCTCGCTGAAGAAATAGCGAGCATAGCAGGTAGCGCTACAGCCCCTTCTTGAATAGCTTTAAGTAGTTCTTATAAACCACGTTGGCGACCTCTTCAATTTCGAACTTCTTCACTTTAGCTAGGAATTCTAGTGTTTTTTCGACGAGCTCAGGGGTCATTTTTAGCCCTCTATAGGTATAGGGTGCATCGCTCTCTGTTAGCAAGAAATTCAGGCTCGCGACTTCCAGCACCTCTCTGTGCTTCTGCTGTATAATCCACGCCGGGTTAGCACCTACATAGTAACCAGCCGCGCTAAGGGGTTCTAAGAGCTCAACGGGCCCCGTATACCAGTGGAAGTAGGCTCTTTGAATATCTCTAGAAATCAGCAAGTCGAGCACTTCTCGCCACGCACCAGCTGCGTGGAGGTTTAAGACAAGGTCGTACTCCTTTGCATAGGTGAGAAAAACGTTAAATACTTCCAGCTGTTTATTGAAGGTCTCTGGCTTGAACTTCTTGTCTAAGCCTACTTCTCCAAGGCACTTTATATCGTGATTTCTCAAGACATGCTCAACTAAGTGCCTCGCTTCTCCTCCACTGTATTCGTGTGCAACCCACGGGTGTATTCCAATGCAGGGCTCTATGTTGGCGTATTTTTTGCTGAGCTCTAGGGTAGTCAAGCTGGACTCCGGGTCATCCGAGACGCAGACAAGCACTAGTTTCTGCGGTAGCGAGTACTTTTCAACTTCCTCTAGTTCGTGGCAGTGCACGTGGGCATCAACAAGCAATGCTAATCCCCACTCTGAGAACGACAGAGGTTCTCATACTCAATTATGTTCTCAGCGGGAATTTCCACGTCTAAGTCGACGCACACGAATATGGGCGTCCTGCTTGTGCTCGAGACTCTTAACGCTCTAGGTAAGCAGCCGCTTTCTGCGAGCTTATTGCAAGCGCCAGGTGTGCGCGATATAGTGTACAAACCCTCGCCGCACTCGTCTACGAAGACGTCTCTCAGCAAAATACACTTTGAAACACCTTCTGGGAGAATCCAGAACACGATTTTTTCTAAGCCCCAGACATGCACTTGAAAACCAAGGCCTGGGCATACAACAAATTCATTGATGTTAACCACGAACATGACTGGGGTTGTGCCCTCGCTTTTAGCTACTACTACGCTGTCGACAACCTCAAAGCCAGCTTCACGACAGTGAAGCCTCTCTCTCAGGTCACATAGTTTAACATAAGTGCTCATAAAAACCGCCTTGAAATCAGTATTGCGCTAACATCTATTAATGTACTGGAGGCATTAAGAAGTAGATATTAGGTTGCATGCTTTTACGAGTTTCAGAGCCTGTGATGACTTTGCCGAAGCCTGACATGTGATGTATCTCCCGAAGACTGAGGTGCATGGAGTGTTCAAGCCGCGGCTCGTGGTTTTAGACTACGATGAAACAACTGTTGATAACACCTTCGACTTTTACGAGGCCTATTGTGCAGCATTAAGGCTGCACGGTGCGCGCTGTTTAGAGTACGACAAGTTCTTGGCGCTCTTTAGCGAAAACAAGCTCCACAGCGAAGTTCCAAGTAGAGTAGATCAAGAAAGCTTTTGGAAGACGTTTAGGAGACTATACCAGTCAAGGTATTCTTGGCTGAGAGCGGGCTTGAGCGAATTCCTTGTATATGCTAAGAGTCTCGACACGAAAATAGTGATAGTGAGTGGAAGAGAAACGCCATCACAAAACATTTGGCTAGACCTGAGAAAACATGGCATTAGCGAGTTCATAGATGACGTGTACACCCTGTGGGACTCGGCCTTAATGGGTGGTGAAGAGGGGTTTTTGTTCGACAAGTCGTTCTTAGTGAGCTATGTAAAGACAAAATACGGCGTGCACGACAACTTTGTGTGCATTGGCGACTTTCCGACAGACTATTATAGCTGTGTTAAAGCGGGTGGAACATTCATCGGATTAACCCCTATTCCAGGACGGGCTGAGCACTTGAAGAAGGCAGGAGCTAGGCTAGTAGCAAGCAACTTTAAAGAAGTACTTGTAATACTCAGTGATATTGGTTTCTTTGACTAGCTTTAAATAGAGGGTGACATGTATCTACCATCTTCGCTTAAGTATACCTCTCCATTTTTGAGCAGTGTAGTAAGAGCCTTTCTAATCTTATCTTCGCTCGCCACTCCGGACAGTATCTGATGTATCTCCTTCAAGTTCATTGGCTTATACCGCAGGAGCTCTTTTACTATTTCCACAAGCTCCTCGTCGTTTGGAGCGGTTAAGAGCACAACGTCGCTGTCTTCGTGGAGTATTTTGAGTTTTACTCTTTTACTGAGTTCTTGAATTTCTTCTGGCGTCAGGTTCGAGCTCTTCACATCTCTGCACCGTAATCGACGGCTTCACAGGCAATACTGATTTGGTGACCTCCATATAAAGATTACTAATAGAGGAGTAGCAACCAAGTACTTCTGCGGTATCACCATGACCACGAACGTTGTTTTGTACTATGACAAGAGGACTAAATACAGCATAAACGCCATATACGCTTCAGTAGACTTAGTCAAAGGCATTAAGATCCACTTAGCAAGGAGCCTAGAGGAGGTTCTAGAGATCTCGAAAACCCTGAGGAGCAGCGGAGAGAAAGTTATCGTTGCAATGAGCCTTTTGACCACAATGCTCGCTGAAAACGGCTTTCTCGAAAAACTCAGGAGTGTGCTAGCAACACTGCGGAGCCTGGGAGTAATAGCTGTAGCAGGAGGCCCCCACCCTTCTGGTGATCCGATCGGTACGCTCACGTCACTTGGATTCGACTACGTCTTCATAGGAGAGGCCGAAGAGTCCTTCAGAGAGTTCGTTGAAAAAGTGGAAAACGGCGAAGACCCGAAGAGCGTGAAAGGCGTGGGCTTCGTAGAGGAGGGGAAGTTCCACTATACAGGTAGGCGTAAGCCGGTGAACTTGGACGAAGTGCACCCATTTCCATACTGGAGAGGCATTTTTAACCCAATTGAAATAACAAGAGGGTGTCCATATGGCTGCTCCTATTGCCAGGTGTCCTACATCCACGGCAATTTCTACAGACATAGGAGCGTGGAAAAAGTGGAATTCTACGCAGAGAAGTTCCTCGAGCACGGCGGCAAAGACCTCAGGTTCATATCACCAAGCGGACTCTCTTACGGCATGAAGACTCAGAGCCGCGAACCAGAGCTAGATAAAGTAGAAGAACTGCTCTCGAGACTGAAGTCCAAGGCCGATAAGTATGGCGGGAGGGTATTTCTTGGCACTTTTCCAAGTGAAGTAAGGCCCGAGCACGTAAATAAAGAATCCGCGAAGTTGCTGAAAAAGTACGTTGCAAATAAAGCAATAATCGTGGGGGCCCAGTCAGGCAGTGAAAGGATATTGAGAGCTATTCGCAGGGGTCACACTGTTGAAGACGTCATTAACGCGGTTAGCGCAGCCATTAGCGAAGGCTTTACACCAGATATTGACATAATAGTTGGGTTTCCTGGAGAAACACTGGAGGACATGCTGGAAACCCTTGAGCTAGCTAAGAAAGTCGTAAAAATGGGTGGCAGAATTCACTTACACTACTACCTTCCTCTTCCAGGTTCGCCGCTTGGCTGCAAAACACCTGCAGTAGTTCCGTGGCACGTAAAGAAGGAACTAGCGAGAATAGTCGGGCTGGGCAGGGGCTATGGAGATTGGCTTAGGCAAGAAGAACTTTCGTGGAGGATTGTAGAGCTCTGTAGAAGTGGTGTCATATACCCGCGGTCCATAGCGCCCGGTTTCATCAAGTAGTTCAGACTGGGGTTCGCTGAAAGTCATCCCAAGATATTATTTTTAGTTACAGGGACTAATTTATGGGCCCCGCTCTTCAAAGCTAGCTTTAGACAAAATAGACTTTATGTAGCCTGATAGCCGAGGACACGTTAATGGGTCGTAAAATCCACCCTCATAGCACCTGTTAATGTAAGGGCAGATCACGCAGGGTATATTAGTGGCATTTTCGATTATTTCGCGAAGAGTCAGCGGTGACTCCCCTACCTCCTCAAGTGCCTCGAGGATAGCTTTCTTGTTTACTCTAATGAGGTATGTCGGCCTCTTATTGTACACTACCTGTTCTCTCGTAATAAACCCCAGCTTTTCGAGCTTGCTAAGGGTTTTCGACACGATTTTAGAGTCTAGTCCTAGGAGAGAGGGTATTTCGCTTTGGTAAATCGGGTTTTCCGCCTTGTAGAGGGATTTCAGTATCTCGATGTCACGCCTGCTTAACGCGTGTGACATGTGGTGCTGCACCACGCTGTAAGCGAGCCCCGCTTAGAAGTTTAGTTTAACAGCGTAATATACCTTCCCTAAAATGCAGGATAGCAGACCTTCACGCGACGCGTAATTGCATAAAGCTAATGAGCTTTGCCAGCAGAGGAAGGGGCTGTTCTAACCTCACCAAGAACGCCTAAGCTACTGGAAGAGCAGAAGTTGCTACATTAGTACGTAGACATCTACGGCCTTTATGAGTGCGCTGTAAGCGTTTCTAATTGCAACATCTGTTTGCCCTATTACGCTTCCCACGTCTAGTTGGTTCTTTCTGCAGTTCATCAGTATGCTAGCTAGGTACACAGCGGCGGCAGCCAAGCTTGCTGGGCTCTTGCCGCTTATTGCTGGGTGTTCTCTGGCTTTTACAACAAGCTCGTTGGCAAGCACAGCGGCTTCTGATGGTAATTTGAGAGATGCAACGATGTAGCTTATGTAGGAACGCGGCTCGCTCTGCTCAGCTGAGACTCTTAATTCGGTGTCCAGTTCGCTGAGTCTCTTGATCCCCTCCCAGAGGTCTCGCTCACTAATACCTACTTCGTTCACAAAGAGCTTTATTGGCTTGGGATATCCGCACTTCTTGTATGCTATGTACAGCGCTGCAGCAACGATCTTTCTCATGGTCTGCTCTTTCACATTCAGCTTCTCCGATATTCTATGCAATATCCTACCCGCGGTCTCGACGACGGCGCTTGGAGCCCCCAGCTCTTTTGCTAAGCTATTAAGCTCTTTGAGCGCCTTTACGAGCTTCCTCTCTCCTCTCTCTATTTTTGCATCAGCGTTTCGAGCAACCCACGTTCTGCCTTCTTGTATGTGGCGGACTAAGTTGCCTGAAATTTCAGTGCCGCCCACGCCGTGGTCGTGAACTCTGTGAGTAAAGAAGCCACTATAGCGTGGAACGCTGTCTTCTCTCGGGTACTTCTCAACGTACTCTATTGGGCGGTCATCTAGGACCACTCCGCAGGATTTGCAAACATAGGCGTGCAGAGAGGAGTCGTAGACTACATTGGTTGAGTTGCAATAATCGCACTTCACGCAGAACACCTACCGCTTAGCGGGCTTTTTGCCTTCGCGCATCATTTGATAGTAGAGCCTTTCGTGCCTTGAAGCGAGGAGCTCGCCGAAGTCCTTGTCAAGGAGTTTTACAACTAAGCGGGGGTCATCTACTCTACCAATAACGTCTACGACTCTTCCAACTTTTCTGCCAGAGCTATCAAAGACCTCGCTATATATTGCTCTAAGCACGTTTTTTATGTAAGGCTTAACTACTAAGTAGCCACTACAAGTATAGGTCTCGGCTATGCCAAGTAGCCGCAAAATAGCCACCTTCTTAGAAGCTCCGCACCGCTCCTAGGTCAGTAAGTTACTCAACTACTTATTAGCAAGTGGGCACTTAAGAGTGGCGAATTTTCGAAAGAGGCAATATATGACGGCTTTACTATAATCACTTAAAGACTAAAATAATACTAAAGGAGCTCTCACTATTTTGCCCTGGCGCCCGACTTGTAGCGGGTGGGAAGCAGCCTCACACGCCTTCTAAAGCGCTTGAGGCAAGTGCAGTAAACAGCTGAGTACGCTACATGCTCTATTTAAAGACCTTTACTATTAAAGCCCTTTGACTTACTGTAATGCGGTCTTCTGCCTCACCGATTTCCGCATTTCTACTATGGTCTTAGCTACAGCGTAGAGTGTTCTTAACTTGCTTTCGAGTTTATTTGCGACAACTCTGCCTCTCAACGCAATACTCTTGGGATGTACTTTATCCGGCTCGATCTCGGGGTTTAGTCCTAATTTTTCGCAAGCAGCAGCGATTTCCTCAAGTGTAGGTTTGGGTATAGCGAGGCTTAGTGGAACCTTCCTGCCTTCTTTTCTACTGAGAGTAGAATCCAGGTAAATGGGGTATATTACGATGCGCTTGCCCTTGTACTCTCTACTCAACTATGGCACCAAGCAGGAGCTAAGTGCCTTCTATTAAGACGCCGTTTAAGACGCCGTCTTGACCAGGCCTAGAAGTTACTTTTACTAAACCTATGCTCGTCTTGACTATGCTTCCCTTTGAGATGATTTTAAACCTTGCATACTGAGGATTCTCCGGCGTTTCTACGACATCGAGTATTTTTACTCTCTTAACAGTGCCATCTTTCGTTGCCACGTTGATATAGGATGCTACTCTGAGCCTGACTTTGGAATTACCTCCATAAGTCCTATCTACCCTTCTCTCCTCTTCCTCGCCTAATTTCGTCATGGTAGGAGGTCCCCCGAGCTCGTATTTGCGCTTATCCCTGTGTTTCCCTTTCAATCCGCCACTGGGCTTTCTGAGGTCATTGCCCTGGTAGTATGACACGGCGTATTTCACCATGTTCCTTCGTTAGTGTTATTAGACCTTAAAAGCAGTTTTAAGTGGTATTAACGACCAAAGCGCCGTTGCCTCTTCTGGTAGCTTCTAATAGCTCTCCAGAAGTCTATCTTCCTAAACTCGGGCCAGAAAACGTCGCAGAAGTATAGCTCGCTGTACGGTATGTGCCAGAGGAGGAAGTTGCTTATTCTTTCTTCGCCGCTGGTTCTTATAATGAGGTCTACATCGGGTATATTTCCTGTTTGTAAGTACTTCGAAAATACTTCTTCGGTTATTTCACTAGATGCGAGTAACCCCGCTTCTACGTCGCGTGCCAGCTTCTTCACAGCGTCTATTATCTCCTGTCGCCCACCATAGCACAATGCTATTGTCAGTGTATAGTTGTTGTAGCTCGCAGTCGCTTTTTCGACTTTCTCGGCCGCTTCCTTGACGTAACTTGGCACTAGCTCGAGTCTACCTACTAGGTGCACTCTAATTCCATACTTGTGTATTTCAGGCATTGAAAGGAGCTCTTCGAGCCCCTCTTTCGCGAGTTTAAAGAGCTGCATTCTCTCCTCTTCACTCCTGTAGAGGCAGTTCTCGAAGCTCATCGCGAATATGGTTACATAGGGTATTTTCAGCTCCCATATCCACTTGAGCACTTCCTTCATTTTTTCATAACCAAATAGGTGCCCGCTTTTAGGATCTAGACCCATTTTAGCAGCCCACCTTCTATTGCCATCGGGTATTATGCCGATGTGCCTTGGAAATTGACCGTTCTTTATCTGAATCCACAGCCACTTCTCGTAGACTTTGTAAACGGGTTTAAGCAGGTAGTTAGCTAGCTTAATTAGAGCAAGCACAAATGCTGCACCCCGCGGAGAGAAGAGCGCTATTCGTCCACAATACCGTGCAATATTTTTAATTCTTCGATCGAGAACTTCTTCTTTTGCCTCTGAGAGATCTCTTGAGCTATTTTCTCTCTCTTCGCGCTCAAGATACGGGCTTTTTGTGCTTCTTCAATCTGCTTCAAGAGGTTATTGTGTTTTTGGCGCAGAGCATTTATCTTCGACGCTACTAGAACTTCCGCATTCCTGCAGTTCTCGAGCTCTTTTCTCACTAAAAGCAGCTTTTCCTTGAGCGAGCTGTACTTTTGAACCTTTTCTTCAAGCTCCTTTCTCAATTTTTTGAGATTGGTGCTTATAGAAGTCATGCTACTTCTCAGTTCCTCGATCTTTTTGTTGAGCTCACTCAATTGTTGTTTTAGGGAGTCTCTGAGACTTTTGAGCTCAAAAACTTCTTCCCTGCTCTTAGAAGCGGCAAGGGCTTTTTTGTACAGGGATGTATAAGCACGTAGCTTCTCGATGAGCTCAAATTCTCTTTCAACAGTTAAAGCTGTTGTTTGTATTTCCCACTCTATTTCATCGATCTTCTTTTTAATGACGCTTAAAGGTAGCTTGATTTCGCTCGAAAGAGAACGCAACTCGCTCAGCTTTCCGCTAATTAGCTCCCGAAGAGCTCTGAGCTCTCCAGCAATCCTTTTCCTCTCACTAACGGCCTCTCTGAGCTGGCTTACGACTACCTTCTTCTTTTCTCTTAGATCTCTGAGTTCAGACTTAAGTCGCCTAATTTCCTCGAGTAGAGCGTTTTTCTGTGATCGAAGTTCTCTAATCTGATTCTGTAGTGCTAATTGCCTTTCCCTTAAATTCTTGAGTTCTTCTCTTGCTTGAGAAATTTCGCTAAGTGTTTTCTCAACTTCTTGCCTAAGGAGTTCTAAATTGCTGTTGTCGCTACTCATGTGCTATTAGCACTCTCACTGCACTTTATTGCTGAGAATTACTCTAACGTCAACTGCTATGGCACCCTTTTCGTAGACTATGACGGGATTTATGTCTATAGACTCTATCTCGGGGTTTTCCAGCAACAGCTGCCCTGTTTTAACAATGATGTCTGCAATAGCGTTCTTGTCTACAGGCGGCTGCCCCCTGTACCCGTCAAGTATCTTAGCCGACTTTATCTCGTTTATCATTTCAAGTGCCTCCTCATGAGTGATTGGCGCTATCCTGAAGGACACGTCTTTGAGTACTTCTACGAAAATACCACCTAGCCCGAACATTACGGCAGCACCAAATATGTCGTCGCGTATACCACCCACTATTACCTCTAGGCCTGGGGGGGCCATGTTATACATAAGCACTCCAGCTATTCGGGCCTTTGGGGCGCGCTGAGACACGGTCTCGAGCATTTCTTTAACGGCTGCTGCTACCTTGTCCTTGTTATCGAGGAATAGCCTTACACCGCCAACATCACTCTTGTGCGTTATGTCTGGCGAGACTATTTTAAGTGCTATTGGATAGCCGACGCGATCTGCCAGCTCGTAGGCTTCTTCGGGGGTTTTCACGAGATACGCCTTAGGAGTTGTAATGCCATAGTACCTTGCTAGCTCAAAAGCCTCGTGCTCTAGCAGCTTGAACCTGCCTTCTCTAATAGCCCTTCTTATGGTTTCTCTGGGCGTCACGCAAAGCACCTCAGCTGCTTTTACTTTTAATTAGGCTATAAGTGTATAAAGCCTTTAACGCTTTTGCAAGCCTCTCTGGAGATTCGAAGGTAGTCACGCCCCCTTCTTGAAGCTTCTTCGCCGTTTCAACAGATACGTCGCTTCCAATGGTGAGTGCTACTATGGGCTTATTGTGCTCTCTCTTAAGCTTAATTACGTGGTCTACAAACGTCCCCTTTATGCCGGGAACTTGCGGCAGCGCGACAACAACAATTGCATCTACGTCATCTCTCTCTACCAGTAAGTCTAGTACTCGGATATACCTCTCGTCATCAGTATCGCCTGTGAGATCTATGGGGTTTTCAACTATGCAGTGACGTGGCAAGAAGCTTCTGAGCTTTTCTCTCAAGTCCGGCGGAGTTACGGGTACATCAAAACCCGCACTTGTCAGCGCGTCAGTCAACATTACTCCAACTCCGCCAGCGTCGGTTACTATGTAAACCCTATTGCCCTTCATTACTGGCTGATCTAGTAGTATCCTGACGTAGTCCATCATTTCATCAAAGCTCTCGGCCTCTAAGACTCCAGCCTGCTTAAAAGCAGCCCTGTAGACAGAGTAGTCGCCTGCTAGTGCAGCCGTGTGGCTTGCGGCTGCTCTACCCCCTCTACTTGTCTTGCCAGCCTTGTAAACCACTATGGGTTTTTTCTTGGACACTTTTTTCGCAACCTCAATGAAGGCTTTACCGCGAGCTGTCTTCAGTCCTTCGATATACATTAGTATCACCTTGGTGTGTTCGTCTTCGCCGAGGAATTCCAGGAGTTCTACATCATCTACGTCGACTTTGTTGCCATAGCTAATGGCTCTCGAAACGCCGATTCCATAATAGGCCATCCAGTCCATCAGCGCTGTCGCAAACGCGCCACTTTGACTTATGAAAGCTACATGCCCCTTTGGAGGTTTTCTCATCTTAGGAGTGAAGAACGTGTCTACACCGCTCCAGTTGTCGTATATTCCTATGCAGTTGGGCCCGATAATTCTCACGCCGTGCTTTTTCGCAGCTTCTACGAGCCTCTCTTCTAGCATCTCGCCTTCGGGAGTCCCGGTCTCTCTGAATCCACCGCTAATCACAATAGCGGCTCTGGTCCCCTTTTCTCCGAGTTCTTCAATGACTTCAGGTACGCTGGGTGCTGGAACAGCCACTACGCCTAAATCCGGTGTTTCCGGTATTTCCTTCACGCTGCGGTAGCACTTCAACCCGAAGATCTCGCTATAGTGCGGGTTAACGGGGTATATCCGCCCCTTAAACCTGGTTATGAAGTTCTCGAGTATGACCCGCCCGACTTTTCCTTCTTTTGGAGTAGCCCCTATGATGGCTACACTTTCGGGTTGGAAGAATTTAATCAGGTCGCTCGAGACCACGCGGCTCGCCCTGCATACCCAGTATGCATTAAGCAACGCATATATATGTTCAGTGAAGTAGCGTTGCTAAAATAATAGCATGTAGTGCTGATCTGTTGCAAAAGACGCTACTGAGTCGCTCAGAAAGCCGCCACTCAATTCATCAACTTTTTAACTCAACGCAGCTCACCACTAAACGGGGGTAGTGGTGGCCCGACTAGAGGAGGTGGACGAGACTGTCCTACATCAAGTAGTTGATAGAGGAAGGAGCCTCGGAGCATCCTACGTTGAGGCCAGGTATCACGATAACTACGGTTATTCGGTGAGTACGCGGAACATGCGCGTTCTTGGCGTAGAGTATGTGAGGGAGCGCGGAGTTGGCGTGAGGGTTATCGTGGACGGCTCATTAGGCTTCGCGGCAACCAGCGACTTAACTAAGGAAGGTCTGCTTAAAGCACTTGAAGTAGCGGTTACTCGGGCGAGGGCTGCCAGTAGGCTAAGGAAAGTGCCCATAGAGTTCTCCGAGGAGAGACTAGGCGTGGCGAAGTACTCTGTAATCGAGAAGAAGCCCCTTCAGGACTACTTAACCCCAGTTGACGCGCTTAACTTACTGCTAGAAACCTACAAGCAGGCTGTAGGCACGCTCAAAGAAGCAAAGCTCGCTGTAATGACTGGTAGAGTCAGAGTCGCCATTGAGTCGAAGATTATTGTGAACTCGGATGGAGGATTAGTGAAGTCGGTTATCCCGAGACCGTATGTGTCAATTGGAAGCACACTGCTACACCAGCGTGGCACTATACAGAGGTACGCAGAATTCGGGGCTTCTGGTGGTGCTGAAAAAGTAGACGAGTGGAGAGTACCCGAGGAAGTGTCGAGCGAGCTCGCAAGGCTCGAAAAGGTCTTAGTGAAGGGCGTTAAGCCGCCTTCAGAAAAACTAGACGTAGTTCTTGGACAAGAAGTGGTAGGCTTAATAGTTCACGAATCGGCGGGGCACCCGATGGAAGCCGATAGGATTCTTGGAAGAGAAGCAGCACAAGCAGGCGAGTCTTACGTTAAGCCGTCAATGATCGGGGAATTTAGGGTTGGAAACAAGTATGCAACAGTCGTAGAAGACCCCACAATACCCGGCAGCTACGGCTTCTACCTCTATGACGACGAGTGCGTTAGAGCCAGACCCCGCTATCTCTACAGAGAAGGCTTGCTCTACGAGCCTCTACACAATAGGCACACAGCCCGCATTTTCAAGGTACAGAGCAATGGTGCCGCTCGCTCGATGAACTACGCTTCTGAGCCCATTATCAGAATGAGCAATACCTACCTCGCCCCAGGCGATATGTCATTCGAAGAACTAATTGAAGACGTAGAGCTGGGAATATATGTTAAGTCCTACATGGAGTGGAATATTGATGATGCGCGGTGGAACCAGAGATATGTTGGACTAGAGGCCTACTTGATTAAAAACGGAGAATTAGCAGAGCCGGTCATGAACCCCGTTCTCGAATTTACTACAGGGTGGTTCTACAGCAACATCGTGGGTGTCGACAAGAACTTGGAGTTCTACCCAGGGACATGTGGCAAGGGCGAGCCTTCTCAAGGCGTTCCAGTTTGGTTTGGTGGTCCCAACGTGCGCTTAGCAAAAATGAAAGTGGGGGTTTTAGAATGAGTGCTCACGAGCTCGCTCAGAAACTAGTTAAAGAGCTCTCGAGAACATATGATGAAGTCGCTGTTCTACTAATCGAAACAGACCGTACAATGGTTAAGTTGTGGAATAGCGAGCCCTCGGTTGTGCAGAGCTGGCTTGACTGGGAAGTCGTGCTGAGGCTTGCCAAGAACAAGCGCATGTGGATACTTAGGTTTAGAACTCGCAACATTGATCAAATACTTGAGAGCGCTGGAAGACTCATAGAACTTGCTGATAAAGTAGAGGAATCAGAACTCTACTCACCGCTACCAGAAGCCCAGGTTTGTAAACCTCTCAGCGACGTGTATGATCCAGCAATTGACAAGTTCTCTGAAGATCCATCGCGCCTCGTTGAAGTACTAATTGACGAAGCGCTGGGCGCTGGAGCGGAGAGAGTCGCTGGAATGATCTCTCTGGGTAAATTGACCAAGACGCTAGCCACTAGTAGGGGCTATGAGTGTAGGGAGTCTAAGACCTTCGTTGAAGCTTACGCGAGAGCGTTTAGAGGGGACTTCAGCGGGCACTGGGCGCATGGCTCAACCCGAGTCAATATCGAGGAGGTGAGGAAAGTAGGCAGAATAGCGGGTAAGTACGCGACCATTACCTCATCTAAAACTAGCATAACGCCTGGCAAGTACAAAGTCGTAATATCACCCCTCGTTGTAGGTAACCTGATGAATTACGTAGGTAGTATGGCATCAGCGCTATCCGTGCTTACAGGCTTCTCGTTTTTTGCAAAGTACAAACTAGGCGACAAGGTAGCACATGAAAAATTCTCACTCTACGATAAGCCTCGAGACGCCACCCTGCCTGGAGCTACGGGTTTTGACGACGAGGGTATTGAAACAGTCGACAAGCCCATAATTGAAAACGGCCTCTTCAAATCGCTGTTGCACAATTCTGGCACGGCGGGAAGGATGGGCGCGAAGTCTACAGGCAATGCTGGCTGGATTTATCCATTGCCGTGGAACCTCGAAGTATCCGGTGGTGAGTTGAGCGAGGAAGAGCTCATTAGCGAGCTGCGCGAAGGCTTGTTTATTACTAACAACTGGTACACCAGGCTACAAAACTACTACGAGGGTGCGTTTTCCACGGTGTCGAGAGACGTAGCTCTCTACGTTAAGAACGGAGAAGTAGTTGGTGATGTTGGAAGAGTTAGAATAGCAGCTACCTTTCCACAACTCCTCAGCAACATTCAGGGCTCCACTCGCGAAAGATACGATATTTGGTGGTGGGAAGTTAGAACGCCAACTAGGGCTCCATACCTGCTCTTGGAAGGCATTAATATAACAAAACCGGAGGTCTAGTGTTTTTACTCGAGCAAGACTACTTGTATTGGCTCCTTAGAAGTGCTTTGCTGCCCTCCTTCTTTTTGAGCTGATAGCGTTATTGATGGGGCAAGCGGCATTGCTTCAAGGGACTCTATAGTGTCTAGGTGCTTCTTTAAGCTCTCTTTCTCCTTTGTGAGCATTTCAAGGCTCTTCTTCATAATGTCTAGTACCGCGAGGTAGGGCTTCTCGGGTATTTCGCCAGCTAAGTAGCTAGTCTTGACAGCAGCAAGCGCTTTCTCGATCTCCGCGATTTGATCCTCTACTTCGTGGATTCTCTTTCTCAAAGCATCCTTGACCTCCTTGATCTGCGCCTTAACGTTTGAGACTTCCACTTCAAGCCTCTTTTTAAAGGCTTCGTACGCGTGTGATGGTATTTCTTTCTTGGAGTAGAGTTCTTCGAGAGACGCCAGCCTACTCTTTATTATTTTGAGCCTGTTTTCGACGAGAATAGCCTTGTACTCGTGCTCGGGCAATAAGATTATGCTCTCTTGCGTAAAGTTGAACCTCTCAATAGGCACTTCTCTGTACTCAATGTCGTTGAAGTTTACTTCGAGCGAAACTACCCTGCCATCGGCATTGCTATAGAAGCCTACGATGTAGCCGAGGCGCCTGCCATAGGGGTCTGTTACGGGCTTGCCGAGGCACTCCGAAATCTTCCCGACTTCACTGCACATCGGACTCACCAATGGTGTTATTGTGGAGAGGTTTAGTTTTAAAGTAGGGGGCAAGAGATAGCCAATGTGACTCAGCAGCCTGGTTCCCGGCATAGCCCACGCGGGCTCCGCGCTTTTAACCCTCATCACAGTACTTATGTCCTACTACATCAATGCAGCCCTCCCCTTAAAAAACAAAAAGCAACAATTTACGTAGCGGGAGAATGAAATGAGCACTGCAACTGTAGCTAAGGTTCAGGAAGTGCTAGCAAAGTTCATGGAGCTGCTGTCTGGAATAAGTGGAATAGGTATTTGGCTATTCATCGTAGGATTTGTGCTAATAATAATACTAGTAGCGGCACTTGTTTTGAAGGCCATTATAGCGCTAGTCAGGATTATCCCCAACTTGACTGTTGGGCAGTTCGTAAAACTCATAATTGTACTAGCACTAGTGCTAATGATAGCTGGACTGCTAATTCCATAAGAGTAGCGGTTTCTCAGAAGCAAGTTACTAGGGTTTTCGGGGGAATACGCGGAAGCCAGGATAGCGTGGTTTTTCGAGCTCGTCGAAGATTTCGAGAAGCCTATTATACTTGCAAGTTCTCTCGCCTCTCGCCGGAGCACCCGTCTTTATGAGGCCTGCAGACAGGCCTACTGCAATATCAGCTATCGCGGTGTCCTCGGTTTCGCCGCTTCTGTGGCTTATAATTGTCTTGTAGCCGGATTCTTTTGCCAGCTCGACGACTTCAATGGTTTCTGTTAGCGTGCCAATCTGGTTTACCTTTACTAGTATGGCGTTCGCGCTTCCGAGTTCCACCCCCTTCTTAAGTCTCTTTATGTTCGTTGTGAACAGGTCATCGCCAACGATTAGCACCTTTGAGCCGAGGCGTTTAGTGATTTCGGCAAACCCCTCGAAATCTTCTTCGTAGAGCGGATCTTCTATGCTTACGAGCGGATACTCTGCAACGAGCTTTTCGTAGAACTCCATTAGTCCTTCTCTAGACATGGTGAGGCCTTCGCCTTCAAAGACGTAGACCTTTTTATCTTCTCTGTAAAGCCTGGAGCTTGCAGCATCGAGTGCCAACGCTATCTGGCCGCCTGGCTCGTAGCCGGCTTTTTCTACGGCTTTGACTAGCAGATCCAAGGCGTCTCTGGTTTTCTCTATTGGTGGGGCATAGCCGCCCTCGTCTCCCACGTTCACGGCTAGCGGACCGTACTTCTCCTTGATTATCTGCTTTAGGAAGTGGTAAACTTCAACAGATGCCCTAAGGGCGTCTGCAAAGTTCGTAAAGCCTGCCGGAACGATCATGAACTCCTGGAAGTCCAGCTTGTTCCCAGCGTGGACACCCCCGTTTATTACATTGAGCATGGGCACCGGCATCAAGTCTGCCGTCTTTCCTCCTAGGTACATGTAGAGGGGAAGCCCTAGCGTAGAGGCGGCTGCCTTCGCAACAGCAAGGCTTGTTGCAACTATCGCGTTTGCTCCAAGCCTGCTCTTGTTTTCAGTACCATCTATTTCGATCATTTTGTAGTCAATTTCTCTTTGGCGAGCAGAGTTCATTCCTATTATTGCTGGGGCTATGAGCTTATTTACGTTTTCAACCGCTTTAGAAACTCCTTTCCCTAAGTACTCGCGACCTCCATCGCGTAGTTCTAGCGCTTCATTCTTACCAGTAGAGGCGCCGCTCGGCGCGTATGCGACTCCAATGCCATAGCCCTCGGTTACGACCTTTACTTGAACTGTGGGATTGCCGCGGCTATCGAGAGCCATTCTCGCGCGGACATCTCTTATTATTAGGGACTCCCAGAGTATATCCAGCAGCGACATATAATACACCTCTGGGATTCGGTTTGAGTGTAAGCTGGACTGCGGTTAATATTTTGGCGTCGTATTTTCTCTGGATACTCGTTACAGTGTTGCTCAGAGCCAAGATAAAGAGCCTCGTGGTTTACGCGCTATTTCCGCTAGCACTTTACTCGGTGCCCTGCGTCTACTATTACTTTAAAACCTCGAGTGCTCTATATGTCGCCCCAGTAGTGGTTTCCATAGTGTTGCTTATACCAGTATCTCGCTTTAAGCGCGCTGACTTGGTATTTTTAATACCCTTACCCCAGGTACTCACAGTAGTGTTCAAAGAGTTAGCAGAGGTGGGCTTGCTGTGAATAAGTGCCCAAGGTGTGGCTCTACTAACGTTGAAGTTGTCAAAACGTGGAACCTCGTTGCGCCAATACCGGACGAGCACGGCAGAATAACGATAACAGTAATGGGGGTCTTTAAGTGCAAGTCTTGTGGTTATAGCTGGCGCGATAAAGTAAGCAAGTTGAAGGTGGGTGGGGATAGAGTCGAGGCCGAAACAAAGAAGGGCAAAGTGGTAATTGGGGGAGAAGCTGCGGAGAGGCGGGTTAAGGAGATAGTACTAGATCTCGATGAGATAATGAAGGAAGAGTAGCTGAAGAGAGGCCTGGGTAGGACTGAGATGAGTGCTGGTCTTAGAAGAAAGAGGCTCTTAACAGAGCTGATCACTATTGCACTCATATTCGTGCTCGTTGTCACTCTCTCGGATACGTTACTTGCTGAAATACCTGTTGCCGTTGTGAAAGGCAGCAGCATGCTGCCTCTTCTGAGAGAAGGCGACATAGTCATTGTGCTAAAGTGCGGGCCGGGAGACATCAGGGTAGGCGATGTAATAGTCTTCAGGACACAGACTGGCAGGCTGGTGATTCACCGAGTAGTTGGTATAAAAGTTGGTGAGGACGGCACTTACTACTACGTAACTCAAGGCGACAACAACGCGTTTCCCGACTTTCAGCACTTCGAGAGAGGCTTGGGCGTACCCTACTGGAGAGTTGTTGGTAAAGTCGCGTCAGTAAACGACTTTGTATTCAAAGTACCGTATCTCGGGCACTTAGCACTCATGATTAGAGGCGAGTAGGCACACTAGTCTTGTTCAAGCCTTTCTTATAACGTGCGTTATGACTTCCTTGACGTAGTCGCCCGTCGACTTAAGCCTCAGTAGCGTTAAAACGTACTCGTCAAAAGAAACCCGTTTTCTAGTCTTCCACTCGGAGTAAGCCTCGTGCACGCGCTTTAATGCTTGGTAGTGGTACTTGCACAAGCCGTCCACGTGGGGTTCTCTTCTACAACTGGGTATAGAGCACTTAGTGTAGTTGCTCGACATACCCATTCTCCTAGCAAGAATTAAGCCTACTTCGAGTGCATGGTTGTCGAACCGGGAAACGAGTTTCTTTATTACTTCCTTGGCGCTATCTACTACTTCCTCCCTTCTCCTGATCCCTTTCATGACATCGTTTATCATTGATTCAAAATTGCGAGTTAGTTCAACGCTTGCTAAGTCTGGGAAGAAAATGTCGACAACTTCGATTACTCCGTAGCCTAAATCGGTTACGCTAATGCCAGTTTTTGTTGAAACAAGATACTTGCGATCAAACAGCTTCTCTATAATTGACGCCCGCGTAGACTCTGTTCCAATACCGACTTCCTCCATCCACCTGAGTACATCTATTTTCTTCAGCCTTGGAGGAGGCTTTGTATAGGACTCCCGCAGCCTAGTATTGACTACTTTAAGTATTTCGCCGCGACTTAGAGGTGGAAGGCGCTTAGACTCCGGTCTGTGAAATGGATAGTATTTAAACCAGCCAGCACTTTCGATGAAGAGCCCGGAGGCTTCGAACACGCACTCATTGCCCGGGGTTGATAGAGTGGCTTTTATGTAGGCAACGTGAGCAGGGGGCGCGAATGCGGCAAGAAACCTCCTCACAATTAAGTCGTATACGGCCCACTGCTTTTTTGTAAGCGACTTAGGCAAGGTACCAGTTGGGTATATTGCTGGATGCGCGGGGTCTTCTTTCTCGCCTTCAACAGGCTTCAAAACCCCCCTTGTTTCCGAGAGCAGATCGGACACGAGCTTGGAGTACTCGCTGATATTTGAGAGCCTAGCTAAGATTTCTCTGTAGTTAAGATTAGGTGGCAGTTTCTGGCTATTTGTTCTTGGGTAGCTTATTAGCGCGTCTAGATATAGCTGCTCAGCAATGTTCTGCGTTTCCATGGGGCCAAGCCCATAAATCCTGGCAGCTTCTTCTTGCAGATCGCTCAGGTTGAAGGGGGGTGGGGGCGTGTATTTAAGTAGGCTCTTTGAAACGTCCTTGACTACCAGGTAGCCATACTTCCTCACCACTTGCGCCACTTTTTCGGCCTCCTCTCTACTTGAAACAGGGTTTTTCACGTAACTAGCCGTGATCACAGTGTCGTTTTTCTTAAGTAAGAGTGTTATGCTATACTGTGGAAGCGGTACGAACAGCTTTCTCTCAAGCGTTTTTTCAACAACGTACTTGAGAGTGGGCGTTTGGACTCGCCCCACGCTGAGAACGATTCTGCTCCCCGTAGCGCTTTGGATGGCCTTCATGAGCGCTCTGCTAATGTTTATGCCCCATATCCAGTCGAGCTCGTGGCGACATAACCCTGCTTCAACCATGTTGTAGTCTAGTGGTAGTAGCTTGCTGAATGCTGCTTTGAGCTCGGAAGGCACAAGGCTTGAGAACTTTGCCCTGTAAGCCCTTTTCTCGTTTCCGAGAAGCTTGATGATCAAGTAACCTATTACGCTACCTTCAATGTCGTAGTCGCATGCATTGATGTAGTAGTCGCACCCCTTTGAGAGCTTCTCGAGCAATTCGAGGTACTCCTTCGTGTGCTGCTTTTCGCTGTTAACTAAGTAGGCAGGCACCCACTCGTAGACGAAAACCGGATACCCTGGCAACTCTGTGTGAAGTTCGTATAAATGGCCAGCAGCGCTTGCTACTATGATTGTGCTAAAAGGGCTTCTTATTTCGTAGTACTGGATCTTCTTGTACTTGTGAACAATCGGGTTGTCTGAGAGCGCGTAGGCTATTCTCCTAGACGCTTTTGGCTTCTCGGCTATAACGAGGATCCTGCCTTTAAGGCTCCATATGTTAATAAAGCTGTTCGGCGTCAACGACGTAGGCAACAATTAACCCCTTACGTTATGCCCGTTGTCTAGTTAAAGGACGAGGGGTACTGGTACTGTTAGAATTAGTGCAAGTAAATAACCGAGTAAGCACCAGCGACACGTAGACTCATCGTATTGGTTTGCAGTACCAGGGTGCCCTCGCCTGCCAAATAGCAAGTACATTACTAGGGAAACTGCGCCCAGTCCTATGTAATAGTTAAAGGCTCCAGCACCGAAACCTGCGAACACTAAAGCAAGTCCAGTACCAATTAGAATTGCTGGTACTAGGCTACTGACTAAGTTGAATTCTCTCGAGCCAATGGCGCTTCTTACTACATGGCCCCCATCTAGCTGCCCTATTGGCAAGAGGTTGATGAATGTTATGAGGTACATAACGTATGTGACAAAGAGCAGTGGGTGCATTACAAGCACTTCCTGAGGGCTTAGAGGCCTCAAGTACTGCATGAGAATAAGCCCTAGGCTTGCAACAGGCACGAGCTCTAAACTACCTTTCTCGACGAGCTCGGCAGCCGCCTCGTAGCTGATCACGGGCGATAGGTAAGTGCCAACGATTCCTATTACGGTGGCTGCAGCTAGCCCGAAGATTGGGCCCGAGAGGCCGAGCTTAGCTAGGTCTTTCTTAGTACATGGTGGGGTCTTCGTGTATATAACGGCTCCAAAGGTCCCCAAGAAACCCAGTTGTATGGGAGGTGCTGGCAGGAGCACAGGCCCCTCAACTATTAGACCTGCTCTTTTACTCACGTATAAGTGGCCGAACTCGTGCACGAGCAAAGCTAGTGAGAAAAAGAGCGTGTATAGAGCAGCATTAGTGAGCAAGATTAGGGGACCCTGATCACCAGTAACTAGTGTTAAGCCCTGAGCCACTCCTAAACCAGTAAGAAATATTGTCACAAACGCTGTAGTTGTTAGCAACCATCTATGCCTGTAAAGTGTGGACTCCTTTTTTGCAAACGGGACTAGTCTAACAACCGGCTTATCTCCCTTAAGCTGAAAAGAGACAACGTTATACTCTCTGAGGAGTTGTATGTATAGATCTTTGAAGAGGCGGGGCTCGACGGGCTGGCTGAGAACAAGGTCTACGAAGAAGGGGTGTATTCTAGACTCTTCGACTAATATCCCAGCTCTCGAGAATAGAGCTAAGATATCTCCTAGTTTCTGGTGTAATGAGTTTTGATACTGGTACGACATCGTATCCTCCGCTTCTCCACCTCAAGATAGACATTGGCAGAGTAGCATTTAATAGCTCGACGATCGCGATGTACACGGGGTCTTTGAATGGCAGCTCATCGACATTTACTAGCGGAGGTGCACCCATAGCGAGCTGGAGCGCTCTCGCTCCAATAACGCGGGCGAGTTCGAAGCGCGTAATTCTTTGGCTAATGACTTCTCTGTACGTTCTTGCAACGTTCTCGGTCATAGTAAACACCACGAGTCTTTAGGGCCAGATGAAGAGAAATGTTCGGAGGCTTAAAAAGAGATGGGATAGGACTTGGGAAAAAGGACTTTAGGGCGCTTAAAAGCCTAGAACTCAAACTTGCTTTCCTTACCTTCCTTGCCTTCTTCTTCCTCCTTCTTCTCCTCCTTCTTTTCTTTTTCTTTCTTCATCGGACTTGCTGCAATGATGTCGTCTATTTTTAGTATCGCAAGTGCGGCCTCGGCTGCCGTCTTTATCATCGCCTCCTTAACAAGCACAGGCTCGATGACATTCCGCGTTGTCATGTCTTCTACGATTTCGCCAGTGATGACGTCTATTCCAGCGAATTTCTTGCCCTCCGCATGTAGCTTTCTCAGCTCCATTAAGATCTCCAGCGGATCCTTACCACACGAAGTCGCAAGTATCATTGGTATTTCTTCGAGTGCCGAGGCGAACGCCTCTATAGCCAGCTGTTCCTTGCCACCTATCTTGGCAGCGTATTCTCTGAGTTTCATTGCTATCTCGACTTCTGCGGCTCCTCCACCAGCAACTATCTTTGGAACCCTCATTACGTTTCTCAAGACGTTAAGGGCGTCTTTAATGCTCCTCTCGACTTCGTCGAGCACCATGTCACTGGCTCCGCGGATTAGTATTGTAACAGCTCTCGGGTTCTTGCAGCCCTCGACAAACACCATTTTGTCGTTGCCTACTTTCCTCTCTTCCACGAGCTCGGCGTAGCCTAAGTCTTCGGGCTTCAAGTCTCTAATGCTACTAACGATCTTACCGCCAGTGGCTCTTTCGAGCTTCTCTAAGTCGCTTCTCTTGACTCTCCTAACAGCCAAAATACCCTTCTTAGCGAGGAAGTGCTGAGCGACCTCGTCAATGCCTTTCTGGCAGATTACCACGTTAGCTCCTACCTCTGCTATCTTGTCAACCATTTCTTTGAGTAGTTTGGCCTCCTCGTCGAGGAACGCCTTTATCATTTCGGGGCTTGTGATGTTTATTTTCGCAGTTATTTCGGGCTTTTCGACTTCAAGTGGTGCGTCTAGGAGTGCTATTTTGGCCTTTTCAACTCTCCTCGGCATACCCGGGTGAACTACTTCCTTGTCAAGGACAATTCCGTAAATGAGCTGAGTATCTAGTACGTTTCCGCCCTTCTTCTTCTCTATCTTGACATCGTCGACTTTGAAGTCTCTCGTTCCATCAGGGCGTGGCTCTGAAACTGTTAACGCTGCGTCGATTGCCATCTCAACGAGCTTATTTGAAACCACATCGCCGCCTATGTACTTACTTGCAATGGCCGTTCTGGCAACTTTCTTTAGTTGCTCTCGGTCACGTATGTCAACGGGTTCTGCAATTTCGTGGAGGATCTCAAGTGCTCGCTTTAGTGCCTTAGTATAACCGCTGATAATTATGCTTGAGTGAATGTTCTGGTCTAGTAGCTCTTCCGCTTTTGATAGTAGAGTGCCTGCCAGTACTACGGCACTAGTTGTCCCATCACCGACTTCAGCGTCTTGGGCCTTAGCAACTTCAACAAGCAGCTTCGCAGCAGGGTGCTGTACCTCCATCTCCTTGACTATTGTGGCGCCGTCATTAGTAACTGTCACGTCTCCAAAGCTGTCTACGAGCATTTTGTCAAGTCCGCGGGGTCCTAGGCTTGTTTTCAGTACTTCGGCAAGGGCCTTTGCGGCTGCAATATTTGATCTCAGCGCGTCGCGACCAACAGTCCTCCTTGTGCCTTCCTTTAATATAAGTACTGGTATTCCATAGAGGGCCATTTGCTTTCACCCGGTCTTAAGACCCCGTACAGGCTATTTCAGGGGTTCTATAAAAACCTTCTTTACATGACTACTTAAATGGTTCACAAAGAGCCCTACTTTACTTTTACCTAATAAACGCTTCGCCTTAAAGTAAGAGTGGGGCCAGTGCAAAATGTATGAAGTAAAGTCCAGAGAGGAGCTAACTAGGGCTTTAAAAGGCAACGAGCTCGTGTTAATTGAGTACTATGAGCCAGGCAATAAAGACTGCGACATTATGGGCGAGTCAATTAAAGAGTTTGCAAAACACGCAGGCCAGGTCATGTTGTTTTGTAGAGTAAATGTTCGAGAACATCCTGAAGTAGCAGACGTAGACGTTGTACCAACAATTAGGCTGTACTACAGAGGCGAGCTGGTATTTGAGCAAATAGGAAGCCTCAGTACAGTAGACTTAAACTTAAAGGTCATTAGAAGAAGTATTAGAGAAGTACTCAATGCGAGGAACATACGGGCAAGGATATAGCCCGGTCATAGGGCAGTTGGAGGCTCGCGAAGCCCTATATGGGTAGTTTACGCGAGCTTATTTCTTCAATTATTTGTGAGATCTCGGACTTCCTCAAGCTAATTGGATAGAGCACTGGATTTTCGGTACTGGCTCTTTTAGACCTCGGGCTGTAAATTCCTCTTTCGCCGACAAGGACGTAGCCGAATTGGAGAACCTCGTTAAGTTCGGCGACGCTTGCGGTTTTTAGAAACGTGTTGAACTTTTCGTCGAATCCAAGCGCGCTTCTAATGTAGTTGCTTGACACTACGTACCCACATATAGTGCAGTAACCGTCTGGAGTCACGGCATTAAAGCCGCACTTGGGGCAAGTCACGAACCCCTTGCCCATGTACGTGTTCCACGTATACCTGAGGGTGTTTACAGCATCTTCCATCTTGTAGGCTATTGCGAGTTTGTAGAGCTTCTGTGCTTCTGGAAGTACCGCTCTTCTTCCTCTCGCTATGATGTATTCAAGCTGCTGTGGTGTCGGCTTGTCAACGAGTTCGAGAATCTTCGAGACAACTACTTCTGAAAGCTGGTCAGAGCTTCTCTTAATACGCTTTATAATAGCTTCGGCAGAAGGTTTGCTTGCGTAGCTGGAAGCTATGGGGGCCACCACCTCCTTTACTACTTCAAAAGCAGCCTCTCGGCTAAGTCCCAGCACCGTTGTGAGCCCAAATATCGAGTCTACCTGCTCAAACACTTCATTAACAAGCGTGTCTATGTCTAGCTCCTTAGCGCGCTTAGCCTTCTTTTTTGCTGGTTTTTTCGTGGTCGTTGTTACGGGCTCCTGAGTGCTGCCACGAGGCTTTTCTTGAGCTACTTCTGCTTTTCTGCTTCTTGCAGATCTCCGGGACTCGGTGGTTGTCTGTTTCTGCTCACTTTTCTTTCTCGGAATAAGTACCCCCTAGTACTCGTTGAGTTATAAGTTGTAGTTAAGTGAAAACAACGAGGCGCTCAATGAGCTGGAGGAGTAGGGCTCTCTTCAAGAGATCTCGCTATTAAGTAACTTAGAACTATTCTCGCCAGGCCCTTCTTAGATTTGAGCCTAGCTAGGTAATCCACAACGTCGTTTAGCGAGGCCTTGCCCCCAAAGACTTCATGTTTTATTGCCCATGCGATGTAGTAGAGTATTTTTTCATAGTCATAGTCTGTTTCCACGTAGTTGCTGTAGTACTTGTTAATAATGTCATTTACGACGTCGCCAATTACCTCATCAACGGCATCGACGACTCTCCTCTTGTACCGGCTTTTCATTGAAACCCCTCGCTAATGTGGAATCGCACTAGGAGCTTATAAAGTGAGCTTATAAAGTCAAATACAAAGCTCGAAGATCTCGTAGCCTACGTGCCGACTCCACTTAAATAGCAGTAAACCTGCGCAGCTCAACTCATAGACATTTGGAGAGCTGAAAACCGTCAAAACCCTGCCACCGTGGGATTTACGTATGCCATTCACGGCTTCGTGGCCTCTCACAATGTACTCGACTCTTAGAACTCTGAGCGCTCTCTCAGTAACTACTGTTCCATATAAAACTCCAGCGCCTCTTGGTGACGGAATGTACTCGATGCTTGCTTCTACCGGGTCGCTCCAAAGTACTTCTTCGAGAAGCTTCTCGGAAGCCTTAGGCTTGCCTACTTCGAATACACACTCGAAGCTATTGCACGTCAAGACGTTTGTAGGGGGGCCACCATGAACAGCAAGAAAGGCTCCTTCTTGCAGAGCAGCAATTGGCAGGGCTTCGAAGAGCTTTAGTGAAAGCTCATAAAGCTCCTCGGCCTTATCGGGGAAAGATTTTTTCAAGTAATAGGGGTAGTCGTGTGGATACGGTGTAAGCCACTTAGGTGGCTCGTGATTGCCTCTCAACAGGATGACTCTATCGCAGTACTCTTCTTTAAGTAGTAGCACGGTTGCAAGTGTTTCGAGCTGGTAGAAGCCTCTGTCAATGTAATCGCCTAAAAAGACTACGACGCCTTCTTCTCCAATAAAACTCCATGCCGTTTTCAAAACTTTTTTCAGAGCTTGAATATCCCCGTGTAGATCACCGATAAACGCCAGTGAAGGGTTGCCACTTACTTGGATAATCCCTGGAGCAACGTAATTGCTATGAGCAGGTGGCTTCTTGACAAACTCAACGGCGCGCTCAAGTAGCTGCTCGAAGAACTGAGGGCTTTTAGAGGCAGTATAGGCGCTCTTGAAGACTTTCTCAATCTCGGAATCTAGCTCGCGAGTCTTAATACTCGACACCTAGTACGTTATAGACGCCGTAGGCAATATTACTAGTTTTCTTGTGAGCTCGCGTGGGGTCGGTGAACAGCTCGTAGTAGCCCCACGCGTGTGTAATTGCAACGAAAGGGGTTTTGCTAAATAGTAGGATTTGCCACAAGTCGGCTATAAAGCCTGCTTCTACTAGGTTATTCAGCAGTAACATGAAATCGCTTTCGGAGGGCGCATAAGAGTGTAGTAGGAGGAAGTCGTCTCCCCTAACCGCGTAGCGCTTCTTTACGCATTTATACACGTGCTTGTAGAAGTGTGTTCTAACATTAGGCAGACCTGTTCTCTGCTTAACCAATTCTAGTAAGTGCTTGGTTTTCGAAACTTCTGGTGTGATGGGGGGGTTAAATAAGCGGAAGAGTTCAACAGCTATCACGGCATCAACATCGCTACAGGGGGTGCAGAAATCCGGCTTAGCAGCCTCAGTTAGCACTAGCTCCGGCTTTTCACCGCTTACGTATACTGGTACTAGGAGCCTGGAGACGGTATCGCAGAACTCTAACTTGCATAAGCTACTGTTTACGGCCTCCTCGACAACGTCTGCTTCCTCGTCGAGGTAGTAAATCTCAACTAGGTTCTTTGCGTATGAATAGTACTTAGCTATCACGCGGAAATGCCCTTTCAGGCAGGGCTCTCCGACCTTCTGGTTGGCACTTAAAATAGCTACGGTGAGTCTTACTCCAAACGCGTTTAGCGGCACAACTAAATGCCTAGCAATCTTACCCCTTCTCATGTGCTTCCAAATCAAGCTTGATAACTTCGAGGCGGTTAAGCCTAGGATCTTAGATGCCTCGCCTAAGCTGTAGCCGGCGTTTAGCAATCTCACTGCTTTCGTTATCAGCAACAAGTCATTAGCCGGCAACCGAACCACGTCGACCAGCGCTCTAGTACTTCTCCTCGCTTTAGGGAGTTAAGCTTTCCAACTTTGGTTCTCCATGAGCAGCTTTGCAGGCCACTCCTCCTAGCTACTTGCTGCTTAAACTGGCTGCTTACCAGAAGCAACTAAGCTACGTGTAAGGTTAGTGAGTCGTGCGAGGAGCTCAGCGGCTACCAAGTTGACATCACTACTCAGTAGCGGCCAAGGTTCAGCATTCCCAGGAAATCTGGAGTTGGGAGAGTTATTATGTTTGTTTCTGCGTAATCAGCACGCTCGTGCGCAATCACTAGGTCATTAAACTATGTGCTCATCATGCGTGTGAAGCGCTCGGTCTAATGCCTTCTAATCACTGTTCATTGCCGGAGGCACTCCTCATCGCTGCTAGCCTATATTGAGAAGCTCCCTTAATTTGTTTTTCACACGATCGGCAACCACTTCTCCGTCTACTTTACCTCTGGCGTACTTCATTACCTCGCTCATCACTATAGAAAATGCTTTGTGGGGTCTTTCACGCAGCTTTGCTTCATTGTCTTTGATGACCCTTACTATCAGCGAGTCGAGCTCCTCTAAGCGGATCCTCTTCAAGCCCAGTGCTTCTATTGCGCTTGAGACGGTTGTACCCGGATTCTTTGCCAGGTAGGCCAGCACGTCAGGTACGGCTTCTTTAGATATCACACCATCTCTTAAAGCCCTGATGACGTCCTCAATTACGTCTTCCCCTAGTTCATCGACTGGAACGCCCTCTCTTCTTAGTGCTGGAATAGTGTTTACGAGCATTGAGGCAATCACGGTGTAGGGTACTCTATCACCATACTTACCAGCCAAGTACTCATAGAAATCAAGCCTTAATTCATTTAGCAAGGCTACGGCCAGCTCCTTGCTTAGCTTGTGGACCTCTATTAGCTTCTTTAACTTGACATCGGGGTGTTCGGGTACCAACTTATCAGCTTCGCTGAGAAGCTCGGGAGTTATGGCAATAGGCGGTATATCTGTCTCAGGGTACATTCGCGCAGCGCCAGGCCTGGGCCTCATGTACCTCGTGGTTCCATCCGGGTTGGAAGCGCGGGTTTCTTCGGGAACGCCGATAACCGCGTAGGCAGACCTCTCCGCGACCGCTCTAAGCGCTCTCTCTGCTTTAGACCTGTCATCAGCTACAATGACTATGGCGTCTCTTTCCGGGTTAGCCCCTGTGCTTGAATAGAGCTTCTCGACTTCTTCTGGCTTTATGCCATAGCCCGGTAATTCGTCTGTGTGAAAGATGCCCCCAACGCCTCCCCACACTCTCGCGTAGTCGCTGAGCTCCGTTCCAAATCGTCTGCCCGGCTGCACGGTTTTTCCCAGCAGCCCCTTGAACCCGGGTAAAACAAGGGCTAACACAGTACCGTTCGGCATACTAAAGGCTTTCTTGATAATCTTCGATTCCGTGTCTTTGAAGACTTCGCCTACGTCGACAAACTCCGGCTTTATGTCTTCGGGTGCCACGTTTCTTTTTCGGAGCTCATCTCTTATTTCGAGGAGCTTCAGTTGTCGCTGAATTTCGTACTCGATTACCTTGGGTATTAGGTACAAGTGCTGTATACCTTTTATTTCTACTTTGGCTCCGCCAGCTATGCTTATGTTGAGGTCTTGCCTAATGCTACCAAGGCCTCTTTTGGCTTTTCCGGTTAGCCTGATGAGCTGTCCTATTTTCAAAGCTGTTTTTAGTGCGAGTTCTGGCGAGTCTATGTCGGGTGCTGTTGAAACCTCGATTAGTGGTATGCCCAGCCTGTCTAGGGAAAACCTGACTTCACCCTCTTGCTCACTTAGTTTCCTGGCTGCATCTTCCTCGAGACACAGCGTTTGTATACCTATTCTTCTACCCTCGACTTCGATATAACCATTCAGAGCCACGAGCGCTGTTCTTTGAAAGCCACTAACGTTGCTACCATCGATTACGATTTTTCTCATTACGTGAACTTCGTCAACGATTTTCATGTGTAGAGCCTTTGCTACGGCAAGAGCTGTTAGGAGAGATTCGTGATCGATCGCGTGAGGGGGCTCTTCGTCTGCCTCCACAAGGCATGATGCATCGAGGGGGGCTTGATACGCGTACGCCCTTCCACGCTTCCACTCGAATATAGCTGCCGGATCTACTTCGCCTGTTTCACTGCGCGCGGGTCTAAGATACCTCGTAAACCCTATCTGACCGGCTTCGCTCGACGATGTTGGACAGTGGCAAAACAGCTTTCGTGCAGTATTCAGCTGGACGTGTATTTCAAGGCCTACTTTTAGTCCTAGCGAACTGTAGCTCATGCTCAATGAGGCCACCTCGGGTATAAGTCAGGAGTGTGTCTTTCACTTAACTCGCCAACCAGATTTGTCTCCATTACTCTCTTGACTTCTTTCAAGTCGCGAGTTACAGAGCCTAGAATCCAGGACAGCTTGACGTAAGCGGTTTCGGGGAGCATATCGTGCCCAGGAATAACACCTGCTTCAAGTAGCCTTCTACCAGTGCTGTAGACGTACATGTTTACTCTCCCAAAGAGGCATTGACTTGTCATGACTACTGGTATGCCCGAGTCGACAGCCCTCTTAATGGAGTCTACAAGTCTATTTGAAACGTGTCCCAGGCCCGTTCCCTCGAGAACTATTCCGTGGTAGCCTCTGTCTACCAAGTAGTCTATAATCTCGGAGCTCATGCCCGGGTAGAACTTCACGAGAGCAACTTTTTCGTCGAACTTTGCCTTCAAATTGGGCACTTTCTCGCCGCGGTATTCGTAAATCTTGCCAGTTATGGTAATTTCGCGCCTAACGACGTTCACCAGCGCTATTGGCTTGTCATTTATTGACTGGAAGGCGTCTCTACGGCTTGTGTGCATTTTTCTCGCCCTCACGCCTCTGTGTACGGCCATTACTTCATCGGATAGAGATGCATGCATCGTTATCACAGACTCTGCAAACGGCGCTTTAGCGGCAACTAAAATGGCGGCAATGAGGTTTGTGGCGGCATCTGTGCTTGGCCTATCACTACTCCTCTGGGCACCCACAAACACTATTGGAACAGGTTTGTTCTGTACGGCAAAAGCCAGGGCTGCAGCCGAATAAGCCATGGTGTCCGTTCCGTGCGCTACTACAACACCTGCTACACCGCTCACAACGTCTCTGTATACTTCTACTGCTATTTTCTCCCAGAGCGCCGGCGTCATGTCTTCGCTAAAAATACTCATTACTTCTCTAACTGAGAGCACTGCTATTTCTCCTATTTCAGGAATCCACTCAGTTATTTCCTCGGGCTTAAGCGCAGGAGTTACTGCACCTGTTTCGTAATCTACTTTTGATGCTATAGTTCCACCAGTGCTTATCAGTGAGATGTAAGGGAGGGTACCTGGAGTGAGCATCGAGGGTGCCCTGCTCCCTCTTTTTTGCTCGCCGCGCTTGCCTAACAATTCTATGGACTCTATTCTTGACACATCAATACCCACGTTGTAGCCGTTTTCTAGCTTTATCACAAGTATTCTAGGGCTCTCGTAGAGCTGAGGTCTTGGCATTAATATTCCTTCTAGTGTGGTTCCATCTCTGAACCTTACGAGTATTCTGTCGCCGGGCTCTATGCGCTTATGTGCGAGGTGCTCTGCAAGACTACCCGTGTATCCGTAGTAAATTAGCATGAAGGCACCGTACTGTTAGTAACCACTAGGGGGATAAATAGAATAATCAATGATAAGGTAAAGTTGCAACCTAGTGTTTTTAGTGTTTTTGAGCAATTTCTATCTTTTAAGAACAAGTTGTAAAACTAGAGCGGGGCTTCCGCGGCCTCAGTCTTTGCGCTAACAAACCTTCTAACGTATTCTACTCTATTCCTGACCCTAGGCGGCTTATTCTTCTTAGGCTTTGGAGGTATCTTGGGCGTCTGGCTCCTGACTTTTCCTGCCTTCGTGAGCGAGCCGTGGGTTGGCATTTATAAGCACCCACTTACAGCATAGTGTGAAAGCGGTACTTAAAATATTTTACTGCAGAAAAACTTTAAATCTAGAGGCCGGGTTTGAGCATGCAAAGTAAAGTCTACATCGTTGAAACCCCCATTGGCGTAATCGCTGTTGACGGTAAGAGCCAGTTAGTAGAGTTTGTCCCAGCACCTTCGAGGCTAGACGATCTTGTCGAATACCTCATAAGCATTGAAAAGGGAGATGTGACAAAACAGCACGAGGAGCTCTTTACAAAGCTTAAGGAAAAAAACATGGTTAACGTAGTAACAGAACATTACTCAACAGCGAAAATAGCATCGCAGCTAGGACTGAGCCCAGAGGTCTTGCCCGGCAACGAGCCTGCTTTAGCGGTTAGGAAAAACCTCGCTGAGCTCGCAGTAAGGCTTAACTTTGCCAAAACGCCTGAAGAGTTCTACGAAAAGCTCCATGAAATAATGCTTGAATACGCGAGGAGGAAACTGAGAAGAGAAGCGCAAAAGAGAGACTTACTGGCAGTGCAAGCTATTCGCGCAATAGACGACATAGATAGAACAATAAACCTATACATTGCAAGGCTGAGGGAGTGGTATAGCCTTCACTTCCCTGAACTCGACGAACTGGTAAAAGACCACGAGAAGTATGCGAGGCTAGTGCACGAATTAAAGGATAGGTCGAACTTTACGAGAGAGAACTTAAGGAAACTCGGCATTTCAGAGACCGACGCCGAGAAAATAGAAGAGGCGGCTAAGTCCAGCATTGGTGCTGAGTTGAGCGACTTCGACTTGGAGCATATTTCAACGCTTGCTGGTATAATACTAGACCTCTACAGTCTTAGAGAGGTACTGGAAAAGTATATTGATGCGGTAATGAAGGAGGTGGCGCCAAACATAGTAGCGCTCGTAGGTCCTAAACTAGGTGCGAGGCTCCTAAGCCTTGCTGGTGGCCTCGAAAAACTCGCAAAGTTGCCAGCAAGCACTATACAAGTACTTGGAGCAGAGAAGGCCTTATTTAGAGCCTTGAGGACTGGTGGTAAGCCGCCGAAGCACGGAGTAATCTTCCAGCACCCTGCAATACACAGGAGTCCGAGGTGGCAGAGAGGTAAAATAGCTAGAGCACTTGCAGCAAAACTCGCCATAGCTGCAAAAGTAGACTACTTCACTGGCAAGTTCATAGGCGACAAGCTAGTCGAAGAATTCCAGGCAAGAGTAGAAGAGGTCAAGAAGCTGTATCCCAAGCCACCGCCAAAGACCAAGCAGCCAACAGAAAAACCCACTAAGAAGAAAGAAAAGAAGTAGGGGGCTTGCCACATGAGCTCTGTTATAAGTGTTAAACCCCACGAGAAGTACTACGGCGTCTACGTTGCCGAATTCGAAGACGGCAGCATGAGGCTTGCAACGAAAAACCTGGTACCAGGTCACAGGGTTTACGGAGAGAGGCTCTTCAGAGTCGAGGGAGTGGAGTACAGAGAGTGGAACGCTTTTAGGAGCAAGCTAGCCGCGGCACTGCTAAATGGGCTCGAAGAACAGCCAATTAGAGAAGGGCATGCAATACTATACCTCGGAGTAGCCTCTGGTACTACTGCAAGCCACATTTCTGACATAGTGGGTCCCCGCGGCAGAATATATGGAGTCGACATTGCACCAAGAGTCCTGCGCGAGTTTCTGCTAGTAGCCGATGTCAGGAAAAACCTCTTCCCAATACTCGGTGATGCTAGAAAGCCGCAGGAATATAGGCACGTAGTCGAGCTCGTAGACGGGATATACGCTGACATAGCACAGCCCGAGCAAGCGGCAATAGTAGCTGACAACGCGGACATGTTCCTCGCCGAGGGCGGGTACCTCCTTCTAGCAATTAAGGCTAGAAGCATTGACGTGACTAAAGAGCCGAGCGAGATTTACAAGAGAGAAATAAACACTCTCAGAGACCGCGGATTTGAGATAGTAGATGTAGTTCACTTAGAGCCCTACGATAAGGATCACGCAATGATATACGCGAGGTTTCGCAAAAAGTAGCTGAGCACATTTACTTCTGCGGGAATCCTGCTTGGATCCCGATAGGAGCGCTCAAGAGCCGCTGATAGAGGAAGTAGCAAAGACCGTGAGGAGAGCGGGTGGACTAGTCGATATTATCTCTTACCCTTCAGCAAATAGAAGCGTAGACCTAGTAGTATCCGCGGGAGAAGAAAAAATATTCTTAAAAGTAACGCATGATCTGAAGTCCATTAGCAGGACCGAGGCCGAAGACCTGATCAAGGCGGAAAAAGCATATAGTGTTGCAACGGCTGTAATTGCAACTAAAAATCACGAAAAAGAGCTAGAGGACGACGTCGTTTATTATAAGCAGAACATAAAAGCCTTAACACCCAAAACCCTCGAGAAGTACCTGAGAGGAGAGAAACCAATAGTTGCCTCAATAAAGGGTAATTACGTGTTAAAAATCAACCCAGAGAGGTTCAGGAAAAAACGGCTAGAACACGGCTATAGTAGAGGAGAGCTTGCAAGGCTCTTGGGTGTTACTAGCAAAGCTATATACATGTACGAAAGAGGTGAGATGTTCATATCGCTGGAAAAGGCCCTTACCCTCGCTTCGCTACTTGGAGAAGACATTTTCGAAGAGCTCTCGCTCTCAAAGCTCGAGACAGCTTCAACGATTAAACCATGTATTCCGAGAGACGGCCTCGAGAGGCTCATATACAGCTTGGCAACTTCTTTTGAACGCGAATTTCTAAACTTCAATAAAATACCAATAGACGCCGTAGTCAAGACGGCGCAGCCGATTTCTATTGTAAAGAAAACCAGTAATGACGTTAAAGAAAAGCTGGAAAACGCCGAGAAAATCGCGAGCAGGGTTAGAACCGAGATAGTAGTTGTTGAAGGCCCCAGAGACTTAGAAAGGCTTAGAGAGCTAATAGTTAGAGCAAGCAGTCAGCAGTACTAGTGGTTGTAGCTGAATGTATAGGCTAGTGATAACCGGAAGGCCTGGTATTGGTAAATCAACATTATTTAATGCCATAGTAGCAGCGCTTAAATCGGAAAACTACGTTGTAGGAGGCTTCATAGCCCCGGAAGTGAGGCATCAGGGAGCTAGAATAGGCTTCAAGGTAGTTGACCTCGCGAGTGGCGAAGAAGCCTGGCTCGCTATGAAAGGCTCGGATAGCAAAGTACGCGTTGGCTCCTACGGAGTACTTATCAACGAAGCTTCTAAGCTTGTTGAAAAAGCCCTTAGATATGCCATTGAAAAAGCAGATGTAATAGCAGTAGATGAAGTAGGACCTATGGAGCTCAAGTTGCCTGTTTTTAAACCGCTCCTATTAGAAGCTCTCAGGTCTCAAAAGCCGGCTATTTTAGTGGTTCACATTAAGCTCAATGACCCAGACATACTCTCCTATCTTAAAAACGCGAAAAAAGTAGTGCTCACGCTTGAGAACAGGGAAATGTACAGGAGGACTTTACCAATGGAGGTCTTAAACGAGCTTAAAAGACCCTAATGACCCGGTAGAGCCTGCTTTCAACGTCCTCGCAGGAGACATCCTTTATTAAAACCTTCTTCAAACGCTCGCGAACACCATATACTATGTCTACCCTAGAAGAGGGCACATTAAGTGCTCGCGAGAGGTATCCAACTAGTGCGGCATTGCCCTTACTAGCAATTGGGGCGTTAGTTCTAAAAATCAGGTCATCGCTTTCAATCGTCAAGTACGTACCTGAGGGGTCTTCTTCGATTTTTACTGTGAGGATACAGCCCTCAGAGGAGTCCTCGATATTCTTCCTAATAGCTTGCAGAATGTATTGGCGGGGGTCGGACACCCAAAGCCCCCACTCTACTTATGATCCGTTTAGCTAAATATACTAAAACCGCTTCAAGACGCGTGCCGGACTGCGTGCTTGATGGCTTCAACCAGCTCGGCGTAGGACGTAGCCACTCTTATGCCTCTCGAATCCATGTGTGTTCGCGAGCACTTTATGCCCTTAGACTTCAGCACTTCTAGGAGTGAGCTTAGCTTAGGCATGTTTATACCAATAGCGCTGCAGAGCTTGTCGAGCCTATAGTAGGGTTGTTCTATATCAGCTTCCTGGCTCAGTAGCTTGACTATCCTCACAGTTTCTTCAACAAGCCAGGGAGTTTTATCGATGGTTTTTAGAAGATGCTTTGCAGCATCAGGGTCTTGTACGTTGCAAATCCACGTAGGACCCAGTAGCAGGGGCCTCGAGCCGCTCGAACACCTTAGATCGCTTACTTCAAAGGGGTCCTCGGCAAGACCCCTTTCAAGCGTGTCACTGCAATACCAGAGATATCCTATACACCTACTAACTACCCTGTAAGCACCACTGGCCCCTCTATGGGCCCTGAAGAACACTCTGACGTAGTGCTTGTGGGCTATCGAAATTACCGGATGTAGCTCTATTTCGAGAGCCGATGCCCTCAGAACAGTGTTTGCCACTAGGAGCCTGATAGCGTACTCCTTTTCAAAGTCTACTTTTACGCACTTATTCCAGTACCTCGAAGCCGCTTTGTGGGGGTGTGTGCAGGAGAGCGACGCGACATCCGTTGCCGTCACTCCTAGGAACGCCTCTTTTCCCATAGGTTTAAACGCCGAATCTAGGAAAGGCGAGGGAGAGCCGTAGGGGTCTATGTCCACGTAATCCACGTAGGCTCCTGAGAGAGCCAAGTTGTTCAAGAGAGTGTTTGCTTCGGAGTTGTAAGCCTCGAGCCTCTCGCCGAGCCTGTTTAGCTCGATGTTCTTCCTGATATAGTAAGCTGCTCTGGCATCGACGTCATTTAGTATTCCATGCCCCCCAACTTCGAGACCTATTCTAATGCCCCTAACGCCTGTGCCTGCGAGCGCGTCAACAAAGAAAAAGTCTTTGTCTCGGAAGACGGACTTGAGGAAGAGAACCGTGAAGTCTCTGCTAACCACGGCCTCAGGATTGTAGAAAACAGGCATCCACGCTGGTTCAAGCTTCCCGTTAGGGCGCTTGTAGAGCTCAGGGTTTGGAGCAATTATCTTGGCTAAGCCTTCATGGATCACCACTTCTCTGCCCAAGATTTTGACCAAGCCCGACTCCACCCTGTTGCGGCGTCAGCATGAGAGCTCTTCATCACAAGTCAAACGGTTCGCTAGTCATCATCCAGTTGCTGTGAGCTTAAGCTCGACCCAACTTTCACTATTTCTTTGCCTTATTAATAAGGTAGTCTACAATGAGCTCAGGTGGGTTTACTCCTGTAGCTCTGCGTAATCCCTCCCAGTGTGGAAACGCGTTTACTTCAAGAATGTAGTGCTTTTGGGTCTTCATGTCGAATGCTATGTCCACTCCAGCGTAGTCCAGTCCGAGAACCTTAACAGACTTTAGTGCAAGTGCGTAAACTTCTGGCTCTTCGGATTCTTTAATGGGCACGCCGCGAGCTCCTTGTGCTATGTTAGTTTTCCAGCTACTACTAACTCTTTTCATCGCTCCTATTACGTTGTCTCCAACGACGAAGACTCTGTAGTCGTAGCCGGGCTTGTCGAGGTAGACTTGATAGTAGCTCGGCATTCCAATGTTCTTGAGCCCCCTCGTCACGTAGAAAGCTAGGTCTGCATTGCTTATCAGCATGCTTCCAAGCCCCAGGCTTCCAACTATTGGCTTGTGCACCGCAATTGCCCTTTTCTCGATAAACCTCATTGCAGAAAACGGATTTTCAGTAACGAGGGTCTCGGGCACGGGCAGGCCGCTGAGATGTAGGCGCAAGAGGCATCTAAACTTATCTCTGGCGATGAAAGATGCTGTAGGATTGTTTATCATTGGCACTTGCATTGAAAGAGCCTCTAGTACACCTAGCCTCTTTAGAAAAGTATCTAGGTTCATGAACAGCCCGAAGTTCCTTAGCAACGCGGCATCTATGTCTATCGGCTCGCTACCGTGGTATATCTCAACTCCTCGCACGGAGATAAGCGCATCTAGCATGTGAGCCTTTAGGTAAACCGGGGTGTGCCCCTTTGCTGCAATAGCGTCTACAAGCTCTTTTGCGGTGCCACTTGGGGTCTTTCTGTACTCTATGACGCCTATTTTCAACTCAAGAACACCCTTATTCTCAGTGCTACCAACGTATAGATGAATGCGGATAGCGAAATACCTAGTGCTAGCAAGCCGCTGTAGGGGCTTCTAGAGTAGAGGAGTCCAGCAAGGCTTCCGAGCGCTGTTGAGAAGTATGAGAGTACTAGAAAAGCAATAGCACTACGCGTACTAGCAGTCTTACCTAAGTATATGATGGCAATGAATACAGCAACGCCGTATGCTACTAGCCCTGCAACAGCGCTCTCCAAGCTTATCCACGAAGTAACCAGTGCTGCAGCCGCTCCCTGTAGTATCGCGGGTATTAAGTACGCCCACCCTCTAATATCACTCACCAAGTTGCAATTCTGAGTACAGGGCTTATTACTAGTTACTGAGCCGTGTAATGAAGAGAGAAATCATAGTGAGGTAGATACCTGCCTCAAGCGGATCTGTATTAAACACTATTTCTAGGAGCCCTTTTCTCGTAGATCTAAGTTCTTTAAAAGAGGCTTCTTCGGCACTCGTGTATATCGCCACGAGAGGCTTGCCGACTTCAGAGGCTTTTTCGAGGATTAGGGAGAGTGGCATGTAAGTGGTGTTCAAGCCGGCTTCCGCTAGTGCCAGTGCGAATAATTGTGCTGAAGGCTCGAGAAGCTCACTAGACGTGAGCACAGGGCTTTCCAGCTCTGCCACCCTGCTTATGAGTGGGGAGTATTTCTCAACCAGAGACTCGGCGACCGCAGTAAATCCCTCTGTGCTGTGACTAAGCAACCTCTTTCCCCTGGCCTGCAAGACGTCCTTGTAGAGTCCTGTAAGAGCAATAAATGATGCAAAAGACAGTAAGAGCGCCGATGCGTAGACATCGCTCTGCGGAAATAATTCAACGCCGTAGTGCTTAGCTAGTAGTTTAAGCCTCTCATCGAGAGGCTGAGGTGCGTAGGCCCTGTAGTCTACTCCAAGTACTCTAACAGCTTGGAGAGAGGCAAAAAGCCTCGAGTACTCTCCAGTGCTGAACACAAGTACAGAGACGTCGTCTCTATAGGGAAGTACAAATGTGGTCGCACTCTCTAGGCTCATTAAGACAGCGTTTTGCCTTCCCGTAACAGTAGTGTACCAGTAAACCACACTTGCTGGTATACTTCCAAACCCCGTGTAGGCGCAGACAAGGACTTTGCCTGAGACCTGGGCAAGAAACTCGGCTATAGAGTTGGAAAAAACCCTGGCTTGCTTTTCTAGCTCTGCAACTTCACCTGCTACTTTTCTCAAACTATGGCTGTCTCTAAGCTTCTGCAGCAGCTGCATTCTTTCTCATCTGGCTCGCTCGGTACAAGCTCTACTATTCTTGGAAGGAGCTTTTTGACTTTCGCTACGTTTTCGCTCATGGTTTTCATTACTTCTTCGGCTGTTACCGGTTTTTCAGCCCACACGTCGTAGTCTGTTATCATTGCAATTGTAGCGTAGCAGAGCTGCGCTTCGCAAGCTAGGTTTATTTCTGGCACTAGCGTCATGCCAATGATGTCTGCCTTGAAGACTTCTTTCCAGATCCTGCTCTCGGCGCGCGTGCTGAACCTCGGCCCCTCAATACACACGTATGTTCCTTTACTGTGTATTCTAATGTCGGGGAACTCCGATGCAGCTTTCAATATGATCTTTCTCAGGTGCTCGCAGAAGGGATCTGCCATACTCACGTGAGCGACAACACCACCTTCAAAGAATGTGTGCGGGCGTATGCCTTTAGTCATGTCAATGAATTGATCGGGTACTACGAAGTCTCCTGGTTTGTAGTCCTCTCTCAGGCTCCCTACGGCTGATACCGAGATAACCCACTTTGCTCCAAGAGCCTTCAAAGCCCATATGTTAGCCCTATAGTTGACTCTGTGCGGGGGTATTCTGTGCCCCTTTCCATGCCTAGCCAGGAAGGCCACTTTCCTTCCTCGGAGCACGCCAACGACGATGTTGTCACTTGGCATTCCATATGGTGTGTAGACCTTGTATTCCCTTACTTCTTCTATTCCTGGTAACTCGTAAAGCCCGCTGCCTCCAATAATGCCTATTTCTACTTTAATAGGGGGCTCGATAAGCAAGCTTAAGACACCAGCTTGTATACCTTTCTAGCAGGGTCGTACTCAACTATGCGCTTTTCAACCAACACATTTAGTGCTCTGGTATAATAGGCTTCTCCAACGTCAATGCCATACCAGTCCTTGAAGCCCTCGACTATTTCCTCATAAGTCCACTCGCGCTTGCCCGTTTCTTTGCTAGTCTCTACCATCATTCTTTTAATGAACTGGTAGGTGTCTTCGAGTCTCGTCCAGGGGTACTGGAACCACACCCACTCCTTAACTTCAATGTAATAGTAGTCCGGCTTGAATTTTGCAACGGGGCTTATCCACTGAAGCGCGGCCGTCCTCACCTCTTTCGGATTCCAGTTATCCCTTATGTAGTCTCTTGCGAGCTTCAAAGTCTCGCCAGTGTCAACGATGTCGTCAACAACAAGTATTCTCAAGCCCTCGGCATTTAGTATGTACGGGAACTTCAATATAGCCCTCTCTTCAACCTTGGCAGCCTCTGTCCAGTGCTGGCTTTGCAGGCTGAGTAGATTTTCTACGCCGAGGAAGTCGCACAGTAGCCTTGCAGGAACAAAACCGCCACGGGCGACAGCGACTACTAGGTCTGGTATATACCCATCGTTGCGTATTATGTCGGCGAGGTGCATGCTCCAGTCTACGATTTCCTCCCAGGATACGAGCTTGGTCTTGACTCGCACCATGCCTATCACATAGTTATGAAAGAGTTGAGGGAATAAAAGACTTATCAGCGGGATTTTTCAGCAAGTATTAGCCTATAGGGCACTGTGAAGCCCCTGCCTCCTAAGTGCATTAGCACTCTGCCCCCCTTGGTAATGTTCCAGCCGAATTTAGAGTACGCGTCTTCCTTGACGTGAATGGCGAGGACTTCTGCAATAATCAGCGAGGTGTCGTCAGAGACGGCTACTTCTTTTGCGACTTTACACTCGAGAAAACCCAGCATACCAGCTAAGCCTGGTGTACCAATGCGGGCAGAATTCACTGTTTTTAGTCCGAGTAGGCTTAGTTTGTCGACTTCTCTGCCACTCAAACTTCCAGCTTTGTAAACGACGTCCACGTGCTCTTCGCCTGGAATGTTGATTGTGAACTCCCCAGTTTCCTTGATGTACTGGTATGTCAGGCTACCCGTCCATATGGAAAGGGCAACTAGGAACGGCTCATCGGACACGGGGCTGACCCACGAAGCTGACATTACGTTTAGTCTTCCTTCGCGGCTCCTTGAAACTATTAAGTAGACAGGCCTGGGGTGTAGCACGTGGTAGTCGCTTGGCTCAACCTGCTTGTACAAGTTCTCACCACACTACTTGCGTATTCGGCTGATGGGTTAATTAGGGAAATTCCTGGGAATTTGCTGGTTAAAAAGCCCTATGCTGTTACTAAATTACTGGAGGTGCGGGGGTGCCCGAGCCTGGTCAAAGGGGTCGGGCTCAGGACCCGATGGCGTAGGCCTGCGTGGGTTCAAATCCCACCCCCCGCACTCCTGTACTAGTCTAAGTTTAATTGAGTAATGGAATCCCCTGGGCGTGGTGAGTGCGAAGTGGTGTTTGAGGGTATCAAGCAAGCACTAGCGGCCTTCCTGAAGCGCGAGAAGTACGAAGAAGCCGTAAACGAGTTCGTAAAGGAGCTGCAAAAAGAGCTCATAAAGTCGGACGTTAACCTGAAGCTTGTCGCGGAGATCAGCAATAGGATAAAGCAGAGGGCTCTCAGTGAAGCCCCACCACCCGGCATTCCGAAAAAGCACTGGTTTATAACCATAGTATACGAAGAACTCGTCAAAATGCTTGGTGGCGATAAAAAGCCTAGTGTAAAGCCCCCGAAAAAGCCCTGGATCATTCTCCTAGTTGGGCTGCAGGGAAGCGGGAAGACGACAACAGCAGCCAAGCTCGCCTACTTTTACAAACTCGAAGGCTATAAGGTAGGGCTGGTCGCAGCCGACCCCTATAGGCCAGCGGCTTACGAGCAGCTAAAGCAACTTGGAGACAAAGTAGGCATTCCCGTCTACGGTGAACCAGGTGAACAAGACTCAGTGAAAATAGCAAGGAATGGCGTCAACTACTTCTTGAAGAGCGGTTTCGACATTGTAGTCATAGACACTGCTGGAAGGCACCACAAAGAAGAGGCTTTGCTAGAGGAAATGAAGCAGCTATATAACGAAATCGAACCTGATGAAGTAATGCTCGTAATAGATGCCTCAATGGGGCAGCAAGCTTATACTATTGCGAAGAAGTTTCACGAAGCCGCGCCAATAGGGTCAATTATAGTAACAAAGCTTGATGGAACGGCCAAAGGTGGTGGAGCCCTCTCAGCTGTCGCTGCTACAGGTGCGCAGATAAAGTTCGTCGGCACAGGAGAGCTCATAGAGGACTTCGAAGTGTTCAAACCATCGAGTTTCGTGTCTAGGATTCTCGGATTCGGAGACCTTGAGAGCCTCGTGGAAAGAGTGAAGAAGGCACAAATAGAGCTCACCGAGAAGGACGTCGAAGAAATGCTCAAAGGCAAGCTCAACATGAGACTTGTGTATAAGCAGCTACTAAGCTTGAAGAAGCTGGGACCTATGCGCAAAATTCTGCAGGCTATTCCAGGGCTCGAGCTCAAGTTGCCCTTTGAAGTAGACTCAAAGGAACTCGACGAAAAGCTGGCAAAGTGGATTGCGATAATCAATTCGATGACTTACGAAGAACTCGACAACCCAGAGATAATAGATAAGTCCAGGATGAAGCGCATAGCTCGTGGCGCGGGAGTGAATGTTGAAGACGTCCGCGAGCTGCTCAGGCAGTATGAGCTTGTCAAGAAAATGATGAAATCGCTGAGGAAAAAAGACGTGCTGAAGAAGCTAGGGCTTAAGCTGCCCCCAGAAGTGCTTAAAGAGTAAGCACAACTAGGTAGGTACAGCTACCCGACTTAGTAGCCAATAGGTGTCTCCGTGAGTGCTAATAAAGCACGCAACAGTGGCCTCGACGAGTTCTTGAAGCACGTCGCAGAAATGGTTGATAAAGCAGAGAAGATGCTCTATGAATACCCCCTGTGCGATAGTTGCCTTGGGAGGTTTTTCTCTAAGTATGGTCTGGGCTTGAGCAACTGGGAGAGAGGCAGGACGCTGAAGACTCTGCTCGCCATGAAGCTCTACGAGGATTACATCTCTGGAAAAGCGTCTGAGGAGAGGCTCCGCAGACTCGGAGTCAATGCCAACGCTGGGGTGCTTTCAATGTACACAAAGCTATTTGGCCTAGCTGGCGCGACCCCTAGAGAGTGTTACGTATGCAGAAACGCCTATACCCGCGACCTCATTCTGAAAATAGCAAATGACGTCTGCAGCAAGATATCGGAATATGGTGCCAAGAGCTTTCTTATCGGAGTCGCGCTAGACAAGGAAATTGCGAGCAGAGAACTAGAGTTAGCCACGAAGTATGGGCTTTCAGCTGCCGAGAGCATTAAGAGAGAAATAAAGAGGGAGGTCGGAAAAGCCGCCAAGGAACTGTGCAACATAGAGCCGGACTTTGCAAATCCGGATGTAGTGGCCATTATAAACCTGAACGCCGACTTCACGTACAGCGTTAGAATAGAGGCAAGCCCCATTCTGCTCAAGGGAGTCTACTGGAAGCTTGGTAGAAGAGTATCGCACGTTCCTTGGTACACGAAGGCCGGTACCAGGAAGTATCCACTTAGTATTCAGGAGTCCATAGAGGCCGCCTTGAAAGATGTCTTCAAAGCGAAAGAAGTTGTAATACACGCGGCTGGGCGAGAAGACGTAGATGCTAGAATGGTGGGTACTGGCAGGCCGCTAGTAATAGAGGTAAAAGAGCCAAAAGAGAGATTACTAGATATTGAGTACTTGAACACCGTATTGGCTGAAAAGTTAGCAAGTAGCCCCGTTAAAGCCCAGGTGACATCGCCATCCACGAGGAAGGATGTGAGGCTCTTAAAGGAGCTTTCTAAGAAGAAGAGAAAAGCCTACAGGTTACTCGTGTATTCACCGCACGCACCAATATCTCGCGACGAAGTAGCCCGCCTCGAGGAATTCTTCCGCGACGTCGTAATTAGGCAACTAACGCCTCAAAGAGTGCTGAGAAGAAAGAAGGAGCGCGAAAGAAGACGCAGAGTACACGCCTTGAAGGTCCTACAGATAACCCCTAGGCTAGTCGAGGTGCTAATTTACTGCGATGGAGGACTCTACGTTAAAGAGCTCGTGCACTGTGATGAGGGGAGGACAAGTCCCTGCCTGGCGGAACTCTTGAACAAAGTGCTAGTACCCCTGGAAATCGACGTGGTAAAAGTAGAAGAGTAGTTGCGGGTTAACGTGTTTTAAAAAGTTGCAAGCACATAAAGATGTCTAGCAACACTATTGCAATTACACGTAGGTGGATTTTAAGTGGTTAAAGCACCTAAGGGCTTTAGGCATAGAACACGAAAGCTGCTCAGGAAGAGCGTTAGAGAAAAGGGCGCCGTACCACCGCTGAGCCTGCTAATGATAGAGTACAAGCCAGGTGACAGAGTCCACATAGTCATAAACCCATCCGTCTTCAAGGGCATGCCTCACAGAAGGTATCACGGTAAAACAGGCGTTGTAGTGGGTAAACGAGGCAAGTGCTACATAGTAAAGGTCATGCTAGGAGATAAGGAGAAGACGTTGTTTGTCAGACCCGAGCACTTGAGACCAGCAGAAATCCAAGCCGGGCAGACTACTTCTTAGTGATAAATTCTCGTGGTGGAGTTCTTGTCAGCGCTTGTGCGAATTAAGCCGGAAGAATTGAAGTTACTTTCGAATCCAGAAGCGCTTGCTTACTTAAGGAAGTATGAAAAACTCGCGAGAGAGCTTTCAGGTACAGTACCCCTTCTCGCATCCCGCGTCATTGAGTACCTCTCGAAGTTCTCGAAAATGCCGCCCGATAATGCAAGAAGCCTCAGAGAAAAGCTTGAATCCATGGGCTTTAAAGAAGAAACGATAGTAATGATTGTAAACACTTGCCCTAAGAGCGTTGATGAGCTCCGCTCACTACTAGAGCTGGAAGAAAAAGTCTACGAAACGGGCACGCTTGAGGAGGTTCTAAAGCTTCTCTCAGAGTACTGCGTTGAGTCTAAGTGAGAAAGCCAAATTACGGCTTTTTGCAGAAAGTAAATCCGTACGCTGAGGGCAGTCTCGACTTGAGTAAGAGACCAACAGCTTACAGGCCTTACCCGAGACGGGAGCCTCGCTATGAGCACTACGTCTATATACTCGACTACCTAGAGCTGGGCAATCCCTCAGACGTGCACTACGAGCACAGAAATCAGCCCTTCGTACAATGTATTGGAACCAAGTACTTCACACTTCTCGAGGCTACACCACTAATTGGAATTAAAATAGAAGTCATGGAAAAAGTCGACCTAAGCTACCCAAGCAAACTTAGAAGACTAATTCCAATAACCTATAACGAGCTCACATCTCTTGCCAGGTCCAACCTCCCGGAAGCCGTTAAGAGAATAATCCTGGAAAACGAAAAGACGTTCGTGGAGTTCTTCAACATAGCCGAGCCGATAAACATAAGGCTACACGCACTCGAGCTCTTGCCTGAAATCGGGAGGAAGACCATGAATGCCATACTTGAGAGCAGGAGGATACAGCCGTTCAAGAGCTTCGAAGATATTAGGAACAGGACTAAAGTAGACCCCGTGAAAGTACTCGTAGAGAGGATAGTTCGAGAACTTGCTGGAGGCGAGAAGTACTACTTGTTTGTTAAGCCCAGAGACCAGCAGGGACTCTACCTCGGCTACTTGGAGAAGCTTTATGGCGAATTCTTTTAGCCCGCTCGAGCTGAGCAAAAAGCAGCTCTACTTCTGGACAATTAAGATTCTCAGAGAACACGGAATTAGGCCTCGCAAAAAGCTGAGCCAAAACTTCGTCGTAGATCCGGAGCTTCTGAGGGAAGTGGCAGGCTACGTTGAAAAGGAACCAACAGTGGAAATAGGCTGTGGTATTGGAACGCTCTCGCTTGCGCTCATTCACAAGACGCCTAGGCTTGTTTGCGTAGAAATTGACGAAAAGCTGTGCGAAATCTCTAGAGATGTTGTTAAATCGGTAAAATTCATAGTAGTAAGAGGTGACGCTAGAGAGCACTCCCTACTTGCAAAGCAAGTCGTTTCAAATCTTCCATACCACATAACATCAGACCTCATAGTTAAAATCGCGAGAGAAAACAACATTGAAAGAGCAGTACTCACGGTTCAAAAAGAAGTGGCCGAGAGACTCGCATCAAAGCCCGGTACAAGGAGCTATGGAAAGCTCTCTGTGCTAGTTAACGTGCTCTTTGCAGTCAAGCTCGGAGGAGTTTATCCTCCATCGAGCTTCTACCCAGCGCCAGAAGTACACCACCAGGTCGTGGTACTCGAGAGGAAGAGGCCCTATGGAAAAGACGTGGAGTTCCTCGAGGTAATCGTGAAGAAGCTCTTTACTCAGCGGAGGAGGGTCCTGGACAAACTACTAGAAGAGTTCTTTGGAGTTAAGCTAAGCGAGTTGGGAGAGCTTGGCAGAGCGATTTCGGGCAAGAGAGTCTACTTCCTCGAACCTCACCAGCTCTACGAGCTAGCTATGCTCATTCGCGAAAAAGGTGTAAGTGCATGAAAATGCCTAAGCTAGAGTACATAGGCAGAGTCTACAGGCCTAGTGACGATACGTGGCTCTTGCTTGAGTTGCTCAGCACGGAAAACTCGAAAAAGAGAGTTTGCGTGGATTTAGGAGCAGGCTCGGGAGTTCTCGGATTATACGCCTTGATAAACGGGATATGCGAATTCGTGGTGTTTATAGACATCGAAGAGGACGCCGTAGAAACTACTAGGCTGAATGCATTGCTGAACAAGCTCGAGCACAGGTCTCTTGTGGTTCTTGCGGATGATGTTGTGCTCCGCGAGGAGGTAGCAGAGCTTATTGTGGCAAACCCCCCGTACTTGCCCGCAGAAAGCACTACCGTTGTTGACCTCGCTGTCGAAGGCGGCATCGAGGGGTACGAAACAGCGCTCTATTTTGTAGACTACGCCGCCCATGCCTTGAAGAGGCGCGGAGCGCTCTACATAGTTTACTCCTCTCTTTCAAAACCAGAAGTCATAGAAAAGCGCCTGGAATCAAGCGGCTTCGGTAATTGCCTCTCGAAAAACAAGCGCTTCTTCTACGAGGTAATTACTGCGAGGAGGTGCGAGAAGCTTTGGTGAGCATTAGAGTGGTTCTAGTAGGCGTAGAGGGGCCCGTGAACCTCGGCGTTATAGCAAGAACTTGTGTTAACTTCGGCATAAAAGAGCTCTACCTAGTAAACCCGGTGGCTAGCATAGAAGAAGCACTAAAGTACGCTGCGCGAGGCAGAGACTTGCTACTTAGCAGCGTTGTTGTGAGTAACCTAGAGGAAGCCCTCAAAGGCGTTGACGTATCAGTTGCTACGAGTGCTATTGGATATAGCGAAGGCGACATAGTTAGGCAGGCCATTTCAATAGAAGACTTCGTGAAGCTGGTCTTGCCGAGAGCAAATAAAGTGGCGCTTATATTCGGCAGAGAGAGCACGGGGCTTACTAGGGAAGAGCTTTCAAAAGCCGACTTCTTAGTCACGATACCTGCAAATCCCGAATACCCCGTGCTCAATCTCAGTCAATCCGTTGCAATATTCCTGTGGGAGATTTGGAAGTTCTCGCGAGTAGAGCCTAGAAACATACCGCCGAGAGCCAGCCGCGAAGACCTCGAGAAGATCATCGAGTCTCTTAGAGAGATAACAGAGCTCGTAGTTCCATCAATAGACAAGCGGAGTAGGTGCTTAGCTGTACTAAGGAGAGTGCTTTACAGGTCTAGGCCCTCTGTGTATGAAGCTAAAGTACTCCACTACTGGGTTAGGAGGGCATTGAGAAAGCTGGATATTCCCGGTAAGGGCTCGAAGACATCTTAGTAGCTCCCGTAAGTGAAGACTGAAGGTACTATTAGAGACTTTAAGTAAAATTCCACAAGGACCGAGCTTCAGAGACCTCGGCTCCTCGTAGTTAAGGCCTTGTTGAACAGCTCTATCAGCTTTGCGTGGAGCTTTATACTCGGGTTTAGCACCATGTAGCTTCTCGGAGGCCTTTCAAGCCCCACCCTCTTGAGTGTTGCTAGCGATATTGGTTCTGGGTACCTAATGGGATCGACTACTTCAATAGCAGAGACTCGCGTTCTTTTTCCACGTATGTACTCAAAGTCCTCGCTGCTAAGCCCTTTGTATCCCACGGTTTTCAGGTACGCTACTACCTCCTCGTAGCTCCCCGTCATCACAAAGCCTGCTGTGAACTCGCCAACGACAGCTCTTACGGGATTTGAGGCGTACATTATTATTCTGTCCCCCCTGGAGAAAACGCTCCCAGCCCGCAATTCGTGGGACTTCACGCCGTTAAGTATCTGCTCAGCGTACTTGGGCTTAATCGATATTAAGACCGTCTTCATGGGGCCCGGCCTACTCGGGCAGTATTAATGTGCCGGGGTTACCTCCCTTGAGGGCTTCATATATCTGCTCCGGCTCTCTGTACGAGAGTACTTGCACCTCGATACCGCTTCTAATGGCGATTTTGAGTGCTTGCAGGTCTATTAAGGCGTACTCGCCTGGCAGCATTTCTTGCTCAAGTATTTTCGCCAGCTCGCTGGCTCTCACAACTGAGAGTGCCTTGGCATTAGGGTACTTGAGCGGATCTTTGTCGTATACCTTGCCGACTGCCGAGTAGTAGTAGACTTTCTTCAGGCCCAGAGCCTCGGCTATTTGGAGTAGCACAGACGCTGTTGACTGGCCCGGTATTAAGCCCCCTGCAACAACTACTCTGGAAGTGTTTATTGCAGCCACGGCCTCCTCGATGCTGGTAACTGGTTTGGGATACGAGTGGGGGCTTAGTGCTGCTATTAGTGTAAGTGCATTAAGCCTTGAAACCCATATTCCGGTAATATCTAGCCAGTAATTAGACTCAACCCCGACTTTCCTAAGCACTTCGATGTATTCTCTAGCCACTCTACCACCTCCTGTAACAATTAGTACGCTGTAATCCCTGGCAAGTCCTCCAATTACGTGCACGTACTTCCTTAGTAGTTCTGGGCCCTCATCAAATGCCTTTCCAGTAATCTTTAGTGCTAAGCAGCGCTTTTGCTCCACTAGAGAGCACCCCCCTCTCTTAGACTCCACTTGGACTCTATAAAAACAGCCGATTTCTTGGAGCTATTTTGAGGCGGCCGGGGATGGGCATGGCGGTTGAAACTTGCTTATATGATGAACGGAGTATGTACAAGTTAAGGAGGTGTTTTTAAGTTCTAAGGCGGCTTGCTGAAGTGTAGTCGGCGCTGCTATCGGCTGGGCCGCATGTGTGGAATAGTAGGAATATGCCTCGCTGCGCGGTGGAACGGGCTAGGCGAGGCCCTGTACAGAGGGCTTCAGCGCCTTGAATACCGCGGCTATGATTCGGCTGGGATAGCGGTTGTAGATGGGAAGAAGCTAGTGGTGTTGAAAGGCAAGGGCAGGCTTCAGCAGCTCGAGCAAAAGCTAGGGTTCACAAAGGTAAGTGGCGTAGTTGGAGTGGGGCATACGCGCTGGGCAACTCATGGAGCGCCATCTGATGAAAATGCACACCCACACTTGGACTGTAGTGGGAGGTTTGCTATTGTTCACAACGGAATAATCGAGAACTACTACGAGCTCAAAGAACAGCTACTCGAGAAAGGCCATGTTTTTAGAAGCGAAACTGACACGGAGGTTGTAGTACACCTAGTCGAGGAGCTCTACGAGATTTATAAAGACGTCTACACGGCCTTCAAAGAAGCAGTCAAGAAGCTGAAGGGAGCATATGCGCTACTCCTCATCTCAGTAATAGAGCCCGACAAGATATTCTTTGCTAAGAAAGACAGCCCGCTGGTACTGGGCTTAGGAGACGGCTATAACTTGGTTGCAAGCGACATACCGGCGCTGCTGGATCACACCCGCAGAGTTGTGGTTCTAAGGGACTACTGGGTTGGTTACATAACTCCGAGAAAAGTCTACATAGAGGACTTGCTAACCGGCAGTAGGATTGACTATGCAAACTACGTCAGGATAGTGGAGTGGAGCATCGAAGAAGCCTCTAAAGAGGGTTACGAGCACTACATGCTAAAGGAAATACACGAGCAGCCGAGAGCTCTGAGTCAAACATTAGCGGGGCTTAGAAGCGATAAGAGCCTAGCTGAGGAAGTTGTTAGAGTGCTACGAGAAGCCGCAACAATCTACGTGACGGGGGCTGGAACAAGCTATCACGCAGCAGAGTTTTTCGCCCTCTCTGCCAGGGCACTGGCGGGAATACCAGTATTTCCCTTCATAGCAAGCGAGTACGAGGCGTTCGCCACTTCTGCTAAGGAAGGAGATGTGCTAATCGCGGTGAGCCAGAGCGGGGAGACTATGGACGTGCTGAAAGCCGTAAGAAGCTTCAAGAAACAAGGCGCTAAAATAGTGGCCATTTCTAATGTCATAGACTCTGCTATTCCACGAGAAAGCGACCTAGCTATTTACACGAGAGCAGGGCCCGAGATAGGAGTTGCCGCGACAAAGACCTTTACAACACAGGTTCTCACTCTCTCATGGATACTAATGGAGTTGCTGAGCTCTGAAGGACTTAGCCGAGATGAGCTCAAGGAACTCAAGGAATCCCTAGAGTCTTCGGCTAAGCTCGTCGAGGAGTCTATTAGGAGAGGCGAAAAAGCCTCATGCGAGCTAGCCAACGTTCTTGCCAGCGCAAAGAGCATGTACTACTTGAGCAGGGGCATTGGAGTACCAGTAGCAAAGGAAGGAGCACTGAAGATCAAAGAAGTAGCATACATCCACGCAGAGGCATACCCGGCTGGAGAGTCCAAGCACGGGCCAATAGCTCTAATAGAGCCTGGATTCCCTGTGGTCTTCGTAGTCCCGGCAATTCCACGGCTCGAGAAGCTAATAGCGGGAAACGTCGAGGAAATGAAATCGAGAGGGGCATTTACCATTGGAGTAATACCACAGGAAAGCGCCTTAGCTAGTCTATTCGACTACGTAATTGAAGTGCCGAGGTCGCACTGGATTATTACACCAATAACGCACACACCACCACTTCAGCTTTTAGCATACTACGTAGCCGTTAAGAGAGGCGCGGATCCCGACAAGCCTAGAAACCTCGCAAAAACAGTAACTGTTGAGTAAAGCACTCCAAGCACTCTAGTACTAGTGGCTAGTAGCGGCAGGCGTTTGGGGAAAACCCCTATATAATGGGCGTAGAGGCTCCTACGCGTTGATCCCTGCGCGTCTCTTGCCGGTACAGGATTTCAATAAGCAAGCCTCTTGAATCTTTTTGAGTACTCGATAGGCACTACTTCTCTGAGCCTCTCGTACAGGCTTATGTATATGTAGCCTTGCTCAGTAACATAGTATTCGGCCCCCCTCCCCTCTCCACGCCTATATATTAAGCCAAAGCTCTCCATAATGTTTAGCACTTTATTGCACCTATCCAAGGGCATGTTGCTTGCGGTACAAACCCTCGTCTTCAAAGCTGGAAAGCCGTCTCTTATGGTTGTCAACAACTCGTATATGATATCGTGGTGGCAGCGCTTAGACCTTGCCAGCATTCTCAGACACACTTCAGCTCTAGGCTCACGCTCTGTGCTCTCTCGATTTTTCTCACTCTAGCTCCTTCATCGATTTCCGCGGTTTCAACATATAGTAGTTCTCGAACTTCGGCTCCTTCCTCTATAACTACCTTGAAGGCCTCGACTCTGCTAGCCTCAGCGCCCTTCTTCAAGACTACTTCGTGTCCAACTATCTTGTCGACTTCCGCATCCCTCTCTACTACGACTCGGCAAGCGTTTATCTCTCCCCTAACCTTGGACTTCTTCCCCACGATCACTTCTCTTGCTACAATCTTGTCTGCCTCTGCGCTACCACCCAGCTTGAAGACTTCTGCTCTAATAGTCTTAGACTTAATGGATCCGCCTACAACAACTTCTCTGCCTTCTAGCCCGCCTTCGATTCTCGCCGATCCACCTACTTTAAACAAATTGTTTATGGTAGCACTGCCGTCGACTCTAATAGCCCCGCCAACCGTGACCTCAGCCGCTTTCAAGTTTCCCGCTACACTAGCTGAGCCACCAATCTTTAGGCTGTCTACTTCGAGATCCCCCTCAATGTGGAGAGACCCTCCTACATCAATGCGGCCTGCCTTAATAGGTCCTCTCAACTTAACGCTACCACCGACTCTGAGCTCCTCGATGCCCATTAAACCCACCATAAAAGTGCCGTGAGCAGCCGCCCTTATATGTGAAACTCACTTAATGTGAGTATCTGCACCGATCGAGACTACAAGCAGCGAGGAGTAGCCGAAGGCGACTTGGGGCATCAAGGGGCGCTGCGACTTCCGGCAAAGCCGGTTACCGGCTAAGGTACGTGAATTCTAGGCCAGGCTGTTTCTACGGCCTCTTTAAGCCTGTGGAACTTCGATTGCTTGAGAGCAAGGGCGTGGTTTTCCGAGTTGCGCGTCCTAACCTCTACATAAGAGCCGCGCGGAGGAATGGAGACCTCCTTGCCGAAAAGCCTTCCAATTTAACAGCGTAGGCAACGTCAGGCTCGATAGCCACTCTCTTCTTGGTGAGGAGGCCCTTCACGAGAATAATCGCCTCACTCTCCACGGCAATTGAGACGGGGTCTCTAGCTAGCGCCACGTATGTGTCGTAGGTGAAAGGGGCGATAAACAGGGCACTGCCTAGCACGTCAAGCCACAGGAACCCATCTTATGCTTCACACGACTTGTAGGCTTTAGGATCTATTAGAGCCGAAAAACCTCTGAGATGGTGCTATACTCGAAGCAAGAACCATGAATAAGAGCAAGCCCACTAACATGGACGTGCTTAATTTATGTGACATGCACGCTCACTCACAGGCGCTACTCAGATACTGCTAAAAAATCGAATTCCGTTCTTGCAATGGATGAGTAGGGCTTTTAGGCTTTCCCTGAAAGCGTGCATTGGTTTCCAGGCGAGCATCTAAGGAGCGGTGTGTACCCCCTTTAGCTTTCTAACTGCGGCGTCGACATGGTTTATGTCAAGATACGTACTTGGCTGGTCTTACTAGGCGACTTGAATAAAATGCACGCCTGGCTCCAAGCTTTCAGCGAATCAGCCGGGTTAAGGGACGTTGATTACTAGTTGGAAAAGTCGGCCACCACCGCGGGTAGCAACAGTAGGCTGGCTCTAGTCGCTGCTTGTCGGAGCCTCTCTCATCGACTTAACGGCTTTCTTGATGATTTCTATAAGGTACCCCTCCTCTCCTGGCACGCCAGAGCCGATGAGCACGCCGTTGATATAAAGCTCCGGGTCCTCGCTAGCACCGTCCTCCACATACACCTCCACATTCTCGCCTAGTTCGGCTTTTAGCAGGTCTTTTACTTCGAGAAGCCAGCTGTACACGGTAAACCTCCAGTAGTTTTGCCTGCCTTTGACTACCACCTTGACCACTTCAACCCCCCGCAAAAGCCTAGTTAGGGCACGCCGCGCTATTAGCACTAGTGCTCTACGTGGCGTCGAGAGAGTCTTGGCTGCGGGGAGCCCGTGGCGAGGTTGCACCAATCCACAGTCAGCGCCCTTGGGCTCTATGTTTTAACTAGCGCTACTTCGGTGGTCTTGCCAGTGAGGCAAGGAGGTTTTCGACTTCCTCTGTGAACTCTTCCTGGTAGACTAAGATGACCTTGTCGCCAGGACTTAGCTGGACTTCTCGAGCAAGTGGATATGCCACCCAAGTATCGCGCGTCTTTACGGCTAGCACTTGGCCTCCATATTTCTTCAAGTAGTATGCTAAGCTCTGGAGGTCTGTGCTCTTAGCGAGCGTTACTGCCTTTACTCTCTCATTAAGGCTCTTGAAAACCCTGCTGAAAATGGCCTTGTACTCGTCTGGGAACTCCTCTTGGAGGCTCAATATCCGGCTCATAGAGGCGCTCGCATCGGCGATGTCTTCTAGCTCCTTCAGCAGAGTAATTATCCCAGTTATAGTGCTCGGGTCTACTCTCGTAGCAAGGCTATTGAGCTGGTTCATAGTCTCCAGGTGCAGCCAGTCTATATGTATTTCGAGGTCTTCTACTTCTTCTACAAGCTCCTTTGCAAACTCCATTAACACGTAGTGCGCTAGGTTCAGCATCAACGTTGTGCAGTCTTTTATTTCAACGAGGTTCTTGGCAACTCGGTCAAAGCCTTCGACGTCTATGTACTCTAGCTTATGCTCGATACCCTGATCACTCAGCAACCTCATAACCACGTCTCTAAAGCCCCTGATGTAGAGGACTGAGCCCCTTCTAATTGCTTCTCGTGGCTGTGGACTAAACCTGTACTCTCCCCCTTCAACTACTAGCAAGACGTCAACGGGGTACTTGTCAGTCAAGTCTATTACTTTAAAGTCTTCGTTTACCGGCATTTTCGCCACCACTTCCCCTTCGGCATACGGCAAGACCTGCTCGTAGCTAATGTTTGGTGCATAGCCTACGAGCATGGCATATACGATGTCCTTCACGGAATCTGAAATAGAGTCCATTGCAGAGCCGTAGTAGAACGAGAGCAGGCTCGCGTACGCCCCTTCTTTCGTCCTTCCGTAGGCCATTGAGTTGTGGAGTATGAACTGCCCAATGTACTCGCTCACGAGCCTGTCGAGGTCTAGTATTTTCAGAGCAAGCTCTCTGTCTTTCGCGAAGAACGCATAGAAAGCGAGGTCTATTAGTATGTCTGTGTACCTCCACAGGTTTTCGAGTATGGTCCTTACGGACTGGGGCTTGTACTTTATCGCGATGGGCTTTAAGTGAAACTTTCTGTGCACTTCTGGAGACAATTTTGACAAAACAGACTCCTCGCTAGGCCGGTTGATATTTATACCGCGCCTCCCTTTAATAGCTTGGCGCGATCCAGTTAAGCATGCAAGAGAGGCAGAGAGCATTGCAATCAAAACAGCATCTAGAGCGAGGAAGTGGATTACACCATTAATATTGCTGGCCCTCGCCGAAGTGCTTGCTGGTGCGACTCTGAGATTCAATGTCGAATTGCTAGTAGCGCAGCCAGTGCTCCTCGTACTCATTCCAGGACTCATGGACTTGAGAGGCGATGTCTACGGTGCTTTAGGCTACCGCCTCTCCAAGGCACTTCACCTGGGTTTGACGCAGCCAGCAATGTTCACGAAGTTCAACCTAGTTAATACATCGTGTAGCTACGTGGTCTCGGTAATTGCGACTTTGAATCTCTGCATTCTTGGTACACTCCTCTCCCTCGTGCTCGGCTCTGAAGTGCTCGACTTCGCGTCACTAGTTTTCATAGCCCTTACTTCCACCGTAGTGGTTTTCGCGGTGCTAACGCCGCTGACAACGTGGGCAATAATCTACCTGTTTAAGCGAGGGCGCGACCCCTCAACATTCGTTGCAACTATTGTAACCGGAGTAGGAGACTTTGCATCACCGGCTGTACTGCTGTTGGTAGCACAGCTCTATAGGGAGTTCACCAGTGCTTTAAGATTGCTAGCCGTCTCGGTCTTCGCACTCTTTGCTCTCGTGCTCTTTGTTCTTGTTCTCCGCGCGGGCGGATTAAAAGACTTCCTCGAGAACTTGGCGTCTTCTGTAGTTGGTTCAACGGGCAGTAGCCTCGGCGGCTTCGTGCTGGCAACTTCTACGGCGCTAATCAGTAAGAACCCAGAAGTGCTGGCCGTCTTGCCAGCGTTTAACGCTGTTATTGGCGCTGCAACAGGCTATCTTGGCAGTTCTCTCAATATAAGCCTCCACGTAGGCGAAGAAAGCCCTTACAAGCTCTACCGCAGAGAGCTGGTAGTGGGCTTCGCCGCAACTTACACGTCAGTAATGCTTGCACTTGTGCTCTCTACAGCGGTATTTACAGAACCCGCGAGGCTTCTCAGAGTAGTGGCTTCGATTTCTGCCTCTCTCCTCGTGGTTTACGCAGCAGCTTCTATGGCCACATATTACTTGACTGTGACGTCTTTTCACAAAGGCTGGGATCCAGACAACGTAGTGTTTCCCATAATGACCACGTTTGTCGACCTCTTAGGCCCCGTGGCGGTGTCGCTAATAGGGGCACTCATTCTGTGAAGCCGCAACTCAGAAGAGCTCGAAGCGGGGGTCTGAATATGCAATACAATGAACAATAAAGCAGTAGCGTAGAGCTTAACATATACCAAATTTGTACACATGTATCCTTGATCAGGGGGTGAGTTAATCGCGAATTAACTTAGCTCCGGCATGGTTAACTCCAAATCCCACTGTGAGGGGGGTGTTCATGCAGATCCTGTGTAAAATTCAACGAGTGGGGCGTGGAAGAACCTCCAAATTATACAAACGCATTATTGAATAAGAAATTAAAAGCAGTAACATCTAAATAAAAGGTGTGCTAGTAAAATCGGTGTTACAGGCCTTGGCGGGACGCACGAAGCCTAGCAGTGCGTGATCCCTGTTATATCGGAATCGGCTTTCATGATCGGTCATGGCCTGTAATACACTAAATAACTAATCAGCCAAGTAGCTGGCATAAGTATTGGTATTTTACTAAGCTATGGCATTGTATTTTCCGTACTCGCGATTAGTGGCTTTGAAGCAGTGCCAATTTATTAGAGCAGGCCTTAATGCATAGAGGCGGTGTGCTGCTCCATATTTCGGTATTACTCATGAGGGGTGTTCACGTGATGCCCGGCCTAGTTGCCATAGGTGCTTGCGAGCCTCAGGCCGCGGGAACTTCTGGCTTGTAATACCCTAGTTTGTGCAATAATGCGGTTTAGTGGCTTGAATAGAGTACTTGCTTAACGTATTGTTGTTAAGTGCATTTGCTTCAGTATAAATGCCTAGGCACGGCCATCGAGTCTTCGTACACTAAGGCGGATATATGGCCTGGCAGTACTAGCACACAGTAGATTCCGGGGACGTGGGATTGCCTAGTAGGGCTTCTGTAGCGGGCAAGCTAGCTGGAGTGGCAATGCTGGTTGGAACTACGGTTTTGTGGGGCACGTCATTTTCCTTCATAAAGCTCTCGGTCGGGGTAATGTCGAGCCTAGAGTACACCTCGTACCGCTGCCTCATTGCAACAGCCATTCTCGCACCAGCGGTTCTCGTCAAGGCCGTCCGCGGAGAATTTAGCAGAGGAGACTACCTCAGGGGCTTAGCTATTGGTGTCGCGTATGCGCTGGGCCTCCTGCTTCAAGGCGAGGGAACGCGCTACACTACTCCATCAATAAGCGCCTTTCTCACAGCCCTTAACTCAATAAATGTACACTTGTACGTGGCACTCGTCGAGAAGAGGTATCACTGGCTTGACGCGCTGGCACTGCTCCTGGCCGTGAGCGGGCTGTACGCTATATCAATGCCTAGCGGAGGGCTCGGCGTAGGCGAGCTACTCATACTTCTGGGTTCAGTGGCGTGGGCGGCGCAGATAATCCTCGTATCGAAGTATGGAAGAGGCGGCATCGTTGAAATACTCGCTGGGACGTTTACTCCAGGAGCTCTGCTCTCTCCGCTAGCGGCTGCACTATTCGGCAGTACCGTGAACTTGGCAGCACTAGCGTACTTGGCCTACTTGGCAGTCGTCTGCTCTATTGGAGCCACCTTCTTGCAAGTACTCGGCCAGAGGAGGGTTTCGCCCTTGGCAGCGGCAGTCATATTCCTACTAGAGCCCGTCTTCGCGACTCTGTTTTCGCTGGCGATGGGCCTCGAAGAGCTCACGCTACACAAGGCCGTTGGGGGAGGCCTAATTGTAGCAAGCACATACATAGCCACGTATTCTGAAATACGCTACGCTAAATACTAGAGCACTAGTACTTGGCGATGATGAAGCGCTCTCTAATTCTCGAAATAACCGTGCGTGCTCTTTCAGGATCCACGGGATTTCCCGCTCTGCCACCTACTTTAATGAAAGACCCGACAATTACGCCATCGCACACTTCTAGCACTTTGAGGACGTTCTCTGCAGTCACCCCACTCCCAACGATTACAGGCAGGGGGGATAGCTTCTTGATCAGCTCAACTAGGCGCAGGGGCGGAGGCTCACCTGTCTTAAGCCCCGTGACTACGAGAGCACTCGCCCCACCCCTCTGAGCATATTCTTCAATGAGCTCTCTGAGGTAGTCTTCTAGAGCGCCCTTCGACAAGGGCGTAGGAGCCTCTAGAGTAGCAAGGGGCATTCTCAAGCTAGTGGCATGCTTCACGAGAATATCGGCGTAGACCTCAATACCGGGGTAATTGAGCATTAGTGGCTTGAGGCGCGGAGCCTCCGGCTCAAGCACCCCAGCATCAGAGATAACGGGCTCTATTAGAGCGTTCACGCGTATAAACTTGGCTCCAGCGGCAACCGCGATGCTGTAAGCCTCGCGCCCAGAGTTCCGCAGTAAGTTGACGCCGACTTTGAGCGACGTCGACTTAACGACTTCTCTAACTATAACTGTCATGGCTGCGATTGCAAGCGGGTCTTCAACGCGCGGCGAGAACGGCGCGTCGCCATAGTTCTCGACTATGACTCCTGTGTAGCCCAGCTTCTCGAGAACTGCGGCATCTTTGGCGCCATACTCGGCAAGATCGCTGATAGTGCTGGGGGGCCTGTAGTACGCGTAGGGCAGCCTGGGTAAGTGTACAACGCCAATTACCTCTTTCGGTTGAGAAGCGAGCACAAAGCCCCCGAGATATAAAAGCTGAAGAGGAGTATATATTCCACAAAGGGCTAAGTGTCAGTCACTACAGCACACTCCGCAAAGCAGCGCTACAAAATACCCGACTACGAGGCATTCAAGCTCCTCTCAGACTATGGAATACCACACCTGCCCTACGGATTTGCTCGGACGCCAGAAGAGGCAGGCAAGATTGCAGCGGAAATAGGCTTCCCCGTGGCACTAAAGGTGGTGTCGCCTAACATAAGCCACAAAACAGACGTCGGTGGGGTTGTCCTCAACTTGTTGAGCGCGCAAGAGGTCGTCAAAGAAGCCACGAACATGCTTGAGAGGATAAGAGCGAGGCTACCAGACGCCACAATAGAGGGCTTTCTCGTCCAGAAAATGGCAAAGCCGGGTATCGAGGTAATAATTGGAGGCCTCAGAGACCCCGTCTTTGGAATCATACTCATGTTTGGGCTGGGAGGCGTCTTCACTGAGGTCTTCAGAGACGTGACGTTCAGGGTCTGGCCAATAACGCTTGAAGAAGCTCTAGAAATGACGCGTGAAATTAAGAGCAAGACCATATTGCAGGGCTACAGAGGAATGCAACCAGTTGACGTATCCAGCTTGGCAGGTATCGTCGTAAAGCTCGGCAAGCTCCTAGAAGACCACGAAGAAATAGAGTCAGCAGACTTAAACCCGGTCATAGCATATCCCAATGGCGCAGTCGTAGTTGATGTTAGGTTTATACTATCACAACAGCTACACTAGTAGCGGGGGTAGAACATTGATACAGGAGCGAGACGCCATAAAAAAGGCAGCACTGCAAGTCGCAGAGCTGATGGTTGCTGCAGCCAAGACTGCGCCAAAAGCCCGCGGCATTGACAACATAGTATCAGTCATCCTCACCGAAAAAGAAGAGCTAGAAGAGCTGGCGAAGAAAATGGAGGAGCTTGCACCAATGTATGGTGACTTCTTCAGGCGTGATGCTACAAACGTGAGAAATAGCGATGCAGTAGTCATCATAGGCTGTAAAATCGTGAAAGTAGGGCTCAGGCAGCCAGAACACATAGGCATAGACGTCGAATTGGCAAATTCCCTGGTAAACCTGGGCATTGCAGTGGGGTCTGCAGCAAAGGTGGCTTCAATGCTGAACGTCGACAACAGGATAATGTACAGCATTGGAGTCGCAGCACTAGCAATGAAGCTCTTAGAAGCCGACTACGCCCTAGGCGTGCCACTCTCTATTAAGGCCAAGAACATATACTTTGACAGAGTGTGGCCTCCTAAGCAGTAGAGCAACCCCCAAAGAAGGCCTGTACAAAGACCACTTCATCCTTCTCCGTAACTAAAAAGTCCAAGTCGCTCACTATCCTTCCATTTACAACAACTACTACTTCCTCTTCGCTTCCTGCGAGTTCTTCTAGCCTCTTTAAGAGTTCGCGTATAGTAGTCCTGTCCTCGCTAGTGCACTTAACGATCATCTGTGGAACAAGCTTAAAGCACACCAAGACCTCGAACCCGCTTAGCCACCCGATTTAACCGTGAAAACAACTACTTCATCTCCATCTACTATCTCGTCCTCTTCTGTTAGGATAGTCTTGCCTTTCAATACTAGGTTTTCTGAGGCAGACAGCTTCAGCTTTTCTAAGAGCTCTTTAACGCTCAGCCTTTTGGCGCTGAGCTCTACCACGTCTCCTGTTTCGAGGAGCTTGATTTTAATGGGCACTTTATAGCCCCATGCCTTCTTCCAGTTGCGAGGGCCTAATATAGAATGGTATTTTGCCGTCCTGGTAGTCTCTAATCACAGTTCTAGCGGCTTCTTCTACTAGTGGTTCCTTGGTCTTTTTGTAGAACCAGCCTCTTTTAGTGGCGAGCTGCTCTAGTATCTCAAGCGGCTTAGTAGACTCTATGCCATAGGCTATTTTAAAGGCCTGCGGGCTGTACTTGAGCACTCTTTCAATGAGTGCTATGGCTGGCAGTACGGGGTCTTCTAGTTTCTCCGGAGGATAGCCTCTTATGAGCCTCTCGAGCTGGTCCCCCTCAATAGGGAGTATGCCGGGAGTATCTATCATTAGTATGTTCTCGTCTATTCGGTAGAGCTGGAAGTGCCTTGTATAGCCCGGACTTCCTGGGTAGGGGCTTGTACTCGCGGCGTGTCTGCCCTTGAGCGCATTGATTATAGAGGACTTGCCTACCTTTGGAAACCCTGTAACGCTGACTACGGCTGGCAGAGACGGCGCAGCTTCCTTAATGGCCTTTCTCAGCTTTAGCGTCCCCATGTGCCTAGCAGCAGCAATGTAGACTACGGGCAGGCCGAGCTTCTCTTCGAGGTAGCCCTTCCACTCTTCTGCAACAGACCTGGGTACGAGATCGCACTTGTTGAGCACTATTATTGCCCTTTTCCCCTGCTTTTCAACTATTCTGAGGAGCTTTTTGCTGAGGGTGTTCAGGGGGTCTCTAACGTCCAGGACGTGAAGAACGACGTCCGATTCTGAGACGAGCCTGTGGATTTGGCTCCACGATGCGAGCACTATTCCCCCGCTGCTAATCACCGCTCCCTTCATAGTCTTTGAACCTCGAAATATCGCTTATTGACAGCCGAGAAAGCCAGTCTATGCTTACTCCAGGACTCAGCACGCCCTCCCCCCTTATTGCCCTGCACAGCAGTTTTGCACACTCCTCTGGACTCATGCTCGTAGTGTCTAGCTCGAATACCCTATCCTCCCCAAAAGTCTCCACAGCGTTGTGGGCTACTACACCTAGAATCTCCGCCATAACGTTCTCGTTAATCTTCTTCCTGCTCCACCCTCTTGCAAGAAGCCTCTTCTCTAGCTCAAGTGGGTGCGTTCTAAGCACGAAGACTGCCCTAACAAGGTGCTTTGGAAGTATCTCTGGGTAGTGCGTCAAGACGGTAATGTCACCGTACTTCTCAGCCAGCTCCGCGATGTAGCCTGCGAGCCTTTCTTCGTCGATGACGTAGGTCTGCCTCGCCTCGTCGTAGTAAGCAACAAATCCCCTTTCTAGCGCGATAGTGCTGAGGTTCAGTACCTTAAGTCCGCAGATCTCTGCCAGCAGGCCCCCTATAGTGGACTTCCCCGTCCCCGGGGTACCGGCAATTACGATGATCTTCGACACTTAGCCCACCACACTTATATACCCTCTCAATCCTATAACAAGCTTATAGCGGTGAACTCTGGTGAGCAGTAAGTACCCTGGTGAAATAGCCTACGTCATACCTGCTCTTAGAAAAGGCGAGGAGCTCTTAGCACTTACAATGAGTGTCTGCCCGTACTGCTACAGGGCGCTTCCCGCAGTCGTTGTAGAAAGGGAGGGCAGGGTCTACATAAGGCGCTCTTGCCCCGAGCATGGAACAGTAGAAGAGCTGTACTATGGAGATGTGGAGTTCTACAAGAGAGTCACTAAGTTCCCCGAGGAGGGCAGGGGGCCTAGACACGTCTACACACCAGTTACTAGGGCGTGTCCATTTAATTGCGGCCTATGTGCAATGCACAAGCAGCACAGCGCACTCATAAACCTCGTAGTCACCAATAGGTGCGACCTCAGCTGCTGGTACTGCTTCTTCTACTCGGAGGCGGCCGGCTACGTCTACGAGCCCACTCTAGAGCAGATTAGGGAAATGGTGAGGAGTGTCAAGAAGCAGGGCGTGCCCGTTGCAGTACAGATAACTGGTGGAGAGCCGCTACTGAGAGACGACCTCATTGAAATAGTAAAGCTGCTCAAAGAAGAAGGCATTAGGCACATACAGCTAAACACTAATGGAATTAGATTTGCTCAAATGTACTTCGAAGACCCCGTTAAGGCTGTTGAATACGCGAGAGCTTTGAGGGCCAGCGGCTTGAACACTGTTTACTTAAGCTTTGACGGCGTCTCGCCCAAGACGAACTGGAAAAACCACTGGGAAGTGCCGTACATTTTCGAGGTCTTCAGGAAGGCGGGAATAACGAGCGTCGTCTTAGTCCCCACGGTAATCAAGGGCGTTAACACCCACGAAGTAGGGGCAATAATAAGGTTTGCTGCAAAGCACATAGACATAGTGCGATCCGTGAACTTCCAGCCAGTCAGCTTAACTGGGCTAATGAAGAGGCACGAGAGAGAAAAGTACAGGATTACTATACCCGACTTAGTCAAGCTAATAGAGGAGCAGACAGGCGGAGAGATTTCTAGAGAAGACTGGTTTCCGGTAAATGCAAGCGCGGTTTTCTCGAGGTTTATTGAAGGCTTTAGCGGAGAATTCAAGTTCGAAATGGCAAACCACCCCATATGCGGTGTTGGGACGTACGTCTACGTCGAGAAGAAGGGGGGCAGCATTAAGCTCGTACCAATAACCAGGTTTATTGATGTCGAAGGCCTGCTAGAATACCTGAGAGAAAAGTGGATGGATCTCGTAAGCGGATCTAGTAGAGTGATCACGGGGCTTAAGCTACTCTATGCTATTAGGAAGTTTATTAAGCAAGAAAACGCGCCAGAGGGGCTTGACATCTACAGGCTGCTCCTCAACGTAATAATTAAGAGGAGCTACGAGGCGCTCGGCGAGGTCCACTACAAGCTCTTGTTTATTGGGCAAATGCACTTCATGGATCTCTACAACTACGACATTCAGAGGGTTCAGAGGTGCAACATACACTACGTTGTACCCGATGGAAGGCTCATACCCTTCTGCGCCTTCAACATCTTCGACGACATCTACAGAGATAAAGTGCAGAGAGAATACAGCTTGCCACTAGCGAAACCCACGAAGAAGTACATTAGAAACAGGAGACTACTCGAGTCCTCTGAGCTGTACAAGACGACTTACGAAGGAGTGCTGGCAAGCTAACTCCACGCACTGCTTTTCGGCCCCCTAGACCCTACACTCTCTCATAACCACTATCACGCTATGACCAGGATTAGTATAACATGAGCTGGTGTAACGCATGTAACTACGTGTTCACCGAACACCGGCGTGGGTGAGTTGCGAGATCTTAAACAAGGGCTTTTTGAAATCGGAGATGTCGAGTCGGTAAAGGAAGCTATTTAACCCCTCGCCCCCCCTATTACTCTGGGTGAAGTAGTGCCTTGGAGATAGGCAAAGCACTACTGGACTTCATGTACTTCCTAAACGGCATTGTATGGGGAATGCCTGCAATAATAGTACTAGTGGGCACGGGGCTGTTCCTAACGATATATGGGGGCGGCCTTCAGTTCAGAAAGCTTCCACTGGCATTCAAGAACCTAGTGTACAAGGGTGCGGCTGAAAGGGGAGGGTACAAGCCATTTGCTATATGGGCAGCCGTAATGGGAGCCACTGTGGGAGTTGGCAACATAGCGGGAGTGGCCACGGCAATACGCATGGGGGGTCCTGGTGCCATATTCTGGATGTGGGTCTGCGCGCTGCTGGGAATGGCCACGAAGGCCTTCGAGACAACTCTAGGCGTTTGGTCTAGGAGGGAGGAAAGGGGCGAGGTAGTAGAAGGAGGCACGCCGTACTACATCAGGCTAGTCCCCGTCGTGGGACCTGGTCTGGCAATAGCGTTCTCGCTGTTTGCGTGGATAGCAGCGTTCGGCATTGGCAACATGGTCCAGGCAAACAACGTAGCGCTGGGAGCAGAGTGGATTGCTAGGCAGTACGGGTTTGACGTATTCACCGCGAGGCTAATTGCCGGCATAATAATAACGATACTCACAGCCCTCGTAGTAATTGGTGGAATAAGGAGACTAGCAGAAGTATCAAACTACCTAGTACCATTCATGCTAACGTGGTACCTGGCAGTCGCGCTCTACGTGTGGATAACTCACCCAGCCGACTTCGGGCAGGCCATAGTAGAGATATTCACGCACGCATTCACACCATACGCCGTTGCCGGCGGTGGTGCCGGCTACGCCGTTAAGTGGGGGGTGACGCAGGCAATGAGGTACGGGCTCGCGAGAGGCCTGTTCTCGAATGAAGCCGGGCTTGGAAGCGCTCCAAACCTCTACGCATTTATGAGAGTAGACCACCCAGGCCGCGTTACCCTCTACGGCATGGTAGAGGTATTCATGGACACTATAGTAGTGTGCAGCTTAACAGGAATAACAGTAGTAATGTCCAGGACTCACTTGACAACGGAGCTCAGCGGAGCAGCACTAGCATTTGAGGCATATCACGTGTACTATGGTGCGTGGGTGCCCATAGTCCTCGGCATCGCACTAGCGCTGTTCGCGTACACAACGCTTCTATCGTGGTCGGCTTACGGAGAGATCAACTTCAAGTACTTCTTCTCTAAAACACTCAAGCTACCTGAAAAGCCCGTTGTTTGGTTCTGGAGGGTTCTGTGGATAATACCAATAATACCGGCAGCTGTATCGCCTGCTTTATTCGAAGTGTTCTGGGACTTCTCGGATACTATGAACGGCTTAATGATGTTGCCGAACCTCATTGCCGTTGTCTACTTCGCACCAGTGGTCAAGAAGCTGGCGGCAGACTTCCTGGCTAAGCGCCCCTTTGGGTGAGCGCTTCGGGGTGAACGCCGTGGCCGCGCCCTCAGAATCTAAGTTCACAATCAATCCCAGAGAAAGAGACGTTGTGACAGTAATATTCCTAGTCTGCCTAATACTGTTCCTAGCATTCGTGTTGTCTGTAGCATTGGCAGAGCGGGGGTACGTGGAATACGCTCGTAGAGTGCTCGGAGAGCTGCCAACATATGTTGTGTTCACAGCCATCATAGTCTTGCTATACCTAGTTGGATGGGCTATAGGCAGAGCAAAATCTGAAACAGTAGGAATCTGGTACCACGGGTAGCTCCAAGTAAAGGGCTTTTTACTACTCTACATAACTTTTTACACAATTTTTAACAATCGATTAGCGCCCTTCCTCAACTACACCAGCGTGTTTAGATTGAGGCGCGCGTCTACGTGGAAGCTAGGTATATTTGCTTAAGAAAACCTTATGTCAATTGATACTGGCGTGTTGGGGCTCAGGCTCCATGAGTAGTGGAGAACACTCTCTCGTGGAGAAGCTCGTAGAAAAGTACAGGAAATATGTGTCCTTTAGCCAGGCCTTTAAGTATTTTCCCATAGTAGTTGCACGAGCCGAGAACGCCCGTGTGTGGGATATCACCGGGAGGTGCTACATAGATTTCCTGTCGAGCGCGGCGACTTATAACGTGGGACACAGTAATAGAGAAGTAGTTGAAGCCGTCAAGGAGCAACTAAGCAAGTTCATACACTACTGCCTCTACCTGTACCACGAGCCCGTTGTAGAGCTCGCTGAGCTACTAGTCGAAGTAACGCCTGGCAGGTTTCCAAAGAAAGTCGCATTTGGACTTAGTGGTGGAGATGCTTGCGACACGGCACTCAAGGCATCGTTTGCTTATACGAAGAAGCCTGGCGTGCTGAGCTACACGTACTCTTACCACGGGACAACAGCGCTTGGCATAGCAGTTGGTGGCTCGTTTCCGAGGGAGCTGAGAGAGCTAATGGGCTTCAAAAGCGTGTACTTCGTGGACTACCCAGACACCTATAGGTGCAAGTACGGCGTAGATGACCCCGAGCTCTGCGGAGAGTACTACTTAAGCGAGCTAGAGGATGTCATGCGCAAAGTCAACGCTAAGGAGGCCATTGCAGCACTTATAATAGAGCCCATTCAGGGAGACGGCGGGGTACTCGTCCCTCCCAAAAACTACATTGCTGGGGTGAGAAAGCTCACGCTGGAGCATGGCGTGGTGCTTGTAGACGACGAAGTGCAGACCGGCATTGGGCGCACGGGGGCAATGTTTGCCATTGAGCACTTTGGCGTCGAGCCAGACCTGCTCGTTACTGCTAAAGCGCTGGGAGGCGGAATGCCTATTTCAGCAGTAGTAGGCCGTGCAGAGATAATGGATGCGGCGCCGCCTCAGAGCTTCTTCGCTACTTCGGCTGCTCACGCGCTCTCGTGCGTTGCAGCCATTGAGACCATAAAGTACGTCTTGGAGAACAAGCTAATAGAGAGGGCACGGCAGCTAGGAGAGTACGCAATGAAGAGGCTGAAGGAGCTGGTAGACAAGTACGAGGTAGTGGGAGACGTCAGGGGTTTGGGCTTGATGATCGGCGTAGACATAGTAGGCGACAAGAAGACTAAAAAACCAGATAGAAAAACAGCGCTCAAAATCATATGGAGAGCCTACGAGAAGGGCTTAATAATGATGACTTATGGAAAGCATGGAAACGTCCTCAGAATAGCCCCACCTCTCACTATACCCAAGGAAGACCTAGATGCGGCGCTGGACATCATCGAAGAATCTGTGAAAGACGCTCTCGAGGGGCGCGTGCCAGACGAAGTTGTAGAGCGCATGGTGGCGTGGAAGACCGAGTAAACCGTTAAGCCAGCGGGCCCGCCGGGATTTGAACCCGGGACCTACGGGTTAAAAGCCCGCCGCTCTACCTGGCTGAGCTACGGGCCCTCAGCACTTCTTATGTTGGATCAGCCTTTTTTAATACCCTACACAGGGGCGCGTCAGAGTTTAAAATCCCCTTACGGTAAATACTCACAGTGGGCAGCCGGGTCGTCTAGCGGCCAAGGATGCGGGGCTCTGGCCCCCGTGACCGGGGTTCGAATCCCCGCCCGGCTACTCATACTCGTTTATAAGGCAAGTTAAAGCCCAGCCGCCTCGCGCGCTCTTGGGTTAGCAATATTAGTGCCTCGCTCAATTACTGAGCACTGTAGCGTGGTTGAAAATGCAGGTTAAGACGAGGCTCTTGTACCAGTACGACTCTTACTTGAAAGAGCACGAAGCAACAGTAGTAGAAGTGCAAGGAGACCTCGTCTACTTCGACAGCACGATATTCCACCCGAGGAGTGGTGGAGTAGACCACGACAAGGGCTTCATAGAAGTAAGTGGCAAAAAGCTCGAGGTAACAGAGGTCTTCATAGACAGGGAGAAGGGCGACGTCGCGCATAGAGTCCCGGGTGTAGGCGGCCTGGGGCTGGAACCCGGAACCAGAGTTAAAATGGTCTTGAACTGGGAAAGGCGGTATAAGCTAATGAGGCTTCACACGGCTGCTCACATAGTCTCGGCAATAATGTACAATGAATACGGGGCACTAGTCTCTGGTGGCAACATCACCGAGGAATACGCCTACGACGACTACACGCTTGAAAAACTCGACAAAGAGCTCTTCATTAAGGTAATAGAAAAAGCCAATGAAGTGGTCAGGCGAGACCTCGAAGTCAAAATCTACTGGCTTCCCAGAGAAGAGGCCCTGCGAATACCAGGAGTGGTCAAGCTCGCTTCGAGAATGCCACCAGAAGTGAGTATGTTGAGAATAGTTGAGATACCGGGCGTAGACGTGCAGGCTGATGGAGGCCCCCACGTTAGGAGAACAAGCGAAGTAGGCGAAATAGTGTTCTTGAGTGCAGAGAGCAAGGGTAAGGCTAAGAAGAGGCTCTACTTCACCGTGAAGTAGCGGGTACAGGGCTACGCGGTTTTTAGGAGCTATTTGCCAAAGTAACAGACGGAGCCCGATGAAGAGCCGTTGGGAGACTACCCGCAGAACCGTGAAGAATCCCCTGGCTGCGAGGGCCGCCCCCCAATAAAGCGCTCAAAGCAGTCATTGCACAGAGAAGAGAGCAGCCGGGTCCAGCAAGTCTCTCATGCAGCTGCTTAGCACACTCGTTCACGGGACTTTGCGGGCAAGGATGGTAGTGGGCCCGCGGGGATTTGAACCCCGGGCCTCCGCCTCTCCTAGGCTGCTTGTAAGGGCGGCGTCCTACCAGGCTAGACGACGGGCCCCTGCTCTAGGAAGTGGTCACTAAGAGGTTATAAGCGTTTACGTTGTCCTGTGGGGTAGGCGAAGTAAGGTAGCGAAGCGGGGATTTTAGGACCTAGGACGACTACTATAAAAGCGGTGCCGGGGTGCCCGAGCGGTCTAAGGGGGTGGGCTCGAGCTTCCAGCGTGGCTTGAGAGACCCACTGCCCCTTCGCGGGGCGCGCGGGTTCGAATCCCGCCCCCGGCGCTAAAGCCCGGTGCTTCTACGTGCCCGCCGAATTCGCTCCGCCGCCCTCTAGGTTCTACGAAGTAGAAAATGGACTGGTTAGGTGCATTGCGTGTGAGCGGAGGTGCGTGCTCAGAGACGGCTATGCTGGCGCGTGCGGCAATTACTTGAACAAGAAAGGAGTAGTGTATCACTTCGGCTATGGGAGAATTAGTGCCATAGAAAGCAGGCCTATTGAAATAAAGCCCCTCTTCCACTACTGGCCGGGCTCGACAGCACTAACTTATAGCAACTATGGTTGCAACTTCTACTGCCCGTGGTGTCAAAACGACCACCTGAGCTACAGGAAGCCCCGCGAAGGAGACCCGATTATACCTCCCGAAAAGCTAGTTGAAATGGCCATACTCAGCGGAGACGAGGGCTTGTCGGCTAGTTTTAACGAGCCAATAACGCACCTAGACTACGTCATAGACGTCACAGAACTTGCTGTAAAGCACGGCCTCTACTCCATGATGGTTACAAACATGTACTTTACTACTAGGTCTTTGAAGGCGGCTGTAGAGTCCGGAGTAGACGGCTTTTCAGCGGACATAAAGGGCTGCCCCTCAATGAAAAAAGCCCTTGTGGGCATAGACCACAGCATAGTCTTCAGAAACGCCAGGCTGGCGATAGACCTGGGCGCGCACGTCGAAATGGTGTACTTAGTTGTCACTAACACCAACGATTTCGAAGAGTGCTTTGAGTGGATAATAGACAATCACCTAAAGTACCTGGGCCCAGAAGTCCCCCTACATGTCAACAGATACTTCCCGGCACACAGGTGGAAAGAGCCCCCAACACCAGTTGAAACGCTTATCAAGGTAAGAAACTACGCACTGAGGCAGGGACTCAAGTACGTCTATATAGGAAATACGTGGAATCCCGAGCTTGAGTCAACGAAGTGCCCTAAGTGCGGCAGAATGCTGATATACAGAAGCGGGTTCAGAGCACTCTGGTTTAACCTCGACTACGCAGATGGTAAGTACAGGTGTAAAAACTGCGGCGAAGTCATACCAATAAGGGGGAGGTGCATCGAAAAGTAGGTTTGTTGGGGCAATAGCAGCGCCTAGCAAAGCGTCGAGGCTAGTAATGAAGCAAGTGGAGCAAGTAGCTGTGGCTCAGGAGTGCGGGGGGTGGGATTTGAACCCACGCAGGCCTACGCCAGCGGATCTCTCCTGGGCCTTGAGTCCGCCCCCTTTGGCCAGGCTCGGGCACCCCCGCACCAGTGACCAGTTACTTCACGCGGGGTTTTATTTCTGCTACGTGAGTCCCAAGCTATTTAAATCCCTGTGCCACCTTTGTATGGATAGGTGCAGCATCCATGCCGCTTAGACCAGCCAGGTGCTATACGCACTTCAGCGGACCTCCATACACTAGGAAGGAGTACATACCCGGCGTGCCACCGCCGAAAATATCGAAGTTTGAAATGGGCAATATACACGGCGACTACGACTACGAGGTAGCCCTCGTTGTCGAGGAGGCCGGGCAAATAAGGCACAACGCGCTTGAAGCAGCCCGTGTAATGGCCCTCAAGAACTTGACTAACAAAGCAGGCGAGAACAACTTCTTTTTAAAAGTGAAGGTCTACCCACACCATGTCTTGAGAGAAAACAAGATGCTCGCATTTGCTGGTGCAGACAGGTTGCAAGAAGGCATGAGACTGGCATTTGGAAAGCCCATAGGACTGGCCGCGAGGGTCTATCCCGGTCAAGAAGTACTTGTAGCAAGAGTCAAGAAAGAGCACTTGGAGGCAGCGAAGCAGGCACTTAAAATAGCAGCTTCAAAACTACCGCTTCCATGCAAAATCGTGATAAAGCAGCTAAAAGAGCAGAAAGCCGCTTCAGGTCAAGCGGGGTAAAAATACTGAGCAGCCACGCTATTTACTGCAATAACTACGAAGTAGACTTAGCCCCGCTCTTTGAGAGGCTGCGTGTTACTAAACCTCGTAAAGTACTCGTACACGCGCCGAATGGTCTAAAGCACCTCTACAACTGCATTGGCCCGCTGCTCTCCGAGAAAGGGCTCAGCATTTACTACTCTTCTTCACCGGGATATGGTGCTTGCGATATTCCACTCGAAGAAGCAGACCTCGTTAACGCGGACCTCATAGTTCACATTGGACATGCGAAGTACCCACTAGTAGACGTGAAAGACGAGAGGGTCGTTTACGTCCCAGCCCACTACACGCTTAAACCGCCTGAACGGCTCCTCGAAGAGCTCTACAGGGTTCTTGCCGAAACAGGCGCTAAGGCGCTAACCGTATCTAGTACTCTCGTAGAGAAGTACGTGAGATCCCTAGTAGCCAGTTACCTAAGGGAACGGGGTTTACGCGTCATCGAGGTTACGGAGCCCATACTAGGCTGCTACTACGTGCCAGTACTATTGCACGAGCACCTAGTTGATGCGCATGTAGTAGTTGCTGGTGGAATTTTCCACTCACTAGGTTTGGCGCTCTCGGCGCGCAAGCGCGTTATAGCAGTAGACCCCTACATGAACAAAGTATGGACGGCATCTACAGAAGCGGAGAAAGTAGTGAAGAAGCGCCTCTACGCTATTTTCAAAGCAAAGTCGGCGGCAAAGGGGCTTGTAGGCATTATTGTAGGCACTAGGCCGGGTCAATACAGGCCCCAGCTCGTCGAATACATTGAGAACCTAGCGCGCTCTAGGGGGTATAAGACGCTGAGAATAACGTCGAACTACCTGACGCTCGAGACTCTGAGCGCCATAGATAGCGCGCTGGATCTAGACTTCTACGTTGTGACGAGCTGCCCGAGGCTTCCAATCGACGACCTCGCAGATTTTCACAAGCCTGTTTTAACACCAGGAGAGCTCATAATGCTCGTTGCCGAGCGCCCAGACTACGTGTTCCCGTGGTAACTGTACATGGAGGTTGCAGACAAGTCTAGGCTTGAAATAGCGCTTACGCCATACAATAGCGAGCCGAGGCCCCGTGGAAGAAGAGATCTCGAGCAGTACCCCACGCCTACATGGCTTGTAGCCCACATGACGTGGCTCAGCTACATGAAAGGCGACGTGGCTGGGGCAACTATTGCCGATTATGGATGCGGTGATGGGAGAATAGCCGTGGCAGCACTTCTAGTTGGTGCGGCGCGCGCGCTCTGCATAGATGTAGATGAAGCACTGCTAATTCACGGAGTCGACATAGTTAAAAAGCATTTCGGAGAGCTACTTACGAAGCTCCTCCCCATCGTGGGGGACGCCACGAGTATATATTTGAACAACGTAGACGTAGTCCTAATGAACCCCCCTTTCGGCGTTGTTAGAAAGAACCGCGGACTCGACCTGAGATTTCTTTTAAGTGCTCTTGAAAATAGCAAGCGCGTATACAGCATTCACAAGCACTCAGAGGGCTTTATCAAGATCCTAAATGAGCTCAGTAGCGCGAAAGGCCTTAAAATAGAGTGGCTCGAGGTATTAAGCCTCGAAATTCCAATGCTTTACTCGAGACATAGGAGGAAGGTACACAGAATAAGAGCGGTCTTAGTCGTGCTTAGTAAGGGTGATTAGTGTGAGCTACGTTGTTCCCGGAGAGGCTATTGCCGTTGAAGAAGAAGCACTACCCCAGCAGGGCGTATATGTCGACCAGAAGGGGTTTTTGAGATCCTACGTTGTGGGTATCGCACAATTAGATAGGTACAAGAAGGTGGCTCAGGTAAAGCCTGTAGTTAAGCGAGAGTTTTCGCTGAAACCTGGATGTGTAGCTGAAGGCGTAGTGACTGGGGTGGGCGAGGATTACGCACTAGTTAAGCTGTACAGCAATAGCAAAGGCGAGAGAATCAATGCAATAGGAATACTCCACATTTCACAAATATCAAGTGAGTACATATCCGACATTTTAGATTACATAAGGCCTAGCGACATAGTGAGGGCCAAAGTCCTCAATTCCTCGCCACCATATCTGCTTTCGACAAAGGACCCCTCGACAGGCGTTATACTAGCATACTGCGGTAGCTGTGGCAAAGAGCTTTACCTCACTACCGGCGGGGTCCTTGTTTGCATTAACTGTGGTAGACGAGAAAAGAGGAAGACTGCAGTAGGATACCTGCTAGTCTCTAGGTGAGTTCTTGCCCTACGTCAAGAGGAGAATGCACATAAAGTGCCGCGAAGATGAGTGCCTGAAGCTTTACGAGCTCTTAAAGGACAAAATACCCGCACTTAGCTATGTTAGGCTCGAGATGACGAGTAGCGGGCTCTTAATAGAAGCCTATGGCTACGAGTCAGAAATAAAGGAGCTCTGGTTCGTAGTCAGGAAGACCCTAGCATCGCTCAGAGAAGTGCTAAGCGCTAAACCGAGTAAGAAGTACAGCGTTGACCTGCTCGTGAGAATGACGCGCAAGACATTCCCGCCGGAGGTACTCGTCGAGGTACTCAGGGCAAGGGGGCACCACGCCGAGTTCTTAAGCGGAGAGGGAGTCATAGTGTCGAGTGCTCCGCTAGAAGAAGTAGTAGAGCTTGCAAATAAGGTAGCAGAGCTTAATAGAGAAGCCGGTAGAGTGTCGAAGGGCACTTCTACGAGGTACTTCATAGCAGCCTGTAGTGCAATACTAGGCACTTCCGTGGATGACGTGGTGAAAATATCGCTAGAACTGAATATTCTGAGAGAAGATAAAGGAAAGTACACACTCACCAGGGAGTGGCGCAAGGCTCTTAACGAAGTATTAAAAGCTCTTAAGCGTGGTTAGACTAATTGGCTCAAGTGGTGTTCTCCGTGGACTTGAAAGTCGTACTAAGAGATGATAGAAAGCTCGTCTTAGAAATCACGGGTGAAGACCACACTCTCGGCAACATGTTAATGAAGGAGCTGCTGAGACACCCCCAAGTAGAGTATGCTGCTTATAGAGTTCCGCATCCTCTAAGAGACGTCATAGAACTCGCCGTGGTTGTTAAAAACGGTGCAGATGTTGGAAAGGTCTTGGTCGAGGTTATCGAGAGCCTTAAAGACCAGCTCGTGGAGTTTAAGAAGGCTGTTGAAGAAGCCCTGGGTTAAATAGCTGTGTGGAGAAAAGACGAGAGCAGAGTACTAGTCTACGGGTTTTGCGGAGATTACGCCGCTTTCGCTACTTACAGGGCAGATTTCCTCGAAGAGCTCCACATCGCGAGGAAGGCCGAAGTACTAGACCTAGCCAGGTACCTCCGAGAAAAACTGAAAACATTCGATGAGCTGTCCTACGCCGTTTCTTGTACTAGTAGTAAGTACACGAGGTTCATTAGCGGGCTTAGCCTACTTGAAGGTAGTGATTACCTGCTTGCAGCGCTGAGGCTTTGTGAGCTTATCAAGCTAGTTCTCTGCATGCTCTGCAAGAGAGGCTTAATTAGCCCCCTGAGCGTAGAGCAGTCTATAGAAATCAGCAACAAGTGCTTATTCGTGGAGGAGCATCCATGACAAAGCTGTGCCCTAGGTGCGGTGGAATACTAAGGCCCATTAGGGAAGGAAACGCGAGCTACCTGGTCTGCCCTAGGTGTGGCTACAAGGTGGAGTCTACAGGAGGCAAACGCGCGCTAGTAATATCTTCGAAGATAGAGCACAGCGCTAAGGAGAAGACTCTTGTAATAGAAGAGCAGGCCTCCCTAAACCTCCCAATAACAAGAGACGTTACTTGTAAGAAGTGCGGCTACCATGAAGCATACTACTGGGTTCTTCAGACAAGAGCTGCTGACGAGCCGCCAACGAGGTTCTATAAGTGCGTTAGATGCGGCTACGTGTGGCGCGAGTACGAGTAGAGGCCCCTCAATGGTAGCTGGCTTTTAACTTCAAGCAAGAAGATTAGAATATGGCACCAGGGTGCAGGTTTTGAGGCTTAGATTTAGAGAAGCAACCGTCTGGAAGTATTCAATTGTCGCGATATCCAAGATAATCGAGGAAGCGAGCTTCAAAATAACAAGCGACGGAATCAGACTAAGAGCCATGGATCCCTCCTCCGTCGTGCTAGTAGACTTCTATATACCAAGCAGTGCTTTCTACGAGTACGACGTGCCGGCTGAAGTGGCAGTAGGCGTTAACATGGAGGAACTAGCAAAGATCCTCAGGCGTGCTAGAAAGGGAGATGAGCTAGTGCTAGAAGTGCCTTCACGCGGAAGAATTGGAGTATCACTGGAAGGACGCGGCTCGAGGAGATTCACGCTCACTGGAATAGAGCTGGCCTACGAAGAACCACCTGAAGTAAGCTTTGAAGAAACCTTTAAGTGCAAGACTCTACCAAAGGTGTTTAAAGACGTCATTAAAGAGCTGGAGCCTATAAGTGACGCAGTAGAACTATACGCGCCGCCTGAGCAGGGTGTACTACAGCTACGTGCGGTAGGCGAAATCGCAGAAGCACAAATAGAACTGAGCTCTGCTAGCGGCGCACTTATAGAATACGAATCGCTGGGAGAGGCGAGGTCGAAGTACACGATCGACTACTTAGTCGACATTGCCGCGGCCTCCCAGGCAGCCGAGACACTCGGCATAGGGCTTGGCGTGGAAACACCGCTTCGATTAACTTACGAGCTACCACTAGGAGGAAAGCTAGAGTTCTATGTGGCTCCGAGAACAGACTAAGAGCAAGAGCATTATCAAGCAGCTGATCCGCGAGTACTACAGCAGAAAGCCGCTGGAAGAGCCGAGCTACCTTCACAAACGCGAAGTAGCGCTAGAAAGCCTCGAAGACTCTGCCTACATAAGGCACTTGTCTTTTCCCTACATGGAAAATCTCTACAATTACATCTTGAACTACAAGACACCACTACACCTCTACTACTCCTCTGCAATGTACGCGCATCCCAGCGCGCAGAGAATGGAAGACAAGCTGTGGGAGGGCTCTGAGCTGCTGTTCGACATTGATGCAGATAAGTACCCGGAGTGCAGTACCAAGTACTGGATCTGCCCAGATACCGGCGAAATATACGAGTCTGAAGTCGAAAAGTGCAAGAGCGGCTCCAACCCGCTGGAATACGTGAATGTGCCTTGGAGTTGCATTGAGAAGGCGTGGGAGGAAGCACTCAAGCTCGTCGATATACTGAGCGAAGACCTGGGCTTCAAAGACATAAAGGTGTACTTCTCAGGCAATAGAGGGTTTCACGTCAAGGTCTTTGATTCAAGGGCTTTGTACCTGAGTAGAGACGCGAGAAAAGCCATAGCAGAATACGTCTCGTGTACGGGGCTTCTTCCAGAAAAAGTAATGCCGGAGCACAAGGGCAAGGTGATTTTTACCAGTACCGAGCACGGCTTAAGGAACCGCGTACTGAGAGAGCTGCTGAAAAGGGGCCTTGGAGAGCTAAAGCCTAGTTTCAAGGGACTCAGAAACGTCTACGTAGTAGATGCTAAAGCCGCGTGGGACGTGCTTCGTGAAGTCTGCGTAGAAGTAGATAAGGCTGTTACGATGGATATTTCGAGGCTCTCGAGATTTGGTAAGAGCTTAAACATGAAGTCGGGGCTCAGAACGCTGGAGCTAAATAAGAACAAGGAGATCACCAGCCTAGGCTACAACAGCTTCTCACCCTACGCCGGAGTAATCAGGTTAAAGCCGCTGGTCACCGCAAAGCTGCCTGTTCTCGATAAGCAAGTAGAGCTTGTCAGAGGCAGCGAGTTAAAACTAGAGGCCTACCTAGCAATATACTTGATTGCAAAAGGGGTTGCACTGCCCACCGACATCAGAGACCTCGAGGTAAGAGCTTGAGTGAGCACGTGCTCAAGATTATTAGAGAGGAGATGCGGTCTGCAAAGCTCTCTAACGTCACTCAGCAGAGAATGCTCTCCATAGCGAGTGCCGTTTCAAAGCTCATGGAAGGATTGCACGAGCTCGGTGACGTGGGCAAAGAGGCCGTTTACCAGGTAGTGAAGAGACTTGAGGACGACGCATCGCTCCTTGCCAGGATCAGGCTTGCAAAGTCCTTGCTGAGTGGAGACGTGAGTAGCGACTCTGTAGATGCAGCCGTGCTAAGGGCTCTCCAATCCCTTGTTAAGGCAGAAGAAGCAGTATTATCGCCACTAGTTGTCAAGTATGGAGACAAAGTGGCATTCTTGTTCACCAAGGAGTGCAATGTTAGCGGTAGGACGTACCGAAAGAACCAGTTGGCGCTTTTGAGTGTAGAGAGCACAGTGCTTGCATACATCAACGATTGCGGACACGCCATCAAAGAGCCTTTCTACGAGTTTAAGAAAAACGTAGGCCAATAGATGCTAGCTAGTTGGGAGTGCTTACTGGGAACTCACCTTGGAGTAGGGAGTAGACTAGAGTGCTTTATGCAATAGGAGCTCTCATGTGGGGTCCGGCAAGTAAGGCAGATAAGCTATAGAGCCCATGCATTATAGAATCTATACGAGCTCTGTTACTTCTGCTAAGTGCTGCTCTATGTAGTGTGCGTGATCAACTATTCTCTCAACGTGCCTCATTATCAGTGCTTTCACGGCCTTATCTCTTGGTACGACGTCCCTTGTCGCGATTTCCTCCAATATTTCTCGGTACTCCTTGTCGATTTTTTCGTCAATTCTGTCAACCACATCGGCTCTCTTAGGAGCAAATTCGGCAAGATCGCTGAGTGCAGCCTCTAGGGCTTTTACGGCTTCATCAAAAGCGCTCGAGATGTTGCTAGTCGAGGCTAGGGAGGACGCGGGTGCTAGCATAGAATCTATTCTTGCTATTTCTCTGCAGTACCTAGATACTCTGTAGACGTCATATGCTATGCTTATTAGCGCGTGAGCTGTTAGGAGCTCTCTTCCCAGAGGCTGCCTCCTTGCAATGAACATTAAGACCTCTATTATGAATTTCCTTCTAGTTCTGTCGAGCGCTATTGAGAGTTCCTCTATCTCCCTCCAGAGGCTTCTCCTAGTCTCCAGGTCCTCGGACTCTATTATCTTCTTTGTGTAGTTGATTACGGTTCTCACGTTCTGCGCCATCTGAAGTAAGGTGGCCTTAAGCTTTTCGAGGTCTAGCGTGGTTAGAGACACTACGCCTCACCTCTTAAGAGCTTCTGCGCAATTTCTGTAGATGGTCTTAGAAATATTTGGTTTGCAGGCCCCTGCTCAACGATTTCTCCACTATATAGTATGGAGACGTAGTCGGCAACTCGGGCTGCTTGATACGGGTTGTGAGTGACCATGACTATTGTTATTTCATCTTTTAGCGAGACTATAGCTTCTTCGAGCTTCCTAGCATTGACCGGGTCTATATTCGCAGTTGGCTCATCAAGCAAGAGGAGCTTAGGCTTCATTGCAAGAGCCCTGGCAAGACACAGCCTCTGCCTCTGTCCTCCACTAAGCTGGTGTGGATATTGGTGAAGCCTGTCTTTGACTTCATCCCATAGCATGGCCTTTTCCAAAGCCCACTTAACGATTTCACGCACTTCCTTCTCGGTCTTAGCGACCCCGTTTATTCTCGCAGCGATAGCGACGTTTTCATATATTGTCATGTGGGGGAACGGGTTTGGTACTTGGAACACCATTCCTATGTGCCTTCTGAGTTCGTATGGGTCGTGGCTTAAGGCATCGAGCCCGAGAACTTTAACTACGCCTTCGACTTTAGCGCTGGGATTTAGGTCTATGAGCCTGTTTATAACTCTCAAGAGCGTTGTTTTACCAGAGCCCGAGGGGCCCATAATAACGTACACCGTGTTGTAGGGGACTTTGAGGTGAATGTTTTTCAGTATGTGTTTGCCATCGATGTAGACGTTAACACCAATCATTTCAACAGCGTACATCACAGCCTCACCTCTTTAACCGCAAATTTCGCGGCAGCGAAGATGGCTAAGTAGGCTAGTAGTAAGAGGGCGGCCGCCCCCCACGCCGCTTCCTGCAGCGTCTTGTATGGCGTTAGTATGAAGTCAAATATTAGCAGGGGTATGGCATCCGTGGGATCGAAAATGGACGTTGGTAAGCCCATTCTATACCTGCCAATCGTGAATAGCAGCGCTGCGGTTTCTCCAAGAATTCTCGCCATGGTCACTAGGACAGCGACTACCAGGCTCTTTTTCACAATCGGCATTATTACGCTCACAACAGCCTTCCACCTGCTCATGCCTATAGCAAATGCAGCTTCTCTATAAGTTACTGGTACAGAGCGCAAATATGTCGAGAAGTATGTGTAAGCATAAGGCAGGGATGTAATGGTTAGCGCTATCGAGCCCGCCAACGCAGAGAACCTGCCTAGCGGAACAACAACAAGCAAGTAAATGACCATGGAAACTACTATTGTAGGCACGCTAACCAGGGATCTCGCAATTACGTCAACGGCTACTGATAGGGGGTTTCTCGGAAACTCGACGACGAGTATTGAAGAAAACAAAGCAATAGCAGTGGTTAGAGGCAGCGACAACGCCGTTAAGAGCAGCGAGCCGACTAGGGACGGTGCTACGCCACCAACGCTCTTGGATGCGGGTGTTGGCGGGTTATCAGTGAGGAAGCCGGGCCCAGCCTTGATAATTACCGAAAATCCGTTTACCAGCGTTACGGCAACTAAGTGAATAATTGGTACGAGGGCTATTACAGAAGGCACCACTATCAGAGTAAAGAACAGCCTGTCTTTCAGCCTCCTCCAGCTATGCAACTAAGACCACCCTCTTCCTCCAGCTGTTCATGATAGTTAAGCCACTAAAGCTGAGTACAACTGCAATGATAAGCACAACGAGAGATGACGCGTAGAGGACGGACTCGGCGAACTTGTACAAGTAGGCGTTTCCAAATTGAGATGCTATGAGAGCCGAGACTGTGTAGCCCGGCGAAAAGAGGCACGCACTTAAGTGCATGGAATTGCCTATAGTCGCTACGGCTATTGTCGTCTCTCCTAAAGCCCTGGCAAACCCGAGCACAGCAGACGCCACTATAGCTGGCTTAATCAGCGATAGGAGTATTCTAATGGTTTCGTACCTGGTTGCTCCTATTCCGAGGCAGGCCTCTCTATAGCTCGTGGGAATGGTGCTGTAACTCTCGAGAATAAGCGATGTTAAGTAGGGGGTTATGGACACGCCAATGGAGATCCCAGCAGTAAATACTGTGTAGGGTGATAGAACTTTGCACGAGAATAGTGGTATGAAGTACAAGCTCGCTGCGAGGGGCTCCATAATATGAGCCTTTAGTGTAGGCGCAAAGTGCGTTGAAGCCCACATTGCATAAATTACCGTGGGTATGCCGCTCGCGAGCTCTACGACTAACGCAACAACCTTCTTTGCCGCTCCACGCAGATACTCAGATATGAATATTGCGAGCGGTATTGACAGCACGAGAGCTGTTAGTGTGGCTAGTAGCGACGTGACGAGAGAGCCCACCACGGGGCTCAAGACGCCGTATTCTTCGTGTTCGGGATCCCAGATACTTGTAGTGAAGAGCTTAGACCCAAAGAAGGCCACCGAGTCCACAGACTTGAAGAATATTGTGGCAATGATTAACGCAAGGATTGCGGCAAGGGAGAGCGGGAATGGCAGCAGAGAAAGGAAGAAGAGCCTGTCTCTACCCCTAAGCTTCACTTCCGAGACCCTTGCTCTAGAATTTTAGCAGCTTCTAGTAGTAAGTCCCTAACACGCTCTGGCGGTGCAACGTATCCTGGTAGCAGCTTGTTATAGCCTTTGTTTGCAATCCACTTAAGGAGTTCTGCTAGTGCTGAGGCCTTTGATGGGTCTTTATACGTTTTCCACAATATGATGTGTGTTAGCGCTGTAATGGGGTAGCTGTTATCGCCGGGGGCGTACACAGACTCGAAGACTATGTTGCTGAAGTCGTCGAGCGGAGATTGAGGCACGCTAACATGCTCTAGCGCTTCCGCTATTGTGCCCTCTGAGGGCTTTACAAACCTGCCCGCGGAGTTCTTTATAGAGGCCACAGGGACGCCGCTCATTAATGCGTAGCCCCACTCGACGTACCCTATGCTGTACGGCGTTTGAGTAACAATTTGCACTATTCCCTCGCTGCCCTTACCACCAATACCCCTGCCTACTTTGGCAACGGGCCAGTCAACGGTTTTTCCAACAAGCTGCTTAGGCCACGCACCACTGGTTGCTTTGTTAAGGAATAGCGTGAATATTTCGGTCGTTCCGCTGGCATCCGTCCTGTAGACTGGTATTATTTCTCTGCGTGGGAGCTTGTCCGCGATTTCGGGATTAAGCCTCTTTATGCGCTCGTCGTCCCAGTAGACTATACTACCATTGTATATGCCTGCTAAGACTTCTGCGTCGAGCCTGAGTTCTACTTCTCTGGAGAGCTCTGGAATGTTGTATATGACCGCTACGGCTCCTGCAAGCCATGGTATTTGCATGACTTCTCCTATGTAGTTCTTCCACGTGTCTCTAGGCAGTGGAGGGTCGCTACAGGCGAAGTCTGCGACGTTTTGAAAGAACATACTGAGCCCAGCACCGCTCCCAACTGGTTGGTAGTTGACTTTGATGCCCTTTTCGGAGTAGAAGGCTCTAAGCCACTCATCGAGCTGCGGATAGGGGAAAGTTGCTCCAGCGCCTTGAAGCACGAGTATTCTTCCTTCGTATTGAGGCAATGTGCGAGGAGCGCCTCTAAGCAAGACCAGGGAAGCAATAGCCGCTATTGCTAGTGCAGCGGCTACGATTACAGCATGCTTTTTCATCTCTACTCATCCATGTCGCAAAAAGCAAGCTAGCGTCTAATATGACCTACGAATATTGCTCTACATAGCTCTATAAAGCTAGAAAATCGCGTAGTAAGCTCGGTTAAAGGCACGTGTTCCGCTACTACTAAGAAGCCTCGCCATAACTGCGATTACTAATGCTTGGGGATCCACGCCCGGCTCTACTTCGATACGCTATGTGTAAATGCACAATATCGTGTAAATTATGGAAACGGCCAGCAAGAGGTATACTCCTAAATAGTGCTTCGCCGTGTACCGAGTTGGCGACTTCGCCTTCTTACGCTTAGTGCCGGGCGCCTCCTTCACAGCCTTTACGGCTGGTAGCATGAAGGCGGCGAGAATTCCGAGAGCTAATAGTAGCAAGTAAGCAGTAGCCATGCCTAGAAACTTGCTGCTCAGCCCATAGACAGCTACGTAGCTAGCAACCACTGTTGATACGTAAAGCAGAGACCCGAGTACTAGGAGTAGCCTGAGTGTAGTGCTAAAAGCGCTTTCGTATTCAAAGTACTGCTCAAGAGGCTCCGTCCGGGCCTTCTTAGTGCTCAAAGCCTTACACCGCATTACTTTTGAAAGGCTACAAGTATTTTTAGGTTAGTGCCTGCTATTTTCAGCACCTTAGGTGCAGTATATTGGCTGGCTCTGTAAAAGGTCACGCGCACATAGGTTACGTAGTACTGGTAGCGGCGCTCGCGCTTCCAGTTGTTTACGGTGTAGTGCTCGGCGCAGACATTGGGACATTTGGAATTGAAGTAGCTCGGCAGACTAGTACGTTAGAGGACTTTTGCAGGGCCCTCGACTATTATGGTAGGTGCAACGCAGAGCTGGTATACATATGGCTGCTCTCGCGGCTGGGGCCTAGCTTTATTTCGCTGAACGCGATATCGGCACTCTCAGTGCTTGCCACGTTCGTGTTTGCACGCAGGGTTGCCGGCTCCCACCTTGCCAGCGGCTTGGCAGCACTAATCTACGCGCTTACACCACTAGTACTCTCAAGACTTTACGATCAGAGCGGCCTACTCCACGCCTCGCTCCTACTGCCTCTAGTCTTGGCACTAATCTACGAGGGCGCGGTGAGCGCTCGCTTCAAGTCGCTATTCACAACGCTGGGAGTGGTCCTCTACGCGCTCTTGGCACTACACCCTGCTTCCCCCCTAGTCTTAATAGCCTTATCGGCACTCCTAGTCGTTAAGCAAGACGCTGTGGCGGCAGAGTTGAGGAAGGCTCTGCTGGCAATGGTGCTTCTAAGCGCAATAATAACGCTCCTTGGCTCCATACTCGGGCTGGGCTACACCCCCTTTATGGTGTCATCTACTATAATCGCCGGGCTCTCAATCGCGTACAGCAGCGTGCAGGGGCCCGTGAGCGCTTCTTACAGGCTTGCAGCAGGCGTGGCTTTAGTGCTCGCATCAGTGGCAGTGATACTGCTTGAATGCAGCTTTATTAGCACGCGTGCAGAGGCAGAGCTGAACCCGCTGTACACGTGGGGGCTAGCAGGCTTCCTCGGCTTACCCGGAGCGCTGATTGCTACTACTAGGCCGCGGAACGCCGAGGAAGCTCGCACAGCCGTTTTAGCGTTTCTACTACCGCCCCTCAGCACGCTTGTCGCGCTTTCGCACGCGCTTGTGGCATTCACTCTGTCGATCTCAGCGTGCAGCGTCCTTCAGAGAGCCGAGGACTTCCTAGCAGAAGCTGCAAAGCATGGTAAGAGGCGCTGGCAAGGCGCTTTAGCACTGCTCCTGTTGCTGTCTATTGCCGTGGCCTCCCTGCCGGGCTCCTTCGTAGTTGCAGCCGAGCTGGATGCGCGCTCATTACCATTCGCCGACCTGCCCGAGCCTTTGAGGAAGCAAGCTAGCGTCCGGGAGCTAAGCAGAGCGCTCAAGCTCGTGGAGAGCGAAATGAGCTCTGCTATAAGGCAGAGCTCGACAAGCAACAGAGTACTTGTCTTGTCCACCCTGGAGAACTCTTACTGGATTGCGAGCGCCTTAGCAGAACACGGGCTAACGCCCCAGCTGATTGCGTCGCCGCACAGTAGTGAAGGATCTAGGAGCCTGCTGGCGAGGATAATGGTCAGCAGTGAAGAAGAAGCCGTGCTCGTGCTGAGGAAAGTAACCGAAGGGCTCGGCACGAGAGACGTCTATGTTGTTCTGGTGTTTCCCTACAGCATTAAAGAAGCAGACAAGTCAGCTTATATTGGTATTCCCAGAGAAGCCGTGCTACCATATGGAGGGGGCCTCTACCCAACTCAGCTATTTGACGCCTACGGAGACCTCGCTGCCTTTACACAGCTAGTAACTGCTGCAAATAAAACGCTCGGCGAGTACTTCTTCTTAACTAGAGAGCGAGAGCTCGAGAAGTCTCAGCCCCTCTTCTGGACCGTTAAGGGGTCTGAAACCCTGTTCGCGCAACTACTTGTAAAGGCGCTCAATGAAGTAAGCCCAGCAGTCTACAACTACATGATGGGTGGTGGAGAGCTCAACAGCACCATTAGGTACTTCGAAGCCGTCTACCTCAAGAAAGTAGAAGTAGGCAAGGTGAGAACGACATATTATGGCGACTACACCGTATATTACATGCTAGCCGTGTTTAAGCTTAAAGGTGAATAGGCGGTGGTCTTACCGAGGAAAGAACTACCTGATGAAGGTGAGCTACTAGTAGCTACCGTAGTGGAAATACACGACTTCGGAGCATACGTGACTCTAGACGAGTATGGAGGGTTGAGAGCCTTCTTGCCCTGGAGCGAGGTCTCGTCGAAGTGGTTTAGAAGCATTAGAGAAGTCATTAGAGAAGGACAGAAAATAGTCGTTAAGGCAATAAGAGTGGATAAGCCGAAGAAGGAAGTCGACGTTTCTCTCAAGAGAGTTGCAGATAGTGATAAGCAGAGAAAAATGCTCTGGTGGAAGAGGTACTCCAAGGCCTGCAAAATAGTTGAAATGGTGGCAGAAAAGCTTGGAAAAGACCTCAAGAGCGCCTACAGCGAAGTCGTCTGGAGGCTTGAAGACCACTACGGAGACTTGATGTACGCTCTCGAAGAAGCCGTCTCGAAAGGGCCTGCCGTTTTTGAAGAAGCTGGTGTGCCGGAAGAGTGGCATGAGCCTTTACTTGAGGAAGCCAAAAAGCACATTAAGCCAAGAGAAGTCGTAGTGAGGTACAAGCTGACTATACGAGCACTAACTCCCGACGGGGTTGACAGGATCAAGAAGTGCTTAGAGGCCATAGCAGCATATTTAGACTCGAACAACGTGAGGTACAGGCTTTACGTGGCAGGCGCTCCAAAGTACATCCTCGAGGTCTATTCAGACGACTACAAGGTTGCCGAGAAGTACGCAGAAGAAGCCATTAAGACCGGTAGCGAAGAAGCTAAAAACCTTGGAGTAGAGTTCTCGGCTGAGCGTGAAAAGACTTGAACTGGCTAATGAGAAGGTGCACTAAGTGCAAGAGGTATACGCTAGCGAGAGACAAGTGCCCCTACTGCGGAGGAGAGCTCGAAGTTCCCCACCCCTACAGGTTTAGCCCAGTTGACAAGTACGTCGAGTACAGGCTCAGAGCAAAGCTCGAAAAGGGCTATTTAAACCTCGACGAAAAGCCCAGCTACGTCCCCTGAGAAAAACATTGAACAGCAATACAACGAAGTTCTTGCCGGCAGCGCCCCCGGCAACTAGCCCGTAAGTGAAGATAGTAAAACCGTTAATAGCCTCGGCCAACTCCCGTTAGTAGCCGCCTTCACGGTCAGCGCCCCCCTAAAAATCCCAGGGCCAGGGATCCAGCACATTTCTGAATTTGAACTAGTGGTGTCATTGCGAGACCTACCAGTACTAGAACCACTAATGCAACGAGCAATCTACTCGTAGGCCCCGACTCCGAACACCAGTGTAATCGTGTACATGGGTTTACTTAAAGCTTGTGTTTGAGCACAATTGTTCAAAACATTGAATGATAGGGGCGCAAGACCACTACTATATCTACCTTTCTACCTTCTTGAACGCTATTCCTCACGCTTGCGAAGTTGTTAAGAGGGCGGAATCCGAAGGTCTAGAAGTGCTGGATTCCGGGGTTCTGAAAAAGCTTTAAAAGCCTGGTAGTTTGATTCTATGGTGAATGGTGAAGTAAGTGCCGCCGTAGTATAGCCCGGCTAGTATGCGGGCCTGTCGAGCCCGTGACCCGGGTTCAAATCCCGGCGGCGGCGCCTTTCTACGCTCTCACTTTCCTCACAACCAAGTAGGTATCTGGGTCTACTTCAGCGCGTTGCGAGAACGCGCCCAGCACTCTCACAACCACGTCCGGATCTGCCACTATGAGCTCGCCGGTTTTTTCAAGGGCTTTTACAAGCCCTTCAGGCAGAAGCTCTTTAACGGCGTGTTCACGGGTTTCGCCTATTTTCCGGCAGCTCGAGAAGCTTCCTACAAAGTGCCTGGAGAACACCGTCTCAACGTGCGAGTACACGCAGAGGTAGAATATGTAGACCTCACTCAGCCACGCTCACCTGGGGTTTAGCCTTCTTCCCGACGAGCCCTTTGATCAATGCTATTGCGTAGAGAAGGGCCTCGGGCCTAATGGGGCACCCGGGGACGTAGTACACGGCGTCTACTTCAACCCCTCTTTCTTTGAGTATTTTGAGTAGAGAGCTCACGCCGCCTATTGTAGAGTAGGTGTCGTGCCATATACCGCCTCCACACGCGCACGAGCCGAGAGCCACAATTATCCTGGGCCTGGGAGCCGCTTCAATCGCGTTTACTACTTTGGGCAGGGCTTTTAGCGTTACGGGTCCCGTGAGCAGTATGACGTCGGCATGCCTCGGGGATGCAACGAGCTTTACTCCAAATCTCTCGGCGTCGTGAAATGGCGTAAGCGCGTCTAGTATTTCAATGTCGCAGGCATTGCAGCTACCTGTGTTTAGGTGGAATACCCAAATGCTCTTCTTTATCCTCTCGAGGCTCTTACTCAACATTCCAGCCAGGCCCCGCCTTCCTCGCTGAAACAGCTTTAATAAGTGCTTTCTTCCTGCACTCCGGGCACAGGAGGACGTAGTCTTCTGAGAGGGGCGCTTTGCTAACCACGTAGTTCTTCATTCTGACAGTTTCTACGAGCCTGCCGCAAGACTCGCACTTAAAGACGCTGTGAATAACGTATGCGTAGAGGTCAAATGGATCGCTTGTTGCCAGCTCGAACTCCCTAGTGCCCTCTATGGCTCCAACTGGGCAGACCTCGACGCACCTCCAGCAGAATATGCACCTACCGGCATAGTACCTGAGGACCTTCTTGTCTTCAGACCTAAGCATCTCGAGCGCGTTTGGCGGACACGCATTAACACAAGCACCGCAGCCAATGCACTTTTCGTGGTTTATCTTGATCAACCCCCTGAACTCCGGTGATACTAGGGGCTCTTCAAACGGGTACTTTATAGTGACCCTGCCAGTCTTGGTTGCTATTGAAAACAGCTTAGCTGGCTTAAGTGGATTTGTCTTAGGCATTCTTCCTCGCCCTAAGCGCTAATTGCTCGAGCGAGGTCTTTGCGAGAACCTGCCCACTCGCCGACTTGATTACAACGAGCCTGTCCGTGCAGGAGAAGCACGGATCTATACTCGCAATAGTCAGGGGCGCGTCTGCTAGCGGCTGATCCTTTAGCATGACCTTGAGTGCCGGTATGTTGCTGTACGTTGGTGCTCGAACCCTCCACCTATAAGGCCTCCCCCTGCCTGTCATGACGAAGTGTATGTCGCCGCCGCGCGGGGCCTCCACGACCTGCACTCCAATCCTACCTTCGGGTATTTCAAAGTCCGTTAACCTAATGGGGCCTTGCGGGAGCTTGTCGAGCAGCTGCTCAATTATGCGTATAGACTCGAAAACCTCGTCTATTCTGACAAGAGCTCTTGCCAAGTTGTCGCCCTCGGTGTAGACCGGCACTCTAAAGGAAGCGTGCATGTAAGCAGCGTATGGTAGATCCCTTCTAGCGTCTCTGTCAATGCCAGAAGCCCTTGCAACGGGTCCCTCGACTGAGAGCTTAACTGCGTCTTCCTTTAGCAGCAGTCCAGTCCCAGTCAGCCTCTTCTTTACTTGTGGAACGCTCAAGGCCACTTCTACGAATTGCTTGAACTCTTTTTCCAGTTCTCTGAGGCCTTCGAGGACTTTCTGCTTCTTCTCCTCGTTAATGTCCTTTCTAACGCCCCCGACGAGGTTTATTCCATAAGTCTTCCTGCTGCCAGTTAAGAGCTCTGCTAAGTACATTACGCGCTCTCTAATACGCCAAACATGCATGAAGCCTGCATCGTAGCCTACTAGGTGAAACGCCACGCCTAGCCATAGCAAGTGGCTGTGAATTCTCTCTACTTCGAGCACTATACTTCTTATAAACTGTGCTCTCTCTGGGACCTCGAGCTTAGCTGCTTTTTCGACAGCTAGTGCATAGCAAGTAGAGTGCTCAAAACCACATATTCCGCAGATTCTCTCCGCGAGGAAGTTCACCTGCTGGTAGTTCATCCTGCTCTCTGCAAGCTTCTCTATACCCCTATGGACGTGAAAGCCCCTGTACTTGACATCTACTACTCTTTCGCCTTCAACGTAGAGCTCAAAGTACTCGGGCTCGTGTAGTGCTGGGTGGTAGGGCCCAATGGGCACTACCCCGACTTCCGCTTCAGCCGCGAGTCTCTCGCTAACTGCCCTGATTTGAGGCCTGTAGTTGTATGGCACGTCTTTTCTAAGTGGGTGCAGGCCTTCGGGCCACTCTGGTGGCAGGACTAGCCTGTAGTTCGTTCTACCCGTGAACTCTATGCCTAGGAGATCTCTTGCCTCCATTTCACACCAATCCGCGGCCGGAACAGCACTTACAATGCTTGGAGCCACCGGATTGTCGCCTTCTAGGTATGTTTTCAAAACGACGTAGAGGCCCAGCCTGTCGTCTGTAAATAAGTGCGCTAGGGAGAAGTGCCCGTTAAGAGGCCTCTCGTCTACTCCAACACAAACTCTGAACGTGCAGTTGAGAGAGTTGAATATCTCCGATGCCAAATCGACCAGCTTGTCGCGCGGGGCAATTATAAAGACGGTGTCGCCGTCAGCGTAAAACTCAGCACCGTGTTTTTGAGCAAGAAAGTAGTACTTGCTGAGCTTTTCGGGCACTTCTTTACTAAGCACGCGCACCCACCAATAACGCTGTTATAATTAGTGCCATTAGAGCAATATAAGCCCTAGCCAGCGAGAGGGGACCAACATCAACCCTCGTTCTACCAAGCACGACCGAGATGGCAGCAAACACCACCCACATCAAGACCATTAGGGCGTGGGCAAGCAGCACAGTAGCCGCTCCACTACTAATCGCCGCTACTATTACGGCCACGGCTAGCGCCTTAGCAACTGCCCTCTTCAAGAGTAGCGAGTAGATGTTCGCTGCTAGGAGGGGCCCACTAAACTCTACTAAAACGCCTGAGGCGAGCTCGGGCTCCGCTTCTGCTATATCAAATGGGGTCCTCTCCGTGGTTACGTAGCTTGATAAAAGTAGCAGCAAGAGTGCTGATGCTACTACCACAGCTCGCCAGGGGGGTGCAGGGACGAGACTTGAGCCGCCCACGCTGTTAGCTAAAATGGCTACAGAAAGCAGGAAAAAAGCCTCATTAACCAACGAGAGCACGACCCCTCTCCACGCCCCCATTTGGCTGAAGGGATTTGCCACGAGCAGTGGTATGGATATGTGAACAGAGGCAGATACGGCGAACATTGCTGCTGAGTAAAACAAGTAAGTGAGGTTATTGCTAGCCAAGTACGTGAATACGTAATACAGCGAAACAGCAGAGGAAACCATGCACGCAACTAGGCCTACAAGCACGTACGTACCCGCGTGCAGGGGCTTGTACTCCTTGGATGCAAGCTTAAGCAAATCGTACAGAGTCTGAACTATTGGCGGACCTATTCTACTCTGCAGAGCTGCCTTGAGCTTTCTTTCAACTCCGTCCAGGATTACCGGCATAAAGAGCCACAGAACCGTCGAGAGTATTGCCAGGCTCTCCACGTTCACAAGCTTCACCCAAGCATTAGTAGCGCTAGTAGAATAGCTATTGAAATAACCCCAAACCATAGCGATGCGATAATCATGGACTCTATCATAGTAAGCTGCAGCTTATTGATAAACAATGCAAGCACTCTGAAAAGGCGGACTATTCTTGGAAACACAACATCACCGAGCCTGACCAATCTCTCGGCAACCATGCTTGCAGTCGACGCTTTAGCTCTGCGAGAGATTTCTTTTGTGGCATTTTCAATTAGTTTTTCAAACCACCTAAGAGCACTCCCCCTAGAGCTCAAGCCTCAACACCCGACAACCAGTACTTTATGTCTTCTCTCGGAGGCCCTCTGGCAATGGCCTCCTTCCAAATTGCATATGCGTATAGCAAAATTGTAGCGAAATATACTGTAAGTATTGAGGCGGCAACGTGGTAGTCTACTAAGTTGCGAGCTATGGCATAGTAAAGCGCAGGTAGGGGCATCAATACGCTTAAGATGGATAGATACAGCTCAGAGAGCTTAACTTCCATGGCTATTGGCACGTACTTTGGTGCCACCCTTGGGATTCTCGATGTGTAGGCACTAATCAGCTTGGCGCTGTAGGCTATTGAAAAGACTATCGATACGGCGATTGCCGGCAGGACTGCAAGTGCGATGTTGCTTACTCCAAGCAGCACTATTCCCAGCACCACTAAGAGGACTTTAACGAAGAAGCCGGCCGATGGCGGCATTCCAAGCAAGTTCATGTACGTGGTAAATGCACAGAAACTCAGTGCCCTAGATACGTAGTATAGGTAGCCGAGCCTGTAGACGTCGTAAGTGTTCGCAGCTTGGTAAATAAAGGCTGTATTTATGAATGCGAGAGACTTCACTACAATGTGGAAGGCTATAAGAGTTAGAAGCGCTGCATAGGCTAATTCAAGCCCCCACAGGGCACGTATGGAGCTGAGTACGACTATTAAGCCGCCATAGCCTATGGAGCTATAAGCGAGAAGCCGCTTTAAGTTGCTCTGTAGTACTGCACCGAAAGAGCCGTAAATAGTGGAAATAACTCCCTGAGCTAGCAACATGTAGTAAGCCACTGGATCAAGTACAAAGAGCTTACTAGCGACAAGCAGTCCAAAAGCCCCCAGCTTGATTACAAGCCCGCTTAATATAGCGGAGATGTGCGTTGGCGCTTCACCGTGGACAATAGGTAACCACGTGTGCAGAGGAAACTGCCCCAGTTTAGTGGCCATACCAAAGGCAATTATGGCAGACATAATGGGATCTAGGCCGAGCACTTCAGGAGGTTCAGAAAGTGGGGTGGTGAGGGCTTGGTAGAAGCCGAGTTTGTTTGCAAGGAGGGAGAACATCGTTAAAATAGCAACATCGCTCGGCGCGGCGCACATAGCGAGGTATGTCGCGGCAACTGGAATGTTCTCGGATCCGCGCTCAAGGGTTATTGCCGTGAAGGCTACTAGGAGGTCTAGTAGAAACCAGTAAACTAGGAGCTCCACGAAGTAGCTGCTCGAGAATGTGAGTATGAGTAGTGCAAGCAAGTTGTCTACTACTACTTGGAAGTACCTTGAGAGCCCGTAAACAACTTTGTAGTAGCCCTCGGAGTGCAGGCTAATAGCAATTGCCACGAGACTCGACGTAACAACTAAGAGCACTTGAAAGTCTGGAAGCCTGAAGAGCCCTAATACCATGAAAGTAGCGGGGACACCTATGTAGCCTACTATTCTCAGTAATTTACTAAGCCTCGGGTATTTGTCAATTATCACGGAAGACGACAGGATCGGTGTGTAGAGAGTAAGCGCGTATAGAACTTTAATGGTGTAGAGGTTCACGGATCGACGCACCTATTGTAGCTGCCTTAAAGTGCGAGTAAACAATGTACAGGGAGGCGAGCGCGAGGGGCGTCGTGATTGCTAAGAATACTCCAAGCCAACCACCGACGAGCGCGGCTACTATCAGGTTTGCGACTATGTTTGCGAGACCCATAGCCGTAACGAGGAACTGAGCGAATGCCGGTGCCCTCTTAGGCGTTAGTATAGATGCTGCTCTTTTCTCGCCGAAGTATATCCTCGAGTATTTTAGTGCTACTAGTGCCGATAAAGCAGCGTAGGTGGCTACCGAGGACAAAGCCAAGGCCAGTGCTAGAGTGTTTTCCTCGAACACGGACACCGCTACGTATGCTGCAGATAGCTTCCAGGCAAATCCAATAGTGCCTGGAACACCTAAAAGCGAAAAGATGGCCAATAAGCCACCAAGCGAAGATGCGGGCAGAACTCCAATAATGCCTTTAATTCCATGAACGTACCTGCTTCCATACGAGGTCTCGACGAGCCCGGCTTCGCAAAACAGCGTTGTCTTGTAGGCGGCGTGTGCCAGTATGCCCTGCACGAGAAGGTACTTAGTTAAGTCGCTTGGATACGCGAGGTACATGCCAAAAACCACTGACATAAACCCGTTAGTTGCAATGGTAGAGTACGCTAGAAGCATTTTCACGTCGCGCTGCCTTGCTGCCATTATTCCACCATATGCCGTAGTCACTAAGCCCATGGCCATGAAAGCGCAGGCTAGAGGGACTCCGTAGCCTCTTGGAGGCGTTAGCTCGAAAGCCCTGTAAAGCCCGTAATAGCCTAGAGAGACCATTAAGCCACTCAGCGCGGCAGAACCTGGAGAAGGCGCGCTTGAGTGAGCGCCGGGAAGCCAGAAGTGCATAGGCACGTTAGCAGCCTTGGTAACAAATCCTAGCAAGATTAGTGGCAGCAGGAATAGCGGGGGCTCGCCGAGTGCCAGGATCCGCGTAAATGGAGTGATAAGTGCAGTATAGCCTAAGTTTGCGGTTGCAACAAGCATACTGAACGCTATTAACGTGAAGACAGACAGCTCGTAAGTTAGCGTAGAGGTTAGGATAAAGCCGCGAGAAGACGTCAACGGCCCCTCAATTGAGTGTTCCTCGCCTTTTTTAATTACCATGTAACCGAGGAACTCGGCAATAGTCCAAGTAGTTACTAGGAGTATGAAGCTTGGTGCTACGTATGTCGCTATGAGTGCGACTAAGAAGGAGTCTATTAAGTAGTGAAGCGTTTTTTCGTAGCCAGCCAACTCAGCATAGCTAATTGTGTAGAGCGATATGAGAAGGCACGTGACAGAGAAAAAGAGACCGAAAACTAGAGATAAGCGGTCTATGTAGCCTTGGAGGTATAAGAGATACGTTAAGAAGGCAAGTGAAGTGTAAATGAGGGTTTTGAAGGCCATTAGTGTTTTGTGATTTCTTGCTGCACTCTCGAGTGCTAGTTCTGGCACTGTCATGTTTTTAAAACCCAGTGCTAAACGCTTCTTTGAAACTCGAACTCGAACCTCGCCTTGGCCATGACTTCTGCCGTCTTCTTCTTAGTAAGCTGGAATACCACGGCGTCTTCGCCGTAGAGTATCGCGTTGGCTGGGCAAATGGCGCTGCACGCTGGCTCTAGGCCTTTTTCTCTCAGGTCGGCGCACAGGTCGCATTTAACGCACACTTTAGCGACGGGGTCTAGTTCTGGAATACCAAAGGGGCAGGCGTACAGGCACGACATGCAGCCAATACACCTGCTGGATATGACGTACACCGCCCCTTGCCTATCTCTCGTCATAGCGCCTGTAGGACACACCTCTATGCAAGGAGCTCTTGCACAGTGTGCACAAGATACTGGGATGTCTAGTCCAATGCTGGTTCTGTAGACGACGATGAAGGGTCTTCCATGTAGAAACTCGCATACCGCTTCGCAGGAGCCGCAGCCTATGCAGGCTCCAAGGTCTATTACTCTGAGGTATCGGGGCCCAGGATTGCTCATTTAAATCACCACTGCAACAGCGCTCTTGCCCTTCTTAGCCAGGAACCAGTTGTGCATGAAGCGGGCAGCAAATAGCCCGCTCTTAAGTGCGGGGCCTATTCTGCTCGGTCCGTGAACGACGTCTCCGGCTGCAAAAACCTTTGGGTTACCGGTTTGCATAATCTTGTTGACTTCAATGGTTCCGTGCTTCGATATGGCTATGCCGAGCTTGCTGGCAGCACTAGTTGATAGTGGCGGCGTGGCGCTTTCACCAGTCGCGAACACCACGAGGTCCGCCTCAATTGTGAACTCCTCGCCTGGTACAGGCACAGGTGCCGGTCTCCCAGTTTCATCAGGTGGACCAAGCCTCATTTTTTGAAAGCGCACTGCTCTCGCTGCCCCGTTTTCCACGATTACTTCTAGCGGTGATGCTAGTTCAATAAATGTTGCTCCATTTCTCTTGAGTTTCTCGATCTCGTAAATACCCGCTGGAGCTTCTTTTGCTGTTCTTCTGTAGACCACGTACGTCTCAGCTCCCTGCTTTAGCGCCCTCTCTGCGACATCTATTGCACTGTAGCCGGCGCCAATGACGACGACTTTTTTGGCGTGCCTAGGTTTTTTGCTCGAGTAGCCAAGCTCGTAGATCCTCCACTCGTAGAGGTACTCTAGTGCGGAGACTACTCCTTCGGATTTCACGCCAGGTATCTTGGGTACTTTAGAGGACCAGGTTCCAGTTGCTAAAAGCACCATGTCGTAGTTTCCAATGAGGTCTTCCAAGCTCACGTGCTTTTCGGCAAACACGTCTCCCTCTTCGTGCGCGGGCTCGCCCGCGTAGATTTTAGTCCTCAACACGAACTTCACGCCAAACACTTCCTCGAGCCTCTTAACGCCATTTAGTACCCTCTCAGGAGGTATGCGCCATGGCGGTATTGCGAACAGCATTAGACCTCCTGGAAGTGGCTGCTTGTCGTAGACGTCAACTTCGTAGCCTTGACAAGCGAGGAACCCTGTTGCGCCCAGGCCTGCGGGACCGGCGCCCACCACGGCAACTCTCGCGTTTATAGGTGGGGGCTTTTCTCTGCACATAAAAGCAAAGTTCATGTAATTGCCCACAGCGTAAGCACCTGAGTGCGCTGGCCCTTTGCGCTACTATGTCGCACTAAGCCTTATATACTTACATGCAATTTACGTGCAAGTATTTACGTCCCACTTATGTATTGAAGACGTAATTATGCATGGAGAGCGCCGCTATTCACGCCTATTAATCCCTAATCTTTTTTGCATGCACTATGAAAAGCGCGCAATGCCCCACAGCAAGGGGATCTTAACTTGCCGAGGATAAAAGTGCTGTTTTTAGACGTTGATGGCACGCTGACCGAAAGCAGGGCCACTTATAGACTCAGTATAGAAGCTATGCAGGCCTTGAGAATGGCAGTAGAGAGAGGCGTTACTGTTGTCCTCGTGTCGAGCAACGCTCTTCCCATAGTTGTGGGGCTGTCTAGATACATGGGCTTAAATGGGCCGGCTATTGGTGAAAGCGGTTGCTTGGTTTACTTAGGTGGCGAACAAGTAGTACCGCTGGCAAGGAAGTCTGCAAGGGAGCCCTACGAGGCGCTCTTGAAGAACTATAGTATTTATGTCGAGAACTCTTGGCAAAACGCCTTCAGGCTCTACGAATACGCGCTAAAGCTCAAGAGCGCTTATAGAGGCGCGTGGAGAGAGGTGCTCGCAGAGCTGAAAGAGTACGTGGAAAGAGCGTTTCCCGGCTTCACGGTAGACTACAGCGGTTATGCCCTGCACGTGAGGCCTGCCGACGTGGACAAGAAAAAAGCCGTTAAGTACGTTCTCGAAGTACTTGGAGTAGACCCCAGCGAAGCAGCCGGCGTCGGCGACAGCTACATGGATGCCTCGTTTTTAAGCGAGCTCGGTCTCTCAGCAGCAGTTGCTAATGCCGATGAAGAGCTAAAAAAGAGCGTCAAAGTGGTTTTAACAAAACCCAGTGGCCTAGGGGTAGCCGAGTTCGTAGAGCTCATCTTGTCCCAGCACTAGCGGAGAAGCATTACCCCGCTTTTTGCATGACATATCTCTCGTAGATCATTACTACGCGGTCTTTCTCGATGTAAAACTCCACGGGGATTTTAGCAGCCAGGCCCTGCACGTAGAATAGCGCATAGCCCTCCTCGATTCTCGCTGGAAAAGCGGGGAGTAGCGTCTTCCTCACGGGGTTTTCTATTATTACTGCTCCATCGCTGGTCTTAACGTTGAGCCTTATGGATCCCCTGTACCCCACGTAAGAGCCTTTAATGGCTTCAAGCAAGTTCTCGTACTTGATAAAGGGCAGGGCCTCCTCGGGCCTTAAGCCCATCAGCATTGTCAACGCGTAGGCACCTATGAGTGACAAGGGATACGTGCTGGTATTGGCTAGAACCGCCACGGCTATCTTGTCGCTCGGCACATAGCCTAGGTAGGCTGAGTAGACGTATACGGAGCCTGAGTGCCCCACCAGCTTCTTGCCATGAAAGTCGTCGTGGATTACGAGCCCATAGCCGTAGTAGCGGCTTGTCGGAGACTCGTAGGGTAGCTTGACGTGAGGCCTCTCCATAAGCTCTATGCTCTCCTCACGGACAACTTCCACTCCCCTGAAAATCCCCCTACTCACCATCATCTCGGCGAACTTAAGCAGGTCTAGGACGTTGCTGAAGAGGCCTCCATCGGCTTTAATTCCGAATAAGGGTTCGGCTCTGACAAGCCTGCCCTCTGGTGTAGCCTTGTATGGTGTCGCCTTGTCGGCGTCTCTAAGATACTCCTCCCTGCCGAAGTAGCTCTTGTCCATGCCGAGCTTCTCGAAGACGTGCTTCTTCAAGTACTCCTCGTACTCGAGCCCCGAAACCTTCTCTATGATCTTTCCGAGTATGACGTAGCCCTCGTTGAGGTAAAACCACCTCTCCCCGGGCTTGAAGACGCGCCAAGACTCGTAATCACTCATGTAGGCCAGTACGTCGTCTGGCGACGATATTGGGAGCCACGTGCCTCCAAGCTCGTAGTAGCCCTCAATTAAGGCCTCGGCATAGCCTAGTGCAGGTATGCCGGATGTGTGGGTAAGCAAGTGGTGTATCTTTATGTCGCTGGACTTTACGACGCCAACGTACTTGTTAACGGGGTCTTCAACGCTCAGCAACCCCTTCTCCTGCAGCTGCATTATTGCGAGAGCCGTGAAAGCCTTGGTGACCGAGCCGACGCAGTAATTGGTCCTCGGTGTTGGTGGCTGCGCGGACTCGACGTCTTTGAACCCAAAGCCCCTCGCGTAGACGATTTCGCCATTCTTCAAGAGAGCTATCGAGAGCCCCGGTATCTTATGCCTCGAAATCCTGGCGAGGATAAAGCTCTCAAGCGCGGTATACTCCACGAACACCCCCCATATTCGATCCTGTGGCGGGCTCTCTTAGGCTTTACTGCTGCGGAAGTCCAGGTGCTTTAAAGCCCGCGTAACGCGAAAAGCCATATAAATGCAGTAGCAGCCTTTTAAGTGGGCATGTATTGTGAGCAGCCCGACTCTCGAAGAGCACGTTCATAAGCTTGTTGCGAGGGGCAGGAAAAGGCTCGAGGTGTTGCGCGAAATCTGGAAGAAGGTTGAGAGCGGCGAGCTCGGACTCCGCGATCCAAGCCCACCTCGAGACTTTGCATCCTACATGAAAAGGCCCGACTACTCGGCGTGGTATTGGGTAGTAGTAGGCTTGACACTTGCAGCGGTACTCCTAGTGTATGCCACGGAGGTTGCAGCGTTCTTAACTCCTGCTAGGTACGTTCTTGGCGCGCTCTACGTCTTATTTCTTCCCGGCTACGCACTAGTGGAGGCACTGTACCCGGAGAGCAGGAGCCTAACCCCCCTTGAGCGGGCTGCGCTATCAATAGGTCTCTCGCTGGCAGTAGTGCCCTTGATAGGCCTAGTGCTGAATTACACGCCGTGGGGTATCAGGCTAGCCCCAATAACAGCCTCAATATCGATGTACACAATCGCCATAGCCACTTTAGCCGCGTATAGGAAGTACAAGTTGATCTCCATCAAGGCCTCTGAAGGAGTGCGTGCACGGCAGGCAGCACGACGCTAATGCTGGGGCTTGAAAGGCGCCCCAGGCCCCCTTGTCAGCTAAGCATGTGCAATTGTGTAATAATACGGTGCTGTTCAGAAGAGATGTGAGAGAAGCGCGTAATCCATTGGCGCCGGGGTGGATCGCGCTCTCCTCGCTTCTGCGCGCTTAAGCTCTATATAAGTCTCTATGAGCTCTGCTGGAAACGCCGGTTTGAGGTACTCGTTGTCGAGTTCGAGGCTATCTAGGGCTTCCTCGAGGCTTCTCGGTAGCCTTTTCAAGCCTCTGTTGTTTACATAGACATTGTAGTCTATTGGATCGCCTGGGCTTATTTTCTTCTTGAGGCCGTCCAGCCCTGCTAAGAGTATTGCAGCAATGCCGAAGTAGGGGCTCATTGAGGCATCAGGGTTTCTGACCTCTACTCTGCCGCCCTCAGCGGGCACTCTGATCATGGTTGTCCTGTTCGCAACACCCCAAGACGCGTAAACAGGCGCTTCGTAGCCCTCAACGAGCCTTCTATAGCTGTTCACGCTGGGATTTGTAAGTGCTGCAAGGCTTTGCGAGTGCTCTAGTAGCCCGCCAATGAAGTAGAGAAGCTCGTCTCTGCTACTAGCAAATAAGTTGACTCCGTCCTTCCACAGGCTTACGTGTACGTGGAGCCCGCTGCCGTAGTCGTGGGAAAACGGTTTTGGCAAAAATATTGCTACAAGCCCCTTCCTTCTGAGAGCCCTTCTCAAGAGATTTATCGATAAAAGTATGCTATCGCCTGCTTCCACAGGCGTTTTAGAACCAAGCGACACCTCATACTGGCCCAGGTGGCCGTTTTCTCTGTGAACTTTTTGAACAGCCACTCCACCTAAGTACTTTGCTGCGGCTTCAACAACACACGCATCTGCGGGACTTGCAAGGGGCTTTGCGTAATCTTTTACACCATCAAAGTTCATGGTCAAGGGCTCTGCGCGTAGTTCTTGGCTAGCCTTATCTACAGACACCGCCAGGCTCTTCACGACGTAGAACTCTAGCTCTACTCCCACGAGCGCGTCATAGCCTTGCGTGCTCAAGTAGTTCACGGCCCTTTCAAGCACCATTCTGGGGTCGAATGGGTGTCTATTTCGGCACCTAGAGTCGAGGCAAACAACGCCAGTAGCAAAGACCTCCCCATCCTCGCCTATGTCAATGCAGCTACTACTCGCTGGCGCTACAAAGACGTCGCTCTTTTCTACTCTTGCATAGCCGTACAGGCTTGATCCATCAACACCAATAACCGCGTCTGAGCAATCTACGCGCCCAAGGGCTACTACTTCTCTGTGCACTCCCAGCAGGTCTGTAAAGAGTATTCTTAGCGTCTTAATCTGCATCGGCATTGTTACCACAGAACCCAGTGGAGTCACCGAAAGATTTATAAGCAGGCAGGCGGACTACTAGTAAATCACGTGGTTCACTTATGAGGGCTTCCAGAAAGGATTCGGATGTAGTAGACGAGCTAGACCTGAAGGTGCTGGAAATTCTTCAGCGCAATGGGCGGGCTAGCCTGAGAGAAGTTTCAGAAAAAGTCGGCAGGCCTGTTTCAACAGTGCACGAGAGAATTAGGAAAATGCTGCAGAAAGGCGTGATAAAGGGGTTTACTGCTCTGGTAGACTACGAAAAGCTGGGCTACCAGGTTAAGGCGCTAATTCTTGCCAATGTAGAGGGTAAGCACATTATTGACGTCGAGAAGCACGTTGCCTCGCACCCCAACGTCCTTGCCGTCTATGACATTACTGGGGAGTTCGACGTAGCTATAATAGCTATTTTCAAGTCCATAAGCGAATTAGATCAATTCGTTAAGTGGCTGCTCCAACACCCGCACATAAAGCAGACCAGAACCAGCATAGTCTTTAGAACCGTGAAGGAAACACTACAACCACCCCTCCATACGGCTTTGGTCGAAAGCAAACCCCCGCTCAACTAGTTACATCACAATTGATTCGTGTAGAGAGGGGGCGTTTCAATATTAGCGAGTCCTGCCATGACACCCTCGCGGTTCAGTACAACTGGGCTTTAGGCATCTAGCTCTACGAAAAGTAATTTAGCTCTACAAAGAATAGTGGTTTACGGGGGCGACGGCCTTGAAGTCCCGCGCAGCTGTTATGAAGGCGTATAATCAGCCACTCTCTATTGAGTACATTGAAGTGCCTGAGCCGCGGGGAGAAGCCGTAGTTGTCAAAATTGCAGGTGCAGGGGTTTGCCACAGCGACTTGCACCTGCTGAGGGGAGAGCTCCCCGGGTTACCCACGCCGCTCCCAATAGTCCTGGGGCATGAAAATAGTGGCGTCGTCTACGCGAGGGGGGAGAAGGTCCCTGAAGAGCTGAGAGAAGGTACGCCGGTGCTCGTCTTTGGCGGCTGGTACGAGGTTGAGGACGAGTACACGCTTACGGGAGATCAGCAACTGTCGAAGACCCCGGTCTGGCCGGGCATTATCAAGTACAATGGGGGCTACTCCGAGTACCTATACGTGCCGAGTTACAAGTTCTTGGTGCCCGCCCACAACATAGAGGACCTCGCAGCCGCTTCTGTGCTTACAGATGCAGGCTTAACACCATACCGCGCTGTCAAGAAGCTCAAGCCCCATGTTTCGCCAGACGATTACGTCGTCGTCGTGGGCTTGGGTGGACTTGGACTGTTTGGTGCACAGTATGCAAAGCTCATTCTAAACGCCAGAGTCATCCTGGTAGATGTCAGGGAGGAAGCGCTTCAACTAGCATCTCGAGTAGTAAGGCTAGACCCGGAAGACCTGTTGCTAAACGCCAGTAAAGTCAGCGTTTTGGATGAAATTAGTAAGGTCACTAGGGGCAAGGGGGTTAGGGGCGTACTAGACTTCGTTGGCTCTTCAAAGACTCTCGAGACTTACTTAAAGGTGCTTGGCGGCAAGGGCGTATACGTTGTTGTAGGGCTTCACAGCCCACTGGGCCCTCAAATACCTATACACGACTTAGTGACTAAGGAGGTCTCGATCCTCGGCTCGCTGTGGGGCAATATTAAGGAGCTCCACGAAGTAGTGGATTTGGCCAAGAGAGGGCTTGTAAAATACAGAGAGCTGGTAGTCAAGGTAAGGCTTGAAGAAATAAACAACGCCTTCGAGAAGCTTGAACGCGGCGAAGTCGCTGGGAGGCAAGTGGTAATACCTTAAATCTCGCAGTAGTGTTTTTAGCGCACTTCTTTTCCACACTCGCCGGAGCCTCAAAAAAGCCTCGGAACCAGTTATAGTCGCTTAAACGAGGTAGGCCAGTCTGGAAGCGCTGCTCGCACTCTTCCCTGCTTTTTAAGTGCCCTGCTTCGTTTTACCTCTAAGCAGCTCGTGATTACTGGCGTAGTGGTGTGCCAATTGAAGAAGCTAGTAGTGTTCGACCTAGATGGCACGCTAATTGATAGCGAGGACTTCATTGTATGGAGCTTTGTTGAAGCTGGCAGGCTTGTGGGAGTGGGCATAGACCCCGAGCTCGTCAGAGAGTCCATTGGTTTGCCGCTAGAGGTGGTTGTCGAGAGGGTTCTTAAGTCCGCGGGTGCTTCTGAGAGCGTTGTCGAAGAGTTCCTTGAAGTCAGGAGGAGGATTGCGAGGGAGAACTGGCGTAGAATGGTCAGGCTGTTCCCAGACGTTAAGCCTGCTCTAGAGGAGCTGAGGGGCATGGGCTTTAAGCTGGCTGTAGCGTCTTCGGCAGTTACAGAGAGGATAGTTGAGTTTCTCGAGTACTTTGGCGTGCTCGGGTACTTCAGTGTAGTGCTGGGCGTGGGGCCTGGCGTGAGGGGGAAGCCCGAGCCAGATGTGCTGTTGAGGGTCCTGGAGGCGAGCAATGCAAGTTCGCAGGAGGCGGTTTACGCTGGTGATAGAGAAGTAGACTGCGTAGCAGCCCAGCGTGCAGGCGTGGACTTCGTGCTCGTGGACAGGAAGCGCAGAGGAACCTCTTCGTGGAGCTGCACACCACGAATTACTGTCGAGAGCCTCCTAGAGCTCCCGCGTGTCTTGAAACGCCTATAAGGGTAGTTAAAGTAACTAGACAGTGGCCCGCGGCACTCCCGGCGGCGGCGTCGCTTAGACGCTGGGCTAAGCCCAGCGCGTGAAAAGCCGGCCTCCTGCCGCGGGCACACGAGACCTACCAGCAGCAAAAAAGCCCCTACAAACCACCCACATCGGCGCAAATAGCCCAAGAACTGGAGAGCGGCTTATTAACGGGAAGTGTTTATAAACCCCCAACGCTACAAGAGAGTAGTGGATCCCTGCACTTATCGTGGGGACCCGACATGCCAGGGGGGTGGCTACCCCCCTGTGCATCGGGTCCGACGGAGGTAGGCCCAGCCGTGCAGGCCCTAGAAGCCCGGGCCGCCCCTGCGGCCGTAACTCCGGTTGATCCTGCCGGCCCCGACCGCTATCGGGGTGGGGCTAAGCCATGGGAGTCGTACGCCCCGCCGCTGCGGGGCGTGGCGGACGGC
>JBMFML010000003.1:0-135953 GCA_049970695.1 Desulfurococcaceae archaeon
CTTGGCGTCGATATATGATATGTTTACCAGCTCGTTGGGTAGGAGCGCAACGCCCTTCACTACGACTTCTCTGCCAGGTGGACCCCGAGTGGGCTCTATCGCGACTGATGGGAGTATCACTAGGGTCTGCTGGGAGACTGCTACTTGGCTCGCAATTCCATCAAACACCTTGATGTACTTGTACAGGGGCGTGATGTCAAATGGCACTGGCCCAACAACCATGTAGTAGTCAGTGCCTGCTATAGTGAACTTGCCAATAGTGAAGTTGGCCCTGCCACCCAGTAGCACTGGGTTCTCTATAGTCACGTTCTTCGGCGACCCCAATAGGTCTACTACTCTGAACCCCCTAGCGTAGGTAATGTCCTCCGGGCCGAAAGCCGAGTAGCCGTCCTTGCTTATGACCAGGTCGAACCAAGCGCCGTCAAAGCTTACTAGCCAAGTATCGTTGATTCTAAAGACCAGCGCGAAGTACCAGCCTGCATAAGCCGTATCATTGTCGACTGCTGCTACAACTACGTCTCCAGCCCTGATTGAGACATTGTAGCTGGCTAGCTTAATGTTGGTGCAGGTGAATTTAGTGAGGTCGCATTGTACCGCTGCTAGTTGGGGCCCTCCTCTGGCTGCCTCGACGGTGGGCGCGGTGATTGCTACTAGTAGTGGCGCTATTAATCCAAATAGTATTAGAGCTAGTGCTAGAGTCGGTATGGTCTTGTTGTCCACGCCAGGTTCACCCGGTCTTGGTAGTATATGGGGGGCTGTATTTAAACCCCGTGTCTACACTTCCCGTGTTCTAGGCAAGGACGTGTATACAATGGCTTGAGAGAATGGGAGAAAAAAGGTGTCTGCTACCTGGGTTTAGCCTATCCTGAGGCTTAGGAGTAGTGGTATGTAGTACCACTCGAAGTACGCTCTCCTCGTCGCGTTGTCTATCCAGCCGCAGCTCGTTACTGGTGCCTGCATTGTTGCATTTAGCGGTATTGTGTACGTGCCTCTTCCAACGCCGCTGACTCTAATAGTGCCTACCGCTCTGAGCTCGCTGCCGACGAGCTTCACCTCCTTCACGACTACTATTACTCCATAGTCTACTAGGCTTGGTATGTAGAAGGCCCCCGTGGCGTTGTAGACCACTCCCTCGTTTACTGCGGTAATGTTTTGCGGTAGCAGTGCTGCATAGGCTGCAGCAGGCACTCTAATGACTGCTTCAAAGTCGTACTCGTTCAGCACTGCGCCGTAGCCGAACACTACTACTCTCGACACTACTGGGACTACCTCGAGGGTGAACGGCTCGCTGAACTCTACTCCCCTGAACTGTATGTTCCTCACTACGACTCTGTAGACTCCCGGTATAGTGGCTGGTGCAACCACGAGTGAAAGGCCCGGCTTCGCGCTGTCCCAGAACCTAGTTGGATTATAGCCACCCCCACCTCTCGGGTCTCTCGTGAGCTCTGCAGCTAGCTGCACTCCCTCTACTTTGTACTCGTATACCTTCAGGGTCTCCTTGTCGACCATGTAGTACGTGTACGTCCCGTAGACGTGCACATCTAAGTTGCTAGCGTACTCCGGCTTGTCGTGAATAGGCCACGTTACCCGAACTCCAATTGCCCAGAGGCCCCTTAGCGCTGGCAACGCCTTTACCTTAAATACCCTCCAGTCTCCAGACTCGTAGCGCCACGTGTAGTCAAACGCCCCCCTCAAGTACGTGTTTTTCATTGGAGTTGCCTCTGCAAATGGCCTAATGGCGTAGACGGATTCTGTTCTCAGCTCGAGCGGCACGAAGAACGATACTGGTACTAGCATCTTTAGCCCTCTTGTGGTTTCCTCAACTACTATGTAGCCACTGTAGAAGCCCGGGTTTAGAGGTGCTCTGATAAATACGCTTACATCAGCTTTTTCCCTGCCCGTGAGGGCTAGCCTCGAGGGCGTTACGAATACGTCGTCCCACGGCTTGTACTTGTACCCAACAATTCTCGCTTTTACAGGTAGTTCTCCTCTAAACGTAGCACCACTCACGCCCAGCCTAATGACGAGGTATCTCGGAAGCTTTGTTGGGTCTACGCCCATGTACGCCCTGGCCAAGTGCTCTATTTCCCTGAGCTGCCCCTCTAAGTTGCCGACTTGTATTCTCAGAGCGTTTGCTCCGCGTATGTCGTAGTACATTCTGGCTGTCTCGAGCCACGAGAACACTCCATCAGCTCCCACGTCAATCCAGTAGGCCATTTCAAGGACGCTTACTGGTATAGTGTTGTTGTAGGGCCCCGCTCTCCCACCAGTCTCGAAGTACTCAAATGGGTAGACCACTTCTATTTCAAAGTAATCGTACTTCTTCAGCTCATCAATGCTGAGCACTAGGTGCCCGTAAACAGCTGAAGCCGTTATGTTGAGCTTAATGCTGCCGCCAGTGCACGAAGTCACCACTTCTTTTTCAATTACACCTCTCACGACTTCGCAGAGCCCCTTGGCTTCGAGCGCTTCGAGCCTCACTGAGTAGAGCTTGTAGACTCCCCCTCCCTCAATGGTTAGTCTCCGAGTGGCAGTTTCGTATGTGGAGACTTCTGGTATGAATATCTTTGGCTCAAACCAGCTCCCCGCGGGGCTAGCGCCATAGAGCACGCTAGTATAGCTGCTCTGGAGCTCTGAGAGCACGTCTTTTAAGAAGTCCCTGGAGTAGACCTTAGGGTACGACTCGTCTAGCAGGGCCTTAACGGCTCTATACGCGTTTACAAAGCCCGCTCCCTGCGAGAGCTCGTCAAAGCCCATGTCCACGGCATTGTTCATTAATACTGTCTTCAGCAAGTAGGCCGGAATCCTGCTGCCGTACCTCGACTTGTAAGCCGAGACAACCAGTGCACCGACACCAGCAGCCATTGGAGTAGCCTGGCTCGTGCCGCTGAAGAGCGCGTGGACTTTGCTCCCGTCGAGCGTCCTGTAGGCGAGGGCCTGCCAGGTCCTGCCAACAGCCCAGGCAAAGGATCCAACGGCCACTACATCCGGCTTGACAACGCCGAGCTCCGTTGGCCCGCGGTTGCTCCAGCTTATGACTTGCCTACTTGAGCCGGGCCACGCGTAGCCGTATATAGGCCTGTAAGTGAACTCCGTTGCAGCTCCAACGCTTATTGAGAGCGACGATGCTGCAGGCGAGGCTATTGTGCCGTAGCCAGGGCCGCCGTTGCCTACAGCGATGAAGTGTGCTGTTCCCGATGTCAGCGTCGTGTAGTCGAATACGAGGCTCTCGGGGTCCATTCCACTGCTCCAGCCCCACAATGCCCAGCCGCTAATGCCATAGGAGTTGCTCGTGATGTCTACTTGGTGCAGCCCTGTGTAGGTCCAGCTCCAAGTCCACCCCTCAAATGCTATCCACGGGTTTGTCAGCAGAGCTGGCCACAGGTAGACCGATCCCTCGCCATAAGGCGTCTTCAAGTCGAAGCCCGAGAAGAAGTAGACGGAGACCGCCACCGTGCCAAAGTAAAGTGCAGGCGAAGCCGCTATCTTCGCGGCTGGTGCTTGCCCAGCCATGCTCCTAACGCCGTAGCCTGTCTCAGCGTAGTAGTCTCTGCCGGCAGCCGTGGTAGCACAGAATGTGCCGTGGCTGTGGTAGTCGTACTGTATCACGGCGTAGTCGCCGCGGGGGTCGAGGCCCGGCCATATGAGTGCTACGGGCTCTCCACTCCAGGTCTCGCGTGCTAGCACGCCATAAGTGCTGTAACCTCTGAGAGGTCCTGTTCCCGGCATTACCTCCTTCCAGTAGCCGATTTTCTCCAGGATTATTGCGAATGCAGCGTCGTACACGTAACCAGCCAGCGCACCAACCGAGTAGTCGCTCAGCCCATCGCCGTTCAAGTCCCTCGCAATTACCTCTCTGCCGTATGTCACGGGCTCTTCATCGGCAAACGAGAAGTCTGGCCTTAAGCCCACTGCTCCAGGTATTGTGACCCCACATCTTCCAAGGGCTAGTCTGAGTAGGTAGAGCGCTGTTGAGGTGTCGGCGTAGAGCGTGTCGTAGAATCCGTCTCCATTGCTATCAACGAGTATTACTGGTACAGTGTAGTATATTGTCGAGCTAACTCCCCCAATAGATGCAGACACGTACTGCAGCAAAAGCCCAAACTTCACTACGCCGCTCCGCGATATGTTCCCAACATACCACTTGTTGTCTGCCGGGAATGGCACAAAACCCGCGTACCGAGCACAGCCAGAAATGCTAACGTAAAGGGCATTTGTCCACCTATACACGTAGTACGGTGGGAAGAACACGTAGAGCTTCGCGGGGTCGACGTATATGTAGCCGTCGCCTGTGTCTACAGCCTCAACTGGCGTCAGCACGAGGCCCAGGCTGCTGGCGTCAAATATTAGCGGCAGGCCCCTTTCGTCTCTCGCTACGGCTTCTAGGCCGAGTCCCGGCGAGCCGTAGTCCACGCCTGTGTCTATGATCGCTATTGTGACGTTCTCGCCTCTAATCTTGTACTCGAGCCACACGTCTAGCGCTCCGGTAATATTCAGCGTGTAGTGGTGTCCACCAGCCGCGCCGCCGCCCACTTGAAGCACTTCACTAAGGCCTTCTAGCTCCAACACGCTGCTCAGGGCTCTCTGCTCTTTGTTCACGAGCGCGTCAAGCCTGATGTCTGGCAGCACTGCCAGAACTCCCGGAGTGTGGGCGAGCTCTGCGAGCTGCTCCCTGGTGATAACCACTACGGCAATGTTGTAGAGGTGTGTTGGCAGCAGGGCCACTAAGCCCTTGACTCTCCCCCTCAGGATCGTCGCGGGGGTGCTCTTGTCCATGACCACTACGACCTGCCCAACCTCGATGCCCCTCGCTTTCTCCACCAGTTCTCCAACAGGCTCTCTAAAGGCGAGGAGGGCGGGGTCTTCTACGTAGGCCCCATGCCTCCAGAACTCGTCTTCTAAGAGTACTGGGCTGACGTAGGCTCTGGAGTACCCGTGCACTGGTGCGAGGCTTAGGGACTCTGCAACTGGTGTCGTGGGTAGTAGGATTAGTGCCGCTACCAGTAGTGCTAGTAATGCTTTGGGCGTTCTCGACACGAGCTCACCCCACGTTTGTAGTCGAGGGGCCAGAATTTAAGTGTTACAACGAGCCCACGCACCTGCAGAATTTGAAGCCGCGGAGCTTGCTCACAGTTTCGCGCTACTCTCCTCCTTTATAGCCTGTGCCCTCAGTGGGTGCTTCGGCGTGCGCGGCGTAGAGTCTGTGGTTGGAGGTTATCTGCTCGTGGCCTTAATAGTAGGTTTAATAGTTAGTGCCCACGTAGTCTTCACAAACGCCGCTAAAAGCGTAAGCGAGCAAGTCAGCGAGGGGCTCGAGAAGCTACACCAAGTAGCCTACCCACCAGTCCTCTCACTGAAGTACGTGAACGAGAGCTACTTGAAGCTCGTAGTAGTGCCCCTAGTCCCCATATATGTTGAGAGCGTCGTCGTTGAAGACGCTAGTGGAAGCCTCATTTACGAGGCCCAAGTGGGCAAGCTCGCCACGGGGGAACTAGAAGTGGGGATCCCTGCTCCTAAATCGCAGGCGCTCATATACGTGACGTCGAACAAGGGCCTCACGTACTACTACGTGCCCAGGCTGGATCCCGGCCTCGCGAGGGCCCCGGACTACATCAAGAACAAGGTCTACGTCGACGAGGAGCTGATAAGGTACATTAGCTCGGCGGGCGGCAACAGCACTGGCAATGGCTGGAGCGTGCTGTGGGACCTGGGCTACAAGCTCTACGTTGGGAAGGCCCTCGGCTCCGATTACTCCATACTGGTGTCTCCGGGGCCTGCTGTGTGCGAGTTCAACGAGGGGCTGTACTCGGATGTGTGCAATTTGGCGCAGCCAGCTCAGACCTACACGCTGAACTTCCTAACGTACAACCGCAGCACATCCCACTTCGCTACGAGCGGCAGCAGCGTCACGGTCTACGCACCACCAACCGGCGACTCCTCTGTTAGGTGGTACTTCCAGGTCTACAGAGTGATTAGGGTCAGCGGAGAGCCCTCTGTGAAGTTCGCAGTGGGGGTCTCCGTGAAGCCGCTCGCCTACGCCCCCGTCAACGCCAGCGTGGTGGCTGTTGCCTACGTGTACGAGGTGAAGTACAGCCTGCCAGACCCCGTGACGATACACCAGAACTGCTACCTAAGCACCTCACTCCAAGTCTGCGTGAGCGCTTCGTGGCTCAAGAGAGTGGTTCTCGGAGGGGGCTACGCAGTTGTGCCGACAGGGGCGTGGCTCAACAGGACTTACACCGTAGAGCTAGGCCTCTCAGACCTCGCCCTCAACGAGGCCTACATCATAGTGGGAGTAGAGGTCATTGTGCCTTACTACTACGGCGCGGGAGTCACAGCCGAAATAACCGTATCGCCTGCACCGTAGGGTGCAGTGCGGCGGCCGGGATTTGAACCCGGGATCTCCGGCTTGGAGGGCCGGCGTCCTAGTCCAGGCTAGACGACCGCCGCCATTCCTTATAATGCGCTGCTGGCTTAAAAGACTTCTTTAGGGGCCTGTGGCATCAAAACACAATGTGATGAGAAGAGGGTCTCGCGAGCTAAGCGATGAAGAGCGCTGGAAGTGCTGACGCGCCTCGACTACTGCTCGAGTACTTCTTTAACGGCCCTCTCGGCTTCTTCGAGGTCTTTGAACGTGTCAATAGCCTTCCAGAAGGCGCCCGTGTACTTGACAGCGCAGAGCACGCCGTCTCTCGCCATTGCCGGGAAGGCCGCTCTCTCGGCATCTCCGACAGCTGGGAAGTACTTTAGCGCTTCTCGCCTCAGCGCGTAGACGCCCGCGTTTATCCAGTAGTCTCTGAGCACGGGCTTCTCCACAAAGCCCTTTACGGTTTCTCCGTCTTCGCCTATTTCGAGGACTCCGTAGGGGCTTGGAAGGGGTATTGTGGCGATGACTCCGAGGCAGCTCTTGCTAGAGTATAGCTTCTTGACTAGCAGCGTGGGGTCCAGGTTTGTCAGCACATCTCCATTGAGGAGCAGGAAGAACTCTTCTTTACTCAAAACGTGCTCGGCGTTCTTCACGGCGCCCCCAGTGCCCAGGGGCTCGTCCTCGACTACGTAGGTTATCTTGACTCCGAGCCTCGCGCCGCTGCCAAAGTACTCAATTATCTTCTCCTTCTTGTAGCCAACGAGCAGCACGACTTCTTTAATGCCGTGCTTCTTGAGCCAGAGTATTTGCCACTCGAGCAGCGGCTTGCCGTTTACCATAACCATGGGCTTGGGGTGGTCCTCGGTGTAGGGCCGAAGCCTCTTGCCCAGGCCTCCAGCCAGTATGGCGGCCAGCACAGAGGAGGCACCCCTGCTAATACTAGAGACTTTGTGATTAAAAGCCTAACTTGAGGGTGTATGTTCTCGTAGCAAGATTTTTATAAGTCACTTGATTACTACAAGTAAAGTGGTGGCGCCGCCGTAGCTCAGCCCGGGAGAGCGCCCGGCTGAAGACCGGGATGTCCGGGGTTCAAATCCCCGCGGCGGCACTCCACACCCTGTCTCCACTGCTCAAAAAACTTAAATTAGCCAAAACCAGGGTACTCTGTATCGCGAAGCCCCCAAATCCCCCTGTAAGCGTGGTCACTTTGATACACGTATTGCTAGTTCCACTAACGAGCCGTGGAGTGGTGGAGTTCCTAGACGGCCTCGCGGCAAGCACGCGAGAAGTGCTTAGAGAGGCTGGGCTAGAGGCTGAAGTGAGTGTTTGGCCAAACAAGCTCAAGGTGCCAATTAAGTGCTTCGACTGGGAAAGGCTCCAGTACCACGCAGGCTGCTTAGTAAAGTACGTGAAGGACTACTTTCAGCAGCTTGGCCCGCTCAGGGGAGTATACGTAGTGGCAATCGGGTACCTAGACGGCTTTGAACACGGCTTAAACTTCGTCTTTGGAGAGGCCGGCCCTGCTTACGGAGTCGCCGCAGTCTTCACTAAGAGACTAAAGCCCGAGTTCTACGGCGAGAAGCCGGACTACAACCTGTACTACGAGCGCCTCGTAAAGGAAGTAGTGCACGAGCTAGGACACTTACTGGGGCTCGAGCACTGCGATAATCCCAAGTGCGTCATGAGATTTAGTAACAGCATAGTAGAAGTAGACGAGAAGACGCGGTACTTCTGCGAGAAGTGCTCGAAAAAGCTACGGCAGCTATATGTCCAGTACAAAATAGGCGACCCACTCGTCCTCGGTCTTCAAAACCCTCATTAAGCTGTAAGTGGGGGACTTGACCTCGACCCTGGGCTCGTGCTTTTCGTGGCTGAACTTCTCGCAGCGGGCCCTCCCACGAACACTATACTCTAAGTCGCTGTCTACGCGCCTAATCCTGAACTCTTCAACCACCACGTCTCTGCACACTAAGTTCTCGCTGTAGTAGAGTATCAGCAGCTCCTCGAGCCACTTGTACAGCAAGCTCTCCATGTCAAAGCCCGAGGCCTCGACGACCCTTTCTACTACCGGCTCGACCTTCAGCGTGTCGACCATAGTGTCGAAGAGCGCTATACCGCTGTTTTCGAGGAGCTCGATTACGCTCTTACCTCTCGCCCTGATGTAGACGTCTCCCGTGTGCTCTAGCGCGTCGTAAACTCCCTGCCTTGTGTAAATTACCTTCTCCTCATCCATGAATCGCAGGCCTTAAGCCCCTGCTGGTTAATGCTTATAAGTCATTTCAGGGATTTATACCGGCACAAGCTACGGGGGTGTAGTCCATGAGTTCTGTAGCTAAGAGGTATCCATTTGAGTCCTACTACGAGTACTTGATGCCCGGCTACACTCCAGACTTGGACAACGACGTAATAGCAGTATTTAGAGTTACGCCAGCACAAGGATTTAAAGTAGAGGAAGTCGCCAGCGGCGTAGCAGCCGAGAGCAGCACAGGTACGTGGACAACGCTATACCCCTGGTACGACGTTGACAGGGTAAAGAAGCTCAGCGGCAAGGTGTACGAAATACTAGATCTAGGCGACGGCTCCTACCTCGTCAAAGTGGCCTACCCCGTGGAGTTATTTGAAGAGGGCAACATGCCAGGGTTCCTTGCAAGCGTGGCCGGCAACATATTTGGCATGAGGAGAGCTGCGGGACTGAGGCTCGAAGACCTCTACTTGCCCAAGAAGTTCCTCGAGTACTTCAAGGGACCTAGTAAGGGCATTAAGGGAGTAAGAGACATATTCAAGGTCTACGACAGGCCAATAGTGGGTACCGTTCCAAAGCCCAAAGAGGGCTACACAGCTGAAGAAGTCGAGAAGCTCGCCTACGAGATACTGGGAGGGGGCCTAGACTACATCAAAGACGACGAAAACCTCGCCAGCCCAAGCTTCTGCAGGTTTGAGGCCAGAGCAAAGGCAATAATGAAGGTCATAGACAAAGTCGAGAAGGAAACTGGTGAGAGGAAGGTTTGGTTTGCCAACATAACAGCCGATGTAAGAGAAATGGAAAGGAGGTTAAAGCTAGTGGCGGACTACGGCAATCCATACATAATGGTAGATGTGGTAATAGCTGGCTGGAGCGCGCTCACTTATATCAGAGACCTCGCAGAAGAGTACGGCCTAGCTATACACGCACACAGAGCAATGCACGCCGCGTTCACCAGGAACAAGTATCATGGAATTTCGATGTTCGTGCTTGCCAAGCTCTACAGAGTCATAGGCGTAGACCAGCTCCACGTGGGCACAGCCGGCTATGGAAAGCTGGAAGGCGAGAAAGTGGACGTAGTGCGGTACGCCAGAATTCTTCGCGAGGAGCACTTCAAGCCAGACCCCGACGACTTATTCCACCTCGAGCAGCCAATGTACCACATTAAGCCAGCTGTACCTGTATCGTCGGGCGGTCTACACCCAGGCATTCTGCCACCTGTTATCGAAGCGCTTGGAAAAGACCTTGTCCTGCAAATTGGTGGAGGAGTTATAGGACACCCGGACGGCCCGAGAGCCGGCGCAGCTGCCGTGAGGCAGGCGCTAGAAGCAATAAGCAAGGGCATACCACTAGAAGAATACGCGAAAACTCACAAAGAACTCGCCAAGGCACTAGAAAAGTGGGGCTTTACCAAGCCCATATAGCACTCGCGCTCCCGAAATCCTCTGATGACTAGCTCTTTTTCCCGGCTCGCAAGAAACTAATCACTACCCCTCAGTTACGCATCAAGGCCCTTCTATAAGTGGTACCCGGCTTCTCAAGTCAGAGCTTTCTATTCAGCGACGGAGAATTGCGCGCTTTGCTATTAGCATCGCCGCGACAGCAAGAGCTGCGAGCAGTATAAGTAAGGTAGGCAACCAGGCTTCGGGGCTAGGAGTGGTGACCTGGTGCGTTGTTCTGGTTTCTTCTGTTATCGGGCTACTACTTGTTGCTGTTTCGACGGAGGTTTCAATGCTCTCTTGCGTTACTATAGTTGTAGTCGCTCTTTCGCTCACCTCGCCTTTTACCACTACGTTAAAGTACTCTAGAGCGCTTTTGAGAGTCAGGGGGCTCCCCAGTGCTCTGCTCAGCTCGTCCTCTGTAAAAACGGCAATTACCTGCGTAGCATTAATTCGCTTGTGTAAATCTACGAACTCCTTTAAGGCCTCCCTGCTAACGCTAGTTTCTCTCGTGTAGCCATCGAAGACAAATGGGCGCTCAAGCAGAGAGCCTGCGAGGAAGTCTAGTGATACCCAGCCGAGGCCCGGTATGTAGGCCATTACGTAGCCGTGGGGCCCGTTGCCTATGAACCTGTACGTGACGTTCTCTATGGGAGCAGTATAGTTGAAGCCGCTTATGTAGGTATAGCCCGTTGCCATTAGTGCTGGTATTCCATAGGCGTTTAGCAGCTCTATTAGTACGCGCGACATGTCGTCGCAATCGCCCCTCTTCTGCTCTAAAACCTCGTCGATACTTCTTGGGAGGGCGCTTGGGTCGTACTTTATGAAAAACCCGCCATAGATGAAGTAAGCAGCCGTGACTGCGATTCCGAGAATACTCGCTTCCCTCACATCAAAATTATAAAGCCCGCGGAACCAGTTTTCATAAGCCGGCTTAACTACCTCGACCACCTTTGAATAGGGTTCTCTCAAGTAGGAGCGCGTGCTTTCGGGTATTTCCCCACTTATGGGTGGCATGTACCTCGGGTTTCTGAGAGCCGCGCTAACGTAGTTGGAGACCTCTCCAAAGGGCCTGGTGCAAGTGACAACCTTGCTAACAAAGAAGCCTTCGAAATAGCCGGCTTCGGAGACGTTAAATGCGAACGCCTTAGCCGTCTCGTTGTAAACCACGTTGTAGGAGATTAAGTGGTACACCTCCTGGGTAAAGCCCTCTTCGAGAGTGAGGTTGCGCGGTGTCTCTAAGAGGAGCGTTTCATTAATTTGAGAAGTGCGCACTACTATGCCATTGAAGAAGTATAGCACTGTGCAGTAGTACCCTGTAGTTTTGGGACTGATCGCGCCTGACCCGAGCAGAAGCATGAAGACGAGCGTAACTGCTAGCGCGCGGATCCCGCTCACCTGCCATATCCCGGGCTCGCTAGTATCAACCAGCAACCCGGTTATTATTTTGTACATGCCTCGCTACGTTAAGTGCTCTCTTGGGCCTCTTCGCGGAGATTCGCGAGTTTTTAGGCAGAGGATTGGTAGGGGCTAGTGAGGAAGCTGGCTTGCGAGCGCAGCGCCGGGGGCGGGATTTGAACCCGCGCGGGGGTACCCCCCACTGGCTCTCAAGGCCAGCCCCTTGGGCCGCTCGGGCACCCCGGCTCCGCTACCCTAGTATTATGGTTTAAGATATAGGAGGATATAACCCTTCTTGCTCATAGATTCGACGTGCCCATATACTTTTCTAGCTTCCCGAGCCAGGTACTCCCCTCCCTTAGCTAAGACGAACTGCGCAAACCCGTCTCTAACCAAGTGTTCTCGCGCTCCCAGTACTATGTCTTCTACTACCTTCATTCCAGCCGAGAGGGGCGGGTTGGAGTATATTGCGTTGAAGAGCACTCCCTTGACAGGCTCGTACCTGTCTCCCTCAAGCACTACTACGCGGTCCTCAACCCCATTGAGCCTGGCATTTAGCTTAGAGACCTTTACCGCGAGTGGATTAATGTCAGTCATGTAGACCTTTAGTTTCGGATTGAGCTTTGCAGCTGTTACTCCTATTACTCCGTAGCCGCAACCAACGTCTAGCACAAGCCCGCTATCTGGAAGTATCATGTTTTCGAGGAGCAGTAGAGTTCCCTCGTCAACTCTCGTTCCCGAGAAGAGGCTGGAGTACGACACAAACTGCAGTGATACGTTACGTACTACCAGCGGTATTAAGACCTTCCTACCGGGTCCCCTGCCAGGCTTGTAGTAGTGCGCCAACTACTGGGCGCCCCTCGTCTTCCAGCACTTTGGATACACATTGCGGGGCATCACAACTCTCTGAACTTCCGCTACGATGCCCTTGTCCGCCTTGGCTATCTCCTCGGCGTTTTTCAGCGCCTTGGCGAGCGCGACGAGCTCTCCTTTCAGAGTGAGTATTGCGACAGTCTTTCCAGCTTCTACGTCGCTCGTCAACTTAGCAACGCCGGGGGCAGCCAGGCTCGCTCCGTGAGCTATGGCATCCACCGCCGTATCTAATACTAGCACTTTTGGCAAGTGCACTATGCTTGTCTCAACCGGCAGTATTACTCTCCTTAAGTACCTCTCGTCTCCATTGGTTTTCCACAAGTAGACGGCTTCGCTGACTTCTTGCAGCGTTACTAGCGTCTCATCCTCTTTATAAGGGCCTGTCCGCGTCCTCCTCAACTCCCTCATGTGAGCCCCCACACCAAGCAGTAGCCCTAGGTCGTGTGCAAGCTTTCTCATGTAAGTACCGGGATCGCAGAGCACTCTCAAGAGCAAGAAGTTGTCTCTGTAGTCCAGCACCTCGATTTCATAAATGGTCTTTATCCTTACAGTGCGCTTGACGCTCGATCTTAGTGGGGGCTTTTGGTATATTTTGCCTCTGAAGTTCTTCAAAGCCTCTTCTACTTCTTCGAGCCGCACGGCTTTGTGTAGTTGCACGACCATTACGTATTCTTTTACGGTATGCACAACACTTCCTATGACTTTTGTGCTATTAGCCAGTCCTATGGGCAGTACGCCCGTTACCTTGGGGTTTCCCCACCCGCCCCCGCTTAAGCAGAGGCGGGTTCTAGGGTGCCCCCGTGCCCAGCCTTGCTAACCCCCAATATTTTCTTAACCCATGCCACGACTTCGTGACTAGTAGGTCCAGGCGGCTTGTCCAAGTTTATGACTCCAAAGTTAATGTGATTCTTGATCTCCCTCTGGTATGGAAGTGTTCCGTAGTCGGGGTTGGTATCAGCTTCTCTCACTGTAATCCAGTTGTTTTTGTAGCCGGCTTTCTCCGTGATTTTATCAAGGAATTCCAAGCCCTTCTCAACAAGGCCCAAATCCATGCACCAAAACAGAGTTCTGCAGCAAGCCATGCAAGAGCTTAAAATGCTACTACGCGAGTGGCGAGAGCCTGGGCTTAACTCTCTCCTTCATGTAGTCTACTAAGCCGGCTTCTTCGAGCGCTTTTAATACTTCTTCGTCGCCGGCCCCCCTGGGTATTTTCACGACTTTGTCCGTCGGCTCGAGGTGCTTTATGTTGGCCCTCCTTCTCTTAACGCCCGTCAAGCTCTTAGGACCCGTCACCAGCACGAAGTTCTCGTCAATTATGTCTACAATAACGCACTTCCTGCCAGCTTCTCTACCTGCTACTTTTACGCATATTCTACCTACTTCTATTGCAGGCATAAACCCCAGCCCCGGGCGCACCTCTCAGAGCCTATTTTCCAGGGCTTTTTTAATGATTTCAAATGCTTCTCTAATACCTATTTGCTTGGTGTTTATAACGAGGTCGAAAATAGATAAGTCGTCTATTTCTATTCCGTACTGCTCTAGGAAGCGACGCTTTTGACTAGTCTCCCTCACGAGTGTTTCCCGCAGAGCCTTCTCAACGGGGACTCCATCTCTCGAAGCTATTCTGAGAACTCTGAGGGCTAGTGGTGCCGTTACGTATATTCTGAAGTCTACTATGTCGGAAACAATCCATGCTGCCAGGTGCCCATCTATTACGATGTTGTCTTTTTCGGCTGCTTGAAGAGTTCTTCTATCTACTTCTACGTCTATGCTTGGATCCATCAAGGCCTGAATGCTCAGCTCTTCAAGGCTGAGACCGCGTTTCTCTGCTATTTCCCTGAAGATCCTCCCTGCCGAGAAGTACTCTAGGTTGAAGTGCTCTGCTATGAGCTTTGCCTGAGTGGTCTTGCCGCTTCCCGGTGGACCACTAATTACGATTTTCACCAAAACTGCCTACACCTGGCGTACTCGCAGAGGCGTTAGCCGGCTGCCAAAGACGCTCTTACCGCTTCTCTAAGTCCTCTCGCGAGGCACCTGGGGCATATGTAACCTCCGTAGGGCCTCTCCGGCCTTTTCTCGGTCTTCGCCAGTTTACTCAGCTGGTACGGCCTTAGCGCAGGCACTCCGTGGAGCTCTGAGCCACAGATAGCGCACTTGGCCTTACTAGGCCTCCTCTTCTCGTAGTGAATAGTGCTACGTCCGCCCGGCGTTGTAACTTTAATTCTCCTCCAGCTCCTGGTTCTAAACTTTGGGCGTGGCATTTTGTAAGCCCCCTTCTGTAAGAGCTCGTCATCACTTCTTCTCAGTATTCAAACTGCTTTTAAATAGCTCCATGAGCTTTGAGCTCTTGTCGAGAGCTCGTGTTTTAAGTGCCTCGCTTCTCTGCAGCACAACAGCACAGTAACAAGTAGTTAGAACATGGAGTGGTGTCCTTTCCCCGTTAAGGAGTGCTATTAGGCTCCTTGGCTTGAAGGCTCCTCGACAAGCTTGCTAGTCGGCTACTTTAGTTCCTCTTGAAATCGGGTATACTGAAAGCAGTAGGGCAAGCAACACTATGACTAAGAAGTGCACGTAGAGCTTGCCTTCGGGCGTTATTTTCGTGAAGAACGGTATTATGATGGGCGTCTCAACAAATTCTAAGCCAAGTATGCGAGACACGTACATCGTAGATGAGAGCATTGAAATGTAGACTACCGTAAAGAGCGCTAGGTTTAAGAGCATTAGCTTAGTCAGCTTGCCTCTAAAAGCTCTTGCATATGGCATGTACTTCCTCGCTCTTCTCAAGTCTCCCTTAGTCTTAACCTTGCTGGGAATTTTGCGTGCTTGCTCATGCAGTTTGAGCAGGCTAGCATAGAACTTTGATTTCTTAATAAACGAGTATAGCAGGAGGTAGAGGTATACGTGACCTACAACAATTAAAATTATTAGTGACGCAAGCAAAGTACTCATCTCTACTACGGGCTTGTCCACAGGTTTGCTACTTACCAATAAGCCTCTTCAGCACCGGGTACGCTTCTAGTGTCCTCTCGTATGCTATGAGCGCGTAGTACTGCTGGAGTATGCCTATGGCTAGCAGCAGCCCCGTGCCACTGCCATATGCTCCAAGTACGTCTGCTATTATTGCTATCGCCGCAACTATGATTGACGAGAGCACGGTTAGTGGGTATATGTACTTGGCGAGTACTTGTTCTAGTATTTTCGGGTTTCTCCTAAGCCCGGGGACTTCAAAGCCGCTTTCAATGAGCTGCCTTGCTTGGTTCTGGGGATTTAAGCCCGCCACTTCAACCCACATCAAGCCAAATAGCACTGCAAGCACTAGTACAAGCACCGTATACACTACAAGCCTAGCTGGATCAGCGGTAGCGTAAATTACTCCACTCGGCAAGGACAGGTAATAGGCAATGCCTCCAATAACCCTGCCCTCGGTGTCGTACTTTACTAAGATGTCTGCTACTTGTGTGGGTACTATGCCGCTTAGGTAGGTCCTGGTTAGCGTTGCGAAAATCAAGACGTTGGAGTACAGAATGCCTATGAAAATTATTGGAATGTTAGTTACGTAGAGGAACTGCAGGGGTATTCTGCTCTTGATCGTGTACAATCTTGGAGACGTAATTGGTATTTCTACCCTCACGCTGCTCAAGTACACAAGTACTACTGCCATTACAAGAGTGGCAATTAAGCCAACTAAGTCTCTACCACCAGGCCTGATTAAAATGGTGGAAAGCGAGCCTCCCTTAAATATGGTGTCAACTAAATGGGGTACGAAACCTACGTATTCGTTGCCGGATTTGAATGGGCCAAAAATGCTCCAAAAAACTGTTGTGGCTACACCAGCAAGTATAAACAAGGAGACGCCCGAACCTAGGCCCCAGCCTTTTTGAATCATTTCATCAAGCATGATTATAAAGAGCGATGCCACGAATAGCTGCGCAGCTACAATTGCTCTCACGTACCACGAAGCCGTGCAATTGAATATCGGGTTTCCGACAAAGGGCCAGTACCTACATGCCAAGACAAACATTGTGGCTTGAAATGCCGCAAGCAGGACTGATAAGGTCTTCTGGGCGTTTGTGAATATTCTCCTGTGCTCTGGGTCTGTGAGATCTAAGTCTATGAGCTTGGCACCGACTAGTATCTGCATTATTAAGCCTGCCGTGACTATAGGACCTATGCCGAGCTCCATTAGAGTACCACTGTGAGCCGCAAATATTACTTGTATTAGTAGGAACTGCTCCGGCGCCCTTTCGCTAATCCCATATAGTGGCGTGTGAGCCATTAGTAAGTAAGCGGCGAGTCCGAGAAAAGTCCACGCGAGTTTTTCTCCCAGAGCAACGCGTTTTTGTGGTTTAGGTGCGCTGGGGATGTACTCGGCAACCTTGGCCATTGCACTGAGAATTCCCATTAAGTTGCACCGTGCTAGCTGTACTACTCGTGTTTAGTACAGCTAGATAGCCTTAAATCTCTCTTAGTGCTTTAGGGGCCCGAGCGGGCTTCTTCAAGTAATACTACCACTCCACCGGCTTCTTCTATTTTTCTCTTTGCAGACTCTGTAATGCTCTTAGCTATCAGCTTTATTGGGAGAGTTACCCTGCCCTTTCCAAGTACCTTGTCGTAGCCCATTTCAGCGGTGTTTACGACTATTAGCTCTCCATCCCTAATTGCCGCGTTTTTTGCTACCATTTCTAAGGCAAGCTCGTTTACTTCTCCAACGTTTATTACTGCTGGCTGCTTCTTTAACTGCTGTACACTCGTAAATCCGTGCTTGCCATACCAGTTAGGAGCGTACTTTATCATCCACATAACTTTGTGCTTGTGGAATCCCACAGCGCCTACTCCACCCCTCGACCCGCTCTTTCTGTGCTGGCCTACTCTGCCCCAGCCCATTGTCCTGGTTCTGCCCCTTAGTTTTCTCGACTTCTTCTCCCTCCGGACAACCATGCATAACCCCCTTTACAGCATTTTTCTAATTAGCTCGTTTATCGCATATCCTCTGTATCCCAGTTCTCCTCCTTGTCCGTACGGCTTTCTTATGGATCCCCTAAAGCCCTTCCTCGGCGGGTGCAGCCTGAACACCGGCTTTATTATATTATCCATTTTGTGAAGAGCTACTTTACCTTCTAAAATGGCGTCCGCGAGCGCAGGTATTCCGCCTGTAATGCCGAACTTCGCTAAGTGCTTGTCTACGTACTCGTCTGTTAGTGGCTTGCCACCTGGTATTCTGCCTCTTTTACGTAACAGCTCAATTAAAGTTTCGCGGTCTATTTCGCCCCACGTAACCCAATCCTTCGCTTTCCTGAGCATTCCCTCGAGAGTAGGTGATGCGGGATACAAGACGCAGTGAAACTTCTTGTGAAGCCTTAACAGTTTCAAGGTGTGCTCGACTTCGTAGGGGCAGTCGACTTGACCCCTTATTCTTATAATGGCGTACACAGGCGTCTTGCCAGCCGAGGGCTTCACCAGTTACCCCCTTGTCCACTCAAGTGGTGTGACGAACTTGTAGGTGTTGTGCAGTGCGTTTACAACGGCTTTTGCAAAATTCAGGGTTGTCCTAGTTTCTCCAAAGCTCTGCGTCCAGACATCTTTTAGACCTGCGAGCCTCAAGACTACTTTTGCCACGTCGCCTGCCACGAGCCCTGTTCCACGAGGCGCCGGTTTTAGCGTTACTCTTACGCTGCCGCTCTTGCCCGAAACCACGAAGGGTACTGTGTGGGGCTCGGAGCACCTGCACTCCCAGCTTCCACAGCCTCTTTTAATAGGGCGTATGTTGAGTTTGGCGTCTCTAATGGCTTTTGCTAAGGCTTCAGCATACTGCCTTGCTTTGCCCACGCCTATGCCCACATAGCCGTTTTCATTGCCCACTACAACTACTACTTGAAACTTCGACCTCCTCCCAGCGTCCGTCATTTTCTGGACTATTCTAGCGTCTATCCTAACATACTTGAGGTCCGGAAGCAGGTAATCGACTATCTCCGGCTCTAGCAGAGGAAGGTTTTGCTCGAAGACATCCTTTAAGCTCGTTACCTTACCCTCTAGTACGAGCTTCCCGGTTTTTGTGCGTGGAACCCACTTCTCGAGCGCCGCTTTATCTACTGCTGGCATTGGGTTGTAAGACATAATCAGCCACCAGAGCTTGACTTCACTCCATAGCTTTCTAAGATTTTTTGCTTTACTTCATCAAAGTGCGCTGGTAGGTCCTCCGGGTTTAGGCCCCTTTCGAGGTACTTAGAAAACCTTGCCTCGAGCAAGCCTCGCTCTCTGAGCATTTTAGCATAGCTAGCAATGTGAACCCCCCTAATTCTGTCAATTGAGGGTACTACTTCTTCGCTGACGGGAACTTTTAGCCCAACGTCATTTGCCGCTTTTATTGCAGCAAACACGAGCCCGCCTTTTGTCGCTCTGTGAAGCCCAATATCTGGAACAGCATACTTTACTCCACTTTTTAGTGCTCTCAAGGCAGCAAGCAACCCAGTTAAGTAGGCTGAAGGCGTGTTTGCCGTACCACCCTTCCAAGAAAACTTAGTCACGAGCTCTCTCGAGTGCGCTGCCGCAATGGTGTGGTCGCCAATAGGCCTGGCTACAACGACTTGGACAATCACATACTTGTTGGTCTTTCTAACCACGAACCTGGGATGCCCTGACAGTACCATTACGTAGCGCTTGTAGTAGTTTGTTTTGCCCTCCCTTCTCCTCCTTTTAGGAACCTTGTACCTTGGTCCTCTAGCCATAGCCCATCACTTGATGTCTTTAACTATTCCGTGCTCTCTGAGATAGAGCTTTAGAGCTGCTAACGACGAGAAGTACCCTCCCTTGGCGAGCATGTATAGTCTTCTATAAGTTCTTTTGTCAAGCACGCCCTTGTCGCGCAAGTACTTCAAGAACCTCCTCATCTTCCTGATTCTATTGATCCACGCCTTCTTGGGGTCTTGTCTAGCACCTTTTTCTCCCTCGCGCTTTCCTGGCCCGCGTCTGCGTCCCTTCTTTCGCTGCTTTCTCCTTACCTTGCCGCTATACCCTGCATTGCCTTTTTTCGGCTCAGCCCATATTGCGCCTTCTTCAATCAGCTTTCTTACGTCTTCTCTAGTAATGGCTTGAGCGACGTCGCTTATCCTAGCTGGGTCGATTCTTATCCTCGAAACACCCACGCCGAGCACTTCCGCTGCGAGTCTTTTCTGGAGAGATAGGTCGCTCATCGACCAGCGCCCTCTTCGGCCACTTGAATGAGCTTTGGCGGATTTGCCACTTTAAAGCCTTTTTCAATAGCCATCTTGTATATCTCGGCTGCTTTCTTTGCCCCCACAGAGCTGCCTATGTACACGATGTGCTTTGAAGGATCGTACTTCTCTAAGTCAGAGGCATTATGTACTACCACGGGCTCGAGTCCCGCCGGGTGAAGCCCACGTACTACGGCGGGCTTTCCATAGCCTATTTTGACTATTGGTGGATAGCCCTTTAGTTGCAGTCTCATTTTGTTATCAATGCCTTTGGGCTTACGCCACTTTGGATCGTTCTTAAATTTCGCCTTTTTCCACCACTCGTGCCTCAAGAAGTCTGGCATTTTTCTCTTCATCTTTTCTCTGAGCTTTAGATAGAACTCGATATCTTTCTCACTACTCATTCTGCAACACCCTTCTCGTATATGTAAATGCCATCAACGAAGATCCTCCTATCTAGGTCCTTAACTCTTGTTGCCCTTTCAATGGAGGCGGCTGTTAGCCCAACCTCTTCAATGTCTACGCCTTCGACAATGACGTCGCTTCCCTCGACGCGCACTTTGACGTTGCCGTATATCTTTGCAATTCTGTCTGCCTTTTCGCCCAGGAAGTTCTTGATTCTCACTACTCTTTCTCTTTCATCAACCTGAACCGTTACTGGGAAGTGCGAGTAGACAATCTTTAGCTTGTATCTATAGCCTTTCGTCACTCCTATTATCATGTTTCTTATGTGAGCTGCTATAGTGCCAACAACCGCTTTTAACTTCCTATCCGCATTGAATGCCTCTACGACGACTTCATTGCCTTGAACACTTATTAGAACGCGGCGGGCGTGCGAGAAGTCCTTCACGAGCTCGCCCTTCGGCCCTGAAACCTTGATCTTCATTCCATCAACTTGCACAGTGACGTCCTCCGGTATTTTGACTTTTTCTACCACGTGGAGGTCTTTAGCCAACGTACTCACCTTTAGTAGCAATACGCTAGTAGTACTCCACCAATCCTCCTTTCTATTGCCTCTTTGTGGGACATTACGCCGTAAGGAGTTGAGAGCACTAATATCCCTATGTTGTACGCCGGCAAGTACTTCTTTAGCCAATCAGGCGGGTTCACTAAATCCTTGTACTTTACCGAGTACCTGGGCTTTATAACGCCGATCTTATTAATTCTCCCAAGTAGCAAAATCCTTATTTTTCCCCATCTGCCGTCATCGATGTACTCGAACTCGCCAATGTAGCCTTCTTTTTGTAGAACTTTGAGCACGTTTAGTATCAGCTTCGAAGCGGGCCAAGTTATTACTTCTTTTTTTGCCCTAACCTCGGCGTTGTATATGGCTGAGAGGGTGTTTGCGAGAGGGTCTATTGCAACCATTTCACATACACCTAGCTGTACTTTCTAAAGCCCATTACGTAAGCAACTTCTCTGAAACACTGTCTACAGAGATAAAGCCCATAAGCCTGTATTACTGCGTCGCGAGATCCGCATCTCACGCATTCCTGCACTCCGCGCCCGTACTTCCTGATTTTAGGCGGCTTAAACTTGGCCACGAGCAACACCTCACTCTTCTACAATTTCTACGTTAAAGAACTTCTTGAGATACACCATTGCCTCGGTCTTGGAAACCCTGTGTCTGCGTGGAATATTCGACTTAGCCCTCTTTCTCCTCATTACTCTATAGCCCGGTCTTTCAAGAGAAATGCACACGTCCATCCCGAACATGCCTATTTCTGGGTCGTACTTCGTACCTGGTATGTGTATGTACTCCTTTATGCCAAAGCAGACGTTGCCGAAATCATCAAAGCTGCTTGCTTTGATTCTGTAATTTACTGCTTCGAGGGCTTTTTTGAGGAAGTTTAATGCGCGCTCTTTTCTTAAAGTAATTGTCGCTGCTATGTACTCGCCCTTTCTAATTCCAAACTCTCTTATGGTCTTTTTGGCTTTTCTTAGTGAAGCTCTTTGACCCGTTATTTCCTCTAGGACGCCTGCTATTTTCTTGAGCCTCTCAATATCTGACCCTATGCACGTATTTACTACAACCTTGGCTAGCCTAGGTTTCATCATCGGGTTTTCTTCCCACTTCCTTAAGATCTCTGCTTCTACTTCGGGTGTTAAGACGGCCATACTACCACGCACCTTCTGGCAGGGTTATTAGTGGCTTGTCAACGCCTATTGGGAATACATACTCGAAGCTTGTCTGGAACCTATTACCGTGCTTGTCCTCAAGTGTTACTATGTACTTGCGCCTCTTTAGGGCGCTCGGAATTATTTCTACTATTTTGCCGATTCTGCCGACGTTTCTACCACCTGAAACTATGGCTATTACACCTTCTTTAGCTGGTATGTAGTCTAGTATTTTGTTGTCTCGTAGTGATAGAATGACTGTTCCTAGAGTCTCGTAAACGTCTTCAACGGGGTTTCGCGGATCAGAGACTTTTACTAAAACGTTCCTCCCGTCATGGAGATTGAGCTGTATGTGTCCTCCCTTAACTGTAGTCTTGTTTTCTATTCTGCACGGCTTTATGCCGGCTTCTTCAGGCGGTATTTTTACCAATCCCAGAACCTTCGTGGGTACCGGAATTACTCTATAGTACTCGCCTGTTTTTGGAATTTCAATGACATCCATTATACCAACGGGGAACTTGTAGCTCCTCCTGATTCTCCCATCGATCTTGAAGTTTCCCTCAGCTATGAGCTTGCGTGCCTCGGCCCCGGTCTTCGCGTACTTCAAGACGTCTCTAACTAGGATTAAAAGTGGCAGCGACCTTTCAATCGGGTGAGGGCCTGGGCTGGGCTTTACTGTCCACTTGTACTCTTTTCTCAATATAGGCCAAAAAGCTGGTGCTGCAAGTGCTTTTAAGTGCTTACTACCCCCGTGTCTAGCCAAGCAAGATCACCCAGCACTCTTTTCGCTACTTTTACTACTTTGTTCTACTTTGCTAGCTGCTGCTTCTTGAACGCCCTTGCGTCTTTCAATTATTTTAAGCCTATACTTATCTGAGAGGTCTAGCTTTACTATCATAACTTTGCTTGGATGTATTGGGTAGTAAACGGGGGTTCCATCTGCCTTTTTAATCTGAACACCCTCGATAAAAATTCTCGCGCGCTTGAGACTCACTTTCACCACCTTACCTTCGTGTCCTGCGAAGTCTCCACGCATTACCCTAACTACGTCGCCTGTCCTAACAGGTAACCTCTTGACTCCATACTTTTCTCTAAGCTCCGGTGAGAGGGGGGCAGTGAGCAGTTTATGCCTCAAGTGTAGAGGCATTGCGTAAAGAGCCTTCCTCTGCTTACCCGGCTTAGACGAGGTGGTAATTGGCATTTAAATCAACCCTTACACTTTTTACACTATTATGGAAGCCAAATTTGCTATTTGAGGCCACCTTTCCGCTGCCTCACGTGCTACAGGCCCCCTTATTTCAGTGCCCTTAGGCGTGCCCTCAGGTGTCAATATTACGACCGCGTTGTCTTCGAACGCGACCCATGTGCCATCGGGTCTCCTGTAGGGCCTTTTCTGCCTTATTATAACTGCCTTGAAGATCTTCTTCCTCATTTCTGGGGTGCCTTTCTTGACGCTGACAACTACTAGGTCCCCCACTCCCGCGGGAGGGACTCTCCGCAGTCTTCCTTTGTAGCCTGGAACGCCTATTATCATTACTTCTTTAGCACCGCTGTTGTCTGCTACTTTAACTCGGGACATTACTTGGAGTCCGGTGTTTACGCGTCTTCTCGAATAAGCCGGCTTGCCTGCTACAGCTCGCTTAGCGCCCATAAGCACCACCTCTCACTTTAACTCTTTTGCTGCCTTTTTATAACGCCCACTACTACAAATGATATAGTCTTCGCCAGAGGCCTCGTTTCTGCTATTATGACTTCGTCCCCCTCGTTGACGTCTATACATGGCGGCAGCCTTGCGTGTATGTTCTTTCTACGCCTCTCGTACCTCATGTATTTGCTGACGTAATGTAGGTATTCGTGCCTAACAACTACTGCTCTTTGCATCTTCTTCTTTACTACAACGCCTCTCAGAATAATGCCCCTAACTTTTAAGTGCCCATGCCAGGGACACTTGGGGTCGTTGCACGTTTTCTCGGGCGGCGTCAGCCCTGGTATTCCAATATTCCTGACTTTGGCCTCTTGCTTACCGCTCATGCAGACCAACCCCTAGCTGTAAGCACTTTCTTGAGCCTATCCCATGGCCTCCCAAAAAGCTTTTCCCCCCTTACAACAACCGGGCTAGCTCCCGGAATCTTCAATTCAAATACGCCGTTCTCCTTGAACACTCTTATACGCTTACCATCACTCTTCTCTATAACAAAGGTTTTCTGAGTCTCGTCTACTATGATGCCTTCGACTCCTACTACTGTAGGATCCGTATATTGGATTACCTTTACTCTTAGTCCTATTAGTTCATGAAACAGGATGTTCTTGGGAGTCCTTCTCATTGCTCGGAAGCCTCTTTTTTACTTGCTCTCAGCTCTTCATTCATAATTGTTAGTATCCTCGCGATGTCTCTCTTAATGTTCTTTATCCTCGCAGTATCCTTGAGCAGGCCTACTTTGGCTTGCATTCTGAGCTTTATAAGCTCCATTCTCAGTTCTTCGAGCTTTTTGAGCCTCTCTTCAGGCTTCATACTCCTAATCTCATCCGGCTTCACTCTTAACACCCATGCCGAGTTCTTGTTTGATTTGATTGAGCTCTCCTGGAGGAACTTCTTTTACTGAAACCTGATCTGGTAGCCTAATTCCCGGCTTAACGATTATGACTTCTACTCCGTAGACCCCCGGCTTTAGCATGGCTTTTGCAACTGCTCTGTCAACAATGTAGTCCACCGGTTCTCCCGCTTTATAGACCTTCCCAGCTCTTACTTTTTCGTATGTTGCTCGCTCCCCCCGCAACTTTCCACTAACAACTATTTCGCAACCAACAGCGCCTGCTTCAACGACTCTGCGCAACATGAACATCATTGCTCTCCTAAATGGTATGCCTTTTTCAAGTGCTCTAGCTATTCTAAACGCAACTACTCTAGCGTTGAGGTCGGGGTCCGCTACAGGCGATACCGTGATGCTTACGTTTTCTAAGTTGAACCTCCTCTCCATTACTGCAGCTATTTTCTTTAGTATAGAACCGCCCCTACCGATGAACCTCCCTGGAAACTCGGCGTATATTACAATTCTATGTCCTAAGGGCGTCTTGTATATCTCGACATCCGCGTACCCGGCATCCTTGAAGTAGCTTGCCAGGAACTCGTCTACCATTACTTTCTTCAAGCCATAGTCAAGGAAGTAGCTCTTGACTTTTGGCCCTATACCAACCATTCTAGCTGACCTCCTCGACTACTACTTCCATGTGAGTCGTTCGGCGAAACTTTGGAGTGGCCCGACCAAATGCTCGAGGCATGTACCTCTTAATGGTAGGGCCCTTGTGCGCAGAAATGTGGACTATCACGAGCTTGTCAACGTCTAGTCCCTTGTTCTCGGCGTTCGCCTTGACGTTTTTGAGGAGCTCTAGCGTGTACTTGGCTCCTTTAACGGGGTAGCGGCCGATAGGCCACTTGAACCTATCTGCTAAGCCGCGCTTGTGACTGAGCTTTCCGTGGTATCTCCTAAACGGAACTGGCTGCCTGAGCTTAATGACTTCTTCGAGGAAGTTCATCGCCTCTACGAGTTTCATGCCTTTTATGGTGTTGGCTATTTCGCGCATATATTTGACAGATACTGGTATGTCGAAAAGCACGGCTTTAGCAGTTTTCGCCTCGTTGACCGGTTTAACTGAGTAGTGCCAAGTAGGCATAGCGCTCTACCTACTTGACAGCTATGAACCTGCTACTCTTCGTGGCCTTCAAGCCTGGTTCGCCGTGTTTGACTACTTTTGTTGTTGGAGCGAATTCTCCGAGCCTATGTCCAATCATTTCCGGAGTTACCTTGAACTGGACGTATTCTTTGCCATTGTAGACGGCAAACGTTAAGCCAACCATTTCTGGAAGTATTATCATGTCTCTTACGTGTGTTTTTATAACCGCTTTTTTTGCCTTCTCTGGATCTCTGGATATTTTCCTCACTTTTGCAAGCAGCTTTATTTGCTCGTTTGTAAACCCCCGAGTTAAACTTCTACGCTGCCTTGCAGGTAGCAGCTTTATGAACTCGTCTAGCGACATATTCAGCAGCTCTTCTAGCGTCTTGCCCCTATACCTAAACTTCCTCCACTCTGGTGGCATGTCCCTCAAGTGTGGTGGAATAGTGGGGACCTGCGCGCCACGCCCTCCACTCATAGAATCACCTCTAGCAAAACACTACTAGCAGAGGGTTCTGCGTGGTTAGGTTGCTTCACACTACCTCCTCCTACCAGTCCTTCTAGCCGCGATATGACCCACTTTACGTCCAGGCGGGGCTGTTCTCGCGACAGTTGTTGGTCTTCCGACATGCCTACCACCACCATGTGGGTGCGATACAGGGTTCATAGCTAAGCCCCTAACTCTCGGCCACCAGTGGCTCTTAGCACTCCACTTGTAGTAAGCCGCGCCGGCCTTTAAGAGCGGTTTTTCAAGCCTTCCACCACCTGCAATGACTCCTATAGTCGCTCTCGCACGTGCTGAAACTTCTATTGTCTTTCCACTTGGCAACTGTATTTTGACTTTGTCACCAGACTTGCCTAGTACTATGCCGTAAGTTCCACTGGATCTAGCATACCTGCCCCCATCTCCATACCTCTTTTCAATATTTGCTACTTGAGTCCCCTCTGGTATTTGTCCAACAGGTAGTATGTTGCCATTTGCTACTTTGGCATTAAGCCCTATTTCTATGACTTGGCCTACGTACATTCCCTCGACAGCTGGGATGTAGAATGTCTGCCCATTCTCCATCTCTATTTCAGCTAGTGGAACCCACCTACCGGGGTCGTGTATAATGTCCTTTACAACGCCTTTGTAGGTCTTATCGTAGTCTAGCATTGGGTACCTCGCTGGTGCTACATGAATATGATCCGGTGTTCTCCAAGTTGGCGAGCCCCTTCCACGTCTTTGAACAACTATTCTCTTGCCCATACAAGCTCACCTACATTATACCAAGCTTCGAGGCTATTTCGGAAGCCTTGAACTCGGGCTTAAGCTTGACGTACGCTTTCTTTTCGCCTTTTGGTGTTATAAGCGTTCTCACACTTTCTACTTTTACACCAAAGAGGCTCTCAATCGCTCTTTTTACGTCGTGTTTTGTTGCCCTCAAGTCTACTATAAATGTCAGTGTGTTCTGCTTATCAATAAGCCACAAGGCTTTTTCTGTCTGAAGAGGTCTTATGATGATTTTAGCAAGCCTTTCTCTGTCCCTCGAAGCACTCATATGTATATTACCTCGTATTTCTTGGCTACCCGGTCTAGTGCACTACGCGAAAACACTGTTAAGCGCCCAGGTACGCCTCCTGGTGCTAAGTGTAGGATGCTTAAATTATCAGGCGTCGCGACGTCTACGCCCGGCAAATTTCTAGCAGCCTTTGCTAATGGCACACTATAGCTCGACAACACGAAAAGGACGCTTCTGGGTTCAACGTACCTTCTTCCTCTCATTTTACCCTTTCCGGCCCTAATTCTAACTCTGTCGTGACTTCTCTCTATATCAGGCCATACTCCAATCTTGTTGAGGAACTCCCTCAACTCGCTTGTCCTGGCATAAGTGGTTTCGACTTCGTCTACTACTATTACCGGCAATTTATCTACTGAGAACACGTGACCTCTTTCCCTCACAAGATCCACTCTCGACGTGGCTGCTAATGCTGATACTATCGCTGCTATTCTCTCATTTTTATTTACTTCTTCGTGAATTCTGCGGTCAGGTGTGGGTGGAAACGCCAAGCGGCCTTTCCTAGCAGAGGGAACAAACCTGACAGTGCCGTTTGGTAATCTGGGTACCCTCGCAAGGCCGTAGCCAACGCCCCAAGATCTCGCTGTAGTTCTCTTGCCAGCCATGGGGTCTCTTCCTTTTGGTTGCAACATGGCTGTAAATGCCGATAAAAATGCCCTGCTAATCAAGTCCTTTCTAATTGGATAGTAAAATAGCGCTGGTAGTTCTATTTCTTCAACAACACTTCCATCAACACCATAGACAAATGACGTGAGCTTTTCAACCTTAAGTAGCGGATCCTTTACGCTTACTAGAACCTTCATAGAGACCCCCTACGCGCCTTGCTTGCTTTCAAGGCTTAGATATACTATTTGGGGCGGAGACATTGGAATCCACTTCAGTAATGGCCTAATTGGATGTCTGAGTATTAGAAGCCTCTTAGCCGGACCTATGCAAGAGCCTTTTAGCAATATATATGGCCCATAAATGAGGCCGTAGTGCAGGAATCCTCCTTTTACTACAACTTCTGGTCCAAACAGCCCTATCTTTATTATTCTCTTATTGAGCTCCGTTCTCCTGTGAAAGCCCATTTGACCTGCTTGTGGAACTTCGCTCATCGAGTACGTAAATGCGGGGCCCCTGGAGCCAACTTTTCTACTGCCCTTTCTGTGCTTATGCCACCTTGGGAGCTCCTTTACTCCGAATCTCTTAATTACGCCTTGAAAACCATGTCCCTTTGTTACCCCGATTACATCTACAAACTGTCCTTCTAAGAAGACGTCCTTAGGCGTTAGGTAAGAGCCGAATATGGACTCTGCGTACTTGATGACCTCGTCAATGCTCTTACCATGTATTTTTATTTCTAGTATTTCAACCTTCTTTTTGCCTATTCCAGATAGAGGCGGTATTGTCGTCACTATTGCGCGCACTTCTACTATATTTCCACTTAATATCTGCTTCATTTCTTCTTCGCTTGATTCGGCAACAAACTTGTATCCGTATTCGCCACTTGGATCGGGCTTTACCAAGCCATGGTTTGTCTTTCGAAGCCCGTGCAGATACTTCCTGACAACTTCTTTAGGGCTTAGATTCCACAGCGGGTTGCTTGAGTACAATTCCTCAGTAGCTTTTAGCACGGCATCGACAGGGTTTGCCCAGACCTCGCCAACCGTGTATAAGTAGCCCTTTTCGTCGCGAGCGTAAGTTCTTAGCCCTGCTACGACTATGGGGGGAGAGTCGAGCACGGTTATTGGCGCGAAAACTTCCTTACCAGTAAATGGGGTGTTTGGTCTATCCTCTATTATTATTGCGTGCGTCATGCCCGCCTTGTAAGCAGGATAAGCTAAGAGCACGGGTTTAGGTGCAATGTTCCTCTTTGAGGCTTCCGTTCCGTACTTTTCAACTACGAGGTCGAACCAGCTAAAGCTAGGCCAAGACTTCACTCTAGGCGTTAGTTCTTCAGCTCTCTTGCGGGGCCTCACTCCTAAGCTTCCATGCCTCGGCGCACTTAACTTTCTATGTCCCAATTTCACCACCTACACATAAGCACACTAACATACTGCTAAGTGTAGTAGCCTTTTATAAGCTACTTATGGCCAGGCGGTTCACGTGCCTGGATTGAAACGTCCGGGGTGCTTAAAAAGCTTTTTAACAAGCCAGCTCCTCCGAGTTGATACTAGCGAATGCTCGTTGATACCCGTAGCATGCCTGCTACATCGCCCCGAGGTACGCATTTGGGGGAACCGTAGAACAGTAAGGCTATTCCGCATAATTACACATGCATTTTAATGACTGTAATTAACAAGCGCCTTCAAATTACCGCGCGGCAGACAAGTACGCGGAAGTCCCCGTAGGCAGGTAAGGACGCGGAAGACTAGGAGCGGCGGCTTTTCAAGAAGGGGTTGAAGTCTTTTAACTTACAGCTTAAGTTGCCAAGAAGACGTTTAGTATTCCAAGAGTTATCACCAGTGCTTCTTCTGTTCTGACTGTCACAACCTTTTGCTCCGGAATGGTGTTCCAGACAAAGTCCGCGTAATCCATTATATTAAATGATTCTTGCTCCGCAAGCTCGAATAAGTCGTACTTGGGCCCCCCAAATAGTACCAATATGCTTTTCTCTTGCATCTTTTTGACATCATCTATTCTCGGTATGTTTCCTTTGCGATCTGTGACCACAACATAATTGGCCCTCTTCCCGTGAATATCAAGAGTTTTTTTCAAGCTCTCCACGAAGGACAGCGCGGGTCCTCTATAAACTTCTTTGTCAAGACATTCGACTACCTTTTCTCGCGCACTGACTACTTTTACAAGTACTATTTCGCCGGTTTTTTCGCAAGGACCTTTAACTAAGTACGGTTTCACGTCTCCTACGTGTGCCCTCAAAAGGCCATTTTCATCTTTGAAGACGTATGCCAGTCTCTCTTCCCCCTCTCGGGGCTTTTGGTCAACGTCGAAAATGTTTAGCCTTATTGGCGGCAACACTCCAACATGCCTGAGCACGGGAGACAAGGGCACTAGCAGCTTCCTAAGATAGGGTGGCGTGAAGAAGTACCTCCAGTGCTCTTCTATTATATACCTGTGCTCTGAAAACTCTTCACTACTCGTTGAGCGTTCTTTGAAGAAGATTACCTCGCGAACACCAAATATCGAGGTCCAGCGAGCTACTTGATGTATGCGAATAGATTTTTGTAACAAGCTGTGCTCAATGCTCAAAATGCTCGTAGGCAGAGCTACTTTTACTATTGCCCGCACCATTAGCTATCCGTACACCTGAATCAAAACCTACTCTTCTACTTGCCTTTCCCACTTTCCCCCTTTTCCTTCTGCTGTTTGGCTTTTTCCTTAGTTTTTTCCTTGGACTTCTCCTCTCCCTTTCTCACCGTCTCCTTAACCATGAATATTGTTGTTTTTTGCCTGCCACCCATGCAAAGCCCCCTTTAATGCAAGCGCTAACTAGCCTTTTATTAATTGCGTTTAATTTGCAGGAGTTGCTGAGCCGCTAGTGGCTGTGCTTTTCGCGAAGAGCGCTGGCCCGCTCTTCACTACGCATTTTGAGGGGTTTGAAGGTAGACACGACTTTAGGATATTTAAACTGCGTGTTCAAGTATATTGCCTCGCCAACTCCAAGCTTCTTGGCCGTAGAGACCAGTTGCTCATCTATACCGAGAATCTTCTTCACCTTCTCAAGGTAGTTATCGTTTGGAGACCCGAACACTAAGATGTTAGACACGTTCTCCAGAATTTCATCTGGGTAGTCGTCGGGGTTTTGAGAAGAGAGAACAACACCTACTTTCTTACTGCGGCCTTCTCGCACTATTTCAAGTAGTATCTTCAGCCTGAGCAGCCTCCACGCGTCATCTACGACTAGCAGTAGGCCTGGTCCTTCGCCACCTTTCATCAGCATGTGTCTTACAATTCCCACGAAGAGAGAGGCATAAGTATTCTGGTAAACCGTGCCTCTGTTTTCAAGATCTACGAGGAGGCTACCATTAAGGCGCTCTTGCAGTCGCTCGTATTTGACCTCGCTATTGATGAACTCCGCGAATGGCACGATCACCGAAGCACTAGGATCCCTATAAATAGCTGATTGGTCGCCTGCTATTGTGGCCAAGGCCTTTACTACCGCATCTACGCTTAACCCGCCCGCGTACGAGAGAGCCTCTACCACTACTCTCCTCCAATTGAGCTCGTCTATACCTGGTGGCGGTGCTAGTGCGCTTATCGGCGCTTCCTCGGGCGAGAGTACTGGAAGAAGCCCATCGGCCAGGTATCTCTTCAAGTCGCCTTTAAAGTCTATTGCTATCACGTTCATGTAGCCCTCAGAAACTACTTGTTCAATAAGCGATGCGAGGAAAGTTGATTTACCTCTTCCAGTTGGACCTATAATAGCCATGTGCTGGTAGAGGGCTGTGGGAGGTATTGAAACAGGGTGCCGCGTCTCCTTCTCGAAACCTACTAAAACCCCTTGCTCGCTAACCAGGGGCCTGTCTATGTCTATTGGCTGAAGAGCTGCTAAGCGAGTCGATTCAGCTTCTACTCTTGGTAACTTGGGTTCCGGATCTATACCTAAAATACCAGCGACAAGCGATAAGAGCTCTAATCGACTAGGTTTTTCGAGCTCTAAGCCAAAGTGGTTTTTGAACACGGATAGTACCAGCGACTCGTAGTAGTCTGCAATGCTCTTAGCCGTGCCTTTGTCTTTCGCCTCTACGCGTATTACTACTGCAAGTGCAACCCTGACAAAGGGCTTTCCTTCAAGGATGGCATTGTACAGGGACTTGAGCTTATCGAGCTTAAGCTTAAGTTTTAGCTTCTGAGCTTCGTTTGCGGCTAACTCTATGTCGGCTTGGATGTTCAAAATGCTGTTTTTGAGTGCGCGCATAAAGCTCTTCATATCCAGCTCTTCTTTGTAGAGCAGCAAGAAGACTCTTGAAGGCAGCGCCCTTATTAAAGCAGCGTAAGCATCAAGAATAGACCTCGCTGAGCCCTCGGGAAGGTCTTCGACGCCGTAATTGACACCTTTACACAGGAGAACTCTGCTAAGCACGACGCCCTTTCCAAAATCGACTACCACGTCAGGAGGGTCTAGCTCCACTTTAGCTGATCCAAGCACGTAGCTGTATCGCGGGTCGAGCCTCTCGAGAATTTTAATCAAGGACCTTACGACCATTGGCATCAACTTTTCTGCTGACTACTATCAGTAGTGCTAAGAGTGCTATGGTGAGCACTATGGTAATGCTATTGCCTGTGCGTAGGTACTCCATGAACCCATATATCACCAGAATAGTTGCCAGTAGAAACCTAGAGCCCACTTTCATAGGTAGCCGACCGCGAACCTTGCTAAGGCACTAGAGAACCCGCCCAGAATCCTCGCAACACCGGCCGATATAGAGGCCAGAACTATCACGTAAACTACTGGTAATATTGCTAGCTCCACGAAGCTGTATATAGCATAGATTATTAAGGCCTCCGGCGAGTACACGTCAACATACACGGCCTTGGCAATGAAGGGCTCTACTTGAACATCTGGTTTTGACGTCTTGTAAAAGCCAAGAACTACAGTAAGGTTATGAGTACCACGCGGAATTCTGTAGACATAGACTTTGAGAGCCACGCCGTACCAGTCGAGCTGCTGCTCTTCGAGATAGTACTGCTCAACGCTGTTTAGGTATACTTTAAATGAGTCCCCAGGCTCCACAACTACTCTTACTTCAGAGTCTGCCGTGGAGTTTAAGTAAATGTGCGTTGCCCCTTCGCTTTTCTCGGAACCTACCACCTGGATATCGGCTCCAAATTTGACAAGCCTATTAGGAGCCAGCACTATTACATCGGGTAGCACTGCTGTCTCATTTATGTAACTACCTTTGTCTGCTATTTGAGCAACGTAGCTTAAGCCGGCTATGCTTACGAACATCGTGTGACTTCTACAAGGAAAGCCGAAAGCGTTGCTGCGAGCATCGAGATACCCGTTATGATCAGAGAGATACCTGTACAGGAGCTCGCCGGAGCTAGGGTCGTATCCTTCGACAATGACGTAGCCCGCTGGGTTGCCAACTGCGTCAACAAAGGTGAACGACGCACTGCACACCGGCTCCCGGTACGAAAACGGAGGCTGCACGTTACTTACCAACAAAGCCGAGAACGAAGGCATGAGTGGAATTCCAATTAAGAAGACCATGGTAACCGCGATGATCGTTGCACCAGCACTTCTAGCGAGTTTAAGTGGAATGGCGTGAAGCACCAGCCCCAATGCTATTAGTACTTGATAAGAGCTCAGCAAGATAGCTGCCAGCACGAAGATCGATAGGAGAGTCATAAAACAAGACACTATTAGACTCGTCACGGGGCTCACGAAATTCGATGCTATGAAGCCTAGTCCCACTCTTTCAAGCGCCACTCCAATAGCCTTTAATACGACCAAGACATTCGTTAGTGTAGTCAATCTATTTGCAAGCCAGGTACTAAAGGCGGCCCAATCGCTACCAAGAATAGAACTGATGTAATTCACAAGGCTGAGCAGGATGTCGTAAGAAAAGACGAGCACAGCTGAGAAGAGCCCATCTGACACGAGTTCTCTTGCAATTCTCTTGATACTTAGAAAAGGAAGTGGCAGCGCCTTTAGAAGCAGCCCCGTACAATAGGATAACACCGACAAGTAAAACGCTAAAGCTAGCAACCTCAATGGGAGTGGCACCTGTTTGCTGTGCTATGGAACTTGTGGAGGTGGCGGCATGGGGAGCTGAAGAGACGACGTTATATAGGCTATTATTGCAAATACAGTTGTTCCCATTGCGAGCCAGAAAGCCGACCAAATAGCGTCTTCTATTATCTTGCCACCTACTTTCTTGACCTTAATAAATGGCAGTGGCAGTCCTTTTATAAGCCACCCCACAACCCAGGCAAGCAGGAACACAAACCAAGCTACTACTACCACAATAGTAATTAAGTTCCTGACGAACTCGACAACGTCCAACTTATTCACCCCTCTGGTGTTTATGACTTAACTAGGTGAGACTGAATCGAAAGTGTTAACTGAGCGCTTTGTGGAGAAGAAAATGTGGCCTATTACAGTAAAAATATACTGGGATCCCTGGAGGAACATACCGGTAATTAAGCCCAAGCAAGAGGAAATTGACCTGCTTTACCAGCTTAAACTAAGCGAACCGGGAGACGCTAGACCGGCTTTTCCCGGTGACATTGAGAAATTGAAAGCTGCTTTGGTATACGAATTTGGCACCGCAAGCTTCTTTACAAGGTTTATGGAAGGGCGGTTTTTACTCCTGAACAAGGTGCCCCACTGGGACGTCATGTATGAAGTAGCGGCCTCGGGCAATGTTTTAGGGCAGCTGTACTACGATCCCTTTGTGTCTAAGTGGAGATTTAGACCAACTTTTCAAGGGACTTACTTGGCTGTTCAAGAGAACTTGATTGAAGTAGTTAAAGCAGACCCCCCATACTACAGCGGCAGAGTAGTAAGTAAAAGCTATAGCACCAGTAGTAGGCTCGTCGCAGTCGTTGACGCAAAGGGGTCAATACGAGGACTGGGTGAAGTACGTGAGGGCGAAGGAGTAGTATTGGTAAAGACGTTTTATGATAAGTCGCTTCCCGTGGAAACTAGTAACAAGCCTTCGACAATCGCAGATGTCTTAAAGTACAACGAAGATGGATTGAACGCGCTCGAAGAAAAGTCCATAAAGTTCTTAGAAAGACTTAGCAGGAGATATAGTGGACTAAGCCGCGTAGTCTCGTACTCTGGCGGTAAAGACAGTTTAGTGGCTCTCGACCTCGCAGTTAAAGCGTTTGGCAATGTAGAAATGCTCTTCAACGATACAGGCCTCGAAATGCCTGAAACACTTAAAAATGTTGAAGAAGTCTCGAATCACTACGGCATAAAACTTCATGTTGCTTCAGCAGGCGACATATTTTGGAGAGCTGTTGAGCTCTTTGGCCCGCCTGGCAAGGACTACAGGTGGTGTTGCAAAGTAACAAAGCTAACTCCAATAGCTAAGCTCGCGAAGGCTGCGTGGCCTAGTGGCGGGCTTAACATCGTAGGGCAGCGAGCTTACGAGTCGCTTGACAGAGCGAGAAGCCCGCTCATCTGGAGAAATAAGTGGATAAGACACATGATAAGCACTACCCCAATACAGTACTGGAGCCAGTTATCCACCTGGCTCTACGTTTTCAAGTACAAGTTGCCTTACAACAGGCTCTACATGCACGGCTTCGATAGACTGGGCTGCTTTATGTGCCCATCCTGCGCCCTCGCAGAGTTCGAAGAAATTAAGAAAATCTACCCAGAGCTTTGGGACCGGTGGGAAAAGGTTTTAATTGAGTGGAAAAACAAGCTAGGTATGCCCGATTCCTGGATTAAATTCGGCTTGTGGCGCTGGCTCTCGCCGGCTACAGCTAAGAAGAGAGTGGCTAGGCACGTACCAGACTATGCAGTTAACGAGTGGAAAAAAGAGTACTCCCTTAGGCTTAACCACAATAGGAGCGGCCTCGTGCCTATTACCGCTATTAAAGCTAATGGCAATTTTGTTATCAAGTTTAATAAGCCTCTCGTGCCCAGCGAGCTCGTGGACGTCTTTATCAAGAACGCCGCCATGCTAGGATTTAAGCTAGTAAATGAGGCCCCAATCGTTCTAGAAAAGAACGGTGTTGAGTTCGCAATTAGGCATGACGAAATCCGGCTTAGCACCTATACTACAGAAGCTTTCGAGGACTGCGTAGACCTCATAAAAACGATCTACAGAATGCAGGGGTGTGTGCGTTGCGGAAGCTGCGTGCTGTGGACAAAGCCGGGCTCTGTAATGCTCACCAGCAAGGGGCCTACGCCGAGGCAGACGTTGAGCGAGGGCGAAGCCAGAGTATATATTGAGGTTTGTCCTATAAGTGATCAGCTCGTCGAAAAGGTCGTGCTATCACTGATACTAGACGACTATAGAGCATTTAAGAGAAAGTCGCGAAGGCGCGTGTAGCCTCGCACATCGGCCTTACTCCTTAGTCTACTATATACCTCTTGATCATTAAAAACCTCTTCTCACACTCCGCTATCTCAGAGACTAGGTCGGCTCCTTCTGCTAATTTATTAATAATTCTTATGGCCTCTTGCGTGCCGACCCCCCTTCCTGCAAGTGCTAGCAGAGCTTTTTCTCCATACCTGTACAGCAAAACTGCTCTCTTGACTAAGTCTTCACGCCTTTTGCTCTCTTCAGGGGTTAGTTTAGCTCCTTTAACGAGCTTTTTCACGAGCTCTAGCTCCTCGCTTGCATCGCCCTTGACAACCGTTAGCGTAGCGTAGCCGCATCGAGGACAAGAGTAGCTGGGCAGTCCCATAAACTCTTTCACGAGCCCCTCCTTGTGAAATCCGCACTTTAAACAAAGAAGCGTTACTCGTCTACTTAATAGCCTCTCGTAGTAGCTGTTAATATCGAAAACGGCACCCATGGACTTGGGGAGCTCGGCGTAGTCTAGTATAGCAGCGTGGTGTTCTTTGAGCTCTTCGTAAGTTCTAAAGACTACTTCGATCCTGCCTCTCTTTATGGAGTCTGCAAGCCTAGCGAATGATTGCAAATCGTAGTCTCTCGAAATAACCTCCTTGACCGCCTCCTTGCCTATGACTGTATCGGTAAAGGCCTCCAAGAGCTTTCTAGTGACCTTCGTTGACTCAGGAGTAATGGCACCAAATCTCTGCGCTACCTGGTATATTCTCCAGAGGTGCGCCGCGCTTTCGACGACAACTTTTTCAATAATTCCTGCTTCGTTATACTTGTGCAACTGCTTAATAGTTTCGTAAATTACAGACATTACGAAGTCCCGCGAAACAGGATCGGCAAACCTTAGAATTACAGCGTAGGGAGTTGCGTGGATCTGAAACCTCAGGTGAGGTTGTGTTTGTCTAACCACATACTTCAGTAGGTCTTTTATTAAGTTGTTTACTCTGCTGCCTCCGTAGACGTTCACTATTACTAGTCGCGACTTTGAAATGTAATCAACATATATTACACTACTATCGCCGAGCTCCGAAATGTGACTAGGTAGTTCCACATACTTAACGAGCTGCTTAAAGTCGCTTGGCATGTCTTTTTGCTCTTTAATCTGCTTTAATACATTACCGACTTCCATGGCTACATCGTATTCGACTGGTATATTCTCGCCCTCCCAATGCGGAACAACGGCCTGTTCGACGCTCGCCTCTGCTTGCTCGACATATAGTTTGCCGTATTCATCGTCATAACCAATTACTTTCCAAAGGCGCCCAGCCAGTACTACGTAGTCGCCTGGGTTCAAGTACAAGATGACGTATTCTTCGTCTAGCGTTCCAACTCTCTCTCCCTTGTCCATAGAAATTACGTCTACTTCTCTAGTAGACGGTATCATTGATGTTTTGTATAGGTAAAGCCTGCTCTTGCTTGTGGGATATAGCTTTCCACCGGCCTCCTTTACTATTCTCGCGTACTTTAAGTACTCTATTACTCTCTCATAGTCCTCAAACGAGAGATCGGAGTATAAGACGTGTTTTTTGAGTTCATTATAAAGCTCGCTTACGTCGACTCCTTCACGACTTATTAGTGTGTAAAGGGTTATGGCGTAAGCTAAGACGTCTAGTGGCGACTTGTGTACTATTTCTTTTTCCACAAAGCCCGTCTTTGCTTTCTGAGCTATAACTGCTGACTCTAAAACGTGCAGTATGTTGCGCGTTGATATTATGGAACCTCTACCAGATTCTCCAAGTCTATGCCTACTTCTCCCAACTCTCTGAACAAGCCTGACTACTTGTCTCGGCGACATGTATTGAATAACGTAGTTAACGTGGCCTATGTCGATGCCCAGCTCTAAGCTTGAGGTGGCAACTAGAGCATTTAGTTTACCCTGCTTGAACTCTTGTTCGACTTTCTCTCTGTGCAATCTAGATAGGCTACCATGGTGAACTTCGAACTTCAAACCGAGCCCGTATTTATCCGCTAATAAGCTCAAAAGGGCTCCTAATTTCTCTGCGAGGTTTCTGGTGTTGACAAATAGAAGAACGTGCTTGTACTTATTCACGTAGTCGTATATTGCCGCAATCCGTGCCGCGAGCCTGGAATCGTTCAGTTCCGAGCTTAATTTTTTGCAGAGGTCTTGGCTACACTCGGGAGACACGACTTCGAGCTCTAGTTCCCTTACACTACTATCTCTCAACACTACGACACTTCCATCAGGTTCTAAGAGCTTCTTAGCAATCTCTTCATTTTCCGCACTAAGCGTTGCGGTGAGTGCTATTTTCCTAACAGATCTGCCAAGATACTTTTCAAGCAGGTATATTACGGTGAGTAGAAGAAGCCCTCTCTTGCTTTCTATAATTTCTCTAAATTCGTCAATTATAATGTATTTTAGGTTCTCTATGCGCTTTCTGAGCTTTTCGTCCATTACTATATAGTTAAATGTCTCAGGCGTAGTTACAAGGATGTGTGGAGGGTTTTCTGCTATTAGCTTCCTGGCTTTCTGAGGAGTGTCTCCATGCCTAATTGAGACCTCTATACCAAAGCACTTGCCTATTTTCTCCAGCCTCTTAGCTATATCTCTGTTGAGTGCTCGCAGTGGAGTAATGTACACTGCTGCTACGGGAGTGGCTTTTTCTGCCGCAATTTTGAGCATTACTGGAAATGCTGCTGCCTCCGTTTTTCCACTACCTGTTGGCGCTATAATAATAATTGAACCTGCATTGCTCAGTATCTCTTTGAGACTCTTCTTTTGAAGTTCTGTAAGGCTCTTATAACCCAGCTCTTTGAGACACGCCGCTATCTTGCTGAGCTCCACCATTTCCCTGTATCCGTGATCTTATTCTACCCGAGATCTTATTTCCGGTTTATAAAGATAAAGTACAATAGTGGGCATTAATTAGTCTTGCTCTACAAGAAGGCGCGAACATGGATCGCTTGAACAAGAGCTTTGAAGGCGTAACACTGGCCCTAGCCATGGGGTTAACGAATGGCCTAGTCTATGCTCTGTCTGCGCATTACACGTCACTCTACTCGAGGAGCAGTTTATCGCTAGCTTCTCCACTCGCAGAGCTCCTGAGAGCCTTAAATATCGCTAATAGTGCTCTTCTATGGTACTACGTTATTTCCGTCATTCACGTGATTTTATCAGCGCTTTTCCTACCAAACCTGCTTCTAGCTTCCATCAACAGGGTCTTAGTTGTTACCCAATTGTGGCTGCTGGGATATGAAAGCCCCAATGTACTGTCGTTGGCGAGAGAACTGGGCACTCTGGTAGTAGGTTTTCTTGTCTTCCGTGTCTTCTTATATAGATTGCACTCAAAGCTGCACTCTGGGGTCTTAGTTTCAATGGAATTCATGGTGAGCAGAGTTGTTAGGGGCATTAAGGGGCTTAAAGACGCTTGGTATGAAAACTTACCGCTTGTATTAGCTTCTCACAGCATTGCAGCATCGCTTTTAGTGTTCTACACTCTTACAAGTCTACCCATTCAGCGCGCTATTACCGATTTCTATTACTTAGTGCTAGTACTCGTTGTTGTGCCAGTTATCTTGCTGATTCTAAGCGCCTCCGTCTCAATAGAGTCTCGAAGCCGCGTTGAAAGCGCTGTTCTGGGCTTTCTCTCAGGAATTAGTCTTGCCGGCTTGGTACCACTTGCTGCAATGCTTGGAAAGCATCGCCCAGCTCTGGTAACAGCCTTAACAGACTATGGTAAGCCCCAGCACGGGGTGTTCGTGGGCAATGTAATCGCAGAGCTCGAAAGCAGTATTCAGGGTCAAAAAGAGCTGTGGTTTTGGCGTAAGAGGTCTTATCCCCTAATTGTTCAACTAGATAGGCTTAATACTCCTCACATAGTGATAGTGGGATCTTCGGGTACCGGCAAAACGCTACTCGCTAAGCACATCATAAGAGAGTCTAAGCTCAAATATGGGTACAGCACAATAGTTATCGACCCACATGGGGAGTACAGGGATGTCGCTGAAAGCCTCGGCTTCAAAGTAGTTGATGCATCACGAGACTCCGTTAACCCCCTTGCTCTCGGAGCTTCTTCTCCCAGGGACAGGGCTCAGCAATTATCACACATAATTTCAACAATATTCAAGCTTGGTTTTCTGCAGAGAGGTATGATGGAAGAAGCCATTGTAAAAGCGTATGAAGCAAAAGGTATTGTGCAGGAAGACCCCCGTACGTGGAGTAATGAGCCTCCAACACTTGAAGACCTCGTTGTAGAGTGTAAGAAGTTGAGCCTTGAAAACCCGGAGTACTCGCGAATATTGCCTTATTTGGTCATGTTAAGAGACAGTCTGCATACAAGCTCACTTATAAGCTTTGATGAGCTACTTGAAGGCGATGCCGTAATAGATCTCAGTAAAATGAGTAGTGATTTTGCTAGAACAGTGTTCTTAGACACGTTCATGTATCTTCTTCTTAGCAAAATGTACACTCTAAGAGGCAAGAGGATACAATTAGTTATAGACGAGGCAAGGAGCTTAATGCCGAGGGCCGTCACCAGAGAAATGCTAAATAGGCTGTTTGCCGAGAGCAGGAAATTCGGCTTCTCCATAGTAGTAATCTCTCAGGATATTAGCAGGATACCGCGAGACCTCGTGAATAATGCTGGACTTAGAATCTTCTTCCTACTAAACGACCCAGAAAGCCTGGAGATCTCGGCGAGGATAATTAGTGGAGTTGAACAGCGAGAAAAGATGTCTACGGTTGCTGAAGCACTTCGGACCCTTGAGCCTCACGTCTTTGTAGCACACGTAACAGGGTTAAGTAAAGTTTACATTGTTGAGTCTCCAAAACGCCGCGAGCTCTTTGCCAAATAACCATTACGCCGCATAACTAATGCAACGAATTTAAAGTTGCTAAATCTATTTGACTCAAGGTGCTGTACTATGCTTCTACTCGAAGAATCCGAAGCCACAGGTGTCGAGGAATTCGAAGAACGTGTAGAAGAGGTTGAAGAGGAAGAAGAGGAAGGAGAGCTCGCAATAGAGCAGCTTAAACTATTAGTTAATGTTACTAGGATGTGGCAAAGAGTACTACAAGGACTAGAGTCCATCGAGTCTATTGTAGCGCTCTCAAAAACGCCCAGCAAGGCTGCCAGGAAGAAAAAAGCCGCAACTACTAGGGCGAAAAAGCCTAGCAAGAAGCGTGCGAGAAAGGCTTCAACTAAACGACGCTAAAGTGTTGCGTGCTTGACTTCAACTTCGTACCCAAGCCTCTTCAGAATTTCAATTATAAACTCTTCTCGAACCCTCTTATCAAATACTATTTCAACAAGCTTCTTTCCGTCTTCAACTATAAGTCTTAATTTGTGAATGAGAGCTCTTCCTCTCAGAGAGTCTGTTACGTCTTTTGGAATTACTATATAGCTTTCAAATCTTCTTCGCGCAATATTATAATATTCATCGAAGTTCTCTACTACTCTCTTAGCTTCTTCGAGGTCTCTTACTATGCCGTGGGATCTTATCAGCGCATTAATTAGCTCAATGGCTTTTTCCTGCTCGAGCTTCACGTGCATGCACTTTGCAAGATCTACCTCCACTACTATCTTCAACGAGACCTCCTACGCTTACTTTTTATTGTGCATTATATGTCTACACGGAGGTTCTTGTTCAATAAAGCATTTACTAACAACCCCTAGCGAGACATTAAGCCGTTGTCCTTATTATTCGCTAATCACTACTCGTATTTGTAGTGGGCTTCAACGAGAATTTTGTAAATAGCGAGTTGCCATCAGGGCCTGAATGCTAGAGGTGGTCTTGAAGCTTATATACAAGAGTGCTTTTCTAAGTAATACTCGGTGATGCTGTGTTTAGTGTGCGGTATCCAAATGCGTCTAAGCTCAAGCAAGTTATTCACGCGCTTTCGAAAATCAGCGACGAGCTTCAACTAGAAGTCACGCTTGAATCGCTGCAGCTAAAGGCTCTTGCACCAGATAAGACCATGATGGCTAGCCTCGTGCTTCCCAGCATAGTCTTCGAGGAGTACAGCGTCGAAGAAGAGACGAAAGTGCTCGTTCCTGCAAGCGAATTGAAGAAAGTGATTAAGAGAGCTACTAGGAATGACGTAGCACACATATCGCTTAGCAAAGAAGCCAGCGAGCTCAGCGTGATTCTTCGAGACAAGAAGACTGGTCTCGAGAGAGAGTTCGCTGTACCCTTAATACCCAGGCCGCCCGAACCATTACCAGAGCTTAACATAGAGCTTTCAGTATCCTTTAGCATGCTTTCACAAGACTTTAAGAACATTGTTGGTGACGTAAAGCTGATTGGAGACGAAGTCGAGCTTAGTCTAGCCAATGGAAAGATTACTATAAAGTCCACCGAGCAGAACAAGGAGTATGTGTGCGAGCTTAGCGAGGGAAACCCGCTTACATTCCTCTCGTCGATGGCTAGTAGCGCTAAGGCTATTTACAGCACCGACATGCTTGTAACAGCTGCCCGGGCTGCTGGGGCATCAAAGCAGGTACTAATATCATTTGATACGGGCAAGCCTATGAAAATAGAATACGAGCTCGCCGGCGGCGGCAAGCTAGTATACTGGATTGTTCCGAGGATGTGACCTCACTTAGTAGTTCTAGCCTTTCGCTCTACGCCGCTACTCTCAATTAATGAAACGAGTTCTTCTAGGAGCTTCTGCTTTTCACTAGGAGAAATTGCTCCTCTGCGAGTAGTTTGCTGAAGCCTTGGTACTTCAAACTTCCAAGCTGGATTTGTGCAACTCGTCATCCAGTGTACACAGGCAATGCAGCAGTGCGCATCAACGGAGATGTCGCTTACTAAAGTACACCTCCTTACCGGCCTATGTAAGCCGCAGAGATCGCACCTATCCCAGTAAATAGTCACAACTACACACCACTATTCTAGACAACATTTTGGCATTATAAGCAGGTTGACAAGTTACACCTGCACATTTACGTATAGGCCTGGTTAAGCTGGTACAGGAGGGGCGAGGCAGCAACTAAGCGGTTGTGCATACGTGTATGTACTCATTATAACTCACTATACCCGTATATAAGCCCTTGAGAGCATGGCTTATTCGAGGTGCTACTAGAGTGCTCTACGAGATAGTTTTTCATGGAAGAGGGGGGCAGGGAGCTGTTACTGCTGCAAACATACTAGTACAAGCAGCGATATACGAGAACTTGCATGGGCAGGGGTTTCCCTTCTTTGGAGCAGAGAGAAGGGGGGCTCCAGTAACTGCCTACGCGCGGCTCAGCGACAAGCCAATACTCAGGCACAGCGCAATTAGAGAAGCCGACGTAGTAGTAGTTTTAGACGACAGCCTCTTAGAACTTGGAGAAGTGAAAAAGACCCGAATTAAGAAGGGGGGTGCTATTGTGGTTAATACTAACATGAGTTCGATAAAGAGAGACTGGCTAAACGCTGAGGGGGCTGTGCACGCCTATGTCGTTGACGCAACTAAAATAGCTGTAAAGCATGGACTGGTCTTAGCAGGGTGGCCTCTAGTAAATACTCCAATACTTGGTGCTTTATCGCGTGCTATTAGAATAATATCCATGCAGAGTATTGAAAAGGCCCTAATAGACTACTTTGGAGAAAAAGTAGGTAAGAAAAACGCTGAGGCCGCTCTTGAAGCATACAAGGAAACGACTTATCTTGGCGAGGTGATTTAAGTGCGGGTAGAAAACCCGATGAGCTGGAAGCTCCCCTTATCCAGGCCGGCTAAAGGCGTTGCCGGGAAGACCGGCTTGTGGAGAACCCTTAAACCAGTAGTAGATTTGAACAAGTGTACTAAGTGCTATCAGTGCGAAATTTTCTGTCCTGCCATGAGCATAGTGGTAGAACCCGAGCGCGGTGCTATAGTAGACTACGAATACTGTAAAGGCTGTGGTATATGCTCGGACGTGTGTCCCACTGGTGCGATTCAAATGGTACCAGAACGTGGGTAGCCGCGTGGGTGGTTCTATGGGCAAGAAGGTGGCGTTAACGGGTAATCATGCAATAGCATATGCGGTTAAGTACGCTAAGCCTCAGGTAATAGCCGCTTATCCCATAACCCCGCAGACTCCTATTGTTGAAAAGCTCTCTGAAATGATAGAATCAGGCGAACTTAAAGCCACGATGATAAGGGTTGAATCAGAGCACTCAGCTCTTGCTGCCTGTTTCGGTGCTGCTATTGCGGGCGCACGGACATTTACTGCTACGAGTAGCCAGGGACTGCTCTACATGCACGAAGTAGTTCACTGGGTTTCGAGGGCTCGAGCACCAATGGTAATGGCAATAGTTTCAAGGACTATCAATGCTCCGTGGAACATTTGGCCCGATCACAGCGACTTTGTTGATCAGCGAGATGCTGGCTGGATAATGGCGTATGCCATGGACACCCAGGAAGCGTTTGACTTAACCTTACAGGCATTTAAGATAAGCGAGGATCCAGCTGTCTACTTGCCAGTAATGGTGGGCATAGAGGGCTTTGTACTGGGCCATACCACAATGCCTGTTGAGCTGCCCGATGAAGACCTAGTAAGCAGCTGGCTTGGCGAGAGGCGACAGCCATACGTCATAGATGGTACTGAGCCTCTCGGCGTTGGTAGCCTAGCATTTCCGGAAGATACAGAAGACATGTTTTACGGTATTCAAGAAGCTATGGAAAACGCGAAGAAAGTAATAAGAGAAGTCGACGCCGAATACGCCAAAATAACGGGTAGGTCGTATGGGGGTTTAACGAGCTGCTATTTCTGCGACAACGCAAAGTACATTGCTGTGTCTATGGGGGCTTGGAGCGGGGATTTGATAGAGTCTGCTGCTAAGTTGAGAGATGAAGGCTACCCAGTAGGAGTTTTGCGAATAAGGTTCTATAGGCCGTTCCCAATAGAAGACGTGTGGAAGTATGTGAGTACAGCTAAAGGCGTTCTCGTCTTTGATAGAGCAATTAGCTTTGGTGCATGGGGGCCTATATACACCGACCTAGTCGCAGGACTCTCTCAATACACCACTAAAATGCCGGTAATAGCTAACGTAGTAGCAGGTATGGCTGGTGTCGACGTGACTTACGAGGACTTCTACGTCATTGTAAAGGAATTCATCAATAAAGTAGAGACAGGAGAACTGAATAGAGGCTATTTCGAGTGGAGACGAATTAGGAGAAAGAGGTGATGGGCTTGAGCGCCGTGCCTAAGCCTAGACTGCCTCTACCACACGACGCAAGGGAATACTTATACCCGGGAGACGCTGCATGTCCCGGATGTCCGATACCCATAGGATTGAAAGTGCTCACGGCGGCCCTTGGCGGTAAAGTCGTACTAGTCGTACCAGCATCTTGCACTTCAATAGTAGCTGGTCCTTATCCGAACCAAGCTTTCAAAGTAAGTGTTGTCCACGTTCCCTTCGCATCTGCGGCCGCCGTCGCCTCTGGCATAGCAAACTCACTGAAAGAAAGGGGTATCAACGACGTTCACGTAGTAGTATGGGCTGGTGATGGGGGCACAGCAGATATAGGAATGGCGACCGTGAGCGGCGCGGCTGAGAGAAATGAGAACATAATATATGTAATGTACGACAATGAAGCGTACATGAACACTGGTATTCAAAGAAGTTCTTCAACGCCTAAAGGAGCGTGGACGACAACTACACCCATTCTGGGTAAACTGGAAAACAAGAAGGACGTCGCGAGGATATTAATAGCCCATCAAGTGCCTTACGTAGCGACTGCAAGCATAGGCTATCCACATGATTTCTACAGTAAGCTTCAAAAAGCAAAGAACATTCGAGGCTTCAGATTCATACAACTTCACGCACCTTGCCCAGTAGGCTGGAGATTTGATCCCAAGTACACCGTCAAAGTTGCTAAGCTAGCCGTTGAGACTGGCTTGTGGATACTCTACGAGTACTATGATGGTAAAATACACTTGTCAGGGCCAAGTAGACCATATGTAGATCCTTCGAAGAGAAAGCCCATTGAAGAGTACTTCAAGCTGCAAGGCAGATTCAGGTCTATAACGCCAGAGTTCCTGAGCGAGGTCAAAAAGCACGTTGACGAGAACTGGGAATGGATTAGAAGGCACATGTAGCCGGTCGTTGTAATAATGGTTACAACTACTCTAAACGTTCTTTTTGATCTCGTTTGTAGTCTTGGAAACGCTTCTCGCCTAGCTAAATTACTAAGAGAGCAGGGTTTTCGCGTTAAAATTGTATCATATGATTTAGTCAGGTTAAGGGAAAAGCTGGAAATCAGTGCAATTAACCAAGAGATCGAGGATCGCCTGTCCAGGCTCTTCAACCAAGTGCTAGAAATTCGCGATAGGTGGTCAATACTGTGCATGGAAGTCTGGGTAGAAAAGACTGTCTCTCACATTAGCGAGCCAAGGCTGTTTAAATATGACGATCTCTGCATTTACACTAGAGTTGGTGCTAGAAATAGGGTAATTTACAAATTGGCCTGGCTATCCTCGTGCAGAGAGGCGCGGGGACTGATTCCAGAGGCCATTACACGCGCCTGCGTTTCAAGCAATGACGATATCTCGGGTTTAAAAAGCGCTATACTAAAGTTTGCTAAAGCGATTATGAGTGTAAATTTCGAGCAGATTTCACATAAAAACCCGTGACTTATATATTTTAGTGCAGGAGTCTGCGGGCCCGTCGTCTAGCCTGGCTAGGATGCGGGGTTCGGGTCTCTAGCGGAAGTCCCCGTGACCCGGGGTTCAAATCCCCGCGGGCCCATTTCTAATTTAAGTGACTACAAGTGGACTCGATGTCCATTAAAAGGACTAGGCAGGAGCTGGAGTCTGTTGAGAGCTCAAAGCACTCGGTAATACTACCTAGCGTCTTCGAACTACGTTTTGTGAAGATGTCTATTGTAGGATATGGCGCAGAGCACTCCCTCTGGATTTACATGGGCAGAAGCTCAGATTACTTGATAGTGCCGGACTTCTTCTGCAGCTGTAAAGACTTCATAATCAGAACTGCTATTAACAAAGTCACACCATATTGCAAGCACCTTGTTGGAGTTAGACTTGCAATCAAGGAGAGGAAGTACCTCGAATTCTCTACTGATATGGGAAGCGCGGCACAAATAGTTCAAGAAATTCTCGACAAGGGCTTTTCGCCAACCTTGAGGAAACTCATATATAGTAGTAAATTTAAAGGCTGATAAGTTATTAGGGGCATACTTACGTCGAGTGCTTTAGCACCGGGTGTCCCAGAGTGGGGCGTAGAAGGAAGAGAAGGAGAGTAATTCCAAAGAGGGTCTTTAAGGTTCCACTAGTATTTGAGTGCCCTAATTGTGCATCAAAGAGCTTGTCTATAACCATTAAGAAGTCGGGAGATAGGGCTTCTGCCGTGATAACCTGTAGCAACTGCGGATTAGTCGATGACGAAGACTTTGCAGACATACCGGCTTTTTACGAGACAGTTCACGTCTACTCTAAATTCGTAGACCTATACAATAGCGGGACGGCCAGAGTAAAAATACTGAAAACGGGCTGATGGCCCCTTGGGTCGAGTACACGACTACGTTCTTTCAAAAATAATGTCTGGGGAGAAACTCCACTTCACGCTAATAGACCCTGATAGAGTGAGTGAGCCAGATAAGCTAGAAGCCGTTGCAAGTACCCTGGCAAGTGTAGGCACAGATGGATTTCTAATTGGCGGAAGCCTGGGCGTGACCCCAGAAGAAGCCAGCATGACCGCGAAAATCCTCAAAAAACATGGACTACCAGTAATCATCTTCCCTGGAAATATCAACTGCCTGACAAAAGAAGCCGACGCCGTGCTGTTCATGCTATTAATGAACACCTTAGAGCCCTACTATCTCATGCAAGTCCAGGTCATCGCAGCACCTATAATAGCAAAGTACGGGCTCGAAGTGCTTCCAACAGGTTACCTAGTAGTTGACGAAGGAACAGCTGTGGCGCACGTAGGACGCATACACCCAATACCAAGAGAGAGGCCCGAGCTAGTGGCCGCCTACGCTATGGCAGCCGAAATGATTGGCTTAAAGTACTTCTACATCGAAGCCGGTAGTGGAGCCAAAGAACCTATACCGCCTGCTTTTCCGTGGATTGCGAAGAAGCACACAAAGCTTATTGTAATCGTAGGTGGTGGTATTAGGGAGCCCGAAGCGGCCAAGTCCCTGGTTAAGGCCGGTGCAGACATCATAGTAACTGGGACAATAGTTGAAAGGGACCTGGAAGCAGCTAAAAGGATAATAAGAGGCATTAAGGAGGCTTCTGCGCAGGTCCAGACAAGTACTTCTTTTTGAAGGCTTCTTCGAGGTCTACTCCAAGGAGGTTTGCGACACTCAGCAACCACGCGAAAACGTCGGCAATTTCTTCCTCTAGCAGCCGTGCATCCATTTTGAGAATGGCTTCTGCGAGTTCCCCGATTTCCTCTACAAGCCACGTAAAAGTAGCGTAAAGCCCTCTCGACTCGTCTCTCTCGTAGTAGTGCTCCTTTATGATTTTTTGGGCTTCTCTTATTTCCACGGGAATGCCCCCTTTCCTGCAATACCGTGAGTGCTTAACTAATTGAGTGTTTTTAAGTGGTTTTGTAAAATCTAAAACGAGGCGTTCAACACTCGAAGTGGTGCTGGAGTGTGAGCGAGAAGAGCAAGAAGAGCGGCAGGAGACGGGAGTCGCCAGCAGTGCTTTCGGCTGCCGGCTTAGTGAGGTTTTTTGAAGAAGGCGAGGCTAAGGTCGTGCTAAAGCCACATTTAATTGTTTTGCTTGTAATAGTTTTCGTAATAATAATAATTGTGCTGTCTAAGCTGCTGCCACTAGCTTAAGGCGCTCAGATAGGGATAACGTCTTCACCTTTAATCTGCCTCCCATCGCTCTTCATCGCGCTTAACAGCAGGCTCTAAAGTACTAACTGGTTCAGCAACACGGACCTTCGTCACTCTTCCGCGAAGTGGCAACTCATCATTACCACATATTAGGTTTTTTCCAAATAATTCCGTAATAACCCTTAGACGCGCCGCGCTATTTACTCTTAAAACTCAGCACTTCTGTTTTTGATCTCGCAGGGTCGCATCTAAGTATGTAGATTTTAGCCCTTTAAGCGGCTTAGTAGAGTGAGAACGCTTACGGTGCCAAGTGGGCATGTCTGGTAAAACTGTTATTATTCAGATTGCATCGCTAGTGGCGCTTTCACTAATATCTGCTGCCACGCCTCCTGCGTATCTTCCTCTAGTCTTCATACTATACATTGTTGTAATGATGCTCATTACCTCACGTAGTGTGGTGAAAACTGCGAAAAGAGTTGATAAAGTAAAGAGCCCGCTCTTATTCGAAGAAAAGAGCGCTGCTACTGCTATGGCTAGTGACGAGCTATTAATCAGCGACCTCAAAAAGCAGCTTAAAACGATGACACTTGCCTTGCTTGTACCGCTTTTACTAGTACTCGTGCTTGTACCTCTCTACGGGCAGTACGTAAACCCCGTGGTGGCAAGCAGCTTTTTAAATATTGCCAATAACGAATTTTTAGCAAAGTTTGCAACGTATTTCATTTTCTACGCAGTACTTATGCTGGCTTCACTAGGTGTAAGGCAAGTGCTACTCAAAGTCTCAAAAGTAGAAAAGCAACTATACATGCCTAGGTCTTACTCTGTCCACAAAGATGGAGTTGTACTTGACGGTCGGTTTTATGAATATGCCGACGATATGTGCTACGAAGCGAATCCAAGTAGAAGGTTTATTGCAATATATAGCAAGAGACTGCCCTTTGTGATTAGGCTCTACACGCTCGAGGTATCTAAATTAAAGAGCGCCTTGAGGGAGGCTAAGCTAAATGAGTGCCGCTAAGCACCATAAATGCGTGGTTTGTGGACGGCCCTTTCCTCACGGACAAGGGATAGTAATGAACATTGCAGGAATAGTGCTTGAGTTTCACAGCAATAAGTGCTTCGCCAAGTTTGCTAAAACCCTGCTCGAGAAATTGCCGCAAGACGAGATCAGAGGGTACTTGAAGAGAGTTTTGAGCGAATACGAAGAGATTTTGTCTCAAAAAGCTAAGCTAAGAATGAAGAAAATCTAATAACCAGTCAAACCACAAATATATTGGCGCATCTCCAGAAGCTTTAATGATGATACTTGCCCCCATGCGACTTAATAATGGGATGAAGAAATTACCGCGGACTGATGCACTTTAGCACTTGGACTTATCCTTAAGAATGCTCCTGACTTTCTCAAGCGATTCGGCATCGAGATTAACTAACTTCATAATTTCAAGTGCCTTATTAAGAGCTTCTTCTTCGCTGGAAGCACCTATGTTTAGCACTATGTTTGTACCCTCTATACAAATTCTGTACCTCTTTTCTCCAAAAAGCTCATAAACCTCTATCACCTTAAGCTCCTTCCTTGCAACCATGACTCGACTACACCGTGCTCCAGTAAGTTTTAATGGTACTGTACGCCTCGTTTAACGCCACAGGTAAGGGCTTGGTGCCCGATATCACAGCCATGAAGTTCGTGTCGCCAACCCATCTTGGAACTACGTGGACGTGAAAGTGGTCGGGTACACCAGCTCCTGCAGCACGGCCTATATTAGCTCCGATGTTAAATCCATCCGGCCTAAAGGCTTCTCTAAGAACCCTTACTACTTTTTTAACCAAGTTAATCAATTCTTCTAACTCCGGCTCTTCGAGCTCTGTTAAGTCTGGCACGTGTCTATAGGGAGCTATCATTAAGTGACCTGTGTTGTAAGGGTAAGCATTCATAACTACGAATGCGTACTTGCCTTTGTAAACGATTAATGCTTCTTCTTCCCGAAGCTTTTGCAATCTACAGAAAAGGCACTCCTCACTCTCTGTTTTTTCAGTAAACCTCCTTATGTACTCTGATCTCCACGGATTCCACAGTATTTTCATGAACTAAGCTCCCGACCCGAACTGATTTCACTCTTCGGTATCTCGTATACCCTCATCTGTAATCGCGAAAACCGCCTCGCCTTCGGGCAGATGTGGGGCATCAACAATTCTAGCTATTCTCTTGTTGCCGCGCGCCTTCTTCAACTGAACTCTGACACCTGGAACGTGCGCAAGCACGTGACCGCCTACAGCTACTGTTGGATCTCCGTAGAACACGTCAGGCCTTGCCATTACCTGGTTTGTAACGACAACTGCTATATTGTAAGCTTCAGCTAGCCTCATTAGCTGGTGTAGGTGAGCATTTAGCTTCTGCTGCCTCTCTGCGAGGTGTTCTCTACCCGGATACTCGGCTCTAAAGTGGCTTGTAACGCTGTCTATTACTACAAGCTTAATGTTGTTCTTTGGAACAAACGAGAAGAGCTCCTCAACTAGCGACATTTGGTGATCGCTATTGTACGCTCTAACGTAGTATATATTGTCCATTACCTTGTCTGGGTCGAGGCCTAACGCCCTTGCCATTGCTTCTATTCTTTCCCATCTAAACGTACCTTCAGAGTCTATGTAAACGGCCCCTCCACTAAGTCCTCCTCTCTCATATGGTAACTGCACGTTTACACTTAATTGGTGACATATCTGAGTTTTACCAGTTCCGTACTCGCCAAAGAACTCCGTTATGGTCTTAGTCTCTACTCCGCCTCCTAGAAGATCGTCCAGCGCCTTGCTACCAGTCGTTATTTTTCTTATTAGCAGCCTCTCTTGCTTAACTTCTCGTGCTGTTTTAAACTTTATTCCTAAGAGTTTTCTCGCGTTCTCAATAATCTTCTGTGCTGTTACGACAGGTATTCCTGTTTTCTCTGCGAGCTCTTCTGCTCTTGCTACTATGAGGCTCCACGCCGTTACATAACCTGCCGTTTCCAGCTTTTCAGCTATTGCCGGATTTACGCCTGGGACTTCTCTAATCGACACGAAAACCGCTTCAGCGTGCTTCTGCTCCTGCGACTTCTGCGAAGACAAGGCTTCCCCCTACTTTGCTAATTTGTTTATAAAGCGTTTAATATACAGGGACTCAAACTTCCATGACCTCTAGTATCTTTAAGCAATATTTTGCATTGTAAGGTATCGGTGGTTCCGCAACGTAGTTTGGTTAATTAGCTCCCCTACGTGTCTAAGTTGATGCGAGGGGTGCGCGCCTCGTGCGACTACTGCTAATACACGCGCGAGAGTTCTCATACGAAGTAACGGAGCCTGCTATTAAAGAGCCCGAAGAGTTGCCGAGTGGTTTAAAGAGGGTCTTTGAAAACGTACTGGTGGTATTTACTACTGTCGAAAACGGTGATGATGAAGACACAATAGTAGATGCTGCAAAAAGCATTAGTGAAGTCGTAGCTCAAGTCAGGCCTTCTGAAGTACTCATCTATCCTTACGCCCACCTTTCTCAAGACCTAGCCCCACCCAGTAGAGCGCGAGAGCTCTTGAAGGCCCTTCATGCCGAGGTAGCGAAGCTTGTTAACATTCCAGTGCATAAAGCGCCGTTCGGCTGGTACAAGGCGTTCAAGCTGTATTGTTATGGGCACCCATTGAGCGAGCTGTCGAGAACTATAACTAAGAGAGCTGCCGTTCAAAAACCCCGCATCGAGAAGAAGTACTACATAATGACTCCAGACGGCTCACTGTACAATCCAGGAGAGTTCGACTATTCGAGCTACCCTGAGCTCAAAATATTAGTGGACAAGGAAGTGTACGGGGTAGAACTCGCGGGAGGAGAGAACAGAGTAAATGATTACTGCAAGAAGTTTGGTTTTGAATGGGAACCTATGAGCGATCACGGCCACATGAGGTACGGGCCGTACGCAGCAGCAATGATGGAGGCCGTTATGAAGTACTCGTGGCAAGTTGTTCGGAGCTTAGGAATACCGGTTTATAAGGTTGCAGGTACCAACATGTTTAACTTAAAGGAGCGTCCTGTTTACGAACATGCCGCTCTCTTCGGAGACAGACTGTATGAAGTAGAAGTCGATAATGAGAGATACGTGCTCAGATATGCAGCGTGTCACCAGCAATTTGCGATGCTAAAAGATTGGGTTATAAGCTACAAGGACTTACCATTCGGAGTATTTGAAGTAGCCGATAGCTATAGGCTTGAACAACGCGGTGAAGTATCACTCTGCTTCAGGCTGAGAAAGTTCTACATGCCAGATCTCCACATACTAACCAAGGACTTAGAAGAGGCTGTCGAAATCTCTAAACTCGTCCAGAAGAAAATACACGAAGAAGCCGCGAAGCTTGGTAGGAGGTACGTGGCTCTTTATAACGTGACCGAGGACTTCCTAGTAAATCATAAAGATAAGCTAGTAGAGTTCGTCAAAGCTGAAGGCGCGCCCGTGCTGTTATCTGTTCTCCCGCCTGGAATATACTACTGGGTTATAAACGTAGAGTACCACATTATAGATAACCTGAAGAGGCCGCGTGAAATCGCTACTTTTCAAATAGATGTTGGAAATGGAAGGAGGTTTGGAATAACCTATGTTGATGAACATGGAGAGAAGAAGCATCCAATTATAATCCACACGGCAATAATAGGCAGTGTTGAGAGGTACTTGTATATGGTTTTCGATAGCGCAGCTTTGATGGAAAAAGATGGAAAAACCCCCTATGTGCCCACGTGGTTAGCACCCATACAAGTTAGGGTCATACCAGTATCAAACGAATTCTTAAAGTACGCAGAAGATGTCGCAAAGGCTCTATTCGCAAGTGGAATCCGTGTAGAGCTTGATGATCGCGATTTAACACTTGGTAGAAAGATTAGAGACGCGGGGGTAAACTGGATTCCATACATAGTTGTTATAGGAAGGAGAGAAGTCGAGACGGGGACTCTCAACGTCAAGATCAGGTATACCAACGATCAGAGAGTTATGAAGCTCGAAGAACTGGTAGAGCTAATAAAGCGAGATATTGGAGAATTCCCACAAGTAGAGCAGACTGTGCCAGTGCGCTTGAGCGTGCGACCAGCGTTCTAAGCGACATGTTCCATGGTCCCACACTTTTCCACTAGGCGAAGTTAATTAAAAGCACCGAGGACGCGTAAGGTGAAGTTCCTCGGAAGGCACTTAATGCTTAAGGGTATTTACGCTGAGAAGCTCTTAAAGGGAGAAAAGAAGGCGACTATTAGAAAAGGCATAGTCAAGCCCAAGTACGCCGAAGTAATAGTACACGCTGGCGGGCGTCCAATAGCCAAAATCAAAATAACCAGGGTCTACTATAAGAAGGTCTCTGAGCTAGGCGATTATGAAGCGCGCCTTGAAGGCTACGAGAGCGTAGACGAGCTTTTGAGAGATCTCAAGAGGGCATACGGGGACCTCAAATACGACGACTACGTAACGGTAATAGAATTTGAGGTTGTGCAGAGACTCGACGAGTTAAAACACGAAGACCCCTATTTCGGACTAGAGCCGGCCGATGTGGCTAGACTAGCGCTAAGGTATCTTTCTAGAGACCTCAGCGAGTTTGAAATCGACGTATTGATGGATTTAACAAGAACCAACAGCATTAGGAAAACTGCAGTAAACATCTTTAAAGACCTTAACAAAAGGCGCATAGTGAGGAGAATTCTGAGAAAGGCACTTAAAATGCTTGCAGAAAAGGGTCTCATAGGCTTTAAACCAGGCGCAGAAAAAGATGTACCAAGCCAGAGAGGGTAGGTATGGGTTATTGGGTGCTCAAGTGCAAAGAATGCAAAAATACGTGGAACCTGCTTGTGAGCTTTCCACTGAGCCGCGAGTACAAGCAACTCTACCATTACTGTCCCCATTGCAGAAAAAACACGTTTCACGAGATATTAGAATATAGAGAAGAGTTGCCGCCGGATTAGCGACACATACTTTTGGTCTCACCTGATTCCTGCGACTACTCGTAGCTGCGGTGCCGTCTAAGCTTACGAAGGCTTAAGAGCGCAACGAGACTTTTTGGTGCTTGGGAAGCCCCTTGAAGCTCGAGACGTGTAACGACAGAACGTGTTCGTGAAGAGGTCAAGAGTATATATGGCGTTTACAATACATAACACGTGGATGATGACCCCCTAAACCGGAGTGTTTGTGAAGAGACCTGTCTCAGCTGACACTACTTGTGTGTAGTTTGTCACTCTATGTAGTCTCCAGTACTTATTTTCGCTGGTATGTACTCGTCTGCTAGAAACCTCAACCCCTTACCAGCCATGGCCTCAATCTCGACTTTACTGAGAGTGTTGAAGAATATGCAGAGCTCTCTAACCCACTCGGGCGTTAGTAGCCACGGATAGCCCGTAGTACCTGCTTTCCTCTTAATCTTGGACTTGGCATCAGGGTCTTCTGTGCAAACTTCCGCAACTCTATAGCCCACTAGCTCAACCGCTCTCTCCAAATCTCTCGCTTTAGCTTTTATTACGAAGTTCTTTCTCTCAGAACTGGAGAGGTATGGCTTCTTCGGGGCCAGCTCAGTAATGCCTGGTGCTACTTCTTCAAGCGCTTTTCTCACTGAAGACTCTGAAACTATTTTCCTAAAGACCTCGTCTCCAAACACGTCTGTCATCGAAACGCCGATGAATTTGGCTTTAGGTGTGGCAAGCCGCTCACTCTCATATGAAAGCGTTATGCTCCCAACTTTGAACACACTGTAAATGTAAAAGCCGTAAGGATCCGAGTCTGTTAGTACGTAAACTGGCAATTTGTACTCGTCACTTAATCTTCTAACAAATCTCCTTGTAGCCCTATCGGGCTGCCCAGCACTCGTTACTAATATTGCTTTATATTTTTTCCAGAACCCGTATCGGTGGAGCTGTTGAAAGACTGCGTCTTTTTCGACAACTAGCACGTACTCGGCGTCAACATCAATAAACTCTATCAAGTCCGGCGTAGGCTCTATCGCATAAGCACCATGTCCCATTTTACTAAGGTCTATGACGTCGTCGCCGCTACGAATAACCAAGTTGCCCACGACCTTGCCTTTTTCTTTGCTAAGTATGAGGAGTTCTTCTCTGAGAACTCCTAAGTAGACTTCGAGATCCCTTATTACGCTATCCGATTCTCTTTGCTCATCCCATGTATTCTCGCTTACCCTCTTACCATCGAGTGTTCTGTACGATATTGTGTGCTTTCCGCGGTAGTACAAGTCACGAATAGTTGGATACTCGTTGTTAACCAGAGACTCGTATATAATTGAAGCCATCAGCAACGTCTGCATAAATTTTTTTGCCTCGTTAATGTTCAGTAAGGTTCTCTTCTGAACGTCGGGTCCAAGGAACAGGAGCTTGTGCTTGTAATCGTAAATAGTGTTCGATAGTGTGCGCTTTGGAATAACGAGGAGGGGTCTCTCCTCACTAACAATGCTATTCGCTAGTGCTTCAAACGATTTTTTAATTAGCTCTTTAGCTTTGCTCCTAGCCTCTAGGTCTATTTTTGACGAGGTCATTTAATCGCCTTTAGGTCTCTGCTTCAACAGAATCGGCTATTTTCCTAATAACGTCTAGCGGTACTCCTGTTTTCTTAGATACAATGTATAGTAGCTTGTGGAGAATTTCTGCGCGAAGCCCCTCGCGCTCATGATCGCCACTGCTTATTATCACAGCAAGGCTTCTCGCGACCTCTGGTATGTACTTTGCTATAGCCTCCGCCTTCTTTAAAGCTTCTTCTTCTTTAGCTTTCTTTGCTAAGTATAGCTTGAGGGCCCTAGCAACTTCCATCACTCCCGCCTTAATTTCCTTGTGTAGTTCTGGAACGTCGGCTATGCTCTCCTTGCCGACGCCTTTAAATGGCACTTTAGTACTGCACACGTGAACCATTAGGACAAGGGGTGCTGGAAACGTTACTAGGTAGTTCTCCCAGTTCACCTCCTCCCTAACCACTTGAGTTATCACGTCCGATCCTTCATCGTAAAGCAGTGGTATTTTGTTTGCGTACCTGAGTACGATGGGCTTGTCTTCGCTCAGTGGCGTTCCGCCACCATAAGCTATTCCCACTTCAACTATGAATGGGTGTCCGCTGTATGAACTGGGTTTTCTCGTCACGGCCTCTACAAACTCAGGCTTGAAGGCCTTCTTTAGACCAGCTTTTATCACTTCCTCTCCTAGTGGCGAGAGGGCCTTAGGCGAGGGGGGTCGGTAGTTGTCATAGGATCTTATCTTGTCGAGGAGCCTCAATAAGTCATCTTGGCTGAGGGAGTCCGGTCTTGCTGACGGGTCTATGCCGGCTTCTTTGAGTATGCGCGTTGCCGTTACTTCACCCATGCTTTGAAGTCCGTTTAATAAAGCCTCAATAACAGTTGAGTGCATTCTCAGTATATTTGAGAGAAGCTCTAAGTCTATTCCAAGTGGGTGCGGCTTGGTCTCCACCGGTGGTTTTGGCAGGTCTGAAATAACTCTTTGATAGTAGTAGATCTCTCCTTCCGGCGTCGTCAACACTATATCTGCATATGGAAGCGCTATAGACGTTCTCTGGATATAATCCAAAACTCTTTGCTTTGCACGGTTCCAGTCGCCTTCTATAGTCACTGAGACTATTGTTCCGTGCCACTCTCTACTCTTCTTCCAGCTGCCCGCCTCGACTACTATGGGCTCGTTTTTAGCAACATCTATTCGTATTTTGAAGTGGTAAATTCTTTTGAGCCCTTTTCTACTCGTAGTAACTTCTACAGGTCTTCCGGTAGTCATTTGGGCGTAGAGAACTACCATTTTAACGCCTAATCCATACATTCCCCTCGTTTGTCTCATGACATACTTGCTACTGAAAAGCACTTTTCCAAAAGCGCTTGGAACGATGTTGGGTGGTATTCCTATGCCGTTGTCCTCTACAGTTATCTTGTAGAAGTCGTGTACTTCATCCGCTTTTAGTATAGATATTTTAATGTTCGGTAATATTCCGTAGGCATCTGTAGCGTCGAGAGCGTTTTCTACGAGTTCTCTCACTGTCTGATAAACGGCCCTGACAGGGTTTGAAAACCCAGCTATTTCTCTGTACTTGTAGAAGAACTCTGCAGGGCTTATCTCCTTGTAGACTTCACTAACACCGCTCATGGATAAGCACCGAGACCAGAATACATATTCCTAAATCACGTGGTTTTAAGCAGTAAGGAGAATACTATCGGCTAACTCCACCTAGTAGCACTTATATGTATTCCACTAGCCGGGCAACTCAAAAAGGCGCACTACCTACTTGGGGGCCGCACATGAAGGGCGTTTCGGGCATAGTTGCAACAGCCATACTGCTGTCAATAACAATAGCCGGGGGGGTTTTGCTCTACGTGTACGTCTCAAGGTACTTAAGCAACGTCACTAGCTCGAGCGAAATAGCAGTAACAAACGCTTACTACATATCAGCCTCACAACAGCTATACGTTACCGTCAAAAACATTGGAATGAGCGCTACCAACATATCCGGTTTCACAATCATATTGATGAACGGTACTAGCAGCGAAATTAGTCTTAGTCAAAGTCGCTCCGTGAATCCAGGTAGCGAAGTCACAATAGTAGTAGTAGTCAACGAGACCAGCACACCGAAGTACGTTATAGTGAAGTATGATGGGGATAGGGCTACGGAGCCTTACCCTGTTAGGGTAATCAGCTAACGTAGAGGCTAGTGGGAGATGCTGTTCAAATTTATCAAAACTTTTTTTAAGAACGCCTCCTTGCTTGCACGCGAATCAAACACCAGGTCTAAGCATTACGTAACCCTTACGAGAGAGGTCGTTAGCGCACTAGTTAATGATTTGCTGAGGAAACACGATGTCGAGGACTTGTCACTCAACGAGGTGCTCGCGAGGTATAGAGTCCTGGACTTGGTTGACGTCTCCATAGGCGTTCTCAACGACGAATTCTACTACGTGATTAAAGAACCTAAGTTAACAGACAAGCTCCTAGAACATGTCGTAGAGGAGATCTCAACTAGCATTGTGAATCGAACCCCACTATTGAGCATTAGAGACGCTCTAAAACTAAAGTCCATAGATCCTGCCACGTATTTCTATTTCAAGGTAGTCAGCGGCTTTGGTCCACTGACTTCACTAATCTTAGACCCCAACGTGGAAGATGTTCACCTGAGTAAGCTGTCTGGCAGAGCCTACGTCTTGCACAGCGGGTTTGCATGGCTTGGCTGGCTAAGGACTAATATTAGAGTTCATCCCGAGCTCGTTGATCGACTCGTGATGTCTGTGTCTAGGCGTATAGGCAAGCATGTGTCCCTGGCTCAGCCGATTGCCGAAGGCTCGCTTGGAGGCGATATAAGAGTCAGCCTCGTATATGGCAATTCTGTTTCTCCAGCTGGCAGCAGTCTGGTTATCAGAAAGAAGCGCGGAGTTCAGTGGACTATTACAAAGCTAATTAACGAGAACGTCATATCTTCTATTGCTGCTGCCTACCTATGGCTCGTACTTGAGCTCAGGGGCTGGATAGTCATTGCGGGACACGTGGGTGCTGGAAAGACCACGCTCTTGCAGTCCCTGCTCTCCTTAATACCACCAAATAAGAAAGTAGTCACAATCGAAGACTCTCCCGAAGTTACCAGCTCCAGCGAATTGTGGGACCCCCTAGTAGAGAAGTCAGAGTCGTTCTCGAGCGCGCCTCAAATAGATGCTTTTGCCCTCTTGAAGTTCGCGCTCAGGCGGAGGCCCGACTACATAGTAATCGGCGAAGTGCGAGGCGCCGAAGCAAGGCTCTTGGTGCAGGCTTCGAGGCTAGGTCACGGAGTTCTCAACACTATACACGCAGACAGCCCGCAATCCGTTCTCGAGAGGCTTATGTCAGCGCCAATATCCATTCCTAGAAACTTGCTCAACAATATCTGGAGTATAGTGCTCATAGAATTGCGTGGAAAGTCTAGGAAGGTAACCCGCATTAGTGAAGTCGACGAAGACGTGTCTTTAGTAGATGTCTGTAGCGCTGAAAAATCCTGCGCACCCGAGGACGTGGTTAATGCTTCTGTAAAGCTCAGGCGGCTCTTCGAAGCCGAAGACCTCTATAAGGAGCTTCTCGAGAGGACTCTATTTCTAGAGAAGCTCGTGTCTCGCGGGGTCTTCTCAGCCGAGGGGGTTTCCAGAGCTATATCCAAGTTCTACACGCAATCAAGGGACGTCGAGATTGAGGGCGTTAAAGCCACTCCAATTTATATTCAGTAGCAGCAGGAAATCCGATAAATGCCTCGAGAACCACTACCTCGATTTCCTTGTATACTTGGCCGGTTTTGAGGCAAGTGGCTTAAAAATATACAACCTATTTGAAAGCCTTGGCAACAGGGAATTGCATCTCGGAGAATGCTACAGCGTTCTAGCAAGCAGCTACCTAGTCCTTGAACGATCCCTAGGGGACCCGCACATAGCTCTTAGAAAACTCGCAGAATTCGTTAAATATTCTGATCTCTCCTCATTTTTGAGAGGTTACAGTAGCGTCCTTGTTACCAGCGGTGATACGAGAATTTATGTTGAGTCTGCCTTAAAGCAAGAACTCGCAAAGTACAAGACTAAGATAAACGAAACCTTGAGATTGCTGGAGACGCTTTACGAAGCACTGCTCGTGGCTGTTTTTGGTGTACTTTTCGTCGCCGCTTTACCAATAGGGGCGTATACGCAAGTTGTAGGGGGCTTACTCATATACCTTATAGGCTTCGTTGGCTACTTCTTTTCTCTCGAAATAGTGAAAAGGCTTTACTACGCCATTTCTACGACCACGATTCTTCTTGACGCCTTGTTCTTTGTCGCAAGCCTCTTCTCAATAATTAACTACTACGCTTCAATTGCTTCAATTGCGATGCTAGTAATCTTCCACATACACGCGTCTAAGGCTTATAGGCTTGCAAGGCTCTTAGAGGAGGAGTCAACTAGAATACTCTACGAGACTTACTCGCGGGTTCTAATGGGGGACTCTTACAGCAGTGCTTTCATAGGTTCTCTGGAGTCAACGAATCTTGTTGAGTACAGGCTTGTGTGGTTTAGCTTGCTACAAGGTGCTGTGCCCGAGGGGGCGCTTAAAGCCGCCATTAAAGGCCTTGCTGAGAGGGTTTTTACATTCGCCCTTTCAACTCTGAATTGCAGTTCGATCGCCAATTCTCACGTTGCGCACATAGTGTCGTACGTTGATGAAGTCCGTGCAATTAGGAAGCAAGTTAGAGAAAGAGCCCGCTACTTCCTGATATACTCTGCCCTAGTTATGCTCATAGCCGCCATAAGCTACTACATGATGTATCAAACACCAGTAATGCCGCAGTTAAGTAAGCACGTGATAGCTTCATACGGCTACGCTGGTACAATAGTAGCGTCGATACCAGCAGTAGTAACGAGAGATCAAGGATTCGTAACTTCGAAGACCTCAATAGTCCTAGCAATCATGGCGCTTATTCTGCAACACATGTTACTGCTCTAAAAATGCAAAGCAAGGACATTTAAGTACAAGGCACGCTGCTTTAACGCCAGACATGACAGTTTGTTACTCCAGGCCGATATGGTCCTTCAAGAACTGAACTATTAAGGTAAGAGCATTGCTAGTATTACTGCAAGAGCGGCCGGCGCTAAACTATACTTAAATGCCTGTACTAGGCCTTGTTCAATTCTATAGCGGCCCATAACATTCTTAATGTAGGCTACAATAGCGACAAGTACTAAGTACTTTACTGCTAGCATCACTACGCCTAGTGGCGACAAGTGCCTAAACGGTAGTGGACCGCCCAGAAATACGTAAACGCCGAGCAGCAGTGAAATTGAGAGGTCAACGTCGTGAAGCAGTCTTACGAGCGCTAGCAGGGGCCCCGAGAACTCTGTTTCAAAACCAGCTATGATTTCCTGCTCTGCTTCTGGAATGTTAAAGGGCTGGTACAAAGCCCTGGCTTGTAGGCTTACAATGTATGCTACAAAGCACAACGCCATGATTACGGCTGTCAGTGGGTTGGACCAGAGCTCCGGCACCATGGCAGGCGATTCTGCTATGCTCATAAAAAGCCTTGGGCCGCTTCTCGTGGCTAAGTAGACGGGCACTAGTATGCTTGCAAAAAACGCTGGCTCGCTAATAGTGGCCATTGAGAGAAGCCTTGAAACCCCTAAGCTAGTGTAAGGACCTGGCATCGCTAGTGAGGCCATTATCAGCATTGCGAGTGGCATAACGCTTGCCAAGTAAAAGAACACCAAGACGTCAAACTCCGATCTGATATTAAATGGACTCAAAGGCAGGAAAACTAGTGATGCTACAGCTGATGATAGCCCAATCAGCAGCAGCAGCTCTGAGGCTCTAACCATGCTGTACTTGGTTATGACAACTTCCTTAACTCTCAGGAGCTTCCAAAAGTCGTAGAAAGTTTGTAGCAAGCCAAAAGGCCCAACGTAGCTTGGGCCCATTCTCCGCTGATACCTCGCACTTAGCTTTCTAACGAGATATTGAGTAAAGAGCGCTAGTGCTGTGATGAAGAGAAGCCCTGGGAAGAGTAGGGCGCTTATTATGGCTTTAACCAAGTCGATCACGAACTACTCACCTAAGTAAAGCAGGTAACGCGTATATGAGATACACGAGTATGGATATTAGTAAAAGCGCTCCAAACCACGATGAAATGAACTTGTACCAGTCGTGGAGGCTACCTGTGTGCACTTTTTCGATCAGGGCTTTGTATAGCGACTTTGCAAATCTCTTCATAAATCCCCAATACAGCGATGCAACACTCGGCACTATCATAGAAACAACGTCTTCTCCCTCGCCAGACAAGTAAACCGGCGTTTCCCTGGACCGCTTAGACTTGAACACATAGTAGAGCACTGCTGCAACTAGAAAAACCAAGCCTAAAAGGGCTGCTGAAATTGATACGGCTTGATACGGGCTCACTTTCACGGCAACCACCTCCTTAGTTCTGGTGGTATTTCTCTAAGCGCTGCTTCTACGTAATCGCCGACGCCTACTACCAAGCTTATAGAGGCTTTTTCAAAGAAGGGGGTCAAGTACCACATAAATACGCCAAGTACTAGTAGAGAAGCTGCCATAGCGAATAGCATTACTTCTACCCACATACCTTCGATATTTCTGTACGGGCCTCCTATACCAAATACCGTAGACGATATCACTTTCATGTACCCTAAGAGTGATAATGCTGATATAACTATGATGAGCGCTGGGCCTAGTACAAAGCCTGCATTGGCGTATCCGAGCGCTATCAGTAGCTTGGAGTAGAAGCCTAGGAATGGCACGAAGCCTGCGAGACTGAGGAAGCAGATTATAAGAGAAGCCGCTGTTAGGGGGTACTGCCTGCCCACACCACGCATTAAATCAAGATCCCTCGAATTCGAGGCATCTATGAAGACTCCGCTAATCATGAAGAGAGTTGCTTTAGCGATGCTGTGAGCTACGATATGCACTACCGCTCCCGTAATGGCAAGCTTTACTGACTCAAAACTGCCCACTAGGAATCCTGCAGATATCCCCATGTATGCTATGCCCATGTGACTTATAGTGCTGTACGCAAGTAGCCTTTTGATGTCTTTTTGTGCCATCATCATTAGCGCCCCAACCACGCCACTAACTGCTCCAAGAGCGAATAGAGCGGCCAGCACCGTTTCGCGGTAGCCTGAGGCTATGCTATTGCTCGTAAATAGCGTGTAAAGAAATCTTGCAGACGCATAAACACCAACATTAACTACCAGTCCTGAGAGTGCCGCCGATATCGGCGTGGGCGCTTCGGGGTGCGCATCTGGAAGCCAGAAGTGGTTAGGGACTAATGCCGACTTGTACGTGAAAACCCAGAGGGAAAGAGAGAGTGCTAGTAAGCTAACGTACCTGAGATCTAGAGCGGTCTTCGCTCTCGAGAGCTCTGAGAGTAGTGCCATGTTGACTGTTCCAAAGCCTGCATAAAGCAAGATTACTCCTATAAAGTAGAAGACTGTGGCCACTGCACCAATTAACGCGTACTTGGCTGCCGCTTCAACGGCCTCTGATTTATCACGGTGGTATGCAACGAGCCCGTAAGCCGAGATGCTGAGGACTTCTATCATTACGAATAAGTTAAAGGCATCGCCCGTGTAAATACAGCCTAGAAGCCCTGCTTCAAGTCCTACAAGCATTGTGTAGTACCATGAAGGGTCATCCAAGTGATGGTTATACCAGTGCGAGTAAAGCACAATTGATACCATGATAAGCGATGTGAGGAGGCCTATTACGGCGTTAAAGGCGTCTATTTCATAGACTATGCCGAAGTGTGGCGGCCACCCACCATAGAGGTACACTAGCGGCTTGCTTTCAACTGCTATGAGGTAGTAGAATGCCAGCGTCGAGGAAAAAGCCGCGTAGAGGCTTCCTGCAAGCGCCATTAAGAAGGGTGCCGCCTTGCTATTTCTCGTAAGTTTAGAAACGAGAGGTACTAAGAATGCTATGAGAGCGAGTACGGGAGTCAGTGCCCCAATAGCATTCAGGGTTAGTATTTTGAGTTCCACGTCTTTCACCTAGTCGAATATTTTCTTCGCGTACTTCTCAAAGTCCTCGAAAATGCGCTTCTTAGCCTCCATGGGTTCCAGTGTAACCGCGTAGATCCAGTGAATGTAAAAAACCTTTCTCTTCTCGTCTACTTCGACAACCACTGTTCCGGGAGTGTTGGTGATGCTGCATGCCACTGCCGTAATGGCGTAATCTGATGTAACTGTGTATGGTGCTTCAACTATAGCCGGCATTACGGGCACCTTTGGGTGGAGTATCCTCTTAATCACGTCAACGTGCGCCATTGTCTCGTAGTAAAAGAAGTACTTAACTGCATATACTGTTGCGTAAAACCACCTTATGGGGTTTAGCGCCTTAGCTGGGTTTTTAATCGTAATACCTGAAAATAGCGCCGCTACGACTATTCCGGTAAGAGCGCCCGTTACTAGGTCGTATGCCGAGGTGCTCCCAGTGTAAACTATGTACATAACGAAGGCGAAGACCGCTACTAAGAAAAAGCTCGTTAAACTCTTCAAGCACATCAGCCTCTAAGCTTCTTTATCTCCCTCATGTCAAGCGTTTTGTAGTGTCCATAAAGTACATACCCCAGGAATACCAAGAATAGAACAACAGCGAGGCCTATGACTATTGCTGTCAATACAAGTGCTTGAGGTAGCGGGTCTACAGCTCTTGCTGTAAACTCCCTAATCGCGTCTTTCTCTAGCTCCACGAGAACAGGCACTCTTGGGGACCCGAGCGCCGTCCACCTCCTGTAGCCTAAATATATCGCGAAAGTATTTGCTGTGTCAGAGAGTATCGTTAAGGCAATTAATTTCTTGATGTAGTGCGGCTTGAAGAAGACGCCATAAAGTGCTATAGCTATATTTGCGAAGAGGGCCGCGAGAACTATTGATAGTAAGTACGTATTTAGGAATTCCACAATTATTCACCTTTGCCAAATTTCATTAATACGACAACTACAAAGGCCATGGAGAACCCGGCTGCAACGGCCAGCATTTCAAAGAAATTGAAAAACCAGAGCGTGCCGCTAATTAAGGCGCCACTTATCTCAGCAGGCATGCTAATAGGTGCACCCGGCTTAATCATGTTTTGAAAAACGTAGGCAAAACTGCCTCGTAGTAGTGCTATCATGAAGAGCGCTACGCTAGTAAGGCCTATACCAGCTAAACCTAAGCTTCTCAAGACGAGCATTTTCGACGGTGTAACTCCGCGCTCAAGCACGAAGTACACCGAAAATATTACAATGAAGATCATGGGCGCAACAGCTATTACAGATCCACCCTGGAAGCCTCCGCCAGGAGTTAGGTGTCCATGGAGTCCTATAGAAACCCCTACGGCAATTATAACGGGGGCTGTTAGTTTAGTAACGGACTTTACTACAAGTGAAAGCCCCTCGCCCTTAAACTGTGGAGTTTCTCTGTAGAGACCGCGAGCTAGCGCCATGCCTGCTATTAAGGCTAAGAAGAACACGGCTGTCTCGAATAGCGTATCTAGCCCTCTGAAGTCCCACACTATTGATGTGACGGCTTCTGGCGACATTGCAGTATATTCTCTGAGGTCAAAGGGGTTGTAAGCCGCATAGAGGTAGAACTCTGCAACCTTCCTGACCGCCGTGCTCGGAATTATATTCTCGTAAGCTACGGCAATTAATAGTGCTAGTGCGAGTACTACTACAGTTATTACTACGATCTCAATGGACCTCATTCCTTCTCCCACCTCTCAGTCTTACTAATAAGCACTATGAGAACTCCAGGAACAAGGCCTACCGCAACCGGTATGTAAACTAATACTATGTCGGGTGCCGCAAGCAGGTAGTAGAGTATGGAGTAAAAACCGCTCTGCAAAGCGCTGTATACTACTGCTCTAATCAGGTCTCTCTCTTTAACTGCCATGTAAGTAGCTATGGTTGAGAGCACGCTTGCTAAGGCCATCGCTAAGTAGACTGGGGTTTCGCCTGAAATCACCGCGGTCACCCACATAGCTCCGGGTCTAGCTTATCGGCTAAGCATGGTTGCACGCGCGCTACTTTAGCCTTGTGAACTCCTCGTGCAAGCGCGTGAGAACCCGCTGGAGCTAGGATCAATATTATTAGTGCTGCAACGAAGCTTGCGCCTGCAATGAACCACCTCTGCGCTCCGAGGTCCTCGAGAGTTATTGCAATGAGCGAGGCGCCTACTAGGGGGTAAACAGCCCCCCATATTGTTCCAACGGTTGCCGCGTGCAGTCTCAAGTAGAAGTTTTTGAATCTGTGAAAGCCTATAGCAGACACCACGCTCGCGAACGCCCCTAGAATTAGCAGAGCAGATCCTATAACCCGCAGTATCGTTACCAAAGCACTAAGCACCCATATCACCCCGCTCAAGGTACTTGGCAACGTATATGTCCAGCGCATAAACCCACAGAGCCAGTGGTATCGCAGCTACTACTAGAAGAGGTTCTTTCAAGTACATTGAGAATAATACAAACAGTACAACAGTAATGTACGTTATAGTGTCAATAGCTAAGACCTGGTCTCCTATTGTAGGACCCTTTAGCGCTATCCAGGTGAGCAGTATTATTGATATCAAGTAAGCTGCTATCGTGATCAGCATTATTTCTGTAATCACGTTCACGACACCTTTTTCAACGTGCTGAGCGAGTATTCTGCCGAGTCGGGTTTAGTGCCTCCAGCTATATCAAACTTGCTAGTCGTTACATAGGCGTTGAACGGGCATATCTTAACACACCTATAGCAATACACGCACTTTGAGTAGTCTATTAGCGGGTATACTTTACGAGGATTAATGCTGGGTACTTCGTAGCCTTGAGGTATTGGAACCATTTTTATGGCGTCAGCTGGGCACTCGAGAGCGCAGAGAGAGCAGCCGGTACACTTCTTTAAGTCTGCGAATTGCACGCCCCTTGAGTCCTCTTCAATCGCCGTTTTTTCGCGGGGGAATTGCACGGTTGCCGGCTTTGCAAACAAGTTTCTCAACGCCAAACCGAGCAGCCTAGGCCTTCTCAAGCCTTACCACCAGCCAGCTCCTTGAACGTGAGCTTGTAGCTCAGTTTCTTCTCCAAGTCTATTACGGTTACTCTCTCCATGCACGAGATACAGGGGTCTAACGATGTCAGTATTACCGGGACGTCTGCTAGGCTATATCCAAGGTACATGAATGCGGAGTTTATTATGTTGTTAAAGCTGGGCGTGCGAATCTTTACCCTGTAGGGCATTTGGCTCTTGCCATCGCTCATGACGTAGTAAGTCAACTCGCCTCTTTGCGCTTCAACCCTGGCGTACGCCTCGCCTGGGGGTATTATGCGCGGCAACCTCCTCTCGTCTGGAACAGGGTTGCCATCTGACGGAAGCTTCTCGAGCACGTAGAGCGATATGTTAATAGATTCTAGTACTTCATCCCACCTAACCATCATTCGAGCCCATGAGTCTCCTTCCGACCTTACAACAACGTTGAAGGGGGTTTCGCCGTATGCGTCGTACTTATCACTTGCCCTGCTGTCTATTTTGACGCCAGAGGCCCTGGCTACGGGTCCTACTAAGCTGTGACTAGTTGCATCAGTATACTTTATACGGCCTACGTCTACGAGCCTCTTGGTGATTGTCTCGTCTTCTTCGAAGACCTTCTTGTAGTACTCGACTCGAGGCCTTAGCTTGAGCAAAAGGTCTCTCAGTCTATCTCTCTTGACCTCGTCTATATCCCTACGTACTCCACCTACCATCATGTAGTCTGCAAGAACCCTGTTGCCAGTTAGTATCTCCTTAGCTTTCATCACTTTTTCTCTATCTAGCATTATTTGCATGAACAAATTTTCAAACCCAATTATTTCAGCCATTACAGCGTTTATGAGCATGTGGCTGTGAAGCCTTTCAAGTTCCATTGCGAGTACCCGCAAGTACTTGGCTCTATTAGGCGGCTCGACGCCGAGCAGGTATTCCAGTGCCCTCACGTAGCAGTTCGCGTGAACGGCATTACAAATGCCGCAAACACGTCCCACGATAAAGATGTCTCTATAATACGTGTTCTTTTCGCAGAGTTTCTCTATGCCTCTGTGGTTATAGCCTGTATTTATCTCCACTCTTACAACTTCTTCGCCGTCTGCATAGACCTTTAGCATTACGGGCTCGTGAAGAGCGGGGTGTTGAGGGCCTATCGGTATCTCGGCTGATATTACGGGTATCTCAACGACCTTAGTAACTGCCATGTTATACACCGCTGTCTTTTCTAAGCGGGTAGACCCCTCTCTGTGCTATGTCTATTGGCACGAAAAAGCCTCGCTTCAGGAATGGATTGCCCTTAAAGACCACTCCAAGCAAGTCGTGGGTTTCACACTCACCTGAGAGCGCGCCTGGGACTATATCGACAATACTGTCAATTATTGGGTTTTCTCTAGGTACGTAAGTCCTTAAAACCGCAGTTTCCTCCTCGGGTAGCAGTACAATGTAATAGTCGAGCCTTATTTTTCCTTCGCTGGGTAAATCTGTACCAACTATTGTCGAGAGGTAGAAGCCTTCGTATCCGAATTTTTCAATTAATTCCTTGAATATTTTTTTCACGTCTTCGGGCTTAACAACGAACACTTTTCTATTTGGCTTAATGAGTCCTTTTTCGAGAGCGTGGCTCTCCAGTACTTCGTACTTGCTACTCGCAGCCATGGCTTGTCGCCCTCCCCTCCGCTATCATGTTCAGTAACTTGATAATGCCATCAAGTATTGCTTCGGGACGCGGTGGACAGCCGGGAACGTAGACGTCTACTGGTACAACTTTATCAGCACCACCAAGTACGCTGTAGGACTTTGCGAAAACGCCACCACTACAAGCGCACGCTCCAACCGCTATTACAAACTTCGGGCATGCCATTTGCTCATACAGCCTTTTAAGCCTCTCAGCAGCCTTCTTAGTCACAGCGCCTGTCACAACTAGAATGTCTCCGTGTCTAATACTAGGCGCGAGTTTCACTCCAAACCTCTCTGGATCATACAACGGTGTTATGGATGCTAAGACTTCTATATCGCAGCCATTACACGCACCAGTATTAAAGTGAATGAGCCATGGGCTATACCTAATTACCTTGTAATCGCGCCTTCTTTCTACGCGTTGAACGGTCATAAGCACTAATACACCACTTGACTGTACACGCAAGCCTGAGTTTATAAGATCCCTCTGTACTTTTATTGTAATTTTACATAGCACAAAAAGTCTGTGCGGTTCTTCGCGAAAGCGTGGCTTTACATTGCCACTTAGTAATAGTAGTTGCTTTAAAGTTGCTTTAAAATGCAAGCTGGGCCTTATAGTGGTGCTCAACTCTTGCTTAAAGTTGCCGCTTTTTAACCAGGAAACCCTGGGTTTGCGAAGCCTGGAGAGGGTGCCAAGTATAAATATAACTGCGTTATTATACTTTACTTGGCTGTGTTGCAATAGGCACAACATCTCAAGGTGACTTACTACGAAACCGCGCTGCGAGGTCTTCGTGAGGCACTTATTGCCCGCAATAAGGGCTTACTTGTCTCGCGAATTAGTGGTCAAGTATGGGCTTTCGCAGTTCAGGGTAGCAAAAATCTTGGGAATAAAGCAGCCAGCCGTGAATTACGCAGTAAGTGGGAAGAGGTCTACGAAGTACCTCGGGCTAATTGACAGTATAAATGGCCTTAAGAAGTTCCTCGATGAAATTGCAGAGAGCATTGCAAGGGGATACGACTTCGACCACTGCTACATCTGCAGAAAAATATACGAAGACGAGAAGTTGAGAACTCTATTTTTCCAAGCCATGTCTGCAGAAGGCTCTTGCTGAGCCCTGCTACTCTAAGAGCCATTTAAGGCTAGCAAAACTGTTGCGTGAAACCCTGCCTCTGCCATCAAGCTCGGCCCCTTCTAGTGCCAGGAGCTTTTTCTTAAACTCGGGTCCAAGCCCCCTGTAACCGCCCAGGTCGCCCGTCGAGTAAACAACCCTGTGGCAAGGCACGACTACTAGGTCTTTATTTTCCGAGAGGCACTTTGCGACAAGCCTCGGCGACGTGCTTAGCAATCGAGCTATTTCACCATAGCTAGTTACCCGCCCCAGTGGAATTAGCTGGACAAGCACGTAAACAGCAAGACACAAATCCCTGTACTTCGGAAACCTTGCAACTATCCTGCCGCCTCTTTCCTCAATAACCAGCATACTGAAGCGCCTTCGCCGCTCTAAGCAGCTATTTACTCAACACGACTATCTTGCCCCGGCACTCGGGGCTACTAATGTTTTTTGCGACTGGCACGCACTTAGGAATCAATATGAAAATTACCGGCTTGCCCAGCTCTAGCTCTGAGAGGTACTCGTAGTGGCTCATTCCCTTGGATACTATTAAGTCGGCCTCCTCAACAGCTTTTCTGGCCTCGCTGCCTATTTTATTTAAGTGTATAGTTGAGCATTTACAGCCATAAGTTAAAACGTGGTCCAACAGTTTATCGAGCCCAATCTGTTGCACATCGCCAATGGTGACGTCGTTTTGAAATCCAGGCTCGTCCTTGACAAGCCCGTAGACAGCGTTACCCAGTTTCTTGATTTCGCGAATTAATAGCGTGTCGTACACGGCCTCACCAGCATTATCGAAGAGCCAGAGCACTTTCCTACCCCCCTTAAGGACTAAGTTGTAGAACTTCTCTGTATCGTCTACGCAATACTCATAACGCTCGACAACACTCGGGAGCAGCTCCAATGGGTTAACAGATTCGTGCCCTGCAACTCCAAGGTCTATTAGGTTCCCGATTGCCGACAACTTCACCAAGTACCTGAATCTAGCAAGCCCCTCTAGTTTCTGGGCGTGCTCCTCATGTATTTTCAAAGCCTCGAGAGCCAGGCTATTTAGTGCTTTTTTCACGCGACTATAGTATTCAGTTACAGACGGCAAGCTCTCAATTAGCGTATTGTACAGATTTGTGGCAAGCTCTGTTAACTCGGTCTCGTAACTGAAGCTTTGGACGATTGCTGAGAGCATTCTCTTAGCCGCTTTAAGCTTCAACTCTTCATCAGCGCCCGAATTCTCAATTTCCTTGAGCCTAGTGCTCATTAAGCACCGCAAGCACTCAAACTGCGGCCTCACAGAACATCCCAAATAACGCTTTTGGCTGGACTATCTAAAGTATCAGAAAACGCATACCTCAAAGTATTTATATCACAATACCGCTAAAGGAATTAGCAGAACTCACGTGGTAAACGATGAACGATAGCACGCTTAAGTCGAAGAACAACACTCCTTACTTCATTGACAGATATGGAAGGCGCGTTGACAGCTTAAGAATCAGCGTTACTTACAAGTGCAACTACAAGTGCATATTTTGCCACTCCGAGGGCTTATTAACACCCATTTCTAAGGTAGACGTCTTTACCGCGGAGGACTACGGCTTTATAGCCAGAGTTTTGAGTCGTTATGGTGTTAAGTACTACAAGCTGACTGGTGGCGAGCCCCTTCTGAGAAGCGATATTGGCGATATCGTTGCTGCAATAAAGCCCTACGCCGAAGAAGTGTCTCTAGTCACAAATGGCTCTCTCCTACTTGAAAAAGCCAAGATACTCGCAGAAGCAGGAACTGACAGAATAAATGTGAGCCTCCACGCCCTTAGGAGAGAAATCTACGAGTACATTACCGGGGGCTCTGGGCTACTTGATAGAGTCATTAAAGGCATTGACGAGGCTTTGAATTACGGCCTCAGAGTAAAGCTGAACTACCTCTTAATGAAGTCCAACTTGGAAGACTTACCACGCATACTAGAATTCGCAGAAGCGAGAGGACTGAACGTGAGTATTATTGAGCTAGTGCCGCTTGGAGTCCCCCCCGAAGTATATGCCAGAGAGCATTACCCAGTTTCACCCATAGTCGAATACTTAGAGAAGATCAGCGTGAGCAAGTACGTAAGGGAGTTCCAAAATAGGCCGGTTTACGTCCTGAAGAGCGGTATAAAGGTTGAAGTAGTCATTGGGTACGGAAATAGGTATTTATGTAGCGCGTGTACGCGCATGAGGCTTACACCAGATGGCTGCTTCAAGACGTGCCTATACGTAGAAAAGCCCGCTACATGCATTACTGAAGCTGTTAAAAAGAGAAACGAAGAAGAGCTTGTAAGGCTTTTTAGAGATGCTGTTTTGATGAGAAAGCCCTTCTTCATATAGGGCTGTGAACTTTGAGTGGCGTGAAAATGGTTGATATTACGAGCAAGGCAGAGTCGTATAGAGAGGCCAGAGCAGAGGGATTCATAAAGCTACGCCCAGAGACCATCGAGCGTATAAAGAACAAGCTTGTAGAAAAAGGAGACGTTTTTGCCGTTTCAGCTATTGCTGCCATAAACGCCGTTAAAATGACGCCGTACATATTGCCACTAACACACAACATACCGATTACCGGTGTTGACGTAAAGTTCGAAATAGTTGAAGGCAAAGGTGTTAAAGTAGAGGTAGTAGTTAGGACTACTGCAAAAACAGGCGTTGAAATGGAAGCACTTGTAGGCGTAGTTGCAGCGCTACTCAATATATGGGATATGGTTAAGAAGTACGAGAAAGACGAGGCAGGACAATACCCGTATACCGCTATATCCGAAGTCAGGGTTGTAGAGAAGGTCAAGAGGGATTTCGGCAGTGAAAATAAGAATTAAGGCCTACTCCGTGTTTAGAGACTATCTTGGTGACGAGGTCGAGCTCGAAACAGATCGCGCAGTAACGGTAGGAGAGCTGCTATTGCTAATCAGAGAGAAGTACCAAATACCGAATGAGTTGAAGCCCATCGTGATAGTCAACAATGCTATAGTTGGCGAGGATTACGTACTCGACAAAGACGTCCTAGTACACATAGCGCCGCCTTTCTCTGGCGGCGCCTCGAGAAACAGGTACATTAGTGTCAAGATCTTGAAAAGAGATGAACCGGTTGACTTTAACGCTATTGTGAACGAGCTCACCCAGAAAAATCCGGAGAGTGGTGCACTAGCGATGTTTATTGGATTTGTTAAAGGAATTGTGGATGGAGCGGTTGTGCATGAACTCGAGTACACGGCAATCGAAGACGTCGCCTTAAACTACATGGAGAAAATCGCCAGAGAAGAAGCCGAAAGGCACGAACTAGAGGCGGTTATTCTATGGCATAGAATTGGGGGTCTAAGGCCTGGAGAGGTTACTATAATTATAGCCGCAACATCCAAGTCGCGAGAGGCAGCAATTAGGGGTATTGAAAGCGTCCTTGAAAGGGTGAAAAGAGAAGTACCAATATTCAAGCTCGAGAAGAGGAGTAATGGCGAATACTGGGTAATAGGCGATAGAACCCGCATACCTAGACAACCGAAAGAGCGGTAACAGTAAGCAACGTGTTAGAAATTCTGCTCCTCGCACACGGTGACTCGAGTGAAGCGGTCCTCGAGTATAGCGCTGCTGCTAGTGATAAATGGGCTTGTCCAGGGAGTGGGTTTCCGGCCATTCATTAGTAGACTTGCGCTTAAACTAGGGCTGAAGGGTTATGTACGCAACGTTGGTGGTAGCGAAGTCGAAGTATGGGTCGAAGGCGAAGAAGGCTCTGTCTGCGAGTTCCTAGCCGCTATTTACAGCGAAAAACCCCCTCCAGCACTCATAGAAAGTATATATGCCTCTATTGAAACGCCCCGAGGCTACCAGGACTTCTTCATTGAAAAGAGCACTTACGACCGCTACGCCGAGTCCATGATACCACCAGACTTTGCTGTTTGTAGCGAGTGCTTGCGTGAAGTCTTAGACCCCTCCAACAGGAGATATAGGTATCCGTTTAATTCGTGCGCCTGGTGTGGGCCGAGGTTCTCAATGATCTATAAAGTGCCATACGACCGAGACAATACAGCGATGTCTAAGTACGTGCTATGCGATGAGTGCCTGCGCGAATATTCGGATCCAAACGATGTGAGGAGATACCACGCGCAGGGAATAAGTTGTCCTCGAGACGGGCCACGACTAGAGCTCCTAGATAAGGACTTTAACAAAGTTGAATGCAGAGACCCTATTGCCGAAGCTGCGAAGCTCGTGGACGAGGGGTACATAGTAGCCATTAAAGGCGTAGGCGGCTACCATCTCGCCGCGCTTGCAACAAACGACGACGTTGTGCTAAAGCTCAGAACCAGGAAGAAGAGGCCTCGAAAACCCTTTGCAATTATGGGCTTGAACACAGAAGTCTTGAAAAAACTCGTTTACATGACTCAGAAGGACGAGGAATTACTAAACTCCCCACAAGCCCCCATACTGCTGCTGCCAAAGAAACCCGACAGCCCGGTTTCGAGGTACGTTTCACCAGAACTCGCTCACGAAGGAGTTTTCGTCGCCTACACGCCTCTTCACTACCTACTCCTAATGGAAACTAGAGACAAATTCCTCATAATGACGAGTGGCAATGCTTCTGGAGAACCCATGTGTGCCGACGAAGAGTGTGCTAAGAAAAGGCTAGCTAACATAGCCGATTACTTCCTTGTCCACGACAGAGAGATTGTTAACAGAGTTGACGACAGCGTCTTGAGAAAGACTGGCGGGCACTACGTGTTCTTGAGGAGAAGTAGAGGCTATGCACCAGCGTGGATTACGCTTCCAAGAGACCTGAGCGGCGAGTACATCGCTTTCGGCGGGGATCTGTCGTCAGCAGGCGCCATTGGTTTTAAGAATAGAGTTGTGCTAACTCAGTACATAGGCGACTTAGATAGCTTTGAAGCCCAAGGCGACTTAGTTAAGTACGTAGATTTCCTCGTCAAGAACTACAGAATAGGTGAGACTTCCAAGCCTGTAGTAGTCGTGGACATGCATCCGAGACTGTACGCGAGAAGCGTTGGCCTAAAATATGCAGCGTTGAAGTCGTGCCCGTACATCGAGGTACAGCACCACTATGCACACGTCCTTGGAGCGGCTTATGACAATGAGCTCGTAGGCGAAGTTGCAGGCCTTGCAATTGATGGCGTCGGCTGGGGCCTTGACGGAACAATATGGGGCGCCGAAATACTGCTATTCAATACCGAAGATTATGGATTTCGTCGAGCGGGCACGATAAAGCAACTGCCAATTACAAGCGATGCCGACACGTATCAGCCGTTAAGAATAGCTTTTGCTTACTACGCGAAGAGGGGCTTTGAGTTTGAGGAAATAGTAAAGTTCCTTCGGCTACAAGTCGACAGTACTAACGTGGCAAACCTCGTTGCTCCATACAGGCTCGCGAAACTGGGCAAGTACACGCTGGCCTCTAGCACGGGCAGGCTACTCGATATGATTGCATCAATTCTAGAGCCCGAAATTACGAGAAGCTATGAAGGGGAGCCCGCGATATGGTTAGAAGCGCAAGCATATAGAGGCAGGGTAGTGCAATTGGACTACTATAAAATTAGACTTGAAAACGAACTGCGCACACTCGACTACGACGAAATGGTAGATGCCGTGGTGGAGTCTAGAAGTCTTTACGAGAAAGAAACCTTGGCGAGGAGCTTTTTGTACTGGTACGGGTATGCCTTAGGCGAGATGCTCGCCGAAGCCATAAAAGGCACGAAAGTAAGTGGCGTAGTAATCTCAGGCGGTGCAGCCGTAAACGAGTACATATATGCGGGTCTAGCCGATTCTGTTAAAGCGCTTGACCTCGTACCACTCCTCCCGCGCCGCATCCCACCGGGTGACGGTGGGCTCGCTTTTGGGCAAGTAATAGCAGCAGACCTAGCCATAAGGTCTGGCACCGCCTACGACGAGCTAAGGCGGATTGAGTAACCGGCCTTTTAAAGCTGGGGTTCAAAAGTAGGGTAACAACTACGCCCGGGTCACGTTTTTTAGCAGCGCTTAGCGACATGCAGATAAATACTGCGAGTAGGAGTACTTGCTCGAGGGATTTTCGTTGAGCAGGCCTTGTTTCCAGATTATTGTAGTGAGTGACAGCGTTGCAGAGGGTTTACAAGAAGACATTAGTGGAGAGCTCGCAAAACGTGTACTGGCTGCTAAGGGCTTTTGCGTCAGCTCCAAAGTAGTTGTCAGAAACTCCTACAGGGAAATACTGAAAGCACTTAGAAGCGCAGAGTCTAGGGTCTTGGTGTTTCTCGGGGGCACGGGACCGGGTCCGCGAGATATCACAGTAGACGTTATTGAGAGGGTTTCGTGGAGGTGTTTACCTGGATTTGGGGAAATCTTCAGGAAGCTAGCTTACGAGAAAATAGGAGGGCCGGCCATATTAACTAGAACTGCTCTCTGCGTACTTCACGACGGAAAAATTGCAGTAGCATTACCGGGATCTCCCGATGCCGTGTCTCTCGGGCTGGATCTCTTAGCTCAAGTCGTAGAGCACCTGATCGAGGAGGTCGACAGGTTTGAAGGCCCGCACAAACTTCCGCGCTGAGCCGTGCGGCTATGCTGTTGGATTTGATATCTGGGGCACCCTGCTCGACCTAGAAAAGCTATTAGGGTTACTCGCAGAGCGGTTCTCTAAAGTTCTCGGAGAGGACAAGAACAAGGTCCTAAGCATTATTAACGAGACTCACAAAGAGGCAAGGGATCTGAGGAGGACGAGACCTCATTTAGGTCCACGAGAAATACTAGATATATCGCAGGGCATGCTCTCAGAGAGGTTGCGAGTGTCCAGGAGCACTTTATTCGAAGTCATGGTTAATGTATTCAGCGAACCTGCGCAGGAGCTCCTCTACGAGGACACGTTGCCTGCACTAAGTGCACTTTATGAAAGGGGCGTGGTAATGGGCGTAATTGGAAATGTTCTCTTTTGGCCCAGTAGCCTGACGAGAAGGCTGCTAGAGGGCCTGGGAATAGCAAGTTACTTCAAAGCCATGCTCTTCTCGGACGAAGTTGGCTTTTCAAAGCCTGACCGCGAAATATTTATAGAGTTTTCCAGAGTTCTTGGACTTCCTCCAGGCAGGATAATTTATGTAGGCGACAACGTGGTCGAGGACGTCGGCGGGGCCTTATCAGCCGGCTTTATTGGAATACTCGTAAAAAGGAATAGCGGTAAAAAGATTTTCGTACCCGAGCTCAGAGCAGGGCTCATTAGTGACCTGAGGGAGCTGCTTGATGTCTGCACAAACGTGGATAGGTAGACCGCGATTGCTTCGCGCGAGATTCTGCCACGAGTCAGTAGCATAGATCTTGGTACTAAGAGCATTGATATCTGCATACTTTGCGATGACAGAGTTTACTACGAGGAGAGCTATAACACTTTTAAACTCGCGGAAAAAACCCGCACATTCTTTTTCAAGGAACTTCTTAAGTTAAGGGAATTAAACTTGATGGCTTTGCCGTCCAGCTATGGCGTTGAAGTTATGCGTTTAACGGACATTCCACCTGCATCTTTGAAGGCTGATATTACACCTTTGTTTCAAGAAAGGAGGAAATGGTCGGCGCCGCGAAGCGCGGAGTCCTGGGCGCCAGAATATACTATGTTATGGCAAAGTTTTCTATAACTAGAGGTCTCAGGGGTTTTTATATCCAGCATCACAAATTTGCCCTCAGTCTCTGTACACCGCAAAATAGCTTGCTTTAGCGCGAATCGCAGTGATATTTAGGCTTAAACAACGTACCGAGTCTATAGGGTGCATTGCGTGTTGCTGAAAAGCCGTGAGCCCGTTGGGTGCTCAGGGCTATGCCTAAAAGAGTCGTCGTCGAGTCGCCCGCCCGCTTGCACTTCGGCGTGGTGAACCCATTCAATAACGAGTACAGGCTCTACGTATCGGCCGGAGTAGCTATTAGTAGACCTAAGACAAGGGTTGTTACATACCCGGATCGGGGCCTGCACATCGAGGGTTGCCGTAGCGAGGAGCTGTTAAAAAGACTTGAACCCCTTATAGACGCGCTGAAGCTCAAGAAAGGGCATGTTATTGTAGAAGAGTGCGCACCTACTCACGTGGGGCTTGGCTCGACTACGCAACTACTATTATCAGCAGCGCGAGCCCTGTTAATAGCTAACGAAATCACAAACGTGAGCATAGTCGATATCGCTAAGCTACTCAAACTGGGCAGAGTTTCCGGTGTTGGAACCTATGTTCACATGTATGGCGGCTTTGTAGTAGACGCTGGAAGGAAACATCAAACGGACTTCCCCAAGCTGCTACTGAGACTTCCATTTCCGGAAGAGTGGAGGTTTGTTGTTATCATACCCAAGGGGAAGGGCCTCGACGAGCACCTCGAGTATCAGATATTTGAGACTGCCAGGCCTGCCGCGCCCGAAGTTGTTTGGCGTGCTTCGTTTATGCTGTTTCACGAATTAGTACCAGCAATTATCGAGCAAGACTTTGATGCCTTCTCTAAGGCTCTTTCAGAGCTTCAAAGAACGGTTGGTTTGATGTTTAGGGAGTACCAAGGAGGGGTCTTCGCACATTACTCGAACGTGGCTATAGATGCTCTTCTGAGCGCGGGGGTGGTGGGCGTGGGGCAGAGCTCTTGGGGCCCTGCCGTTTATGGCGTAGTGCGCGGTGCAGAGAGGGCACACAGCATTGCAAGTAGCATAAAGGCCCTGCTCAGCGATTCCGAAGTATTTGTAGCTGATCCTGATAACCGCGGAGCCGTCGTCAAAATAGAACTCGTTGACTAGAGTCAGCTAGGCCCGTCAATTCATCCCCTTGAGGTCATCCCTTCCAAGCTTCATCCTCATGTACTTAACCTCACCAACAGTTACTTATAATTTTGCTCAGGCTTACTTCAGCAATGACGAGCGGATTCTTCAATCCGAGTCTGAGCAGTATTCGTGGATTCACTTCGCCTACGAAGCCTACATCCCCGCCACAAGCCTTTATTGCAGCCGTCCTCTCGGGAAGGAACCCGCTTACATGGCTTTTTTCGAAGGAGGGTTTAACGCCTAGCTCAGAAAACATGGCTTTAACGTACGCTAAGCCATCGGTCAGCGTAGCCTTTTCGTGCGTTATCGCAAAGCCGACTCTTCTCTCCACTCTTGCACTGGTTTCAAACGTGTCATCTGGAATAACGACATCTCCTACTTCAAAGATCATTAACTTAGACTTAGTCGCCTTTTCAGCATTTTCAGCCACTACTTCTACCAACTGTGGCGCAAGCCACAGCCTGAGCCCCTCGAACCTCTCTGACCGGGGATTTTCCACCACGAACATCTCTCTGTCTCCTACTTCAAGCAAATGAAGCTGCGTCGCTCTACTGCTCATCATGTAATTAGCCACTTCCTGGAAGCCCAGCCCAACCAGGATGTCTCTCACTTTTCTAGAGACGTATTCGATTGGATGAATCCTGCCTATGGTCTGTGTTAGAGGTAGTGAGGTTGCTTCTTCTCCAAGCCTCTCATACCCATATGCCATTGCAACATCTTCTGCGACATCAACCCAAGTTTTGACGTCTATTCTGTAGACCGGCGCCTTTACGATTAGCGAGTCTTCTTTTAGGTCTTCAATAACGTAGTAAAACCTTCTGAGAAGCCCAGCGATTTCGTGGGCAGAAAGCGATGTACCTAACAGCCTGTTGACTTCTCTGACACGTACTTCTATGGGCTCGGCAGAGGTTCTGGGAGCTTTAACTACTAATCCGCTTACATAGTTGACTGCTACAACTTCGATTATTCCCGTTCGCGATCGCTCAGCAATGTTATAAGCCATTATTGTAACAGCATTTACAACGTCATTAAGAGACGCTCCTGTCGAGTCTATTAGCACGTTCTTTGTTTCAGCAGTAACTTTGTAGTCATCACTATTAAGTATCGGAACTAAACTGAGTACCTCGCCTCTGGAGTCTGCAAGTATTGGGTACTTCTCCATGTCCTTTATTATATATCCATATGCCTGGCCCTTGTCCGTTTTTTCGAGTACTTCTCTAAGAGTCATTTCTTTAGGCTCGTTTAGGGGCCTGTACCTTGTTTCATCAGGATCGGCGAGCTTGTAATATATTGGCGGCTTAATTTTATCTAGGTCATATATTCCAATGCTTATTTTTCTGCGTCTACGGCCATACGTGTCAGCTATTTTCTCTTGTAACTGCATCATTTGCTTTATTGCTTCATCAGTAAGCACCAAGTCCCTAACAACAGCTAGTGCGACGTAAGGCCTCTGAGGTATTTCTTCTGCGTAGCCATTCACGCTCGAATCTTTTACCGTGATATCTTTTGGCTTGAGTTCGAGCCAAGGCCTTAGAGCCCTTGCTATGCCTTCTACGCTGAACAAGTCCGGTCTGTCGCTACTGGCTTCAAGAACTACTTTGTCTCCTGAAACTTCTTCAACTTCGCATTTGAGTTTGGCAAGTAGCCTATACACATCACCAATGCTGAGCCTGCGATTTAGAAGAGCTTCTAAATCGCTTAAGCTTATTTCAATTACTGGCGTCTTACCACCCTTATATGCTACTTTTGATAGTTAACCAGGCTTCTCTTATAATTCCCTTTTCTTCTTCTGACCAGTGTAGCAGGTTCTCTAGTTGGTAAAGCTCTTCGAAGTCCTTCAAGCCGTTGATGTAAGCCAGTGGGGCATATAGGGACAAGTAAGTGTGTGCACCTTTAATGTTCCTCAGCTTCATATACTTGCTGTAGCCGAGCGACTTATAGAGAAACCTCGATGACACGGGCGTTTCAAGCGCGTTAGTAACGACTTCTTTATCCCAGTATTCGAAAACCTTTCCGAGAGCAGATACGTCGATTCCCTTTTTCATAGCCTCGATAGCATACCAAGATGCCAGGTAATCCTTATAGTGTGCAACAATGCGGTTTTTCAGCTCAACGCTAAGTGCTAAGTAGCCTGCAGTAGCCGCTGCTACGGCGGTCTTAGCAATGTTAGCTATGGATAGTGAATCGATGTCATCCATATCCGTGTGGTAATACTTACTAGGCCACTCGTTGAGCATGGCGCTATCAAGACCCCAGGCCAGCGTGACGTCGTGATCGCTTCCAGCTGTGTAAGGCGTCTGAGAATACCTAATGCTGGGAAGGCTGAATCCTCCAAACGAAGAGGCCGTGTCGAAGGCTACCTTGATTGCGATATATGTGCTTGCGGCCGAGACGGGTTTCATAAAGAGCGGTGGGTTAACTACATTGAGTACAGAGCCAGTAATGTTCTGCCTAGAGCCAACCATGTCTAAGTCTATAACGCTAACGGGATTCCAGGGCAGGTGTTCTTTAGCATAAATAGTCCCACTATATTCTGGAACAAATAAATGCGCGTGCGAATATCTCGTGCTTGCCTCACTCAGTATCTTCGCTACTGCCGCATTTGCCGCTACACCGCTCGCGTTGTCGTGCGCTCCTGGCTTTGGATGACATATATGGCTAATGAAGAGCGCGCCTGGATCCCCGCCCGCATACGCTACTAGGCCTTTCAGCGGCCTTTCGTGGTACCTGGTCCTTACACTCCAACAGACAGTTATGCTCGTGCCCTTGTTCAAGAGAGATATTAGTGTTTGAGCCGCTGTGTACGGTATGTTAACGACAACGGGTTTCTTCTTTACTTCTCGACTCTTAATAAACAATCCGCTGTAGGGTACCGCCTCGGGGTACCTCTTGCTATCGAATAGTATCACCAAGTTTGCATCTACAAGCTCGTAGGCTGCAAATGCGGGTGCTTCTAGAAGTACAGCATCACCACTGCAATTCTCGGCCTCGGTGCAGTATTTCATGTCGCTGCAGCCCTCGCCTGGAGGAGAGTGGGCTGCAACGAGAGTAGGGTGGTCTTGGTAGTCGTAGCTGAAGAGAACGCTGCTGCCTTTATTAATGCGTAAGTACCCGCTTTCAGCATCCCACGAAACAGGCGTTTCCATAAAGCCTTTAACACTACTACTAGGCACGTCAAATGTCTTTACATCTAGGCCCAGGCCTTCTAGCTCGTGTGCGACCAGCTCGATAGCTTCGAGCAAGCCTTTGCTTCCCTGTATTCTGTGCAAAGCAGTTATCTTCTTCAAGAGAGTTTCTACGAAGCCCTTAACAGGAACCCTACTATATTCCTCAAACAATTTGTTAATAGAGCCCTTCACAAAACCCAACCCATGCTCGCGAAGTTTACAAAACGCCTCGAGCAATTAAACTTTTTACTTCTTGCTACTATCTGCCGCTAACTGGTATGCACGCCTTTGGTCGACTACCATGGTTATTGTAAGCATTACACCTGAAATAGCGCTCGAAAAATCGGTTAACTACGCAGGGGGCTTGGGGGTTCTCGAAGGAGACAAGTTCTATGCAGCCGGCGATATGGGCCTAGATTACCTAGTCTTCTCCCTCTTCTACAGGCATGGCTATGTTAAAATAAAGATAGGTCGAGAGGGCAAAGTAGAGCTCGTGCCCGAAGACGTGAGTAAGAGTTTTTACGAAGACCTCACGCCAGATCCTGAACTCACCGTGACTCTGAATAATGCAACCGTTTACCTCATACCATGGATCTACAAATACAAAAGTGCCAAGGCGGTTTTGTTTGAAGCCGTGTGCCCAGAATGGGCACGCAAATTAACAGATAGGCTTTATCTCGAAGACAGCGAAGAAGAAAAGTTTCTGAAGTACGCTCTACTGGCAAAAGCCACTGCAGCTTATCTTCGAGAGAGAGTGGGCATAGAAAACATTACAGTAATAGACCTTGAAGAGTCGTACACTGCTCTCGTGCTCTACGAATTAAGAGACCTCGCTAAGAAAATGAGAATAGTGATCCACACGCCAGGACCCTGGGGTCACCCCGTTTTCCCAGGCAGATTTCTCAAGCGAGAGTTCAACGTGGACGTTGCACAACACGTTAATATGACAGAGGAGGCTTTGAAGTTCTTAGATGTTGCTATTGTAGTGTCTAAAAAGCAAAAAGACATACTAGCAAAGGTCTTTCCCGGCTATGCTAATAAGCTGAAGCCGATAACAAACGGTATATACATAGAGAGGTGGCTTGACCCAGAGCTCTACAAAGCCTACTCGTCAGGTGCTATTGATAAGAGCACACTACTACGTGCAAGACGTAAAGCAAGAAGAGAACTGCTTTCTCTTCTGAGACTCTACAAACCCGAGATCTCGGTTGACGATAAGCCTGTAGTAACCTGGGCCAGAAGATTGACGCGTTACAAGAGGCCTTACTTTATTGCTAGATTTATCGAGGAAAACTCCGATGTCGATGCCATGTACGTGCTATCGGGTAAGCCGCATCCACGAGACCCTGATGGTCGCAAGTACCTTGAGGTTTTCAAGGAGCTTTCGTTGAAGTTCAAGAACGTTGTTTACATACCTGACTACAGCATAGATGTAGCGAAGATCCTAGTAAGAGCCTCCGACATATGGCTGTTCACTCCGTTCAGTGGATGGGAGGCTTGTGGAACTAGCTACATGAAGGCATTAATCAACGGGGTACCGGTTGTTTCAAGTAGAGATGGCGGCGCTATCGAGATTATAAGAGATGGCTATAATGGCTGGCTTTTTGGAGACGACTTGAGAGATTTCATCAACATTTATGAAGACCCCAGAGCCGCGCTAATAGATGCGAGAGACTACGAAGAATTTAAGTTCAAGCTGCTTCGAGCAATCGACATTTACATCAGTAGGAAGGACGAGTACTGGGAAGTAGCTCTCAATGCCCACAAGACTTCCCTAGAGCTGGTCGACATTAAGGGAGTATTAAAGCGCTACTACCTTGAGCCGGAGGGGAGTTTAGATGCCAAAAACCATTAAATAAAAACGAAAACTTGCAGATTCTCGTCTCGCCTGTTTATCCGCAAATCGGATACTCGTCTGGAACCTTTACTCTGAAGTACCTACCTGTTTCGGGATCCTGGAAGAGTCCTATTTTAACGCCCTTTCTACCAGCGGGTGCTAATTGCCAGACCTTGAGTGGAATGAGCTCTAATTCCTTGCCTGCTGGTGTCTTGACTTTAACTTTTTCTGTACAGGGCATTTCCCTCACCCAAGTCTACTTACGGAGTGACGAACTTATATACCTTTACCAATCGCAAAAACCTGGTGTACGTTTAGTATTAACGCGTATACGTCTCAAAGTACGTGCTCTCAATAACTAATTCTGTAGGAGCTCAGCTACCCCAGGGTGGCATCATAGCACTTCTCGAGTGGCATGACTCTCATCATCAGTTTATAGTGGTGTGTAGAAAGGTAAATATAGCTGAAAACGGTGTGTAGCACAAAAACAAGCAGTTACCTTACAATGCTATAGGAGAATCTTTAAGACTTGAAGCTACAAGAACGCGCGTCTTTACTCGGAGTTCTCGATGTTGAGTGTTCCATATTGCTTGTTCCACTCTTTATATGCATCAAGAAGTGTTGGGTTGATACTTGGTTTATGGCGCTCTATTACGGCAATGAAGTCCTCAGTGCTTATGACTCTCTCCTCGGGCTTAAGTTTTTTCTCGTATATTTCCTCTACGATGTTATTTTGAACTTCTTTGACGATCGAAACTATGTCAGCCGAGCTGTAGTTCTCGGTAATGGCTGCGAGCTTTTTGAAGTCTATTTCTCCTATCTTGAACGTCTTGGAAAGCTTGCTTATGTAGTGCCTGAACAGCCTTTCTCGGACTTCCACATTTGGTGCAGGAACATATATCCTTCTCTCAAATCTGCGTATAAAGCCTATGTCAAGATTCCACGGCTTATTAGTTGCTCCTATAACAAATAACGGGAGCTTTTGATATTCTTTGCTCGCCAGTCCATCCATTTCTATTAGGAACTGGTTTCTCGCCCTCTTTTCGCCGCCAACTTCTACTCCATATTGCTGAAAAAGGGCATCTACTTCGTCAATGAAGATTATTACAGGTGAGCCCTTGAGCGCGTATCCTCTGGCCGTTTCAAATAGCTTCTTAACATTTCTTTCTGCATCGCCAAGCCACTTACTCATTATGTGTGCTGGTGTTACGTTTATTAGTATAGCATCTATTTCGTTTGCAAGGGCTATTGCAAGCTCGGTCTTACCACAACCCGGTGGACCAAAAAGTAGTATGGCCTTAGGCCAGCCTAATGGATATAGCTCTGGTGTTTTAACTGGGTAAATGACGGCTCTTCGTAGCGCGCGCTTGACTTCTTCGAGGTCTACTAGGTCATCAAAGGTTTTTCGAGACCTATTTTCAGGTAGAAGTACTTCGAAGAGGGTTTCCTCGTTGCCTTCTACTTGCGCTTGTCTCGCCCTGCTCAGTTTATCTGCCTGCTTCTCCAAAAAAGCCACTCTATTCTTATACTTAACAACAAGCTCCTTGTAGAAGTCGGCCAGTGGTGCATCGGGGTATAAAGTCAAGTACTTCGTGAAGGACTCTATTGCTGATTTGTAGTACTTTATTGCGTTTTCATAGTCGCCTGCCTTATCTGCTGCAATGGCTCTTTTTGCATATTCCATCCCCACATCAGCGAGATAGTGCATGCTAATGGCGCCTCACCGCGTCAGTATTTACCATCTTTTAACTTTAACCAGGTTCTTTGCCTCAAGAGACTTAAGGGCTTCTAGGATGGTGTCTCTCGAAACCCCATACTTTTTCTCAAAAGCCCGTACATCAAGTATTCCTGCCGTTATTGACAGTTCATGAAGGATCCACTGCTCAACAACGCTTAGTGGAACGCTGATTACTTGGCTTATTGGAGCCTGTGGAGCTGAGCTTGCGTGGATACTCACTTGCGCTGGTAGTTGCTGATCCTTGCTAGCAAGGGCAGCGTCTCTTGCAACTTGAGGCTCTTTTTCTGCTCTCGTAGTTACCTGCACCTCGGCGTGCTTTGCGCGCTCTTCAATTTGCTGGCCACTCGAGTACGTCTGTTGAATTGTAGGCATGCCTATTGAGGACATGGCAAGAATGCCGGCTACTCTTTGCTCCAGCATCCTCACTTGACTCAATAGTTGTGGATTCACTTTCTCGATTACGGGCTCTAGGTTCTTGAGTTCTTCTAGTACTTCAGGCAGAATCTTCAGCGGCTCTTCTACATAGAATATCGTTTCGAGCCTATACTTTATTCTCATTAAATCGTATATGGACTTTGTCATTAAGTCTATGTATCCCTTCACATTCCTAACTTCTTCTTCTATTATTCTGCTGAGTTCTCTGTCGGACTCCGTTATTTTCAACCTCTTTTTGTGCTCCTCCGAAATTGTTTCTAGGCTCTTTTTGGTTATCTCGAGGGCCCTCAGCATTTTCTCGATGGTATTTATAGACTCTGCTATTTCGCGCTTTAACGGATCCTTTGGTTTAAACGCCCCAAATAGCTTCCCAAATATACTTTGGCTGGTCGCCAGTGACATATTCACACCGTTCGTCTAAAATATTCCCCCAGAGTAGCGCTTTTAAGAGGGGGTTTGAGTATTACTTCGCCCTCCACGAGCTGATGGCTGCTTTATATCGAGCCCACGCTATATGATATCTTTCGGTGCAGGGCTTGAAGCCTCTAAGTGGTTTAAGAGTGCTAGACTTAAGCCACACACTCGCAGGTCCAATAGCAACGATGGTATTAGCAGATCTCGGCGCAGAAGTCATCAAAGTAGAAGCTCTTCACGGAGATGAAACAAGAAGCTGGGCCCCTTTTGTAGATGGAGAGAGCGCCTACTACTTGTCTATAAACAGAGGCAAGAAGAGCATAGCAGTGAATCTCAAAGATGAGCGTGGACGAGAAATAGTGTATAAGCTGGCAAGCCGGTCTCAAGTGCTAGTAGAGAACTTCAGGCCAGGCGTTCCCGAAAAACTTGGCGTTGACTACGATTCGATAGTCAAAGTAAACAGGGAAGTAGTGTACGTGAGCATTAAGGGATTTAGGCAAGGCAGTGTCTACGAGCAAAAACCGGCATACGATATAATAATTCAGGCAATCACGGGACTGATGTCCACTACTGGCGAGGAGGGGCGGCCTCCTGTTAGGGTGAGCTTTGCCCTGTTTGACGTAATGACGGGCTACTTAGCTGTAATATACTTACTTGCCGCACTGTATGCTGGAGTAAGGCCAGTGAAGATCGAAGTGCCCATGTACGATGCCGCCATATTTTCGATGTGCTACGTTCCAATGATGTACCTCGCCACCGGTAGAAAACCGGAGAGGATGGGGCATGCCCATCCCTCGATGGTGCCCTACCAGGCTTTCGCTGATTCTGAAGGTAAGTGGTTTATAGTTGCTGCTGCCAATGATCGCCTATGGATGGCGTTGTGTGAGGCCTTGGGAAGAAAGGACCTAGCTGAAAACCCCTTATTCAAGACTAATGCTGACAGAGTAAGGAACAGAAACAAACTAATACCCATTCTCGAAGAAATATTTAAGACTAATACTCGTGAATTCTGGATCTCGCTCTTAGAAAAACACGGTGTTCCAGCAGCCCCCGTTTACGAAATCGACGAAGTCTTTAGAGATCCCTACGTCGTGGAAGAAAACGTCGTCATCTATTTAAATCACCCTAAGCTCGGTAAAGTACCACAAATACGCGGTCCTGGAATAGTTAACGGCAAGCGCCTAGTTAGCGAGCTACACCCGCCCTTACTTGGAGAGCACACTATTCAAATTCTGAAAGAGCTAGGGTACAGCGACGAAGAAATAGCTAGACTCAAAGCCGAAGGCGTAATCTACTACCCAGAGTAAGGTGAGTTTGTTGACAGTGGTGAAGCTTGCAGTAGGAAATAAAGGCGTGGTATCAGACCATCCACTCGCAACTCTCGTTGGTTGCAGAATACTAGAAGAGGGAGGAAATGCTTTTGACGCCGCAATAGCAGTGAGCGCTGTACTATCAGTTGTCCAGCCACATATGGGGGGTCCTGGTGGAGACGCTTTTCTTCTCGGATTTGTGGGCGACGAAGTATTAGCTTACATGTCATCCGGGCGCTCGCCAAGCGGGTTTAATGCCGAAGAATTCGTACGAGTCGCACCAACACGAGGACCTTTAACAGTAACTGTGCCGGGACTTGTAGGGCTTTGGAACACTATTTACGAGACTTACGCAACAATGCCGCTTGAAACATTGCTTAAACCTGCCATTAAATTGGCATATAGCGGTTTCAGAGTAGGCTGGTCTCTAGCGGAGGCCTCACAAGCGTTTGAGGCCGAGCTTTCTCAGTACAGGTGGTCTAAGTACTTCAAGGGATTGAAACTGGGCAATTTATATAAGAACTTGGAAATGGCAAGTACTTTGAGGATTTTGGCTTCTCGGGGTTTTGACGAATTCTACTATGGTGAGCTGGCCGAAAAAGTGGTTACAGATCTTATAGACCAGGGAGTCAATATAGGGCTAGACGACCTCATGGAGCACGAAGTACGTAAAGTCAGCCCCTTGAGCTTGGAGCTTGACAACATTAAGCTTTACGAGCTGCCTCCAAATACGCAGGGCCTCTCGACACTACAATTAATTAGCGCTCTCTACGAGCTTGAACTATATAAATACGACTTCAACTCCCCTGAGAGAATTATTGCTTGGAGCGAGCCCACGAAGCACGTATATGAATTCAGAGACACGCACCTCGGCGACCCAGATTACGTAAAAATAGACCCGCAGAGCTACGTAAGGTATTCGTCTATCACCAAGAAAGCCCCCGTGGAGGACTCATCCTTAAGTAATGAGTTAAAGAGTTCTGATACAACTTTCTTCATAGTTTCTGACGGAGAGGCCCTCATAGGCTTTATACAAAGCCTATTCTACGGCTTTGGATCGGGCTTAGTTGCAGCTGGTTTTCCGGTGCAGAACAGGGCAATCGGGTTCGCTAAGCGCTTTGGACTGCCAAATAGCCCTGCTCCTAAAAAGCTCCCGCTACACACGCTCTCCGTTCTTGGAGTAGACGTTGGCAAGGAAAAGTACATAATTGGCTGTGTGGGCGGCGATTTAAGACCACAGCTTCACCTACGTATTTTCGAAAACATCTTTATTTACAGAATGCACATCGCTAAGGCGACAAGCGCACCTAGATTTGTCTATACAAGCTTTGAAACCGTACCCGAGGTAATAGTCGAGGCGCCATTAAAACTCCCGGTAACTACAAGCATTCGTGCGAAGAGCGTTGAGTACTACGGATCTAAAGGACATGTACACGTTGGCATTATTGACAAGCAGGGACGGCTTGAACTAGCCTGCGATCCCAGGAGCGAGGGCATAGCGCAAGCTATTCAATAGTGATGAACTTGGAGCCTTACCTACTACTGGTAGTTCTGCTATACCCGCTCATAGTGGCAGTGGCAGCCCTCATCCTAACGTACTTTAAAAAAGCTAGAAGGCGTAGAACGCTTTAAGCGAGAACCGAGTCGAAAGTGCTCGGCTTGCTTGAAGAGCGCGGGGTTCGCGAAAACCTCAAAAGTGGCTTAAATGCCTTTGTAGAACAGCTTTTTGCCCCAGCTTATCCTAGCTACCTTTTTCTCAGAAACCAAGTTGTTTAGTGCAATCACTCCGAGATTTCCATAATAAGCACGTATTTCATCGGTACTTAGCGGTATTCTGAGGATATGATTGTATAGGCTCACAACTACTCTGCGCCACTTAAACGGTGAATTGGGAAGCTTGGCGTGCTCTATTCTCGTGTTGAATCCCCTATTTTCAAGCTCCTCAGCTAAGGCATCAACGTACCTCGGAGCCGGTGGCTTGATATTGCGCCCGGGCGATGGCCTCTCCACGGGCTTTATCACTATCTCCTCGATTTTAATAGCAGCTAAGCGGGCTATTGCTTCATCTAGGTGTTCAAGAGAGGGGTATGTGTTGATCCCAAGCCTGAACACGTAAAGCTCTAGCTGAATCTTACCGCTACTTTTACTTACCAGCTCTCTGAGCAGTTCTAGAAATGCCGAAAAGCTCTTATCAGGCGCCCATCCCAAGGCATGTTTTTCCTCACCATACCAGAGGTATGGTATGAGCACCCTATCGGCGACACCGAGTATCTTCTCAATCTGCTTTGCCCTGAGACCACTTGTGTGAACGTATATTTTCGCTATACCTGCTTCTTTAAGCCCTTTCAAAACAACGTCCAAGTCTTCGAGTAGAAGTGGGTCTCCAAAACCCCATACGAGGGTCTCTTGTAATACCGTATCTTGGGGACCATTAGACTTCGCGTCTTCGAGAAGTTTGGGCAGGGAAGGGGGTTTTAAGCCTTCCACAGAAAAATGCGAAGTAGCGCCCAGTGGGCATATTACGCAGTCGAGAGGGCACTTCTTTGGTGGTAGCAGTAAATCTAGTAAAAGCGCTTTATCAATAGTATTGCTCAAGTACACGCCATAAGTGTGAGTAATCATATATCATCCCCGCTCAAACATTGCTACGAAAAAGCCCTGCCCATTAACAACGTGGGGGTACAGTCTTTGCACGAGCTTAGAATGCTCATAACCACTGTAGCCTTGACTTCCGTACTTTACTGAGATCTTGGCGAGCCTCGCGTTTTTCGCTTTACCAATCACCTTTAATGAAACTTCTTCGCCCTCGAGCGGGTGTATGCTACATGCAACATATAGCACTCTCTCGCCATACTTCAAGGAGTTCAAGATTAGAGAGAGCTGAATTTTGCTCATTTTCCACGTGAGTTTTCTCGTGAGGTACAACTTGACAACGGGATTAGCATATATTGCTCCACTATTACTACAGGGAGCGTCGATTAAGACTAGGGAGCTTTTTACATTGAAAATTAGCGTCCTTGAATCTCCATTCACTACTATTAGCGTTGGAACTCGCCCAACAGCCTTCTCTACCACTTTTGGTACGATGCTTATCCTTTTTTCTGAAATATCTACTGCAATGGCTCTTCCATAATTTCCTGTTAAAAGAGTCCTTACGAGCTTGAGTCCTGGTGCGCTGCACGCGTCAACAAAATCTCCAGTAAACTCTTCCAGGAGCTTGGTTATTATGTAGGAGCTTATGTCCTGCGGCAAGACTTCGGCTCTTCTAATGCACGGAACATGAGCTACTTTCTTAAAGGGGTCTCTAGTCATGAGGAGCTCCTCGATGTCCGGGTGCCTTATAACTTCCACGCCGTGGTTCTCTAGGCACTCAACAGCTTTTTCGACGCTGGTTTTTGCCGTATTTACGACTAGCCAGCGCTTTCGCACATTCAAGCTACTTAGCATTTTCTCGAGCTCGTCCAGTGGGAGTTTTCCATAAAGATCTCTGACTATCCATGGCGGGTATCCATGCATAAGAGATATTCTGGTAGAAGGCGAGAGCCCCCTCAACTCCTCGCCCAACTCCTCTAGCACTCTATTTACGTCGAATTTCATTTGGTATAGAAACTCCGTGAGGTGCGAGGGAGTATTCTTGTACCCCTTTAATCTCGCGAGGAATTCTATTGAGTGATAATATATCACGATCTTGTAGGCAAGCTTATAGAGCTGTTCGGCCTCCCATGTCTTAATATTGTACTTTCTTACGAGAGTGCGAAACGCCTTCTCGAAGCTTATTTTCCGAGTTGTGAGTGTGCTGAGGAAAACGCTCATATAGAGCCTTGCTTTGTGGGGGTCTACGCTCAATGGTACTACTACCCTACTTCGGGGATCTCGACGACTTTGACATTGCATCCCGAGGTCTTCTTTGTGAAGTAGTCTAGCCCCCTGTACTTCGTGCTGGCTAGCTTTTCGAGGTCTCTAGTGAACAGTAGTCTTATGTCGTCAAGTCCTAGAACAACCATTGCGAGTCTATCGACTCCAATGCCCCAGGCAGCCGCGTTATAGCCTTCTGCACCGAGAATTTTCATGACCTCCGGCCTGAACATTCCTCCAGGAAATACTTCTATCCAGCCGAGCTTCGGGTGCTTTACATAGCCCTCAACGCTGGGTTCTGTAAACGGGAAGTATGCCGGTTTAAACCAGACCTCTTTTATTCCAAGAGCTGCTGCAAGCTCCTTGAAGAAGTAGAGAAGGTGCTTGAAGCTGACCTCTCTCCCGACTATTACGCCGTCGAGCTGGTAGAACTCCATGCTATGCTTAGCATCTAGGTTTTCTGGTCTGAAGTTTCTATCTATCGTGAATACCCTGTACTCGCCTCCGCCCCTTTCATATATTGCTCTAGCCGTTACTGCTGTGGTTTGGCTTCTTAATACAAGCCTGAGTGCCCGTTCAGCACTCCATTTGTAACCCCAGCCTTCCTCATGAACCTTCTTCACGCGCTCTAGCAGCCCTACCTCGGCTCTTGATCTCCGAGAGCCCTTTACAAAGAAGGTATCGTGTATTTCTCTCGCGGGGTGATCTTGGGCTTGAAATAGCACATCAAAATTCCACAACTCAGCTTCGACGTGCGGTCCCTTTACTTCCTCGAAACCCATGCTGACTAGAATATCTCTTAAATCGTCAATGAACTGCATAAATGGGTGTTTTCTCGAAATAGGAGGCGCGTATGGCTCTACCGATAAGTCGAATTCTTTTATGATGTACTTATCCATCATTAGCGCGTGCTCGGGCTTCACGATAGTCAATACTTCTTTCTCCAGGATAGCTCCCGTTTTCCAGAACTCTAGCAAGGTCCGTGTTGCACGGAGAACGAAATCTCTTCGTTCGCGCCGTTCAATGGTCTTTCTCCTCTTTAATATTTCGAGAATGTTTTCTTCTGATATAGGGCCTCCTTCCGCGACGATCCTAAGAGCTTCTCTTAGTTTTGTTGTTGACTCGAGCAGTTCCTTGCACTTGGCCTCATTTATTTCAATAATCTCGCCTTTATGCACTAATACGCACTCACTTCTAATTAAGTACTGGAGTCCGATGCGTAGCTCTTCTATGGGCATCTTTGTTCGAGTCTCTACACACATTAATAGCTCTTGAATATTGGTATGTGAACACGTATTTAGTTGCGAGTAGAGAACTTCTTCTGGAAAAGAAGTTTCTAGGTAGAGTCTGCCGATGTGCGTGAGTACGTAGTATTCTTGCGTGATTTTTTCTATAGTTAATAGGCCTTTGTGCTCTAACTCAGCCAAGTCTCTCATAATGTCTTCTCTCTTAACCCCCATTTCACGCGCGACATCATCTACTGATAATGTTTCCCGCTCAACCAGCTTCTTTAGAATGGCATATTGGCGCGGAGTCACGTATATTTGCATCAAGGCCTCACCACTTGACAGCTCTAAAAGGCCGCTTCACCCATATTACTCTCGCCAAAGAAGAGTTTATAGTAACTTGCAATAAGAGTCCTTGTATATTCTGAGCGAGGAGAGCTTATGACTTCTTCAAATGACCCTTTTTCAACTATTCTTCCATTTTTTAACACAAGTATATCATCTGCAAGGTATTGTGCTACAGATAAATCATGAGTAACGGTAACCATTGCTATTTTTAGCTTAGAATGTATCTCGTTCAGCAGGTTGATTATCTGGGCTTGAATAGATACGTCAAGCGCCGATGTGGGCTCATCGAGTATTAAAAGGCGGGGCCTGTGTATTAGTGCACGAGCTATCAGGACTCTTTGCCTCATTCCACCACTCAAGTCGCCAGGCGTCTTCTCAAGAATACTTTTAGGGAGTTTTACTAATTCCAAAGCTTCCAGCACTCTTTCTTTCGCTTCCTTCTCACTGAGATTTAGGGTTTCGAGGGGTTCGAGCAGCGCACGTTCTACCTTTAAAAGCGGGTTTAAAGCTTTGTAGGGGTCTTGTGGAACGTAACCTATTGTTTTCACTACTTTAACACGATCTTTCCACGGAAGCTTATATATTGGAGTAGAATAGACTAGAACCTCGCCTCTGAAGGGTTTTAACAACCCGAGTGCTACTTTTACTAGTGTTGTCTTACCAGAGCCGCTCTCACCTACAACTGCCAATCTGCGTCCTTCAGGGACGGAAAAGCTCACGCCGTTGAGTACTATAAGTGGCCGCTTCAGCAGGAGCCTCAGACCGCCTACTGCGATCTTGTAACCAGCCACTACATCCATGAACTCTAGTACAGGCACTCTCGGAGCCCCCCATTATTTGTTGCTATTGTAAAGCCAACACCTGACATAGCGATTTTCACTCGCATCGACTTTGAACATCGGGGGCTCGAAAACGCATATGGCTTCGTTTTTGAAGGGGCATCGCGGGTACAACGGGCACCCAGGAATTTCCCGCGTGGGATCAGGGGGTTCTCCGGGGAGTGGTCTTAACTGCCTTCTATGACCTAGTACTGGTGTTGCTTCAAGAAGCATTGTCGTGTATGGATGTCGAGGTCTCGAAAATACTCCTTTCGTACTCCCAACTTCGACTATTCTTCCAGCATACATTACTGCTACTTTGTTGCAGAGGGCTTGAGCCACTGGTATTTCGTGAGTTATTATTATTAGAGTCAGCAAATCGCCTTCTTTAAAAAGCTTCTTGAGATAGCTCACAATTTGGTACTTCAAGTGCGCATCTATAGCCGAAGTGGGCTCGTCTGCAATTATTATTCTAGCACCAGTAGCCATGGCTAGAGCTATTGCAACCCTCTGCTGCATTCCTCCACTCAGCTCATGTGGATACCTCTCAAGAACGTCCACGCTGAGGTTTACTTTTTCCAAGTACTTAAGCGCTACTTGCCTTGACGCACTCTCGCTAAGGCCATGAAGGTCTCTCAGAACGCGGTAAAAGTGTTCTCCTATTGTCAAGTAGGGACTCAAGCTCGTGCCTGGATTCTGAGGTATATAGCTCACTACACGTCCTCTTATTTCATTGAAGTTCCTTGCGTTGCCGTCTATTGCCAGCTTATCGAATATGTAAAGCTTGCCACGGGTTACGCTGTGGGGTGGAAGTATTCCAGCAATTGCACTAGCGAGCGTCGTCTTTCCGCAACCACTCTCGCCAACGAGGCAGAACGCCTCTCCGTTCTCAATGCTCAAGTTAACGTCCTTGACGACCCAAACTGGTTCTTCCTCTTCTCCGAGATAGCCTACACTTAGGTTCTCGGCTCTTATTGCTAAAACCATAGCCTCCACTTCTTCCTCAATCTTGGGTCCATTTCTTCTCTTAAAGTATCAGCCACCAAACTAAAGCCGAGAGCTGAGACTAGTATGAATAAGCCCGGAAACACTCCTAGCCAAGGTGCTGTCTTAAAGAGCTCTAAGCCTAGCCCCCACACGGCCTCATATACCATGACACCCCATTCCGGCGACCCCTGTGGAAGTCCTAAACCCATGAAGTTTATAGCAGAGGCTTCTAGCAATATGCTGCCCAAATCCGATGTTGTTTGGACAAGCATTGGTTGCAACGTGTTTCTCGCAACATGCCTCATAATTATTCTAAATGGGTTAAGTCCACTAAGCTTTGCCAATATGACGTAGTCCATCTCTACAAAGCTCTTGGCATATACGTATGCTATCCTAGCGTACCAAGCCCACCACACTACTACTAGCGAGGTTATAACTACGTGCATTCCCTGCCCAAACACCATTCTAAAGAGTAATGCAATAACTATTGTTGGGATACTCATGAAGAGTTCAACGAAGTAATTAAGCAGCATCTCTAAGGGCCCCTTAAAGTAGGCTGCAATGACTCCAACAAAAATACCCGTTAATAGGCTCAAGGCAGCAACCACGAGAACCTGTACTAGTGCTGTTCTAGTTGCAATAAGCACCCTTGAAAAGAGGTCTCTACCCAGCAAGTCTGTTCCAAATGGATGATTTAGTGACGGCGGCTGTAGCCTTCTTGCAAGGGTTTCTGGGTACACGTATCCGAGGCCTTCTAGCGGGTAGGGAGCAATGTATGGCGCCGTAATTGCCAGTACTACAAGAGCGGCTACTAGCACTAAGCCGACTCTGAACCTGGTCTTTTTAAGGCTTTTTCTTAGTGTTAATTTTGCTACTCTCAGAGCCTCCACGCTATAATTTCACCCTTGGGTCTATGTGTGCTTGCAGGAGATCAACCAGCGTGTTGACGACAATATAAAAGACCGAGAGATACGCTATGAGCCCGATCGCCACCCTAAAATCACTTTTATATAGGCTGTCTAGTAGTATGCTTCCAAGGCCTTCTCTGCCGAACACCGCTTCTACAACCATCGCGTCAACTAAGCTGTAAGCAAACGATAATCCGGCCACCTGAACTATTGAGGGAGTGATGGATCTCAGCACGAACGTCTTAATTATCGTTGACCTCTTAATACCCCACGCCACTGCAGCCTTAACGTAGTCCTCTAGCAGAGCCTCTGCTACAAGTATTCTCACTAGCCTCGCTAATACTCCAATGGGGTATACCGACACAGCCAATGCCGCTGGAATTAGCCTGATAAGCGCATCAGCAAAGACTACTAGGTTGCGTTGCAACAACGAGTCAAGTAAGATAAAGCCTGTTATTGGTTTAAACCCGGTTTCTATGAGGAGCCCTGGCGAAACTCTCCCATATGGTACAAAGCCGACCTGTAACAGTAAGGTGAGCATCATTGTAGCAAGCCAGAATGTAGGTGTACTTGCAAGCAAAGCTCCTAATGACATTACGAAACTATCGATAAAGCTGCCTCTTCTAAGGGAGGCGTAGAGGCCCAAGAACACTCCTAGGGGTACTGAAAAAGCATAGGTGACGATTAACAGCTCGAGGGTCGACATAAAGCCTGTATAAATTACGCGGCTAACTGGTATCTTGTACGCAATGCTTATTCCAATGTTTCCAGACAAGACTTTAATCACAAAGTTTAAAACCTGGACGTAAATGGGCTGATCTAGTCCTAGCTCTTGCCTGGCAATTTCTATTGCCTTACTTGCTCCCGGCCCCCTTGGATTTCCTGCCCACTTTGCTGCTGGATCTCCGGGTGTCACCATTAGTATGACGTAGGATACGATGGCCACGCCTACTACAACCGCAAGGGCGAGAATGGCTCTCTTCAAAAAGTAACTTGAGCTAATGGGCAATTTACTCCCTTACCTTTACAAGCTCAAACCTTATCACGTACATGTAGTATGGGCTAAAGGCTTCTTTGGGTATTAGCAGTTTGCTCGAGTAAACGTAGGGTCTCACGTCATCCCACAAGCCTACAGCCACCGCCTCCTCATATATTATTCTCTGGGCCTGAGCGTACATTTCCATGGCTTTTTCGTAGTCTACGCCTTCGAGAGCCCATGCCTCCTCTATTAATTTATTAAATTCAGCGTTTTCGTAGCCAGCAAAATTCCACTCTCTAGACTCGCTGTGGAACATTGTATATAGGTAGTCGTATGGTGACAGTATTGTAGGCCACCAGTCTGCTATAATAATGTGTGGAGTGGTTTCGGGAGACTCCCATATGCCTCTAGCGATGTCTCTAAGCATTTCCCAGCCCTGTGGATTGAGCTCCACGGCGATTCCGAGCTCGTGTTCTAAGACTGTCTTGAGTAGCAAAGCGAATTGCACTGTTTCCTCGTAGTCCTTTTGATACAGTACTTCTATTTTAACCGGCTTGGTCACACCCGATTTTTCGAGGTAGTTCTTCGCTATTGTTAGGTTAAACTCGTATATCAGCCCCTCAATGTGACCTGGAAAGCCAAAGGGTATTACTCCACTTGCCTGCCGCCCGTAGCCTATTAGCACGTTCTTGACAACTGCTGTGAGGTTTATTGCGTGAGCTATTGCTAACCGGAATTCCCTCACGTTTGTTGGGTAGCGCTTAGTATTGAAGAACATTACAAAGTTTCTGTATGTTTGGACTTCCTCGACTCTAAATCCCTTCTTAGCAAGCTCTGGCACATTTACGCGCGGAACGCAACACGCTATGTCTATTTCACCCGATAAAAGCCCGCTATATTGAGTGGCGGGGTCGAGGACTATTTTTATTATAACAACGTCAGGGGCTTCCGGGTTATTAACGTACTCCCAACCCCACCACTTGTCAAACTTTTCAAGCCTGATCTCTCGCATGGGGTCGTAGTAAACCAGCTTGTAAGGCCCCGTGCCCACAGCATTACCACTATTAAACCACTCCTCTAATCTCTTGTCCAGGTAGTTAGTCGCGCCGCTTTTTGCCATTACTGATGGCGAGAATATGTAGGCGGAGTATGTTGCTGCTGCCAGGAAGTCGAGCCTCTGTGGGTGGCTTAATTTCAATTTCACGGTATACTCGTCTAAAATCTCGATTTCTTCAACTGCATCCCAAATGTAACCCAGCCCTCTGCCGGTCTCTCTGTAGGCATCCCTTGCTCTTTCAATACTGAGCTTAACTGCTGTTGCGTTAAATGGCGTTCCATCGTGAAAGAGTACTCCCTTCCTTAAGTGGAATATCCACTCTGTGCCATCTTCACTCACCGTCCAGTTAACTGCGAGCCTCGGTTTAATGCTTCCAGTACTGTGGTCGTAGTATGTTAAAGTCTCGTAAACCAGCCCTAGTATTATCAGCCCGGTATCATCCTCCAGCGATGGGTCTATTCCCGTTATCGTGTCGCTGTAGGCATACACGATAACCCTTAGCTTAGTAGGCGCAGGAGGCTTCAACGCGAAATACGCAGCAGTCACTACTATAACCGCCAATACAGCTAGGATTACCACTGCGAGCCTTCTCAAGGCCCCCTCTTCCACCTCGAGTCAGTCGCTCTCCAGCTTTTACCGAGTTAGCGTATTAACATCGAGCTTTTAAAGAGAAATCGCAAGCACGTTCCGCTGGCGCGCGCCCACGTCATTTTTAATCACTCAAGTAAAACATTACATGTGCTAATTTGGCACCTGCACTAGTAGTGTTTAAAAGCTCTATTAAAGACAAGTTTCATGGGTGTTTTTATTGGCCGAAATAAAGTATAGAGCCTTATTCGTAGATGTTGCTAGTAGGAGTTACTGGATTGAGGAATACGACATTAGCAACGTGCACGGACCCGTCGAGCTCGGCGTTAAGCTTCACCTAGAGAGGTTTGAGTCATGGAGAAAGCCCATCTATCATCCCGACAACGCTCTTGTACTCGGATCAGGGCTATTTGCAGGGTCTAGGCTTTACGGATCTCACAGGTTTATAGCCGTATTCAGGAGCCCCTTAACCACTGGGTTGCACGTCTCAGCACTTGGTGGTGCTGCTTATCAATTTAACGTCAATGCACACGCCATAGTCGTTACTGGACAAAACCCAACACCTACCATCGTGAAAATCTTTGATAGTGGAAGTGGCAACCCATCTGTAGAGTTCCACGAAATTAAGCTAGACAAGCTTATTGAGGTCTGGAGGGGGTATGGAGGGTTTAAAGGCGTCTACGCGCTTCAACAATACTTGAGTGAAGTCTTTAGAGACTTTTACGAGAAGTACCCAAGCAGGAGCATACTGGTAGGACCTGGTTCCCTCTACACTAATACTGGAGCACTCGTCTCAATAACGCTCATTAAAGGAAAAATGGATTTTGGAAGCGAAGACTTTGCAGCGCGTGGTGGTGGTGGAAGCGTTCTCTTAAGAGCACACAACGTCGCTGCAATAACGTATGGGGGTCTTTTCAATAGAGGCTCCAAACTACCACCCGAACTAACTGACACGACATTCCTCAACAAGATCTCTGAAGAAGTTTTTGGGAAGCCCTACCACCAGGTCGTCATAGAAAAAGGCGTGAAGTACAGGTACGATCCAAAGGCAAATACTGGCGGAACACTAGGAGGAAATTACCCACACCTGGGAGTCACCACTCCCATGCTAAACTGGAACTCCATATACTTGAGTAAAGATGCGCGACAGCGCCTACACGGGCTAATCATGAAGTACATTTGGGAGCCATTCAACAAGGAGGCCATTGAAACAAGAAGTTGGAAAACTTGCGGAGAGCCCTGCCCGCTTGCGTGTAAAAAAGTAAGGCTCGGTAAATACAAGTCGGACTACGAGCCATACAACGGACTAGGGCCATTCATAGGCATCTTTGACATACACCAAGCCGAGAAGGTTGTCGAATTAGCAGATGCTTATGGCATAGATGCAATTGAACTAGGCTACATCATTGGGTTTATCTTTGAGTGCGTTGCGCGAGGCCTCTTAAAACCCGAGGAAATCGGGATATCGGGCACACCTATACTAGATCCCCAAAGAATAAGTCCGGAGTCTTCTCAACACAACGCCAAGTTGGCAGCTGAGCTAATTGAGAAATTGGCGTTCGGCGTAAATCCACTCCTGAGGCTAATTGCTGAGAGGGGCATCAGAGACGCCGCAAAAATACTAGACGTGCTTTACAAGGAGAGGGCCGAGGCGGCAGGAATAAGGTTCAGCGACATACCAGTATACGCTGCCTTTGGCGAACGTGGGCACATAACTCCTAACTACTATTGGACCCCGGGACTAGTTGCACCGCTTTACGTGCTTGGCAAGTACTGGACTGTTTACTCCGGTCTCTTCGTAGAACCAGAGGAGTTCGCGGTTAAGTGCTACGAAAGGGCCTTATTTGAGCTCATGATCGAGAACGCCGGATTCTGCAGGTTCCACAGGGGTTGGGCTGAGCAATTGCTACCTAAGCTTTATGAAGACGTCTTCGGTATTAAAGAGCCTCTAAAGAGAGCTGCCGAGGTATACAGGCTAATTGCTAGATACCAAGAACTCGCCGGGGCTATGCCTCATCCGTGGGACTCTACCAGAATAATAGACTTTGTGGCTTCGGCCTCGAGAGAATATGGAAACAGCAAGTGGGCTGAAGCTTTCGAGAAGAGCAAGCAAGAAACCGCAATAGAGTGGTGGAGCAGATTTTACAAGAAGTTTAAAGAGCTGGCATTCTAATCTCGGGCTAAGCTAAAATCCTACTACTAATCGGCTACTACGCTGTAATAGTCTTTGCAAGCCCGGGTGGCGTATCTACTGGAAGGTTCTTTATAGCCCCGAGATGGTATGCCAATAGCTGAAGTGCTACTGCAGCGACTATTGGATAGAGGTGCCTTGGAACCCGCGGCACCTCTATACTTGTATACTTAGTTTTTTGAGTTTCCAGCTCTATAGCAATGGTCCTTACGTTCCGGTGCTCGAGCTCTTTCAACACCCTTATATATAGTGGCTGTGCAACTTCCTCGTAAGGCTCTATTAGTATTACAGGGAACCTCGGATTTACTATGGAAAGCGGCCCGTGCCTTAATTCACCGAGCTGTATTCCTTCGGCATGTATTAGTGCTGCTTCTTTAAGCTTTAACGCGCCTTCAATTGCTATTGGATGCGTTATGCCACTACTCACTACATAGGCATTTTCGACGTCTTTAATTTCCTGCGATATCAGCGTGATTTTGTTCTCGAGCATAGGTATGAGCTCTCTTAGTGTTTTTGCTGTTGCCCTTATTTGCTCGACCACCCCCCAGTATTCCTTGCTAGTTACTCTCCCAGAGTACATGCCGGTGTAGCTAGCTAACATTAGTAGAGCTGCCAGTGTCGAAGAGAAGGTCTTTGTTGCTGGAACGGCCATTTCGGGCCCTGCTCCAACTGGTAGGTAGACGTTTGATTCTAGCGCTAATCTCGACCCCACATTGTTGACCACGCCGACAATGACTGCTCCACGTTGCTTAGCCTGCTTGACACTGGCGATTACATCGAAGGTTTCACCGCTTTGGCTTATGGCTATTATCACTGTTCCGGTAGTTACGTTTTCGAGCACAGAGTAGGGAAACTCCGCGGCTGATACAGGTATTATGACGCGGCCTGCGAGCTCGCTGAAATAGTAAGTTGCAACCATTGCTGCGTGCAGGCTTGTACCAGTGCCTATAGCGTACACTTCTTTAGCTCCATGCACAATCATTGCTGCTAGCCTGAGGTACTTTTCCATTATCGAGTGAGTAGTGTTTATGAGTGCGCTGGGTGTTTCATATATTTCCTTGATCATGTAGTGTGGATATCCGCCTTTATCAACGTACTCAGGGGGGTACTTTACTCTCTTGGCTTGCAGAGATTCTAAGCTCAGCCTTTCCCCTGTTTTTACGTCGTAGAGCTCTATAGCATTCGTCGACACTATGCCGATGGTGTAGTCATTTAATACATAGGCTGTTTCGGCGAAGCCGCTTAGGGATGGTATGTCGCTTGATAAGTACACACAAGAGTTTCCAATGCCAATTACGAGGGGCTGTCCGTGCTGAATTACGTAAATGCTTCCATCCATTGCGTTTAAAAAGGCGAGTGCGTAGTTACCTTCAAGTCTTCTCGCAACTTCCAGAAGGCTCCTCAGAGCATCGTAGCCGCTTTTGAGGTACTCCTCTAGTAGGTGCACGGAGACTTCAGTATCTGTTCTAGAAGCAAAAGCGTGACCTTTCTTCTCGAGCAGGCTTTTTACCTCCTCGTAGTTGTCTATTATGCCATCGCCTACGACAGCTATTTTCTTGTTGCAGTCTAGAAGGGGGTGTGTGTTTTCGTAAACAGGCCAGCCCCTGCTGGCATATCTAACATGGCCGAGCGCCACGGTGGAGTCTATATTGACTAGGTCCACGGTCTTTGAAACATTTAGTAGGTGTCCAGGCGCTTTTCGAACTTCTATGGAGCCTCCACGCAAAATGGCTACTCCAGCACCGTCGTATCCCCTGTACATTAGTCTCCTAAGCCCCTCGAGGATGGCGCCTTGTGGTATGTTAGTAGTACACAAAGCCGCGAAAATTCCGCCCAATTTCCTTCACCAAGTAGCCATTTTAGGGTTATTTACAAGCACTTAAAAGACCCGGCTACCGGAACCTGCTTGCCGCTCTCGTAACGCTTAAAGGAGTAAAAGGGTCTATGGAGCCGTCGAACAAAGCACTGAGGCTGAATGCTAGCGGATTTCCGTACAGACTAAGCCACATAGGCACTATTGGGGGCTCCCTGCTTCTGTTTTGGACTAACTATTGCATGCCCTTCCTGAGCTTGAAAGACTCTATGATTTCTAGTAGCAAGACGAAAAGTGATATAGCTATCGATATGGCCGGTACGTACACCACTAGCAAGTGGAATTGTTCCACGCCAACAGCAGCCATATTTGTATAAAGAAGCCTAGTATTGTTCACAGGACTGAATTTTATTGCGCTACTAAGGGTTTTTACGGCAGGTGGCTCGTATACTTTAGTAGTATCGGTTGCTGTTCCCGAGGTCCAAGTTTCGAGTTTTGTCCAGGCTAAGATTAGTGCTACAACCACGGGGATCAATACTATTGCTGCAGTTACTTTTTTAGACTCAGCCTTTGGGGCTCGATCACCGCTCACTGGTAATACCGGTCATCACTTCTAAGTAATAGTATGTACTGCTCTCTTTTTAATACTCTTTGTCCTCAGGAGCCTCGACTACTTTCAATTGCCCGCTTGAACCACGTTTTTTAGCGAAATCGATGTAAGTAACTATGATTTTTAATGATTGGCGGGCTTCCTCCTCGAAATAGCACTTCGAGGAGACTGATTTGCTGTTAAAGAGCTCTAAAATAAGCCTAACAAACCCTTTCCTATCGCAATTTTCTAACTTAACGTTGAGTGCTAGTCCTATCATTGCTAGTGCTTCTAGGTACTTTAATTCGCAGTCACTATAACATGTAATGTACTGCTCGAGGCTCAATGGGGGCACCACGAACTGCTCAGTGGCCCTACTCCTTAAAAGCTTGTAACCGTGGCATCACCCCTTCGGGGCATAGGGTATGGCGTGGAAGCGCGAAGAGACTATTGGCGAGAAGATAAAGAAGCTATTTACGAACGAGCAGGAATCGCTTGAAAAGAGAGCTATTGTAGCGCAGTACAGGCTAAAGACGGCGATGGGCAGAATTGCCAACTACATCGAGAAGCTCTCGGAGAGGGACAAAGTGCTCTTCGAAAACATCGTTGACGCCCTCATGAAGAGAGATGAAGTCCGCGCGAAGATGTACGCAAGAGAAGTTGCTGAAATTAGGAAGATAAGTAAGCAGCTACTAACGGTGCAGTATGCCCTTGAGCACGCTGCACTAAAGCTGGAGACCTTCATAATCTATGGAGGCGCTATCAACGAGGTCGCTCCAGTACTAGGCATACTTAAAGAAGCACTTGGAATAGTCAAGAACATTGCGCCGGATGTTTGGATAGACCTCCAAGTTGCAGTCAGAGATCTCGAAGCTGCAATAGGTGCTGGCATAGTAGACCTCACAGTAGACGTAACTGCTGGAATGGACAGCGAGGCCAAGAAAGTACTCGAAGAAGCTAAGATTGTGGCTGAGCAGAAGATGAGAGAGAAGTTTGCAGAACTACCAAAGGCAGTACTTACACCAGAAGCAGAAGCAAAGGCGTCTGCTTAAAGACTCTCTAGAGTCTTTTAACGAGGCTTTCAATGTAAGGGGCCAGCCTGGTTTCAACTATTTTTTCGAGTACGCCTAGAACGGCGCGCAATACTTCTCTCGCACTCGTTAAACCCGCGACGTCCTTAATCTCGGTTTCGATTTTAATGCCTCTTCCACGAGCTTTTAGTATGCTAGTAGAAACCGATATGTACGCCTCTCGCGTCTTAACTGAAACCTCAGGCTTCTCGCTATCAATGATTATTGCCGTGTACTCAGGCTTGCTTCTCATTAGTATCACTTCACTTCCAACTCTGTACACGTAGGTGTAAGGCGCAAGAGCGAGTGCATTCTTCTCGGATAGCTCTACTTTGCTGGCAATTAATGCAATTGTGCTAGATACCCTTTCTAAGAGCTTTATTAAGCGGGCTACGAGGCTTGCAGTCTTCTCATCTAACTTACCTTCTGAGACGAGTCCTCTTAGCAATGCTACTGCGTGTTTAATCAAGCTTACTCCGTGTTCGAAGTGGCTTACTGCTCGTGACAATTCTAAGCACCTTTCCCTAGGAGAAATTTACCACAGCTTATAAATTTCGTCGATAATGTCTTCATCGATTACTACTTGATGTCCCGAAGTCTTTTGAAGAACGACTTCTCCATGGCCTTTCTCAACAAAGCCTACATGGCTATAGCGCACTTTAAGCCTCTCTAGTGCGTTTTCAAAGTCGCTCTTATTGGTTAGCGGGACAGTCGCTATAATGCAGCCACTACTTAGAGATTTCAGCGGGTCTATTCCCATAGATGATGTTATCTCCTTTACTTCCTGCTCGAGAATGTCTAGTAAGCTTTTCTCATTTACTCTAATTCTTTTTCTGCTAGCTACAGCCACTTCGCGAATGGCTTGGAGCACTCCGCCTTCCGTGGCATCGTGCATTGCACTTACATATTCTCGTATAGCAAGTGCCGTTTTCACAACGCTTATCTCGTAAACGAAGTTCTTTGCCCTTTCAATAACGTCCTTACTAACTCCCCGTTCCAGTAGTACTTTTTCAAAATCCCACGCAATTATCCCAACACTTTCCCCCGCAATCCTTCCAATGACGTAAACTAGCTCGTCTTCTCTAGCACCACTTGTCGTGATAATTCTCCTGGAAGCGTATCCGGCAGCAGTCATTGATATTATTGGTCTACTAAGCCCTGGCGTGACTTCTGTGTGTCCACCTACCACTACTCCTCCAATTTCGCGGAGGGCTTGAGCCATATCCCTAAACAGCTCTTCTATTTCAGCCTCACCATACGTTACAGGCAGTAAAATAACTGGAAGAAACCACCGTGGCCTAACGCCTCTTACAGCCACGTCATTTGCCGCTACGTGGACTGCAAGATAGCCGGCTTTTTTCACGCCAGTAGTTATAGGATCAGAATGCACTACTAAGAACCCGTCAGCGAGTCTCACGATTGCTGCATCTTCACCCATCGCCGGCCCCACAATTACATCAATGTCTCTTGTTGGAAGAAGCGCGAGCAACTTGTCCATGCGTTTCCATTCGAGTTTTCCAGTTTTAGTTAGAGACTTTGACATTACTAGCCCCGCTTTTCCTATAGCACTCAATGCAGATATATTCGATGGGCGATACTTGTACCAAGCACTGCTCGCAGCCCAGTCGACCACAGTACTTGCAGATTCCGACTGACAAGTAGTTTCCACAGAGTTGGCAAATGGCGTCTCTGCAAATAATGCAGTACTGCTTATCGGCTACGTAGTGCTTCCTACAGACTCTTCTACCACACATTCTGCACTTTTCTTCGGCAACGCGTTCTCCACAAATTTCACAATAAAGAACTGCACGGCCCTCCTCGGATTTCTGCCCACTACTAGTCAAGGTGGTTCAACTCCAAAGTACTTAACTACGTTGTCTACTAGAATTTTGTAAGCGTAGTCTTCAGTCAACAGACCTCTGCTAACATGGCTCGATACGACTCTCGGTATTTCCCATGGATACGCTGACGCTCCAGGTCTAGTTGGATCGTCGAGGAAATCTGACTCCACCATGCACTTCTGTGCCTTGAGAGACACGTATTTCTCATCGAACTGCTTGATGGGAGCAGTAAATAGAAGCCCCAGTTCCTCAGCCCACTTAGCAGTTTCTAGGTTTGCATGATGTATTATGACCTTCGATGCATCGAGTTTGAGCGCGTCGACTAAGAGCTTGATGGAATATGCGGTAGCGTAACCACCCTGCTCTAAGTGCAGTTGCACCAAAGCACCCAAGTCCTTCGCGAGTATGAGAGAGCGCATCATTACTACTTCTGCAAGTATAGCTCTTTCCGGCGATGTTGAGTAATGGGGGCGGCCTACCTCGCCTATACCCTGAATTAAGCCCTCCTTGAATGCCGTCTCGAGCAATTTGAGTACTTCCTCCAACAATTGAAATGCCCTCTCGCCTCTGAGCCCTTGCCTATAGTAGTGCTCGATTTCTGCTGGATGAACTCCCATGAAGGCTGCTACTTTGAGACCCTCGCTTTTAACTTTGCGGACATCTTCGACGAGCACGTTCAGCACCTTCTTGTAGGAATCTATTGTTGGTTCGGTAAAGCCATAGTGATAGGGTGGTAGAGCAACGATTGCCATAAACCAGCCTCCTTCTCTCTTAAATCTCCTAGCCACTTTTTCGGCCCCAACGCCTCTGAGAGAGTTGACATGCAGGTGTGCATCACTAAATAGCATAAATACCCCTAGTGGAGCAGTCGGCCTTTCCTAAATATATTGCACTATTTGAAATTAGACACTGGATGGCGAGCTTGAACGAATCTCAGCCCAAGCCCGTGTCTTTTAAAGAGATACTAGTTCGTGTACCAGAAGAGCTCTACAGTAAGCTTGAAGAAGAAAGGCTGAAACAGGGTTTTGGCTCGATTTCCGACTACCTGCTACACTTAATTGCATTATTTGCTACGGCTAGAGAAAAGCCCACGGAAAAGGAGCTGGTGAGCGAGCACATAGAGAAATTGCGTGCAAGAATTGAGAGATTTGTTCAAGACGAGCTTAATAAAAGGCTTGAAGTCGTTGAAGTTCTTAAGAGGCGCATAATCGAACTCAGCGAAAAAGTTGACTCTCTTGAGCAGAGGATTAGCAAGATAGAAACTCAAGTCAAGGCTAGCGAGGCAAAACCGAGAGAGGCCCCCACCCCGCGAAAGACCGCCATTGAGAGGCTAAGAGAAGAAAAGGTTCTTTTCGAGAGCTCGCTACCACCCAGAATTCAGAGAGATAGGCTTTTCGCGTACTTAGAAAGGGCAGGTGCTGTTGTTATTAAGCTAAGCAGAGAAAGAGTCGCGGTTGACAGCGAGTTCTGGCTAAACTTTAAAGAAAAACTTTTTAATGAAGTCCGCAGCAACAATGAAGAAGATTTGCGAGCCATTCTCGGGGACAAGGGATACGAACTCTGGAAGGCCCTATATAATGACAACCTAATTATATATGACACAAAGCTCAAGAAGTGGAAGCCTCTTCGAGGCGAGCTACCATAGGTGATCTTTTGGTTGTCGGGTCGGCTATGCATATACAAGTTTAGTGAGTACCTAAAGTTTGTTGAAGTAAAGCCGAGTGGTGCCATACTCCTTGGGAAGTTCTTTGAAGTTGATGGATACGCAGGGAAACCCATTAGGCTCATTACGCACGCCCATGCAGACCACCTATATGGACTTAGAGAGAGCCTAAAACACGCCGAATACGTAGTCGCAACGCCCGTTACTCTTGACCTCATAGAGGCTCTGGGGTACGTTACAAGAGATTTAGTGCCTATTTTCAAGAAGAAGAGCAGGGCGCTAGAATACCATGAAGAACTAGTAGTTCAAGATGAAGTCTGCACACTACTACCCGTAGACCACATACCTGGCGCATCTCAAGTTGTTGTAAAAATAAAGAGCAAAAATATTACAATTGGCTATACCGGTGACTTTAAGCTTTCAAGCAAAACTGAGATTATCCAAAACCCAAATGTGCTAGTAATAGAGTCTACTTATGGCAATCCTCTATGTGTTCGTCCATACAAGTCCTCTGTGCCACAGATATTAGTTGACATAGTCCTAGAAGGACTTCGGAGATTTAAACGGGTCTACGTGTACGCTTATCACGGAAAAATCCAGGAAGCAATAGAAATACTGAGAAACCACGGAGTAATGGCACCTATAGTATTGCCCAGTAAGATCTATAGAGCTACGCGGCTTCTCGAGATGAAGTATGGGTACAGGGTAGGTAGGTACTACGCGGAAGAGCGAGTAAGCACGGGAGAGGGCATTATAGTATTTAAACACTTCAATGAAGCGCGGAGGCGTAGATTAGACGGCTCGGCGCTGCACGTGGTCTTGACTGGGAAATTAGTAGATAGCCCCTTTACGAAAGTAGACGATTATACCTACGTAGTATCTCTCAGTGATCATGCTGACTTCAGCGAGCTCGTAGAATACGTAAAGCAGTCAAACCCGGAGCTTATTGTTATAGATGGCTCGCGCTCGGAGAACGCTACTGAGCTAGGAGAGTACTTGGTTAAAGAAGGCTATTGCGCAGTAATAATGCCATGACCACGAAGAGTCTTTGACCAGCAACTCAATATTGGAAACCGCTAAAGCAGTGTCGAGCAAGAGCCGGTCGGCATGCATTACTAGCTTTATAGGCCACTCGAGTCCTGGTTTATATTAGATGTAGAGAATCGCATACTCACAGCTGGCAGGGGATGTTGAAAAACCGCGATACCGAGTCGTGATGTAGAAGAGCCGTGCTGAACCCTGAAGCCCTAGACTTCCTAACTTATTGAAGTTACATTACATGATATCGTAACTTGCTCGAATAGGAAGTTGATAACTTAATGGCGTGTGCTTTTTAAGTCCCGCCGGGGGGATTCGAACCCCCGACCACCCGGTGCCTGCGCCCCCACTACAGCCGGGCGCTCTGCCGCTGAGCTACGGCGGGTAGGGGCGTTTCAAAATATACTAGGTATTGGTACTTTTTAAAGTCTTTACGCGCCCTTCAAATATAGCGCGGGGCTAAAAGCATGAGGCTTGACTTGAAGCTGCTCGAAGAAACCCTCTCAAGAGACATTGAAGAAGTGGATTATCTGCTCAAGGAAAAAGACCTCGTTAGGGAAGAGGTCATTAAGCTGACGCGTGAAATAACTAGGCTTAGTAGTGCTGTGGTTTCTAATGTTCACAAAGGCAAGTACGAGGCCGCGCAAAAGGACCTCTACGTACTTGAAGAACGCGTTGAACTACTGCTCAAGCTGGTAAATCCACACCCGGATCTCAAGTACTCAGGACTAGTCTACAATGGCCTTAGCGAGTATGTAGAAGCCCGGATGCTCTACTCAATAGTAGTCGAAGGCAAGCTGCCCTCATTAAAGGAGTTAAGAACCCCAATAGTCCCATACTTGCAGGGACTCGGTGACCTTGTCGGTGAGCTCAGGAGGCTTATTATTAGGTTACTTAATGAAGTCAAAGTCGAAGAAGCCGAGAAATACCTAGCAGTTATGGAGCTCATTTATGAGAAGCTAAAAGTCCTGGACTACCCCGATGCTATTATGCCAGGAGTAAGGCATAAAGTAGACATTGCCGCCAGACTCGTTGAAGATTCTAGAGTGCTGATATTAGCTACAAAGAACTCGCTAAGATGCTTGAAATGATCACTTTCCCCAAGGATGTGCTGGTAATTGCAAGTCCTTACTTTGAGCAAAAAATAAAAATCCATATAGTCTATATGTATACTTACACGATCAAGGTATAAGAGAAGTGGGTAGTCGCATATGTACGGTTTTGAAAAGAGACGTGTACAGAAGACGGGTTCATCGTCTTTCATAATAACGCTACCAAAAGACTGGGTTGACCTCGTTAAATTAAAAAGCGGAGATTACGTAATCGTGGAGAAACTGGGGAACAAGCTAATTATAACTCCACCAACAGCGGAGCCCGCACAGATGAAGACTACTCTAATAGTGCGTCCAGGCATAAACTCCGCGCAAATACTAAGGATCCTGCTTGGTGCCTACATGTCAGGATACAACATTATATCACTAGTATTTGATACGAACATACAAGACTTAGCAAAACTCGTAAGTGAAATCAAGAACCTTGCCAGAATAAAGCTTCCCGGCATGGAGGTGATCGAGGAATCCTCATCGAGCCTGACATTTAAAGTACTATTAAACATCCAGGAATTACCCCTAATTAGCGCTATTAGGCGGTTGCACGTAATAGTCAGCAACATGTTGAATGATGTTCTTCGACTACTAGATACAGGTGATCTCAGCATAGCTCAAATAGTTATTCAGAGAGATGATGAAGCTGATAGATTTCACTACTTAATAGTGAGAGAGCTCTCAATGGCGCTCCTAGATATTAGAGTGCAGCATGATCTCGGCATAACGAACATCACAGAAGTACTTAGTTACCGGATTGTAGCGAGAAACTTGGAAAGAATAGCTGATCACGCAGTAAACATTGCGAGGAGAATACTAGCAATTAAGGGTATCAAGAGGCCTGAAATTGTGCGCGACTATTTAGCAAGAGACATTGAGTTGTTCGAAAAAGCCATGTCAGCACTCTACACTCTGAGTAGAAAAGAAGCAGAAGATGTGATTCAAAAAGTAAAAGATCATGTATTAGAAATCGAAGAGGTAATATACAGCAAGCTTTTAGAAGCACCAATAGAACCCAGAGAGAAAGTAACACTCGCAATGATACTCGATAGCATTAAGAGAATAGCAAGATACTCTAATGGCATAGCGGAGTCCGCCTTAAACATCAAATCAGCAAAATCAACAGAGCTAGAAATCAAGTAAGAAGCTACCCGTAGGTTTTAAGCTATAAAAGCACGGTCTCTAAATAAATATTCCATGAACCCCGGAGCCCCTGTTACGCTCCCGAGTCTCGGGGGCGAGTGAACAGGGGATGGACGCCAGTGGGCCTGCTCCTACCCGCACCCCTTACAATTATACTACTCAGTGCATTAACAAAGATCACTAAGGACCGGTGCTACGAGCTCGAAGCAGCATTGTCGTTGGAATTTGCGGGCGACTCAGTTAAACGCTTTTAAGTGGTTTAAGAGTACTATATTGTTGAGTGGCCGGGGTGGCCGAGCGGTCTAAGGCGGCGGGCTGCAGGGCCTGTTCTGCCAACATTGGGGTTCGCGGCAACCCGCTATACCGCGGGTTCGAATCCCGCCCCCGGCTTCTCCTTTCACGTTTTCTACTAGTGCTTAGGGCTTGTGCCGCTACTTATTCTATGTACTTCACGTTTTGGCACTTCAGTTTCTTTAAAAACTCTTCGAGTGCGTTGAGCGGGATTTTTATGGTGTAGAGGTGCCTGCTCGTTCTTGCCTTGATCTTGGCGACGCCTTCCTTTTCCAGCTTTACTACTCTGCACTCCTTTGCTCTCTCACTTATTGCAATAAATTCCTCGGGATTCTTGACTTCCTTCGGCATAAGTCACTACACCCGTATCTCTGAACCTGTTAGCACTTTTAAGAGCAATGGTGCTTAAAAACTAGTGTAGTGTCTGCGCATGAGTTACGCTAAAATTAGGCTCGAAGACTACTTAACAACAATTTACAGGCTCGAAGAAGCCCTCGGCATCGCGAGAATCAAGGAGTTGTCTAGCGAGCTTGGAGTATCGCCTGCCACGGCTTCTAAAGTTATTAAGAAGCTCGAAGAAAAAGGACTCGTTACTAGAGAGAAGTACCATTACATTAAGTTAACAGATAAGGGCAGAGGCCTCGCAGAAGCTATTATAAGGAAGCACAGAATAGCAGAGCTCTTTCTATCCAAAATACTCGATTTTAATGACTACGAGGCACATTACTATGCCCACTACTTTGAGCACTTGCCAGACACTATTATAGAGAGGATATACAGGCTGCTTGACTACCCTAGCGCCTGCCCTCACGGAAACCCACTTCCAGGGACAAACTACACTGAAAAGGGGGAGTTCATAAGGTTAAGCGAGGCGAGTGAGGGCTCTAAGTGTACTGTTAAGAGACTACTAGGTGAGCTAAGAGATGTGCTCAAATATATTGTGAGCGCTTCAATTAAAGTAAATACTTCACTAACCATTCTATCAAAAAGCTCCGATAGTATTCAAGTTTCAATTGAAAATACAAAAGAGGTAACCATACCAACGCGGATAGCTTACTACATACTCGTCAAATGCGAGTAAGACTTGTTATTGCTAGTAGCTAGACTATAACATGATGTCTGCTGAGAGCAGAAAAGAACTATCCCCTAGAAGGGATATATTAGCCCCTAGGTAATACATGAATTTAGACGAGTCTAAATTTATGGGGGTCGTGCTTATGGACACCGTAATGAGTTTAGATATGGTCAGAGAAGGCGCGAGAGTTGTCGTCAAAGAAGTAAGTGGAGGTGGGTGGGCTCGCAGGCTCTATCAAATGGGCATAGTACCTGGCTCGCAAGTAGAAGTAGTCTTCAATAGGGGGCGGGGTCCTGTAGTAGTCCGGGTAGGCGGCGTAGAGGTGTCTATAGGTAGAGGCATTGCTAGGAGGATTCTAATACAGCAGGTGACGTCCCCTTGAAAAAGCGAATAGTAGTTGGACTTGTAGGACAGCCCAATGTAGGTAAGTCGTCACTCTTCAATGTTATTACAAAAGGCAATGCCATAGTAACAAACTGGCCTGGAACGACTGTAGAAAGGCACGAAGGAAGGGTTGCCCACAGGGGTTACGAGCTCGTATTTGTAGACTTGCCAGGCATATACGGGCTTTCGTACCTGACAATGGAAGAAGGAATATCTAGGAACTTTATAGCAGGAGGAGAGTACGACCTACTAGTCGTTCTAGTAGACTCCTTAGCGCTTGACAGAACGCTGTACTTGGCCGTTGAGATCCGCGAATTAACAGGCAGAGTAGTAGTTGCCGTGACCAAGATTGATGAAACACATAGCAGAGGCATTCACATAAACTACGAGTTGCTGGAAAAGAGACTGGGTGTTCCCGTAGTCCCGGTCTCTGCGCTTAAAAACATTGGATTAGAAGAGCTGTTTGACACTATAATAGAGCACGCTCGTAGAGAAGCGCCCCTTCTCAAGGTCGACTACGGCGAGCTAGAGCCTTTCATAAGCTCAATAGAGCAAGTGCTGCAACCCTACCAGGTGCTGCTCAAGTATCCGACGCGATGGCTCGCAGTAAAGTATCTCGAAGACGACCATGACGTTGAAGAGCTGCTAAGGAACACTTTAAAAGACCGCTATTTCGAGCTAGAGGAAGTAAAGAACGAGGCTAAGCGGAGAATTGGCAAGGACCTGGCGGCATTCGCATCCACGAGAAGAATGAGCTTTATTCAGGAACACCTCATTAGGGATGCTGTAATAAAAATTAGTGTTCCCAAGCGTGAGAAACGCCCTCTCTTAGTTTTCTACAACCCATATGTAGCACCAGTTATTTCCATAGCCATTTTCTTCGGGCTCTTTCTACTAGTCTTCACCATTAGCACAGGCTATCCCCTCTCTGTTCTTCTAAGTAGCCTAGGCTATTCCGAATTTGCACAAGTACTTGAAGAGTACTCTATTTCGAGTCTTATGGAGAGGCTTCTCGAGTACTTAGGAGGAGTTGTTAGTAGTGCTTTAGGAGAGGGGTTGCTGTCCTCTCTTGTTGTTGATGGAATCCTGGGGGGTGTAGCAGCCATACTATTGTTTATCCCGCTGGTGGCCATAGTCATGGCAGTACTAGGCATGCTCGAAGACTCGGGGTTGTTACCTAGATTGGCTGTAGGTACCCACGTGCTACTCCAGAGAATTGGGCTTTCAGGACACTCATTACTGCCAATTTCACTATCACTGGGCTGCAACGTGCCTGGTTTAATTTCTACTCGAGCTGTCCCGAGCCACTCTGAACGACTCAGGCTGTTACTACTAGCTCCATTCGTGCCATGCCAAGCGCGCCTTGTAGTGCTTTTAGCAATAGCTACGGCTATTGGTGGATTTGCGGGAGCAATCTTAGTACCACTAGCGTATTTAAGTGCATTCGCCGTCTTCATACTGCTCAACTACGCAATATACGCGCTAACGGCAAAGAAGCAGCGAGTAGAGCTACTCCTGGAAATACCCCCATTGCACAAACCTTACGTGCGCGTTGTATGGTGGTTTACGTGGTTCTACCTCAAGCACTTCTTAATTAAAGCTGGAACAGTAATATTCCTAGTTAGCTTGGTAATGTGGTCTTTAGGACACTTTACGTTGAGTGGAGCATATACTGAGGATGTAAGTAAAAGCGTCTTAGCAAGCGCGGCCAAGTACTTAGCACCGTTACTTACACCACTTGGAATTAGTGGTGAAAATGCCTGGCTCGCTGCTTATGCTGTAATAGTGGGATTTCTCGCTAAGGAGCTCGTAATTAGTGCTATAGTAACTGCCACTAGCGCCCTCTCGCCTAAAGAAGCCATTGAAGTACTTGGACTCACCACTCAGTCTGCCGTGTCATTGGCCCTCTTTGTAACGCTGTATGTTCCCTGCCTAGCAACGCTCGCCACAATATATAGCGAAACCAGGAGCGTGAAGTACATGCTGGCCTCTCTTGTCGTAATGCTGGTCACAGCATACATTTACGCTGCAATAGCATATGCCATTGGAACACTACTCGCTTAGAGGAGTAAGTCAGCGCCGGCATGGCTCTTCACGGCTCAGTAATCGGGGACGGGTGTCATCACTCCCGATACACTACTATCGAAATGGCGGCTTTTAGTTTCACACTACGAAAATTCATGCTGCTTGGATTACTACTTAAGTGGCCTGCCCTCGCTCCAGATGCCATTAAAGTACTCTAAAACCAGTTTAGCCAGCTTGCTTGAATTAACTAGTAAAGTGGCCTCGTGGTTTAATGTCAAAGCGCTTTCTGTCCAGTTATGACTACCTATAAAGACGTACTTGCCGTCTATAATGACTATTTTAGCGTGAGTAGTTTTCGCCTTAGACTCGTCCAGTCTTACTGGAATACCGCTTTCCACTAGGTAGCTAATTGTTTCAGGATAACTTTGGTAGGTCTGGTCGTCAATGACTATCTTCACGTCGACACCTCTACTGTACAAGTCCACTAGCTTTCTCAGTAAGATGTTAACAGGGTCATTTGGTTCGTTTGAGTCATACTTTACAACGTACATTACTACATAAACGCTCTCGTTGGCTAGATCGAGGTAGTAGGTTAAATTGCCGAAGTAGGTTTCATCAGGCAAGAACAAGACGCCGCCTTCTGGTAATACTGCTTGCTGAGCCTGCGGTCTAATTGTTTGAATAGCAATGAAGTACCCAGCTATCACACCGAGTGTAAATGCAATTACTATGGCTGTCGTTCTCGCGTTTTTCACGAACATCGCCTCTTACGATTATCTATGATATGATTATCATCGTAAAAATACTCGGGGTAAAAAGTGCTAGGCTCTTACGGATTTCCCAAGCTTGGGTGGAGCTGAAAGGCGGGTTTCAGCTCTTTTACAAGCATGCATTGCCGCTAGCATCAATGAAGGTTTATTAGCCTAGATCCCTTAATGATGTCATGGCAAGGCGTTGTAGGGCCCGTCGCCTAGCCAGGATAGGGCGCCGGCCTCCTAAGCCGGAGGACCCGGGTTCAAATCCCGGCGGGCCCGCTACTCCCGCCGGGGATTGCCGCCTCTCATTCCACATACTTGTAGAAGATTAGCCCACGAGACCTAGTGATTTTTCGGCTCTTAATACGAACTTATTATGTGAGTAGTTACCATGAGTGAGCGCGTCTCTTCAGATCGGCTACTGAAGTCTAAGGGCTATAGTTTTATCGAATACGTAGAGCCCGGTGTAGAGCCCGAATACTCTGACATCACCTTTAGCGACGTGATCGAGGAATTCTCGCTACTAGATATAGGCTTCAAGAGGTTGTTTAAACATCAATACGAAGCTTACGAAGAGCTCATGCAAGGACGTAACGTAGTACTGGTCTCTGGCACGGGCAGTGGTAAGACAGAAGCGTGGTTTCTCTACTTTGCAAAGATGCTCAAGAGCGATGCGGGTTTTAGGGCCTTGGCGTTATACCCAACACTAGCTTTAGCAAATGACCAAATTAAGCGGTTAGCTCGCTATATGTCAGCTCTCAAGAGAGAAGTACTGCAACTAGATAGCACCAAGAAAAACGAGTACATAAAGTTGATTGGCAAGCATGGCTTGCTGAGTAAGATCTCGACTTCAAACTTAGTAGTAACTAACCCGGCGTTCTTACTACATGACATGAAGAAGTACTTTGTAAGGAAAGAGAGTGCCTTATTGTCGTCTATATACAACAAGATCTCCTTGCTAGTCATCGACGAACTAGACTTCTATAGCCCGAGGAGCCTTGCGCTACTCTTAGCGATGATTTATCTTCTATCAGCTATATCGGAAAAACCACTACAAGTAGCTGTGCTTTCAGCCGGCATAGCAAATCCAGAAGACCTCTGCAATTATCTAGAGAGCGTTACACGTCGAAAATGCACTGTAGTAAGGGGTAAGCCGTTTAGAGTTGAGAACCGTGTCTACGTGGTGCTTGGCAAGAACTTGTATGAAGTCTGGAATATCGTTAAAAACGTGCTGGCAGCCGGCGCGACACGCTCGGAACTTGCTTACTTAAGCAAACTAGTCAGCGACTTCGAGACCTTCAAGTCTAATGCATACTACGTGCTCTCTGTGCTCGAGGGCCTTGGTTTTGAAGTACCGACCCTAGGTTTAGACCCTGCAGAGCTAATAGCAGAGTACTTTAAAGACAAGTACGTTACCCTGGTCTTCACCAGGAGCATTAATACCGCCGAAGAGTTTGTAAGAAGCATTAAGGCTAAGTACGGCTCGGATGCTCCAATAGCATCGCACCACCACCTCATATCCAAAAAACTTAGAGAGGAAATAGAAGAGGGGGCGCGCTCGGGGCGGTTAAAAGTAATTGTTTCACCGAGGACACTATCGCAAGGAATAGACATCGGGCTCGTCTCTAGAGTAGTCCACCTAGGCTTGCCTGATGACGTGAGAGAGTTCTACCAGAGAGAGGGCAGAAAGGGGCGCAGACCCGAGCTAGAGTTTTCAGAAACCATTATTATCCCGCACTCTAGGTGGGATCGAGAACTACTAAGCAGCGGACTAGAGACCTTTAAGAAATGGCTTGAGTTGGGCATTGAGAAAACTCTGGTAAATCCAGATAACTTGTACATCTACCTCCTCACAGGAGTAGTAAAGCTTAAGTCGCCGTGGTTTAAACTTGACTTAAACGAGAAGGAGCTCGCGGCGCTGAAAAGCGCTGGTATTATAAGTCCCGAGGGTAAAATCAACGAGGCCGCCTTAAACGCTACTTACGAGAGACTTAACTTTTACGAATATGCGCCACCCTATGGCATTAAGCGGTATATTGAAAGAGGCGACAAAGTAACACCTTTAGAGCCTATAGGGCACGTTGACTTAGTTGAAAAGTTCCAACCAGGTTGCATTGACTATAGTGAAGATGGAATTGTCGTATCGCTCGACTATGGAAGGTCTTCGAGACACGTTAAAGCCGTAATCGAAAAAGACATCAGACAAGTAGATTTCAGGTCTCACGATGGATTAGCCGTGGCGCTAGAGGAGTACAACTACTTGAAGCTTAAATGGGGTGAAAAGCCCAACGTCCTGAGAGACCTCTTAGCAGGCAGGCTTACGAGCGAAGTTCTCTGTGTTGTCTACGTACCTCGCGACGGCTTTGGAAAATACGTGAAAATCCCGGAGAGGTGTACGTGGTATCTCCGCTCAGAAAAGCCAAAAGTACTGTGGTCAGGCGGCAAGCCAATAGTATTCCACGAAAAGAGGGCAATTTACGTTCCAATGCCGACCGGCGGCGAGTACAGAGACTTTACCTACGGATACTCCTACTCTGTTGACATGCGAGAAGACGCTGAGTTAATGAGGCTGGCGCTGGCCTACATTATGGTTGTTCTAAGGAGGCGTTTTGGAATTCCGCTCAACACTATAATGTACGACGTTACTAAAATAGGCGAGTACAAGTACTTCTCTCTATACGAGCCGGAGGCCGCTGGAGTTATAAATAAACTAGACTGGCTGCTGGTTAGAAGAGCCGTGGAGCAGCACGAGCCCGAAGATCTCGATAGAATAATGATCTCAGAAGTAGACGACTTAGCCTACTCAACACTCATAACAATAGACTTTAACTGGGACATAGTTAAAGAACAGGCACTTAGAGTAGTAGACTACGTGCTGGCTAGGCAGAAAGTAAAAGCACTACTGTGGGGTAGAGAAGTCTACTTGCCGCGGCCTAGCCCTGCCTTGAAGGTGCTTTCATACGTTATTATGAGCGAAGTTCTCAATGACGGGCGACCAGTGCCTAGCCTTATTAGCGGTCACGGGGCCTTCGATGGCGATAAGTTCATTGGTTCTATCGCGCTGTACCCACCAATACCACTAATAAAGCCGCCCAAAGAACTACTTGAAGTAGAAAACTACATACTGGATAAAGTCTACTATGAAAACTTCAAGCTCCTGGTTGAAGACAGCAACGTAGTACTACAGCAACTTAAGCAAGCAAATATGAGAAGACTTGCTTCACTACTTGAAAACAGCAGGGAATTCGTTATTGATGCTCGTAGTGTCGTAGAACAACTAGGTATAAGAGGACTAAGCATGGAAGAAGTCGCGCGTGCCGCGGGATTCGAGCCCTTAACCAATTATGCTAAGGTGCGCGAAATACTCAAGAGCATTAGCGAGAAGAGCAGTCTTCACCAGAAAGAACAAGAACTTCTACTAAAGTACCTAGAGGACAGGGCCAAAATCCTTTACATAGCATACTTAGCGATAAACGAATTGGCAAAACAGGCTACTTAGCAATATATTTCGGGGATTTTTCAGTCATTAATACCATCATAAAGTAGTGGTTGAATAGCTGAATCGGTACCGAGCACGAATAGTGGTGCTCGCGCTTGATTAGGCTTGGAGGCGATGTACTAGTTATTCAGCAACTAGTAGCCATACTCGTTGTAGTAGCCCTAGTTGCAGCATCTCTTCTCGAAGTAACTCGCTTTACTAAACTACTGCTCTCAATACTACTACTAGTAGTAGCCATTCTTCACTACATCATAATCATTAAGTTGCTAGGCTACGTTGATGTGGTGATATACCCTCTCTTTATAGTTGAAAAGGCCTTTATTCAGAGTATTGAAGCACGTGGAGGTGCTCTCTACATAGACCTTGGGCAGGTTTCAATTATTTCACTTGCAATTATTTGGCGCAAAGAAGTGGCAAGGCTTATAAAGCGGGCTTTACACCATGAATACCACGAACTTAAAACCGCTGATAAAACTCAGTGACCTCGTTGAGTGTCGCATCTTAAAGAGAGTTTCTAGGTTTGTAGTGCTCGTCGATATAGCGGGCAGAGCCTCCACCGCGTACCTGAATAATACCGGGAGGCTACTGGACTACTTAGTTCCAGGAAAAGTTGGATACTGCATTGAAACAAGAAGCGGCAGACTCAAGTACAGGCTAGTGGGAGTTGGTGACGGCGAATACGCGGCTCTCGTAGATACGCGGTTGCAGGAGAATTCCTTTATAGCGCTCTACGAAATGGGGCTCTTAAGCTGGTTAAATGGCTATAGACTGTTCAAGAGAAACTACGAGCTGGAAGGAGTGGTCGTAGACTTCGCGTTCAAGCGCAATGACGAGCTCTTACTCACCGAGCTCAAGAGTGCTGTAATGAAACTCGGCGGAGGCGCTGCCGGCTACCCAGACGCGCCTACGATACGTGGTAGAAACCAGATACTCAAGTTAGCAGATTTTGCAAAACGTGGAAACAAGGCGTTTGTAGTGTTTATTGCTGCCATTCCTCATGCAACTGTTTTCAGGCTTTACTGCAACGCCGATAAGCAAATCAAGTACGTTATCGATTACGCACTTAATTCTGGAGTGAACTTCAAGTCGGTAAACGTGTTCTTAGATGTAGGGAGTTCTAGCGTGGTCTCAGGGAATTTAGAACTCCCCGTAGACTTATCTTGTAGTAGCGAGTAAACTCTACAAGATCCAAAGCTTGAGTACTACCGCCCTGAAGCAACCATGCTTTGCAAGAGGGCCGGCTTGTTTTCATAGAGGCCTGGCCGCAGAAACCGTTCCGCAGATTTTGCATAAAGGAGGAATGTATACCGCGGGTTTATTGGTATAGAGCCCGTGCAAGTGCCGCCGCCGGGATTTGAACCCGGGTCTCCCGCGCCCACGGGCCTTGGGGCGTCACGGGCTCGAGAGGCCCGCATACTTGACCGGGCTATACTACGGCGGCGCCTGGTAGTAGATAGAAACAACTAGTCTTTTAAGCATTTTCTCCTGCGCATATGCCGCTAAAATTAACGTGGATCGCTTTCTAATCCGGTCGTGGTGGTGTTACACCGCGCTGTCCTTGGTATTTGCCTTGATAAGGCCTGTAAACTGGGCTGCTTGTCCTCAAGAAGACCACGTGTAGAAAGCGCTGACCAGGATATATTTTGACGGGGTTCGGCCCCCCTATTAGCTCTATTGTTATTTGCCCCTTGAAGCCCGCGTCTATGACTGTAGGCGGTATGTAGAGCCCTGCTCGTGCAAAGGTGCTTCTGAGGTTTACTAATCCCACCAGATCATGCGGTAGTTCTACCCACTCAAGCGTTGTTGCTAATATGTGCTCAGCCGGCCTCACTAAGAAGCCAGCATGCTCATCGGCATCGATGCACTCCAGAACTTCTGATACGTTCATGGTCTTAGTGTCTATGATTTTGCCTTCTCCAAATCTGCAGAATCTAGAACCAAACCTCAAGTCAACACCATTTTCTCTCACGGTATCCTCAAAGAGGGGGTCTATAATCAGAAGCTTCTTTTCAAGGTAAACTCGTATATCCCAGTCACTAAGTATCATTTGCGGCCCCCAGCCCTTCTTTTTACTGCAAAATTCACTCGTTATAAACCAAGAAGCCTTTACCAGCGTTGTGTAGGCACTCACGTATGTTGTTTCTGGGTAGTTTTTCGGGACATCGCTCAATTGTGAATGAGCACGTGCCCTTTGCTAGCTCTTCAAGTGTACAGGGGCGTGTTCTAACTCTATTTTCTACTAAGATGCAACGAGGCCCTGTGTACTTGAATATTGCGGGGTGCGCCTCTACTAACTGCTTCCACATGCTCCACGCAATGAGCCTTATTTCCCATTGGGCGCGACTACACATTCTGAGTGGTAGAAATACCTCTACAAGCTCTCTTGCATTCATCGAAACGACAAGCCTCGTCTTGACTGCTTGTGGTAAAACGTAGCGGGCATCTTCGTAGGGCGCGCCCTCTTCTAGTGCCTTATAGTATTGTGCAACGGAATTCAATAACGACGTCAAGAAGTCTCTATCCCTCGACTCGAGGACTCTTGGTGGTAGGATAAATCCTTCACAGAGATGATATACCAGCTCATCATAGCTTAGCTTTTCAATTGCCATTTTGATTAAGCCAACCGCTTCATTGTGCGTTTTAGGTGGCTCTACGTTGAGCGCTCTTGCTAAGCCCTCAACAAGGCCTCGCAAGTATTTATCGCTATATCTCTGACTCAGCTGGCTATAACTCGCGTGTCTGTGCCTTACAAGCTGATGACTACACACCCTGCTGCACACTATTTCAAAGACGTAGAGGCTGTGCTCTAGCGGGCTCCCATGACCTCTTGTAATAAGCTCTTCAATCCACTCGCGAATATGTTTCTGCTCCATTTTTTCTAGTATACTGTTGTAGTCGCGAGGCGATAGTGTGGCTTTCGCCGCTGCTGCAATAATAGTTTCTGCATCGCTCATAAAGCGAACAAGCCTTACTTGTGGCAAGCACTTTTCGTAGATCAAATTAAAACCCTTGAATGGATCTAACGTAGATCTTTGAAAACCCGTAGGTCTTTAGAATGCTTGTGAGCTGGCGAATCTGCTCGTCACCAACCTTAGACCTTACATCTACCCACTCAGGGCTTCGAGGAGTAGTTAGCGGCTTACCGATTAGCTGGTTGAGTATAATCACCGTCCTATCCCTATCAAGATACCCCTCCACGTGCTTGAAGTAACTGGCAAAAACATCAAGAGTGAGGTCTTTGTGTAATGGTATTCTAAGCTCTAGTGGTATATCATAGCGCTTTAGCAGGGCGAGAGACTTGAGAAACTCCATCCACAATTTCTTGCTCACTTCAATGGGTAGCCCGTAGAGTTCCTCGGGGGGTATTTTCAAGTCCGTTGCAACGTGGTCTATTAAGTTTTGCTCCACAAGCTTCTCAAGTAGGCGGTATATTGTCAAGTTAGAATTCAAGCTGGTTAAAAGCCCTATTTTGCGGACTTCCTTTAGTAGATGTCCAAGCGCACTATATTGAGTAAGCGGTTCGCCGCCTGTTACATGAAAGTAGTCTACCAGCGCTTTCGAGGCCTCTGCTTCTTCAACAATAGTTGATACATCGGCGTATTTACATATGTTGGGATCCCTCTCGGCAAGCCTCCAGTTGTGGCAAAAAGGGCATTTCAAGTTACAACCACACAACCATAGAGTAAATACGGGGTGTCCCTGAACATCAACTAGTGATACGCTCTTCCAGCCGGCTACTAGCAGTTTCACCAGGTGCACCTAACCCTAGAGAAGCGCTAAGCGTATGCAAGGAAAGGGGGTTTATAACTTATAGTGTTTACGAGACCAGAACTCTTTCCTTCTCTGGGGGCTCCAATTCCGCAGCGGCCTGTAGTAACCTATAATTCTACTCCAAATGTCTACGTTGCTACTTCCGCACTTAGGACACGATGTATAGAGCCCGGTGATTGTTGTATCGCAGCTGTTGCAGTGTGTTATTGCTGGTGTGTAGCTCCAATAAATGAGGTCTGTTTGAATCAACTTCTTCGTTAATGAAGCTAGAGCCTCGGGGTCTGCTTCTTCGCCGAGGAATATGTGCATCATTACACCCCCAGTAAAGTACTTCTGAACTCTCTGCTCTACTTCTATTCTATCAGGTAGCTCCATTGAAGCGTAGTAAGGTGCTATGCTCGTAGCATACACCGGATTCTCGGGGTCTGGCAGGTACTCTGCTAACTCCTTGTATCTCTTCAAGTCGAGCATTGCAAGCTTTGGAGACGCAGATTCTCCTGGCACTTCCTCGACATTCCAGGGAACCCCCTCTTCCATCATCCACCTTCTAGCAGTCTTAGTTGCATATTCGACGATTTTCCTCATCAATTCAGCTGCTCTTAGCCAGTCCTTTCTCGATCCATCAAGCCACAATTTAGGTTCCTGCATCAAAATTGCTGCTGCCTCGGGTAATCCTATTAGTCCTATAGTGTTGAAGTGCGAAGCTGGAAATTCTGGCATGTATTCTATTATCATTGCATAGAAGTTTGGATAGTTCTTCATAATGTACATGTAGCGGCTTCTAAACCAATTTACGGCTTCTCTCACAAGCTTTAGTGTCTCGTCGTAGAGCTCCCAGAACTTGTGCTCCTCGCTTCTTGCTTCAAGAGCTAGTCTAGGCAGGTTCACATCTACGACATTAACACTGCCAGTTATGTCGGGTAATGCCCAGAGCCCTCCAAACCTCGTCTTTTCGACGCTTCTGAAGTACTCCTCTTTGAGCTCCTCAACCTCTTTCTTAGCTACTGATAGAGAGAACTTGCTGTTTCTGAGAGCGTACATCATTTCGTTCTTCTGAATACTTAGCCTACAGCACATAGCAAATGTCGCATCGGGGTCGACTATTCTAGTATTGAGCCAATAGAAGCTTCCGCGCCTAGCTGCCGTTTTGAAGACTGCTTCGTGTATTTCTGGGTCTTCCCATAACCACTTTGCAGTAACCATTAACGTTGGTATTGGAAATGTGAAGGGTTGTCCTACAGAGTCGCCTTCGTAGTAGAGCTCTGAAAGGGCCTTGAAGAATATCTTAGCTTCTTCTTCGTACTCGCCGAGGAAGCCTACTTCTTCGCCGCCGTAAACTGCCTGATCGCCTTCTAGCATTTTGCGGGGTGCATCCATAGTTATAGTGAAGTTTGTGAAGGGCGTTTGCATGCCGACTCTTGTCGGGTAGTTCAAATTGTAGAGGAGCCTTTGAATTTGCTGCTTGATCTGCTTGTAGGTTGGCTTGTCATGTCTTATGAAGGGGCCTGCATACCATTCAACACTTGAGAGTGCTTGTGCACCCGTGAAGTAGTGTTGCATTGTTGTGAGAAAGTTTGCTACGTGATCAACGAAAGTATCGAAGTGCCTTGCAGGTCTCGAAATTATTGTTATAGTCTTTAATCCCTTCTTCAGGAGTCTGGCTATGCTGTGTCCAGTGCAGTATGGTATGTATACGCTGTGAGGTAGTTTGTGGACGTAGATTAAGCCGTCTACATGGGCCTTATATATGTGAGGCGGTAGGAGCCTTACTGCGTCATTCTCCATGTACTTGTCTAGCAACCACGCGAAGAAGCTGCTAGGGCCCTGATATCTGTTGGCATTTTCGTTAACGTCAAGTCTGTTCCAGCTTGCATAGACGCTCAGCGGGTCTTTCCATGGCTCTTCGAGTTCCCCAACCGGTTTTTGCAAAAAGCCCCCTAAGACATCGTGTCGTGTTGGTCCCCCTAAAACATCTACGCTGAAACTTTTGATTAGCAAGTTTAGAGTTCCATTAAACCGAAAATTTTCTCGGCGGCCGCGATAGTTCTTGAAACAACTATGAGAGTTGATAAGGGCGCCCTATATATTGAATAACAGTAGTCCGCGTGTCTTAATGTTTCTTCCTCGAAATCCCCATGTGGAAATCCGCCTATTCCGATTGCCATTTTCTCTGAAACGGCTTGCTTAACCACTTCTGAAAGCGGTTTGTACTCGCATGCCTCGCGCAGTAGTATGAGGCCGCGCGCACCTAGTTCACGCAGAAATTGTTGGAGCGTTAGGGTCTTGATATGCATCAAAGGCTTTTCACTTCCAGGGGGCACTCTGCCTTCTTTAAATAGCTGCTCTATTAATCCAACAAACCTATTGTAATTCCTCGGTATTCTGGTAGCGGGATCTACGAATATGGCGTGTCCGCCTATAGTGTGTACGGCTATTCTAAGTAATCCACTTTTGCATAGAGGGCTTTCCAGGGCTTCGAGCAAACTGACGTGTACTATGTCAGGCCTACCGCGCTTTTCTTTCTTGGGAAGGTCTTTCATTGCATGGTAGTGCAGGCTTATGTCGAGTAGCATTTCGAGCGGTTTCTTTCTCCTTCTCCTCGCAGTTTTCAGTATAGCTGGGTGACTTGCTATTGAGGGTGGAACCGTTTCGAGCGACGATTCGAGTAGTACTAGTATTAGAGGCCTTGACATCCCACTACTTTACCCTTGGCCTATTAAAGTACACCGAGTTTTTAATGGCATATTGCGAAAATGCTTTCTCGCGGATATCAATCTACTTTTTAAAAAGTTAAAAATTTAGAGCCCCCTGTTTGTAGTATTCACGGCATTCGAGCTGTGCTCTAATGAAGACGCGCTTGCTTAAGGATTTGGCCGTGCAGAGATTCAGTTTGCTATTTAGACTCGCGCTAGAAGCAACTAGGAAAGGGGATTACGCGCTAGCTAGGAGGTATGTTGAGATTGGGCTTAGAATTCTCAGAAAGGCTCAATTGAGGCCTCCTAAAAAGTACAAGAGGCGCTACTGTAGAAAGTGCCTTGCGCCCTTAATACCCGGTATTACGCTTAGTGTCAGGATCAGAAGTGAGGGTAAAGGTTCAAGAGTCGTCTACAGGTGTTTACTCTGCGGGTGGATAAGAAGGTTCATGATAAAGACACGATGGAAAAAATTAGAGAAAGAGTAGCTGGTAAGGTAGATGTGCAACTTGGAAAAAGAGGAATTACCGAGGCTTTTCTAAAAGAATTAGAAAATAGGCTGAAACACCAGCGCGTGGTAAAGATAAGGCTGCTTAAGTCTTTCAGGAGGTTTTCGGGGCAGAGCATTGAAGACGTAGCCTCGTACCTGGCTGAGAAGACCAACTCGAAAGTATATGAAATAAGGGGGTTTACACTAATACTCGTCAAAGAAGATTAGCTTCAAAGAATTTAAGTACTCGAAAAGCTCATTATTCGAGGTGCCTTAATTGGTTACGGCTCTAGAAGTACCCGCAGATCGGCTCATAGCGAAGCTAGCTAGCTACTTAAAGGAGAACGTGCCAGAAGTGAAGCCACCAACATGGTCCATATTTGTTAAAACGGGCTGTTTCAAGGAAAAGCCACCCGAAGACCCAGATTGGTGGTACTACAGAGCTGCTAGCATACTTAGGAAGCTCTATAAGGCAGGAAGACCTGTTGGGCTTAGCGAGTTGAGAAGAGAGTATGGAGGCAAGAAGAGGAGGGGGTCGGCGCCTCCAAGGACATACAAAGCACCTGGTAATGCCATCAGGAAAATTCTGCAACAGCTAGAGCAAGCACAGCTCGTTAAGAAGACTAGGGAAGGCAGAATCCTGACTCCTCAAGGCAGGGCCCTACTCGATAGAATAGCTATTGAGATACTGATGGAGCTTGTTAAGGAAAGGCCTGAGCTCGCGAAGTACCTACCACCCTCTATAAGGCTGAAGGTGCCGGCTTAATGCTCGAAGGCGAAGAGTACCTAGCCGACGAGGAGCTCGAAGCCCTGAAAGCGCGGAAGCTAGCGGAACTTCGTAGAAAAATTGAGCAAGAGAGGGAAAGACGGGCTAGAATAGAAGCCGTTTTAAGACAAATACTAACTCCCGAGGCTCGCGAGAGACTGAGTAATCTGAGACTAGTTAAACCAGAGCTCGCTGCCGCGCTCGAAGAGCAGCTCATACTCTTGGCACAGAGTGGCAGGCTCAAGCCCCCGATTACAGATGAATTTTTAAAGAAGCTCTTGCTAGAGCTATATGAGCACTCAAAGCACGAGACAAAGATAACTTTTAAGAGAAAGTAGACAACAGTGGTGGTTGCATGGCTCGAGCCAAGCACGTTGCTAGGAAGTTAAGGCTTGCGGCTGCTCACAAAAGTAATGAGCCGATACCAATATGGGTTACGATTAAAACTAGGTTGAGAGTGAGAAGGCCATTTAGGCTGAGGCACTGGAGACGTAGTAAGTTGAAGAACGTGTAACCAGGTGGTTGACGTGAGTAAGCCTGCAAGCACCGAGTCGGCAATACACGTAATACCCTTAAAGAGAGTCTACTTTGGGCGTAGAAGCAATAGAGCTGACAGGGCTGTAAGGCTGATCAAGAAATACGTAAAACGCCACTACAAAGAAGCCGAGAAAGTAGTTATAGATCCCTCGGTAAACGCCTATATATGGTCTCGAGGACGTGAAAAACCGCCTAGGAGAATCGTTGTCGAGATCAGATACGATAGAGAAAACAAGTTAGCAAAAGTGCTACTAGTGAGGAGGGCTAAGGCCTCTAAGTAGGGTTACGCGAATGGTAGAGATAATTAAAATGAGCTTTTTTGGCAACGTGAATATAGGCGTTTACGCTTATGTTAACGACAAAATTGCTGTTCTTCCAATTGGTATACCACGTGATGACGTCGAGGAAATTTCTTCAGTGCTCGGGGCTTTACCCATAGAAGCTAAGATAGCTGGCACTTTACTCAATGGAGTTTTTCTTGCAGGTAACAGCTATGCAATTATAGTTCCTCACGTAATATTTAATGAAGAGCTCGCAAAGCTCGTTGAAGCCGTAAAATCTCACGGGCTCGACATCACGGTATATGTTTCCGAGAGCCGGTATACTGCTCTCGGAAATCTTCTCGCATGTAATAACAAAGGATGCATTGCCAGCCCGCTGATAGAAGAGCGCGAAATCAAAAAGCTCGTGGACGTCTTGGGCGTCGAAGTCGTAAAAGCTAGGCTTGTCAACATGGACGTCCCCGGCAGCGTACTGGTTATAAACGACAGAGGTGGAGTAATTCACCCAGATGCAAGCGACGAAGACTTAAAGCTCGTAAAAGATGTAGTAAAGATTCACGTGGAGAGGGCCACCGTAAATGCTGGCATACCCTACGTTAAAAGCGGGCTGTTGGCAAATAATAAAGGTGTTGTCGTGGGCGGCAACACTACCGGGCCTGAGCTGCTTAGAATAAAAGCAGGCTTTGAAGGGGGGCCCGCATGAGTAGTGAGGTGAAGATCTACAGAGTAATAGGCGAAATGTTGATTAGTCACGATAGATTACCAACGTGGCAAAAGTTCGTGCTAGAGCTAAGGGCTTTAAACGAAAAGCACGCTTTAGAAAAGGCTTATTCATTACTGGGGAGCAGGCACAAGCTAAAGCGCTATCACATAAAAATTGAAAAGATAGAGGTAATTAGTCCTGAAGAAGTCTCAAGGCCTTACATTGCCAAGCTATTAAAGTTAGAGAGGATTGTTAAGTGATGTCTGAGACGAGGCCGGGCAGCGAGCAAGTAAAAGTTTCTATTGAGGAATTGGTAGCTCGAATGAGTGAGCTGAAAGGTCAGCTAGAAGTACTAGAGGCTACTATTAATACTTACTTGAGCCAATACAGAGAGCTCCAGCTAGCACACGAGACGCTGAAAAACCTCCCAGATTCAGTTCAAGATGGCTATGTGGTTATAGATAGACTCTCTGCTGTCATGATTCCATCAAAAATAGAGGAAGGTTGGAGTAGTCGCGTCTTGGTAAACCTAGGGCTAGGTTATTATATAAAAACCACCAGAGAAAAAGCCATGGAAATTCTCTCAAATAGAATTAGAGAACTGGAGAAAGTGCTCAGAGATATTCAAGCAAGGCACCAAATGCTGCTGAGAGAGTACAGCGCGATACAGAGAATATTAAGCCAAGTAGCAGAAGCGCGGCAAAGTTCGACGTGATAAAGCCTTGCTTTCGAGACTTCGCGAAACCTTCAAGAAGTTCATAGAAGCGGCCTCCTCATACTTCTCATCGAGAGAAAAACTGCTAGAACTAGCAGAGCAATTTAAATTAGAGCTCATTAGTAGAGATGTTGCGTATGAAGTAGCCGAAAGCATCGTAAACAGCATTATAAACTATATTGAAAGTGGAAGGATCAAGACAAAAAGTGATCTGGCCAAGAAGCTGAGGGAAACACTACTCTCGTATTTCCAAGAACAGAGCTCGCTCAGCTTAGAGGACTACTTGAAGAAGTACAAACCTCTCAAGATAGTGTTCTTAGGCGTGAATGGCGTTGGTAAGACAACCACGATAGCCAAAGTCGCTGTGTATTTCAGAGAGAGGGGCCACAGGCCGCTAATGATAGCCGCAGATACTTTTAGAGCCGCTGCTCAAGAACAACTGAAAAAGCACTCGGATAGAACAGGTATTCCGCTGTTTACGGGCAAGTACGGTGCCGATCCCGCGGCAGTTGCCTATGACGGCATTACGTATGGTACTTCAAGGGGCTTTGACGTTATGCTAATAGATACAGCAGGCAGAATGCATACAGATGCGAACTTGGTTGACGAACTCAAGAAAATAGTGAGAGTTGTAAAACCCCATCTGAAAATACTGGTTGTCGATGCCCTAACAGGTAACGATGCTGTTCAGCAAGCAAAGTTCTTTGATGAAGCAGTTGGTATCGACGCGTTTATTGTCACAAAGTTTGATGCGTATGAAGAAGGCGGCGTTCCCTTATCCCTAGTATACACGATTAAAAAGCCGATACTGTTTATTGGAACAGGGCAGGGTTACTGGGATTTAAAGCCTTTTAACCCCTTAGAATACGTAGACAAGCTAATACCACTAGACTAGCTGGTGCTCTGCCTTGAGCTTGAGAGAGCTAATTGACATGTGGAAAAGAATATTGCAAATAGCGTCTAAGCCTGATAGAAGTGAGTACTTTACCCTTCTCAAAGTTACCCTGTTGGGGCTCTTTATAATTGGGCTTATCGCATTCATTATAAGAGTGCTCTTCTACACGTTTCTCTATCCGTACACGGGCTGAGCACCATGAGCGCGCAGACGCCACAGATGGGGATATACGCGATTAAAACAACGAGTGGAAGAGAGCTAGACGTAGCACTCATAATTGAGAGAAGAGTTCTTGAGAAACTCGAAAAAGGCGAAGAACCGCACATAACGAGCATTTTTATAGCTCCCGGTGTAAGTGGCTATGTCTTTATCGAAGCGAGGAGGGCTGAAGACGCATACAAACTCGTATCTAATATAAAGTACGTCAAGGCTTCGCGGGCACTCAAAGTTTCACTCGAAGAAGCCGCCCAAATGCTCAAGCCAAAGCTCGTTGTCGAAGAGCTAAACGTGGGAGACGAAGTGGAAATCGTGCGCGGCCCCTTTAGAGGAATGCGGGCCCGCGTAGTCTCTATTGATAAAAGCAAGAGTGCTGTTACAGTTAATCTACTAGAGGCCGCATTTTCGATACCTGTAACTATACAAATCAGCTATGTCAAGAAAGTAAAAGGGTGATCACGATGGCTAAGAAGTCCCTGAGGTTCATAGTGGAAGGAGGGCGGGCTACTCCGGGCCCGCCTATAGGACCCGCGCTCTCGCCATATAAAGTCAACGTAGTAGAGGTCGTAAATGCCATAAACAAAGCAACAAAAGATTACGAAGGACTCCCGGTACCTGTAGAAGTAGTCATAGATGTTGACACACGCAAATTTGAAGTAAAGGTGGGAATACCTACAACAACTGCCCTCTTAATGAAGTTCGCCGGAGCTCGGGAACCAACTGGAGATCCTGCACACAAGAAAATAGGTGATGTCTCAATGGAGGATATAATAAAAATAGCAATTATGAAGAAAAGTCAGTTGACTGCGAAGAGTCTCAAAGCCGCCGTTAAAACTATACTCGGCACTGCAAGGGCTATTGGAATAACTGTTGATGGAAAAGATCCAAAAGAAGTGACGAAGCTCGTTGATAGCGGTGCTTACGACGACTTAATAGCAAAGTATGAACCTGAATGGGAAAAGGGTGAGTAGGCCTTGTCAACTCTGCTTAAAGAGGCTTTCGCGAAAGCTATATCCAAGGCCATCGAGTGCGGTAAAGGCAGGAATTTTAAGCAAAGCGTCGACCTCGTAGTAGTACTAAAAGACGTGGATTTGAAGTCGCAGCAGCTAAAAATTAGAGAACCCGTTTACCTGCCAAAGGGGCGTGGTAAGGAGCTAAGTATTTGTGTCGTGGGAGACTCTGAAATGGTTGAAATAGCAAAAAACGAGGGAGCGCGATTAGCTATACTTGGAGACGACTTGAAAAACTTGAGTAAAAAGCAGGCCAAGAAAATTGCGTCTACATGTGATTGGTTGCTAGTAAAGCCCGAGTTTATGGGGCTTGTTGGCCGCACACTAGGCCCTGCTTTGGGCCCTAGAGGCAAAATACCTGTTCCAGTGCCTTCAAGTGCTGCACTTAGATCCATGATTGCCAGGTACAAGAACACGGTACTCGTATCGCTAAGAAATCAGCCGCAACTAATGGTCGCCATAGGCACCGAAGACATGGATCCGCAAGACCTTGCTGAAAATGCTCTAGCCGTTGTGTCGGTTGTGGAGAGCAAGCTGCCTGCAGGACGTGCAAATATTGAGAAGATTATCGTAAAGACTACTATGGGCATTCCTGTGGAAGTGCCCTTCAAGGTGAGCTAACGTGTCGTTTACAGCCGCACTAAAGCACAGGAGAATACCTCGCGAGAAAATAGAGCTGGCTAACGAGGTAGAAGAACTTGCGAGAAAGCACAGGTCTATATTAGTGCTAGACCTTAACGGAGTCCCAGCTAAACACATACAAGTCCTCCGTAAAAAACTCGATAAACACGCCGTGATGAAAGTCGTGAAGCCCAAGGTAGCTTTGAAAGGCCTTGAAAGAGTTCTTCAAAACGCTAAGCAATTAGAAAAATACATGAGTGGTCAGGTAATGCTTGTATTTTCAAACAAGAATGCCTTTGAACTAGCAAAGATGGTTGAAGACTTCGTAACGTACGACTACTACAAACCCGGAGATGTTGCAGAGGAAGAAATAGTCATACCGGAGGGCAACACCGGTCTACCTGCAGGACCTATTCTAAGCGTCTTTGGAAGGCTTAAAGTACCAACGAGAGTTCAAGGTAACGTAGTCTACGTAGTTAAAGACACTGTTGTGGCAAAGCCGGGAGACGTTATATCTGCCGACTTGGCAAGCATCTTACAAAAGCTGGGGCTAGCACTCAAGAAGATAAGAGTTAAGATTAAGTGTGGCGTTGACGGGGGCCTGGTTATCCCAGGCGAGCAGTTGAAGCTAAACATAGCCGAGTATGAGGAAGGCTTGAAGGCCGCCGCCTTGGATGCACTAAAACTTGCAATAGAGCTGGTAATTCCCGAAGAGCCCGTGCTCGGGTACGTACTCGCAAAGGCGGAGAAGCAAGCACTCGCCCTAGTTGCTGAGCTAGGATTTGTGACACCTGAGACAGCTGAGCACGTCATAAGAGTGGCTCATGCAAAGGCCATTGCACTGGCACTCGAAATATCGAAGTATGCACCGGAATTAGGGCTTGTTGCCGGAGTACCAAAGCAGGAAGCCCGAGAAGCCAAAACTACCAAAACTACTAAAGAAGAAGAAAAGAAAGAAGAGGAGCCGAAAGAGCTCAGCGAAGAAGCACTTGCAGAAGGCTTTGCAGCCCTCTTTGGTTGATTACTGAGAGAAGCGTTTTTGGATTTAAAAGCCCCCAACGATATCCTAACCCGAGGTAAGCGCTTTCAAGGGTGGTCGCTATAGAGTACATATATGCAACTCTACTGCTCTACAAGGCAGGTAAGGAGATAAATGAAGAGAACTTAAAACGCGTACTCGAAGCGGCTGGTGTAGAGGTTGACGAAGTTAGAGTTAAATCGCTAGTTGCAGCAATTAAAAACATCGACATAGCGAGAGTTCTTGAACAAGCCGTTGCCGTACCCATGGCTACTGTACCAGCAGCCGCCGCTCAGGCGCCAGCAGCAAAGGAAGAAGAAAAGGAGAAGAAAGAGGAGAAGAAAGAAGAGGAGCCGAAAGAGCTCAGCGAAGAAGCACTTGCAGAAGGCTTTGCAGCCCTCTTTGGTTAGCCGAGAAGTTTTGGCAAAGTACCTGGGTCGTCGCAGAAGCCTGATTTTTAGCAGTCTCACCGTAACTACCCCTAAAGAGCTATATATTCTTGTAAGCCCTAGTAACCTTAGTGAGGATTGCCATGAAGCAGGTCGGTGACGTAGTAAACTACAAGTACCTTGAAGAAGTATATGGATATAAGAGGTACAAATGCAAGGTTTGTGGAGGGTACTTCTGGAGCACTATTCCCCGCGAAACCTGCCCCGACAGACCCTGCAGTAAATACGAGTTCCTCTACAAGAGCTACAAGCGAGTATCGCCACTCAGCATAAAGGACGTGAGAGAGAGGTTCATCAACTTCCTGGCTAGGAAGGGACATGGTGTTGTAGATCCTTATCCCGTTCTCGCTAAGTGGAGAAACGACCTCTATTTAACAATAGCATCTATAGTAGTATTCCAGCCAGTCGTCACAGATGGGGTCGCCGACCCGCCTCACAACCCCTTAGTAATAGTGCAGCCCTCAATTAGGCTTACAGACATAGACAACGTTGGGCTCACTTTCGGGAGACACTTAACTAGCTTTGAAATGGGTGGAATGCACGCTTTCAATAAGCAAGGCAAGATCATTTACTGGTCAGAAGGCATATTCGAAAACACCATAGAGTTCTTCAACAAGGAGATCGGCATAGACCTCGACGACCTAGTATTCAAGGAGGGCTGGTGGGAAGGGGGTGGAAATGCGGGCCCAGCTCCAGAAGTACTAGTAGATGGAATGGAGCTTGCGACACTAGTCCACATGGCCTATAAGACCGTAAATGGAAGGCTCGAACTCAACCCGGTTTTAGTCGTAGACTGCGGCTACGGCATAGAGAGGATTGCTTGGTTTACGCAGAAGACCCCCACGGGCTTTCACGCCGTGTACGGTAGGCTCGTAGACACGTACAAGGACGTCCTCGGTGTTGAGGAACCTCCGCATGACGTCTTAAAGAAGCTTGTTTACGAGCTGAGTGATAAGGAAATCGCCAGCATAGATGAGCTAGTCAAGTACTTAGAAGGAACGGCGTTTGCTGAATACCGGAAGAGCCTCGTAAACTCCATTTACTTGTACAGCGCCCTAGATCACGTTAGAACACTGCTACTCATGTTGTCTGATGGTATAGTGCCATCAAATAGCGGCGAGGGGTATCTCGCTAGGCTCGTAATTAGAAGGCTTCTCCGCAACTTAATAAAGCTAGGCATAGAGCACCACAGGCTTGGCGACGTTGTATTGGAATTAGTAGACAAGCAAATATCTTACTGGAAGGGAGACTACATCTATGGCAAGTTCGAGAAGCACAGAGACTACATCACGGATGTTGTTTCGCTGGAAGTAGTGAAGTTCGTGAACGCGCTTCAGCGCGGCATTGAGGTAGTAGAAGGCATCCTCAAGAGGAAGAAGAAGCTCGAAGTCGAGGACTTAGTTGAAATATACGATTCTCACGGAATACCGCCCGACATCGTGGTTGAGAGGGCAAAGGAGTACGGCATTAGCATTGAAACGCCACCGAACTTCTACTCGATAATAGCGTCGAGGCACTCCGCGCCAAGGATTCTAGTTAAAGAAAGGGAGCGCGAGCTCCCCGAAGAAGTAGTTAAGTGGGCCTCGGAGTTCAAATCAACTCGCCTACTCTTCCACGAAGACCCATACTTGACTAGGACGGAGGCCACAGTGCTCGGCGTAAAGGACAACTACGTTGTACTCGACAAAACAGTCGCTTATCCCTGGGCCGGGGGGCAGGATCACGACGAGGGCTACCTAATATTTGGTGATAAGAAGTACAAAATCGTCTACGTTGGTAAAGTCGGAGACGTAGTAGTGCACGTCCTCGACAAAGCCCCCGAGTTCTCGCTAGGCGACCACGTCCTAGTTGAAATAGACTGGCGTAGAAGATATCAGTTAATGAAGCACCACACAGCCACGCACATAGTACTAGCTGCTGCCAGGAAAGTACTTGGAGAACACGTGTGGCAAGCAGGCGCTGAGAAGACTCCGGCAAAGGCGAGACTTGACATAACACACCACAAACCACTAACAGAAGAAGAAGTGAGGAAAATCGAAGACTTGGCGAACGAAATTGTCAACAGCAGGATCGAGTTGAGGTTCAATTACCTGACTAGATTTGAAGCCGAGAACAGGTATGGGCTGAAGATATACCAGGGAGGTGCCGTTTACTCGCCTACTTTGAGAATAGTCGAAATACCGGGCTGGGATGCCCAGGCCTGCTTCGGAACGCACTTACATAGCACATCAGAGGTGGGTGGAATAAAAATCACAAATGTTGAGAGAATACAAGACGGCGTTATCAGACTGGAGTTCATAGCTGGTACTAAGCTCGTAGAAATGCTGCGCTCTCTCGAAGAAGAAATAAGCTCTGCGCTTTCAATACTTGGCAGCAAGCAGCAGAACTTAGTTGAAGCCGTGAAGAGAGTTCAGAACGAGCACGCAAAGGCAAGCGAGCTGCTAAGAAAGTATAGAGAGGCCTTAGAAAAGGTCCTAGTCTCGCAAGCCCTCTCAAACAAGACAAAGATATGCGACATTGAGGCTACATACATAGAGCTGCCATTTGCAGACGAGAAGCTGGTAAAGCGCCTGCTCGAAGAGCTCTCAATATCGCGTGGCTTACTAACAGTAATTAGCTCCGGAGACACGGTTGAAGTAGCAATAAGCCCCGAGAAGGCAAGAAGCCTTGGAATAGACCTCAGGAAAGTAGTGGACGCGCTCTCCGAGAAGGGAGTCAAAGGCGGCGGCAAGCAAGACCACATAACCATGAGACGAACCGGCGAGCTTACTATAGAAAAGCTCTTCGAAGCACTCAAGAGCGCTTTGTGTACATAGAAACCCTTTACAAGTAGGAGTAATTCGCAATTTTAGATACGAGACCTGGGCTTGCCGACTGCTGCCAATGACTGCTGGAGACGTAACAGTAGGCCTTGCTTCGAACTTGCCTGCAAGTAGCCCTGGTCTGGTTATGGTGTCTGGAGGTGGTTTATTGCGTTCATTATCTTCTCTAC
>JBMFML010000004.1:0-108177 GCA_049970695.1 Desulfurococcaceae archaeon
AGCTCAGCGATTTCTACTCCCTGAGCCCCTACCGGCTCTTCGGCAAGCATGAGAGGAGCTGCTTCGTGCTCGCCAAGCAAGGCAGTTTAACCGGATGAGAGAGCGGGAGTTGGCTTAGCCAAGCTTATTGTTGAGCAAGCTACAAGGGAGTTGTGCGAGAGACCCTGAAAGAAACATTGAAACTCCTGGGCATCAAGGCCTTAATTAGAGTGTTAATAGAGTGTTAAAGACGCTGCCTCATCGAGTAGAAACTAGCACTGCCTGTAATCGAGTGCATATAACTCGCCTCCCTCAATAGCTCTCCTCGAGGTGAACTACTTGAAGGAGTCGCTGGCGTTGGTGCTCGTGGCAGTAATTGCCGCCGCTGCGGGGTTTTACGCGGGGTGCTACTACAAGGGGCTTGAGGGCTCTAGGGTACAGTCAGGGCCCATTGTGGTATCGACTACTACGTCGCTCTACCAAATAGGCGTTTTGAGCAAATTCTTCAAAGACTTCAACAACCAGACACGGTTATAGGGGTGTTCTCTGGCAGAGTGAGAGTGCTGCGCTAGTCTAGGCTAATTGCTTTGAGAGCCCCATCTTAGGATGCAGAGTTACCTCTCTATTTCCTCTACCTCCCTGTACCACGGCTTTGACGTCCCTATTTTAGATCGCTTAATCCAGGCCTTGCTCTTTGGAGTAGACTCTACTTTGTTTACTAAAGCGTCTATCCTCGAGGTGACGAGCTCGGCCGCCTCTTTGGTAATTACGCCCTCAGCCGACTTGCTCTTGAGCATGTCTTTTAGCTTAGCAAGGTTTGTCATGGCATCGTACCAGAAGCCCCAGTCATTTGAGAGCACGGAGGCTATTAGCTCGTCGTCGATGCACTCTCTGGTTTTAGCACCTTCTAGGCTACACAAGTTGTGGGCGTGTAGTAGCACTGCGAGGTCTACTAGGTCTTTCCAGTTTATCTTGTGTATTTGGAGCTTTTCCAGGACCAAGTGGGCCAGCGATATTGTTGGGTAGTCGAGCTCCAAGTAGCCCCTTCCCGGCTTACTGCCGAAGTCTATGTCGTGGCTGAACTCGAGCTTGTCGAAGAACACGTCTACGTGGTAGAGGTCCTGAGGGTGGTAGTATATTAGCCTCTTCTCTGCGAAGAGGGCCTTGACGTATGGATCGTACTTGAACCGGAGCTCTTTCTCAAAGAAGTCTATAATGTCTTTTCTCTGCTTGCTGTAGCCTATTAAGTCGAGGTCTGTGAATACTAAGCCCTCGCCCTTGAACCTGCCGAGCCTTTCATACAGGCTTAGAGACTCTGGGCTGTGCATTGAGTGTATATAAATGCCCAGTGCTCCCAGAATTCTCAGTACGATGCCCCTCTTAGAGGCCCTATCGATAATGCTAATAGCCTCTTTGACGAAGTCCTCGGCCTTCATTCCGACTCTTTTAAGGGCCAACGTCTTCAGCCCGCTCCTTTAAGCCTCCTTAGTGCTTAATAAGCACTAGTGCTCGTTTTCGCAAGGCTTGGTGGCCTCTTACCCCTCTATTTTGTAGTAGTTAACTAGCCTGTCGCCTTCTACTTCTACGATATATGCCTTGAGAACGCCCTCGCTGTACTCGCTACCCGGATTCACGACAACGGTCTTTCCTATGCGGTCGTGTCCGCCTGACTCGTGTATGTGCCCGTGCAGGCCTATCACGGGCTGGTACTTCTCAATTACCTTGCGCACGGCCTTGGAGCCGACGTGCTCGTACTGGGGTACTCCAGCCACCGTCACTACTCTCAGGTCTTTAGTCAGCTTGGGAGCCAGGTCTAGCATCGTATTGTATGGTGGCGGGTGGAAGTTGAATATAGACTTCCTCGGGTCGCTGAGCTTTGATATGAGCTTTTCCAGGTACTTTTCTAAGTCGCCTTCGCTCATTTCTCTTGGCGTGTTCCAGGGCGTTGGATTGACGTAGGGCGATGAAATTACTTCGAGCTTCTCTATTGCAAGCACCTTGTCTAGTGGGTATACCACGCCCTTCGACTCGTACTCCTTAATGACGCCGTCTATGACCAGCTCATCGTCGTTTCCAGGCATTACAATTGTGGTGACGCTCTTCGTGTCAACTCTGCTGACGAGGAGGTCTAGCCAATTCCTCAGCCTTTCAACCATTTTCTCGACTATGACCTTGTTCACGAGCTCGGGCTTGCTCTTCAGCTCTTCTAGCTCTTTTTCATCGACTCTAACGTAGTAGGCTCCAGCGTTTTCCAGCTTCTCCTCGAAGGCCCTTACCTCGCTCTCGCTCTTCATAACCCACCTAGACCCGAAATACTTGGCAGTCCATGATCCGTCACTGCGCTTTACTATTGGAACTAGCACTTTGCCCGTCAAGTCGCCTGCTAGTATCAAGACGTTTGCCTTGTAAACCTCCTGGGCCTTGATCCACTTCCTCCAGACCAGGCTGGACCCGTGCACGTCGACAGAGAAGAATATGCGGGTAACCACTCCCTAAGCCACCAGCTGAGATAGGGGGTTGAGCTGGGAAAAATATTTTTGGGTAAGAAGCTAGGCCGGTGGTATTTGCCCGTAGATCTTGCTCGGGTCTATGCCCCTAGCCCTGTTTCTGGCCATCATGTAGGTGTATATTATAATTCCTATTGCTCCAGCGGCTACGTTGACCATTTGAACGGTTGGCTCGGGATACGACGTGTACAGCATTAGCCACCAGCCTAAGATGAACACTACAGCGCCCAGCGCTGACGTGGCGATTTTTGATTTGAATACTGTTCCCTCGAATATCTCGGGTCTCCACCACGGCAGTAGCATTAGTGCAAGGCCTAGAGGCCATATTATTATGAACAAGCTGAAGTCCAACCAAGATATCAGGGCAGTTGCGAGCTCTGCGCCGAGGGCTTCGTAGTAGGTTATAATAGCGCCGAGTCCAGCTATAATTGCAGTAATGTGGTTAGCCCACGTGGGAGCTGCAAACCTAGCCGAGACGGATGCCAGCTTCTCTGGCAAGGCCCTGTCGAAGCTCATGGAGAAGAATCCTCTAACACATGCAACCCAGACCGGTATTGCTGTGTTAAAGTACCACAGGAAGTATGCCAAGCCAACTATTATGGCTATTACTGGGTGCGGAAATGCAATAGCAACGTAGAATGGTACTGAGGGCTCTGGCAGGGGCTTTCCAGGCAGTAGGTTTGACAAGACGTCGGGGTACTCCGCCTTCAAGTAGGCATAGGCTGCTAAGAAGTCGTAATTGAAGACGTATGGGAGTATGGCGGCGTTGAATAAGTAGAGCGCCATTATCACCGCGTAGCCTATGAATAACCCCCTCAAGTAAGACTTGCCAGGGTCCTTGACCTCGCTTCCTACGAAGGTAGTGATTTCGAGGCCTGTCCAGGCCCACAGAGTCCAGAACAGCATTCCATAAGTTCCAATGAGCACGGGATTCGGCGTTAGAACTGGTATGTTGTACTGCTTAGCTACTTCTTCCTTGAAAGCAACGCTCATTATCTTCGAGGCGCTGCCCGGCCCATATAGCGCATCAAAGGCGGCCATTCCATTGTTCTGCCCCACGAATGCCAGGGCTACTAGCGTTATGACGGTCACTGACAATGGTATTATTGTGGCGATTCTCATAGTCCACTTGATGACTTTCATGCCGCCTAGGTTAAGCAGCCAGAGAATGATCACTAATATAATAGCTATTATCATCTGGTTGAGTGGGTCTATTAAGGCGTTAGCCATGTCTATTAAGGCCTTATTTCCTGTAGCCAGCCCAGCTACTGCGACAGGACCGCTAAAGGCCTTCAAGCCAATGTACATTATGAACCCTGCGCACATGGCTCCGCCGCCACCAATTATGTAGTACCAGAATGGCAAGTAGCCAAGCACTGGGTGCAGGGTCCTGGAGACGACGACGTACATGCTGTTCGACCTTGGGAATGATGCTGCAACGTAGTAGAATGCTATGGTGAGAGGTAGGAATATCAGGCCTGCTATGAGGAACGCCAGGGCTATGTTGCCACCATAAGTATCAGGATAGCCCAGTACCTTCACGGCGTAGAAAGTCATGCCGGAAGCTGCTGGACACGCTATAGACCACAGCGCTACATCTATCCAGGAGAGCTCTCTAACCAGCCCCGAGGCCCTCCTAACAAACACTACTTCTTCGCTCACAGAGCCACCCTTATACAAAATGTCTTCACGCGTTTAAAAGGTTAAAAAGCTGCAGGGGCTTGCTCTGTGCACAAGCATAGAGGCTTCCGTAGCTAATGCCAGCTCTGCTCTAATCTCTCTACACACTTGCGATTTCCACTGCTAGGTGGTACAAATTTGCGGGAAGCACCGTATTAGCGAACACTGCTGAGCTCTCTTTGAAAGAGGCTCTGAGGCCACGCGCGTATACATAGCGCTACTAGCCTACTCTACTTAGGACGCAGCAATGCAGGGAATAGCGGACTTAATGAAAACGCTCTACACTACTAGCTTGTCGGGAGCGTCAAGTGGCTTGCGCATTCTTGAGAGCAGGCCCGTTGCTTTCACGGGTACTTCAATGACGTAGTTTATAACCGACTTGTACACCTCAACCACGCCTCTGCGTGTCAACCTGTACTCGCTGCCTTTCCTCTCGGCGAGCCCTGCGAGAGACATTAGCTCTAAGAAGGCCTTTACTCCAAGCGGCATTCTCTTTAAGCCAATAATGTCAAACGCCTCTCTTTTAACAGAGCCTGTACTGAGCTGGTCGAAGAGGAGCCTCCACGCAATCGAGGACCTGCTTAGGCTACGCGAGTAGAGTGCCGGTGGTTTGTTTTCGCGCAGTAGCTCGTAGTACGAGGCTGCGTCGTGGATGTTAATGTACTGGTAAAAGCCCGTGTTGCTCCAAGCCCCTGCACCCAGGCCTATCAAGGGGCCCACCATTTCTAAGTTGACCGTTGCGTACTCGTACCGCTTCCTGGACAGCGAGTAGACCCTCACCATGAACAAGCCGCTGCTCTCGGCTAAGTCCAGGGCTTTCTCTACGTAGGTGTCTATGGAGTTCTCGTCTTGAACAAGCCTTCCGAGCTCAACGAGCTTGTAGCCTGGCGAGTGGCGCGGTATGACTGTCGGGTAGTAGGTTACCTGGTGAGCTCCGAGCTCGGCGGCGATTTCCAGGTCTCTTACAAAGGCCTTTAACCCCTCCTCCTCGCTTAGCTCAACGTAGCCCTTTATGCTTGGAGCCAGGAACATTACGTCTACGTTTATCCACTTAAAGCCCGCCTTAATGCTGTTCTCAATAGCCCTGTAGTTGTCTTCAACACTGTGCTTTCTTCCAAGCGCCTTCAGCACTTTCTCGGTGAAGCTCTGAGCGCCGATGCTGACTTCGTCTACTCCGCTCGCGTACAGGTCTTCAGCTACCTTGCTGTTCTTCAAGTCCTCCGGGTTTGCTTCTATGCCCATGCCCACTTTAACGCTGAAGTACTCCGAGAGAAGCTTGTACAGCTTCTCGTAGAGCTTGCCGGGCACAAGGCTCGGCGTCCCGCCACCCACGTGTATCTCGACGACCTCCAGCTTCTTGTCCTCTAGCAGCTTGCCGTAGAGCTCTACTTCGCGGTAGAGGGCCTCAAAGTACTTTTCCAGCTCTTCGCGGGTTCTCAAGACCTCTCTGAAGTACGGGCAAAACGGGCATATAGCTCTGCAGTAGGGTACGTGGACGTATATGCCTATTCTCGGGCTCCTAATAGTGCTCTTCACCTTCTCCAAGTGCAGCCCGTAGTCTACTACCTTGTGCAGCTCTACGCGCGGGCGCCTCCTGAGCAGCCAGCTCGTCTTCAAATTGCCTTGGGACAAGACCACTTTGTGTGCACCAGTACCACGGCTTAAGTGCACATAGCCGCTCCCTAAGTAAGCCGGCCAGGGGTTTATATCTTAGCGCCCGCTGCCGCACCTCTCCGCAGCGATCCCGCACCTCGGCTTAGACACGAGGTCTCCTGCTAGTAGAGGGCAGTGGCTTCGCTTACTTAATAGAGAGGGGCCTTTAGCTCGGGCACTTACTAGTAGCGCCGGGTCCCTTGGTAGTTGTTTACTTTCAAAGCCGCTAGCTCCGAGAACGGGCTTTCTGGGCCGGCGCCGACGCCTGTTTCTAGAGCTTCCGCGTTACTTCGAAGTCCAGCGTTATTGGGATTAGGCCGAACAAGGCCTTTACGTGCGCCTTGCCCCTAATAGTTACTAGCAGGCCTCCCCTAGTCAGTGCCTCAATAAGCCCTTTTGCAACTTTCTCGTACTCAATGGTGATGGTGGTCTCTCGCACTACTAACCCACTAGCCGGGACCGCGGTTGGAGGCAGGCTTCCGTGCCCAATGTAAGTGCCTTCTATGTATAAGTCGTACTCTGCGCTAAACACTGGTGAGTCGTAGCTCGTTGGATTGCGAAACTCGAGGACTACTGAGAGGTCTGCACTAGTAGCTCCAACTCTCTTTATTGAGACGTCGAGGATTCTAATTTCTAAGCTCGAAGCAGCCTCGTACTCGCAGTAGCCGCGGTAAAATAGGAGACCGGCAATTCCAAGTAATACCACCGCAACGAGAATCCACGCGGGCTTCACAACCAGCCCCTATGAGTAAGTATCCGCCTACGCGCTTAAAGCCGGGGCACTAATAGGCGAGTGTGCGTATTTCACAAAATCCGAGTCTGCCTCTTGAACAGTATGTGATGTGCGCCAGTTAAGTCACAGTAGCGACTCAAGTTGAGCACTTATTGGGTTCTTCGCGTTGTTGCCCTAGCTTCTTTACTCTCAGCACGTAGCTGACTTTTTCTAAGAAGCTCTTCTTGAAGTTGTCGTAGCCAAACAATTTGGAGACTTCAACGCTTCTCCTTCTCAGCTCTTCGTAGAGGCCTCTATCGGCCTCAAGCCTCCTGATAATGCCGGGGACTTCTCTCACGTCGCAGTAGCCCAGCTCGCTCGAAACCCTGCTCACTACGTCGTACCAGCCCCCGCCATCTCTGTAGACTAGTGGAACCGCGCCTGCTGCCATGGCTTCTACAATGCTTATTCCAAAGTGCTCTGGAAATGGGGGGTGGAGGTAGAAGCTGGCCTCGCCGAGCAGCCTCGCTACCTCCGTTCTAGGCAAGTTGGGCCTGACCTCGACATTGCTGAGCCCCGAGCGCCTTGCTTCTTCCTCAATATTTCCTAGAACGCGCTCGGAGCCCGCGCCTACCGTGCCAACAAAGACGAACTTGTAGTCAGGAAGCACCTTGGCTGCTTCAACGAGCTTTTCAAGCCCCTTCTCAGGCGTGAACCTACTAATTGTTACAACAAGCTTCTCTCTCTTATCACTGCTTGCATACAAGTTAAAGAACTCTACGTCTACTGGCGGGTAGACAACGTCTGGCACAACGCCGTAGGCCTTGTAAACCATGTGAGCCGTCCACGTGGAATTTGTGAGAACGCGCCCAGCTCTCGGTGCTTTAAAAGGCCTGGCGAGGTGCTTGACTAAGAGCCCGTAAACTCGCCACTGCAGTCCATGCCTCTCAACATGTAGCTCGAGAATCGCTGGGAAGTGTATGTACACCAGGTCGGCTGGAGTTGGTAGGTTGCTCTGCGTGTCTATTACCAAGTCGTACTCATTGCGCAGTTCCTCAATTAGTGGCATGTACTGCCTGTATACCAAGAGCCTCCTAAGCCTCACAAGCCTGCCGGGCATTAGCCTGCTTGCATACTCTGCTGTCTTAACTCTCTTAACAATTACTTCTGGTAGCTTTACGCCTCCATATACTCTGCTGAGTACTGGGGGGTCTACGGGTGTCGCAGTAAGTATTTTAACATCGAAGCCTGCTTCTTGAAGAGCCTGCGAAGCCCTAAGAGCCAGTAGCTCGCCACCACCCAAGACGTCGAAGAGCGCGTGCACTACTAGCGCCTTCAAAGCTGCAACCACCACTAGTAGCCACGTCCGCTGACCGCGTGATCTCTACTCCGAGTCGACCATAAAATAAAAATGCAGCCAACGCTCCTCTAGTGCTCCCGTAGAAAAAGCAAAGACCCCCACAACAGGGCTTAGAGTACAATACCTCACGCCACTTGCTTGAAAAGAGCTTGCATTGCTATTGCTTGTAGTCATTTGGGCCCGTAAGAGCGCCTCTACTTTTGACCTAGTTTCGCAGCAACGCCTTCTCCGAGCTCAACGAGAAATACCTCGAGAAACGGGTACACGACGCCGCTTATGAGGTGCCCCGCGTGGCTGCCGCTGGGGGTGCCCACGACTACGTGAACGTGGATTCTAATAGTGCCATCGGGCCTGGCGAAGTAGTTTCCTAGTAGTGAGGCCACTTCTAGAGCAGTCTCGCTCGACTCCAGCTCGACAACTCTGTACTGCCTAGTTGCCAGGTCTAAGTAGCCAATAACAGCGCGTTTTAAGCCGCCTATGCCGAGTACAAGGCCTCCCTTAAGCCCGTGCTCGGTAATGTACTTCTCGAGGAACTCGTGTACTCCCGCGCCTTCTGGCACTCTGACTACCTGAGCGCGCACTAGTAACACCGCTCACGGTGGATTGGTTCCAAGCACTAGTAGCAGCGCTCCTAGGGATATTAAGTCCTCTGAAGTCCCCACGAGCTTTTCAACTTCTACTTCTTCGCAAGCAAGGAGCGCGAGCACGCGCTTTACTAGGGAAAGGGCTTTTTCGAAGCCAGCACCGCTTACCCTGAGCTCTACTAGTGCTTCAAGAAGGCTCTGCAAGAGCTCTGGGTTTACGCGCGCATCCCAAAAGCTGAGAGAGACCTCTTCACTAATGTCCAATAAGCCAGGTGCGCGCTTGAGTGGAGCAAGCTGCTCTAAATACTTGTTAAGAGCTCTAATGAGCCCCGCATAGGCCTCTTCATCCATCGTCTCTAAGTACGCTTTGTAATAGCTCACAACTTCTTCAATAATGTCTTCTAAGCCTCTTTCGCGCAATGAAGGCTGAGTAGTGAGCAACGCGCTCAGAGTAGGCACGAGTGCCCCCTACGAGAGCCTCGTCATCGTTGGTTTTAAAGGAAGGGCGCTCCGTTGGCAAGCCGCTTTCAACTCATTAGAGGGGGTTCTTTACTTGGCGCTTCAACCAGTTTAGGTACTTTTAATACTTTGGCCCCCTCTGTGCTTCTTTGCGAAGTGAGTGAAGGTGTTGGCGGTAGGGCGGCTCTTCACGTCTATAAGCAGCCACGCAGCGGCTTGTATTTGGTAGCGGCTTACTTCCCAGGAACGGCTAACTTAGCAGAGGCTTTTAAGAACGCAAATAGACTTGAGAGGTCAAAGATCCTGAGAATCGAGAAGTTTGTGGCTAGAGAAGGAACTCTAGTACTTGCTCTCAAAGAGCGGTGCGAATTTTACGAGCTAATCGAAAACTACAATATACACATACTCACCCCTTATGTGATAGATAGGGGTTGCAGAATTTTCTGCGTCTACGGCAATTCTGAAGACCTTGAGAAGTATATTGATAACCTAGAGACCTATTACGGTAAGGATTATGTGAGCGTAAAGAAAAGTCCATTTTTGAGTGCCTTCGCTCCCAAATGAGGGATAGTATAGCGCTTTTTGTGCTCTCGACCCTCACGGAAAGAGAGCGAGAGGTGCTCTTGAGGGCATATCGCTTAGGCTACTTATCACCAAGGCGCAAAACAAGCCTCAGAGAGCTTTCCCTCGAAGTGGGACTAGCAAAGCCCACTACTAGTATAATGGTTAGGAAGGCCCTGAGAAAGCTGGTCCAGAGAGTGTTTGAAACGGCCACATGAAGTTCTTAAGCACACCTAAGGTAGTGAGGATTTGGACTTTCAAATAGAAGGAGTTGATAGCACCATGTAAGTTGCTGCAGAGAGCATTATGAGCGAGCCAGCAAGCTTAATCAATCCTTCGTACTTCAAGAGCGCCACGTAAATATTAGAGCGCTTTGAAAGCCCGAAGAAGGCGAGAAGTATCAGGACTAGCGGCAGCACGAAGACAGCTACGTAGAGCAGCGTGAGCGGTATCCACAGCGCGTAGCTGTACTGCCTCGTCACAATGTTGTACAAGATGTAAAGCCCCGCAGAGCAGGGCATTAGCGTGAACGATGCCACAATACCTAAAACTGCTGCTGGCAAAACTCCGCTTGCAAATTTAGTAAGTCTAAGTCTGTTTGCTAGTTTACATGTAACATCGTCTTCTCTACAAACAACCTCCTCTCTCTTCGCGCTAAACAAGGCTGATGCAAGTGCGAACAAGCCGTAAGCATATAGCAGAAGTGCGAGGAGCTTTATGGGAGCCCTTAAAACTGCAATTCTCAAGAGCAGTCCAAACAGGACATAGCCAATGTAGGTAGAGGCTATGAAAGCCGCTCCAACGCGGAGGGCTTGCTTGGTGTCGACTAACATGGAAGATGCTAGTAGTGTTGCGAACAGCGCAAATATGCAGGGGTCGAACGAGTCTATTAAAGCCCACGTGACTGCCAAGCCTATTAGTGCGATAAGGTCCACGCTTTCCACTCTCAGCGCAGCCAGGGGGTTCTCATACAATACTTCAATTCGTAAGAAGTTTTTATTTGAGAGCTAAGCTACTAGGGGTGCTCGTAGACACTGCTAGCTGTTATTCAAAGCCCGAGCCTCTCTGCGTAGACTCTTCTCTGGTGCTCGATGCTGGAAGGCGGTAGTTGCGCAACAGGCCCGAGCATTCTTGCCATGACGTACACCTTCGCCGCGCGCTCGACTAGAGTAAGCACTTCCAAGGCTTCTTCTATATCCCTTCCGCAAGCTACAATCCCGTGGTTTGCTAGTATAACTGCGCTCCTCCCCCTGAGAGCCTTCACGGCGTTTTCTGCAAGCTCCCGGGTTCCATATGGCGCGTAGTCGGCCACCCTCACTTCGCCACCAGTATACATCACCATTTCTTCGAGAACAGGTGGCAGCGGCTCCCTGAGGAGTGCTAGTATTGATGAGTATACGGCGTGAGCATGTATTACTGCATTGAAGTACTTGTACTCCTTGTAAATAGCTAAATGCAGTAGGAGCTCTGAGCTGGGCTTGCGAGCCCCCTCAACAAGCCGGCCCTCCAGGTCTACAACTACTATGTCTTCTGGCGTGAGCCTCGACTTGAGGAGCCCGCTTGGAGTAATGAGAACGTGCCCTGCTTCTCTAACAATAATGCTCGCGTTGCCCGACCTACCGTAGTTGAGGCCCCTTTCCTCCAAGTACTTCATGATCTCGACTATCTTCTGCTTGAGCTCCTCGTACAATGCAACCACGCCCGTAGTACTACCATTTTCTTAAAATCACGAGCTTTAAATCAGTGCGCGACTCCGCTACTCAACTAGGTAGGAATATTTGCTGCGCTGGCTTCTATTAAAGAGGTGGCCTCCTGTGAAGTGCGTGGTCTTTGCACATGGAGATAGCGATGGCGTTGCCGGCGCTGCCCTGGCTAAAGCCCTGCTTGAGCAGAAGAATTGCGAAGTCAGAGTTGTCTTCACGCACCCCGTAGGTCTCCACATAGACTTGAAAGAATTCGTGAACGGCGCCAACAGCATTTACATCATAGACATAGCACTAAGCGAGCTCCACAAGGAAGAAGTGCTGAAACTCTTCGAGGAAATTTCTAAGAGCGCGAGCATTACTTACATAGACCACCACCCACTTCTAGAAAAGGTAAGTATCCCAGAGGGCGTTGCGTGGATCCACGATACATGCTGCTCGGCTTCTGAGCTCACGTACAGGCACTTCTCAGAGCTGGGTCTAGACCCCGAGTACTCCAGAGTCGCACTGTATGGTGCTATAGGAGACTACTTGGACGAAACCCCGTGGGTCAAACGAGAGCTTTCGCGTTGGGATAAGAGGTCTGTCTACTTAGAAGCTGGAATACTGATTCAAGGACTAGAGGGCTCTAAGAGAGACTACGAGTTTAAGAGGCGCGTTGTAGAGCACTTATCGAAAAACGCCCTTCCAAGTAGTATGCCAGAGCTCGTAGAAAGAAGCTTAAAGCAAGCCGTTGAAGACGAGAAGTTGCGCATATGGGTCAAGGAGAACGTCGCAAAGGTAGGCGACTTAGCCTACGTGCTAAACCCCCCGGGAAGCGTTGGCAGGGCCGCTAACTACGCGAGAATATACGGCAATGCCAGAGTAGGCCTAGCAGCGGAAGAGAAAAAAGGTAAGTACGTCATGAGCCTCCGCGCAGAGCACGGAATAGACCTCAATGCCATTTTGAGAAAGCTCAGCAAAACGCTTGGTATCAATGGGGGCGGCCACCCGCAAGCAGCCGGTGCAAGAGTCGATAAAGAGCGCTTTGCGGAGTTCTTAGAAGAGCTAAATAAGGAGCTTGCTTCGTTCAAGCAGTAAGCGCTAAATCCAGTAAAACCCTTAAGCCGCGTGTTGATGTAGCGAATACTCTGTTAATCCGGTTGCTCCTTGGATTTGAAAAATAGAGCATTCATAAACTTCGAGTAGGAGTTACTGAGCGGCTTAAGTAAGTGCCCTATGTAGGGAAGCTTCTCAATTATCATTACTAGGTTTTCTGTTCTCTTCTTGCCTGCGATAAGGGGCAGTACTAGCATGTACGACGCCAAGTACGTGGTTCCCGAAATAAACAGGCTTACAAAGGGCCTCGTGCTTAGCGAGCGCGAAGCTAGGTATGAGAGTGCGAAGGCGAGCGCGGCTGGTGCTAAAAACCTCACACTGCTCGCTAAGTCTACTCTAAGCCTGTAAAGCCTCATAGCTACTACACATGCCGCTAGGCCCGAAAAGAGCTGTCCTACAGCATACGAGGCTGCTGCTCCAAGAGGCCCATAGAGGGGCACTAGTACAAGAGCGGATGCCACAGTGCTTGTTGCGTAGATCACGCCAACTACGGCATTCCACTTGGTATTACCCATTACTACGAAGAAGCTGCCGAGAACAAACCCCGTGAACAGGGCATTTGCTACTAAGCCAGCTAGCTGTACTAGTGCGTATGCTGGGGCCTTCGCGTAGCTAGAGCCGTAGAATACTAGTATTAGTGGCGCCAAAACAGCCGCATACCCGGCTATTACAGCCGACGATATTGCTAACGAGTACACCAATATCTGCGACGTCTTACTCTCCAAGTCGTTGCCGTTGATCAGAGGCATCGTTGTCAAAGCCGCTACTGATATAGCCGATATTGCTATGTTTACTGGTGTAAGCGACGCCCCAGCAACATTGAAGTTTCCAATTTCATAGTTCGAGGCATGCCGAGCTAAGAGAGTGCTTATTACCGGGCCCACAAACAACCCGCTTAGAGAAGCCACGTGTAGAGGCAGTGCTTGTACAAGTACTTCAGATAGTGCTCTCTTCGAAAATGCGGGCTTTCCCAGGGTCATGAGTATGATCAGCGTATACACAATCGAGAGGGCAACATACGATATTGTATGAGAAACCACGACGCCAAGCACGCCGTAGCCAAGTAGTATTAAGCCAACTGCCAGGGGGCCTTTAAGCGCGTAGTACATGATGGACGTAGAGCCTGAGAGCCAATACCTGCCGAGGCCGCTGAGTGCCATGGAGAAGGCGCCGAGCAGTGACGACGCGAAGACGTATGGTGACAATATTTTAATGTAGCTTGCTACGTAGGGCCTTGCAAGAAGTTGTGCAAAGTAGTCTGCACAAAAATAGGTAATGATTGCGCCGAGAGCGCCGAGCACGGCTTTTGCGAGAATTCCAGTCCAGACGTGGATCCTATTATACCCGCTCCTGCTCGCAGCATACTTGGCAACAATGCCCCCAAGGCCCATATCGAGTAGGCTAATAAGTAGCGATGGATATGTGAAAGCAAGTCCAACGAGCCCGTATCCTTCGGGGCCTAGGAGCCTCGCAATCACTATACTAAATATGAGGCCGAGTAGACTGGCTAGTAAGCCGCTTGCCGTTAAAGCTATTGTACCTGCTGCCATTCGGTGCTCCACATCTACTTCCATGACTATGCCTCCTGAGTCTAAGGCGCGCCTGCAAATAGAGCTCTAGGCCCAGGCACTAATAATGCACTGGGGTTGAAAACTTTCTGCTTTTCAAGTGCCTAAAGGCTTAACTATGCAGGCATCTTCTACTATGCCATGGTGAGGCGCGTGAAGAAAGTCGTGACCACGGAAAAAGCCCCAAAGCCCATTGGGCCTTACAGCCAAGCTGTATGCGTAGATGGCTGGCTATACATCTCAGGGCAAATACCAATAGACCCCTCAACAGGCAGCCTCGTGGCAGGGAGCTTCGAAGAGCAAACTATAAGGGTTCTTGAGAACTTAAAGGCCATTGTTGAAGCAGCAGGGGGTTCTCTTAGAGACGTTGTCAAGGTGACTGTATTCCTCAGAGACATTAGTGCTTTTCCAAGGTTTAACGAAGTGTACTCCAAGTACTTTTCTACAGAGCCGCCAGCCAGAAGCGTCGTTGAAGTCAAGAACCTGCCTAGGAGCGCTGATGTAATGGTAGAAGCCGTAGCTAAGCTCGAAAAGTGCCCATAAGCACTAATAGCTACAAAGACCAGGCTTTTTTGCCACCAACATACGTTTCCAGTACTCTAATGCTCTTGAGCTCTTCCTCGCTAACTACTAGTGGATCTCTGTCTACTACCACGAAGTCGGCGTACTTGCCTTCTTCGAGAGAGCCCAGACTATCCTCCTCGAACAAGGCGTATGCAGAGCCCCACGTGTAGTAGTGGAGCGAGTCCAGGGCGCTCAGGCACTCTTCCCTGGTGTCCTCGTAGTAGGGCACGTTCTCGTACTTACCCCTGGTCACAGCCGCGTAGACCGTTTCCCAGGGATTTAGCGGCTCGACTGGAGAGTCTGTTGAAAAAGCCAGCTCGACCCCCTTCTCGGCTAGCGTTTTGAAGCGGTATACCCAGTGCACGCGCTTTTCTCCAAGCCTGTTCTTCACCCACCAGTCTGAGATTACAAAGTGCGGCTGAACAACAGCTACCACGCCTAGCTCAGCCATTAACTCGACTTGGTCGTCTCTTAATACCGAGGCGTGCTCGAGCCTGTGCCTTTTCTCCCTTGTCTTATTTAGCTCCATGTAGGCATGCAACACCATGTCGATAGCCTTGTCTCCAATGCCGTGAATTGCCAGCTGAAGGCCTGCCTCGTCTACCTTCCTAACGGCCCTTTTGAGCTCTTCTTCGCTTAAGAGCGGGTATCCGCTTGTTGAGGGGTCGTCTGAGTATGGTTCCGAGAGCCACGCTGTTCTGGCCCCGAGGCTTCCATCAGCAAGAATTTTAAAGCCCAGTATTTTCAAGTAACCATCGCCAAAGCCCCTCCTAATGCCAAGCTGCTTGACTGCTTCGACCAGCTCGTCTCGATAGCTCAAGTACACCCTGACTCTAACTGGGAGCCTCTTCTCGCTCCACAATTTAAAGACTGCTTTGAGCTGCTTCAACCCGCAGCTTACAAAGCCCACCGTGGTGACGCCCATTGACGCAGCGTAGTGGAGCGCTCTCTCAATGAACTCTGCGTAGTCCTCGATCGTGAGCGTCTCCTCCACCTTTTGCCTGACTAGTTCAAAAGCCTCTTCCTTCACAACACCAGTTGGCACGCCCTGCTCGTCTCTCAAAACCCCGGGTAGTTTCAAGTTAAAGAGCCCCACCAGCTCCATGGCCTTAGTGTTCAAAACACCCGCGTGCAGGCATATCCTTGAAAGGAGCACGGGCTTTTCAGCAACTACTTCGTCTAAGTCGTACCTGGTAGGCCACCTGCCTTCTTCGAAAAGCTCCTGATCCCAGCCGTGCCCCAGCACCCAGGTTGTTCTGGCTGCCTCAGCGTACTTCCTTAGCCTTTCTTTCAGCTCTTTAATGCTCCTAGTGCCACGCAAGTCGAGCGTGCTTAAGTACAAGCCCAGCTCATCGGGGTGTACATGGGCATCAATAAAGCCCGGGAGAACCGTCCTGCCGCCCAAGTCTACGAGCTCGCCACCCAGCCTGCTCACTACTGCTTCAACTACGCCTTTCTCGCCTACGTAAGCCACTTTCTCGCCGACAACAAGCATGGACTCGGCTTTCCTGAGCGGCTTAAAAGAGACGTAGATATTGCCGTTTACAAACCCCCTTATCAAGTAGAGCACCACCGCGCACTCCTCGCGTGATGCTAAGCCCCTCTCAGCTAAAAGTGCTTTTCACGTGTACGTATGTATAGTGGGCTCTATGAAGGGGCTGATAGTAGCTGGCTACGGGGGGCACGCTGGCTACGCGTTTGCGCTTGCTCACGAGCTTTCAAAGCGCGGAGTAGAACTGGACATCTTAGTTCCACGCGGCTACGAGTACGTTGCAGAGAAGTTCAGGTCTATGGGCTCCATAGTCTACATGACCCTCCCCAGAAGGCCGCTAGAACCTATTTACAAGGGGCTACACAGGTGGATTGTTGCATCTGCTGAGTCACTAAAACTCTTGAAGTCCAAATACGACTTCGTGTTTGCGTCAGGCTCGAACTTTTCAATACTGCCGTTTCTCGCGACTAAAGTGGCCAGGGGAGTTAAGGCATATACTCTCGAGGCCGTAGACCGCGTCTATACGAGAAGCAAGGCTGTCAGCGCTATGTACAGGCTTGGTGCCACTGTCTTCCTGCACTGGGAAGAGCAGCTCAAGCTCTACCCCAAGGGTCTGCACGTGGGGCCTATTTACGAGCCAGCTGTTTACGAGCCGCGGGACGGGGGCTACGTCCTCGTAACAACGGGCACTCTGGGTGCTAGAGAAGTCTTCGACGCCCTAGTACAGCTCGACCTGGAGAGGGCCGTTGTCCAAACAGGCGATGTGGCAGTGGAGCCCTATGCTAGGAAGAAGCCAAACTGGGTCTTCTTCAACTACGTAGAGGACCTGTACAAGTGGATTGCTGGAGCAAGCGTCGTCGTAACGCACCCCGGTCTAACTGCCGCCACTGCGAGGCTGGCATATGGCAAGCCACTAGTACTAGTCTACACCAGGAGGCACTCAAAGCTCTTTACAAAAGAGGAAGTCAAGACCCTGGCAGAGAAGCTAAGAGCAGTGTACTTAGAAGAGGTCACCCCAGATAAGCTGGCTGCTGCCATAGAAGAAGCCAAACACCTCGAGAAACCGAATTACGAGCACGGCGCCAGCAGGGCAGCTGCACTAATACTCAAAGACACCCAATCCAGGCCACAGTGATTAGTTATCTAGTACTAATACCATGTGTGGGTGTCGTGCATAAGCTCGACCAGTAGGCTCAAGCTAGCTACCAGGAGAGACGTTGAGAGGAGACTCTGGGACATCATAGAGCTCTATAAGGGTATTTTTGGCGAGGCGTTTTTCCTAGGCGAGCGGGTCTACGAACCAACAGAGCTAACTCTCACTCAAGAATACGTGGAATCTGATAAGCTGGCACTCGTGCTAAAGAGCGCTTTGCTTGAAGGCTACACGGCGCCAATAATAGTTGTCATGAACAGAAGCGGCAACCGCTATGTCGTAGACGGGCACCACAGGACGATTGTCTCTGCGTGGCTAAGGAGGAAAATTGCAGGCTACGTAATTTTAGTACCAAACTACACGCCTCGGATATCGAGAAGCCTGCTCGAAGTAGACACCATTAACCCTCCCGATACTCCACTCCAGCTCTCGTGCTGGAGGCATGCAGTTAACGTCATTAGGTTTCTCGAGAAGCAGCACGGCACGGTAGCAAGGACGTGGCTTGAAAAACTACCAGTAAAAGCCCTCAAGCCAACGGAGCCCCCATTAGGGCTTTTCCTGCCGGGCCCTATGCAGCACGATTGCCCTATACTAGTCTATGCCATGGGCAGCGAGTACTACGTAGTAGATGGGCACCACAGGGTGTGCAGCGCCTTGGCTGCTAGAGTAGAGAAAATGCCAGCACTGGTCTTCACGCTGGAAAATAGGGAGATAGGGCTTATCAAGACAGCCAGGAAATTGGGCTACGCTTGTTTTGACTCTGACTACTGTAGCGGCATGCAAGATGCTTTTCGAGTTTTATAAGCAGTCTCGCGAGGCGTTGCAGACAATTACGGAGATTGGGGCTTGCACGACCGTGGCAGATGTTGCTTACGTGTTTTGATGCATATTCGATATCGCTATTCCCGCCCCCACTACTAGTGCTCCGAGGAGTAGGCGCAGTGATACTCTTTCTCTCGCAATTAACCGGCTAGTGATTTGAGACAGTATCGGAGTTAGTGCTGTTGCTATGGCCGTTGTTGAAGCCCCAATGCTGTAGATTGAGTAAATGAAGAGGGCCATTCCCACGCCCCAGCCAAGAACCCCCGTTACGAGGGCTGCCACGAAAAAGCCCCTATTAACTGAGAGCTCCTCTTTCAGCAAGAAGCTGGCTAGGAGCATTACTACTACGACTATCGAGAGCCTTACGATACTGAGGGCCACGGGGTCTAAGTAGTCGCGGGCATACCTTATCAAGACAGTTGCGAGTCCCCAGTTTACGGCAGCAACCAGCGCGTAAGCTACTCCTTCGAGCTTTACATGCGAGTTCTTGGCAGCTACTGCCACGACGACTCCTACAAACGCCACAATACTGCCCAGGAGAGCCCACTGCGTGACTTTTTCCACGCCAAGCAAGAACGCTATGAGCTCCGTGAAGAATATGTAGGTGTAGCTTATGGTGACTGCGAGGGGGCCGCCCAGTAGCTGTATAGACTTGACGTAAGCCGCATCACCAATGCCAGGACCTGTTACGGCCGAGAGGAATATCGCCAGCAAAACTCCTACCGGCAACTTGTTCGCTGAGAAAGCGGTCGACTTCGCTTCAAAGATGAAGAGCGCTGGCACGAGGAAGAGTAAAGCAAACAAAGCTCTCACAGAAGTAAACAACAGGGGTGGAGACTTCTTACCCCACTTCGAGACTACGGCTGGGTTTAGGCTCCAAATAAAGGATAGAAGTACTGGAACTAGTGCAGTGCTCACCTCTGCTCACCCTGGCTCATAGTTGCACACGTCTCTGCACTCGAGTTTCGCGAGGCACTTGCACACGGCGTTTTTTAGCTCTTCGTAGTTGCCGAAGTCTATCCAAGCTCTTATAGTGCAGGCGTTTTCAACCACTCTTCTAACTTGCTCCAAGAACGCTTCATTGTCATCGATGTATACTATGCAGTTGAGTGCGCTCGACGACTCACTACTCGGGAGCTTCTCGAGGAGCTTTAGCACCATCAGGTCCTTACGTGGGTGGTCTTCAATGACGTAGTAGTCTACCAGGTCCATGAGTCCCGCTGCTGCTAGCGCATTTATAGCTGTGTCTTCCACGTTCCAGCTAACAACCGCCACGATAGCGCCGCGCTCTTTGCTCCACTTAAGTAGCTCTACGAGCTCTCTGTAAACCCTAACAACAACTCCACTGGAGTCTTCAATAACGTACTCGCTTACCCTCTTAAATGGTTTTTTAAGCCTCGAAATGTCCTCGTGATCCCACAGCGTCTTATCCAGGTCCACTACTAGAAGCCAGTTCTTACTCATAAGCACGTCACCAGTGCAGGCTCTTAAACAGCAAATGCCTTTTAGCTGTTACTCCAGCTGGCTTAGTAAGGGCGAGCTCTGCGTACTTAAAAAGCGGCCTCAGGTTTAGCGCGCTCCTTACTGACCTCTACTTATGAGCGCGAGCTGATGTTTATCTCGTCCAACTCACGCAATGCTTGATCTATCAAGTGCTTTGAGGCTTTCGATGTAGTTCATGAAAATTCCAAACTTGCTTTCGCAAAGCGGGGCCGCCTTCTCATCCGGCTCGGCATAGCTTAGCGAGTTCTCAAACCACGTCCTGAGGTCTTCGAGCCCCCTGTACATGTTTGCTGTTTTTAAAGCCAGCATAGCATTTCCTAGGTTTTGGTCACGCGTAAGAGGCGTTATTAGTACTGTTATTGTGCCCTCGTGCATCAAATGCGAGATCGAGATATAGCAATAAGCCGTACTCTGTCTTTACTCATTGGCATAGCATTCTGCTTGATGCATTGCTAGCGATCATTTTCTATTGACTCGATTTGCCCTTAACAAAGGATTGGGCATCGGTGCTCACAAGCTTTTAAGTTGCCGAAGCTTTGGAATAATGGGGTTAAGGGCTATAGGGGTTTGGTGGAGTGGCGTGTACTACATGCAATTAGCGAGTGGTTTTCTCACAGATGTTCTCCAGCAAATTGCGTCAAACCCTGCTACTCTAATAGTCGTGTTAGTGCAGTTTCTGCTTGGAGTGGGCTTAGGCTATGTTTCAGTAAAGGCGCTGAAGTACGTGCTTGCATTCATAGCCCTACTAGTGCTAGGCTCTCTCTTGTCAATATGGTCGCTCAGCATATCGCCCGAAGAGCTCCTGAAAACGCTTGGAATCACAGTAGAGGCTGTTAAGAGGCTGGCTACCCTGCTAGGCTTATTAACTATTGGGCCTGTCTCCCTGGGCTTTATCATAGGTGTTCTCATAGGGCTCTTTAGAAAGTAGGCGGGCTTTCGACTATTACCTAGGAGCTCTTTTTAATAGACTTTGCTATCTCGTTCAGCTTCCTGTGTACCCGCAGTTCTATTCTACGAACATAGAGCGCCATTAATGCCGAGTTTAGCGAGAGGAGGCCTGTAGCGGCGAGCACTATGGCTATTATTCCTCTGACATAGTACTTTATACCTGTGAAGAAGTAGTGGTAAGCTACCCACGCACCAAGCAAAAGGCCCGGAATGAGTAGGAGCGAGCCAATAGCAAATATGAGGAACACGGGGCTGTATCTCCACGTCAGCCTCAAGATGTCTAGGGCTATTTTAAATCCATGAACAACTCTCAGCTTTTTCGCAGAGGGGTCTAGCCTCTCCCGGTACTCTATGCTCTCTTCACAGACTTTACCCACGGTTGCGAAGTGCGCGACTATTTCAGACTCCACGCTAAAGCCGCTCATCTCGAAGTTTACTTCTCGCAGAGTCTCTGTCTTTGCTATGTACATTCCACTAAGCACATCCCTCAGCTGAGTTCCAAAAAGCATGTTAAAAATCCAGGTAATGACCTTGTTCCCAAGCTTGAATATGAGCTTCTGCGACTTCCTGCCATATACGCGGGCACCTACGACTAAGTCGCAGTCCTCGCTGAGCATTTTCTCGTAGAGCCTTGGAATGTACTTAGCGGGGTACGTCCAGTCGCCATCCATGACCAAGACGTAGGGGGTGTTAACGTACTTTAGACCTGTTTTAATTGCAAGCGCCTTTCCCCTGCCTTCTTGGGGGTAGACCCTGACCCCCTTCCTATAGGCGATCACCACAGTATTGTCTGTGCTACCACCATCAATTACCAGGATGTTCTCGCGGGGGATCCCCGTGTTTACTACCTCGTCTATTACGGGCCCAATGGCCTTTTCCTCGTTGAGCGTAGGTATGAGTACAGATATCTTGCTCAAGTCAGCATAGTCCACGCCATACCCCCACTAGATTTTAAGAGAGCGCCCATCACGCATATTAGTTTTAGGCTATTCTACAAAAAATAGAGCGCATCGTGAGATCGTGCTTCAGCCTCCAGAAATAGTCTTAAAGCCCATAGGCATTGTAAGGACACCTAGTAGCGACGAAGAAGTAAAGAGCTCCTACTTTGGTGTTGATGGCTACATTGAGGTCTACGACGAATACGTTGACGGCTTAAGAGGTCTCGAGGGCTTCTCGCACATAATAGTCTTGGCTTACCTCCACAAAGTTCCGGAAGACGCTAGAAAAACCCTTGTTGTAAAGCACCGCAGGCTCTTGAGATTCGGGCTTAAACTCGATGAGCTGCCAGAAACAGGGGTTTTCGCAACAGACTCCCCACACAGGCCTAACCCACTGGCACTCAGCATATTGAGAGTAGTGAAAATAGAGGGGAAGAGAATTTACGTGAAGAATCTCGACCTCTACGATGGAACGCCGGTACTAGACATAAAGCCCTATACACCGGACAGGTGCATTGAACCCAGCCAGCTGGAGCTACCCGAGTGGTATGTAAGACTTCGGGCTAGAGTCAGAGAGGTGCTTGGCATGGACGTGGCTATTTAAGCCGCTACTACCTGCTTAAGATAACGGCCACGTACAGGTGTTCGCCTTTGGCGAGCGCCGCTTATGTAGGAGTAATAGTGGGCTACCGCAGGGGGTCAAACACTCAATACACAAACCAAGTTCTGGTAGTAGTTGAGGGGGCTAATCCACATAGCTTAGTGGGATGTAGGGTAGTTGCGAGAGACGGCAAAGGCAACTCCTACATTGGTAGAGTAGTCAAAGTCGTGGGCTCGAGGAATCCGAAGGCTGTTGTGGTCTTCAGGAGGAACATTCCAGGTCAGCTCATAGGTAGTAGTGTTTTAATCGAGAAAAAAGCTGGCTAGAGAATTAGCTTATGCGTGTTCCTGTCAAATATGAGCACTCTTTTGAGGTCAAGCCTGAGGTAGAGCTCGTCTCCCGGGTTCACGCGCATAGCTGGCGGTACTCTGATTTTCACGAGGTTAGAGCCGAGCACGACATTAACGATGCTCTCGGAGCCCAGGGCCTCTATTATGTCTGCTTTAACCCGCATCACGCCAAAGGGCTCTTCTATGGGTGTTTTAGACACCTCAATGTGCTCCGGCCTTATGCCAACTAGAACTTCCTTGAGGTTTTTCTCGGTGAGTAGCTTGGCGTATTCAGGTGCAACGGGTATTTTAAGCACGTCGTGGCACGCGAGCACGTACTTTGTTAATACAGTACCACTCCCGGCTATGCCCCCGCTCTGCTGGGGCGGAACTTCGTACTTTTCCTCGCTCGACAGCTCCACGAGCTCGCAGTCTATGATGTTCATTGGCGGAGAGCCTATAAATGTCGCAACAAAGACATCGCCTGGTTTGTAGTAGAGCTCTTCTGGTGTTCCAATTTGAACTATCCTACCCTTGTTCATCACAGCGATTCTGTCGCTCATACTCATAGCCTCTACCTGGTCGTGGGTAACGTAGATAGTGGTTATGCCAAGGGTCTTCTGGAGCTTCCTCAGCTCGCCTCTCATGAGGACCCTCAGCTTGGCATCTAGGTTGCTGAGCGGCTCGTCAAGTAGCCACACCTTGGGCTTTCTCACGAGAGCCCTTGCCAAGGCAACTCTTTGTTGCTGGCCACCACTAAGCTGCGAGGGATACCTGTCTAGGAGCTCTTCTATACCCAACAGCTTGGCTACTTCAATAACTCTCTTTTTCACGTCCTCGCGCGTTAGCCCCAGCTGCTTCTTCCTAACCTCGAGTGGAAAGGCTATGTTTTCATAAACAGTCATGTGCGGGTATAGTGCGTAGTTCTGAAACACCATTGCAACGTCTCTGTCCTTGGGGTGCAAATGCGTCACTACCTTGTCGTCTATTAAGACGTCGCCTTCGTCGGGGAATTCCAGGCCGGCAATAATTCTGAGGGTAGTTGTCTTGCCACACCCCGATGGGCCGAGCAGCGAGAAGAACTCGCCATCACTTACTTTTAAGCTCACGTGGTCGACTGCGACTACCTTGCCGAATTTCTTGACTACGTCTCTGAGCTCTACACGCGCCATTAAAAACCACTCGAAGACTTCACTAAGAGTTTCGATGCAAGGGAGTAAAAAACGTACTTAGAGATGCGAAGTAGTAAAAAGCATATTTAGAGCTACTTCCCGCGCTTAAGTGCAGCAACAAGGATTACTGCAACCACAGCTACGATGGCTACTACGGCTATAGCCCAAGCAGGAGGCACCCAAGCCTCTGGGGTTGTGGGCGTCGTAGCTGGTAGACCTGTGGGTGTTGTGGTTCCTTCAGTAGTAGTTGTTGGCGTCTCAGTTGGAGTTGTTGTCGGTGTTGTAGTGGGGGTTTGAGTAGGCGGAGTCGTCGTCGCGACCGTGTAGCCTATGCCGTAGACTTTTGCAAGCGCGCCTGTTGCCGGGTCGAAGCTCTTTAGCATGCTGTACTGTTCCTCCTTAGTGCGAGCCAGGAGGTCCATGACATATGGCACGACATTCTTCAGAACTGCAAGTGCGTATTCCTGTGGAACTCCAACTTGCCACTCACCCCCACCTACTACGAAAGGCCTAATCCTGTTTGACCCATAGCCATCATGGCTCGTCACAGCCACGACCCAAACCCACTTGTCGATGTTCTCCACGTCGTAGAGCAGCTCCTTAGAGATCTCCACAACAATGGCGTTTTCAGCCATGTCTGCATATGGCTTAAGGCTTCCATCTTGGACAACGGGATCCTTCTTGTCGTAGTAGTAAAGACCCGTCTTCTCCCCGATGGGAAGCGGTTCCGCCCCCCAGCCTGGGCCCACGAGCAGGGCCATGTGCCACCCGTGGGCTATTTCGATGTTTAATAAAGAGCTCTTGTTGCCCGGATCTGGCAGCGTGGTCTTTATGAAGACGTGTATTTGCTGCATGCTCCAGCCGTTGGGGCCGTTCCACGGATTGCCGCCGAGGTTTCTGAAGTAAAACTTGAGTACCACCTTATCTCCAGCGTCGATGACGACGAATTTCGTGAGGTCGAAGACCCCTGGCACGAAAACCGGGTTTTGCGGGTACTTGTAGCCTCCCGGCCCATCGTCATCTCCTACCGGGTCTTCAATACTTAGTATTACTCTGCCTGCCAGCTCTGCTGGCGGTCTTGGCACGTAAATCTGGTAAGCGAGTCCAAGCCTCGAAGACCACTCGACAGGCTCGTCATTTACGTAAACTACTACTGCAAAGTACGCTAGCTCTCCCTCGGCTAAGTTAGCATCCCTCGCGCTAAACGCCAGCTCAATTGTGTAGTTTCCGGGAGAGCCGCCCAGTGCGATTATTGCCGATCCTGTGGGCTTCCACTCGCCTTTCGCAGCCGAGCTTATCACTGCTGTTTTCTTAACGGGGTCCACTAGGACCTCGCGTGCTAAGTGAATACCGAGGTCTACTGGCTTATTACGTGGATATACGTTGAAGCCAGGAGCGTAGGGCGACATTGACGTGGCTGGAGTCGCGAAGTACACCGCTACTTTAATGCCATCTAAACTACTAGCCGTAAGCCTAAATGCGAAGAATACGTGCGTCCTGTTGACAGCGGCGTATGCCTTATCAACAATTCTTCCAACTACAGCCTCCACGACTTCTCCTCTATTGGCTGCCGCTGCCCAGTCTCCTAAATCGCCATCTACTCTTATTGCCTCTGTAAGCAGCTTGGGTGGTACCGCGTTTAGAACCCCGCGTGGTGTTCCATCAGGATACGCCTTGACCTCGAGGTATGGTGGCGGTGCTAGCCCAGACAGCTCGTAAGCCCTCTTGAGATAGGCCTTGAAGAGCGGGTCGAATGGTGCTGCTGAGCCCCCACCATCGCCTCCATACCACCACCACCAGTCGCTTGCTTCTGCCTTGAGCAGGTACTTGGCGACGTCGGGCCTCTTTGCGTAGAGCTCTCTAAAGCCACCAACACCAAGGGCTTTGAAGACGTCTTCGCGGGCTTTAATGAGCCACATAAGTGCCACGTTTTCCTGCCTGTGTCCTATCCATATGGCTAGCTCTCCACCACCCCACGAGCCCTCGGGAAGCCTCGCTGTCACGGTTGCTCTTGGTAAGTCGGAGTAAGCGTCGCCATAGCTGTTTTGCGGAAGATCTGATATATCAACTCCTTTGAGGTTCAAGTAAGCGTATGTCTTCTGCGGTAGTTCGCGTGCGGCCTCGGGGAATTTCTCGGCGAACTCTCCGGGAGTTATAGTCTCAACTAATCCTTGTCTCTGAAGCTCGCTCAGCCTGGCATAGAGCTTTGTCAGGAATACCGTGCCGAATTCTGGGTAGTGCTCCCATGGGTTTTCACCGTCGAGTGCTATGACAACGAGCCTTGGACCCGCTGCCTGAGCCCTATAGGCTAGTAGCCTATTAACTAAGTCGCTTACTGCTTGGTCCTGGTTCCAGCCGCCATAGTTGAAGCTTATGAGGTTGCTTATGGTCGTCTCCCTGAAGAACACGTAAATACGCCCCTCCGGGAACTCTATGTACCACGCGAGGCCGAGCTCGTTTATTGTAGTGGCGCTGGCGCCTGTCTTCGTTAATATAGTGCTGTCTGTTACTGTCCAAGTCATGCCCGCTTTCTTAAATGCGTGGACAGCGTACTCGTTTACAGCCTGCTCTGCGGGCCACACGCCTCTAGGCGTGTAGTTCAAGTATTTTTGGAATAGCTCTATGCTCTTAACGACGTGGTACTCGAGGTCTTCGGAAAGACCGGCGTCTGCAAGTAGTGGTGCTATGGGGTGGCTGTAGGGGACTGGTATTAGCTCTACTTGGCCTTTTGCTACTAGTTCTCTGTAAGCAGGCAGCAGCTTAGACATGATGTCCCTGTGCACTAGCAATACTTGTCTCAAGTCTTCTCTAGTAAATGATGGATTGCGCTCAGTGTAAGCTCTGTTCATTAGGCTGTATATTGCGGGGTACTGCTCTCTCGCGACCATGGGGTCTATCCAAAGCAAGTTGAATAGTGTTGCCAAGTCTACGACGTTTTGGCTGAGCAGGTTGCCGCCCGTGAAGCGCCCGACCATGCAGTCGACGAGCTCGTCCTCGGCTTTGGCTATTTGGGTGCACTCTCCCCAAAGCTGCTGAACCATGTCGCGGAGTTCGCGGTATCTCGGCGATCTCTCAACCATGTTCTTCCAGTTTATGTCGAAAAAGCCCCCGGGGATTTTCAGCATCTCGAAGACATCGCTCTTTGTAAGAGTGCCGTTTACTACTCTCCACGATATTATTTCTCTTAAGTCCATTTTGCCGCCTTCGACGTAGTCTACTACTTGCTCTAGAAGAGATCCGGAGAACGTAAACGTTACTTTAACGTCTGGGTACTTCGAAAGGATGTAGGCCATCTTGTAGTAGTTGCCCACGCTGTGCATCCTGACCCAGGGAAGCACGAAGTAGGTCTCGTCGGGGCTGTAGTACCAGGGCTGGTGGTAGTGCCATATGAACGCAACGTATATCTTTTGCTGCTGAGACTCCAGCTGTGGTAGGACTAGTGCCAGTGAAACTATCAGTACGGCTAGTAGTGCCGAAACCAGCAATTTACGGGCAAACGTCAAACCAGCACCCCTACAGTGCGCTTTAATTAGTTAAGGTTAAATGCTTTTGAAGTAGAAGCAGTGGTAATGGGCTCTCGTGGTGTCAATAGTGGCTAAGTGGGTGTGTCCCTACTGCGGCTTCGCGAGCGGGCTGTTCACAAGCTACTACTGGAAATGCCCTTCGTGTGGTAAGCCTCTTTTCGTGGAGTACAGAGTAACTGGCGATACCACGTCGTCTAAGAACGTTTGGGAGAGGTATCGGGGCTTCCTCCCCTTTAAGCCCGAGAAAACAAGAGGCGAGGGACTAACTCCTCTAGTAGTTGAAAAGGCCAGTGGTCAAGAGCTCCTGTTCAAACTAGAGTACCTGAATCCCGGTGGGAGCTTTAAAGACCGTGGAACATCACTTGCCATTTCCTACGCGTCTAAAATGGGCTACAAGAAAGCCGTCGTTGATACAAGTGGAAACACCGGTATTTCAGTGGCTCTCTACTCAAGGCTCTACGGTATAGAAGCTACTGTTGTAATGCCGAGGCAGGCTCCAGAGGGCAAAAAGAAAGCTGTAAAAAGGCTCGGGGCACAACTCGTGGAAGCCGAGGGCAGAATCGGCGCGTCAAAACTCGTAGAAGAGTTTATTAAAAGCAGCGACGTCTACTATGTTGCACACCTGTGGAACCCCCTCTACGTTATTGGCCACGCGACAATAGCATACGAGGTCTACGAAGACTACGGTATACCCGACTACGTAATTGCACCAGTAGGTTCAGGCGGTCTGCTGCTCTCGCTGATTTACGGATTTGAGACTCTTCAGAAACTAGGACTTGCAAAAAAAGCGCCCGTGTTCATAGCTGTTCAGGGATATAGCTGCCAGCCTGTTTACGAAGCCATGTACAGGAGGCAGGCCGAGGGAGAAGAGTCCACGCTTGCAGATGGAATCATGGTTGTAAACCCGCCGAGGCTTAACGAAATTGTGAATGCGCTAAGGAAAAGCGGCGGCGATGTCGTGCTGCTCGGTAATAGCGAGATTGAGAAGGCGCTTAACACGCTGTGGGACTGGGGATTCCTAGTAGAGCCTACCTCGGCAGTAGTTTACGCTGCCTACGAGAAAATAAAGAACAAGATTCCGCATGGTAGCAGTATCTTGCTTACTTTAACGGGCTCGGGTCTTAAGACTCTTTAAAGCCACGACCGCGAGCACTAAGCGGAAAATTGAGAGAACGTGCACAGTTCCCTAGCAAAGCCGCACGGTTCGGATACAAGTGCTTAGCGGGGATATTAGCCACTTAGCAAATAAACTATATTGCCCGCGGGCACGGGTAGGCCCCAGGCTACTGGGGCAGTAACCGCGCACTGCGCGTGCTCGCGCGCCATCCCCCACGCGCAGCAATGAACTCCGCCCCGTGGGGCTGGTGGAGGCGGGGCCCCCTTCCGAGGAAGGGGGTGAACCGCCTTAGCCGGGGGAACCAGGCCAGGCCCGGAAGGGAGCAACCTAACCCCGGACACCAGCGTTCACGGGTCACCGGAGGGAGTTGCCGTGGAGAGGCTCTGGCGCGCTGACACGCGCAGTGCGTGGAGCCGTGCCCGCGGGCCTTTTACAACCTCCCACTAAATACGAGTACTAATAGTAGCAGCGCTAGTGCAATTGCGTTCACAGCTTTGCTCGCTTTCGGCCCTAGCAATACGTCCACGATCCTGCCACCATCTGTAATGAACAGCGGTAGTGCATTGATGAGCATTAAACCGAAGTTGACTACGTAAATCCACATCAACGCTTTAAGCACGTGTATAAACCACAGGGCACCTATAAGCCACACAACGCGCTCATTGGGTGCAAGTGGTATTAGCGTAACTCCCAGCCTAGTCTCGTTTCTACCCTTGTAGACTACGACTTCTTTAAAGCCCTCGCCAGGCCGGTAAATCTGCAGAACTAGCACAGCCGGCTCGGTATTGTTTAAGAAGGTTCTTAGTGCATCGATGGTGGCACTTGTGCCGTTTATGTAGTAAACCACGTCATGAGGCTTGAGGCCATACCTATCTGCCAAGCTTCCATTTTCGACAGATGTTATCACAAACCCACCTGGCTGAACAATGAACTGCGCTATTTGCGCAGATAATAGCGCTAACGCGAGATTTGCCGCCACCCCCATTGAGAGAATGGCCACTTTAGCGGCTTTGCTGGCTTTCTCGAAGACTTCTTCGTCAACTTCGATGAACGCCGCAGGGATTATAAGCGCGAGCATTATGCCCCAGGACTTAACGGGCACGCCCGCTTTAAGTGCTATTTTCGCGTGAAGGTACTCGTGCAAGCTTACCGCTATGAACACCGCTACCAGGAAGTATAGCAAGTCTTCGCCCACGACATTTAATCCCGGGATGAGAACGACTGCTCCTCTTTCGCCCGTGTGAATGCTTCTTGCCACTGTCATGAGCAGCGCGTATAGCGAGAGGGCGAGTGCCAATAGGTACAAGAGGCCTCCTACAAGCCCTAGGAGGCGAATACTGGTGGTTTTCTTGGGAGTAGCCTTCCCTGGCTTCTTAACGACTAGCAGAACTCCGTAGCGGAGCTCTGCTCCGGGTATAAGCCTGCTGAGGACTCTGAACCTCCACAAAGCATTGAGAGCAATCCACAAGAGGAGCAGTGCAAGTAGCAGCGTTAATACCTCCTGCAAATCCACCAACCCAGGTTACTACGAGCATGTAGTGCGTGACTCTTAAAAATCTACAACCAGCAGCCCTCGCGCCGAGTACTACTTTAATAGCGGAGTGCAAAAGCACACATGTTTTTCAGGCACTACTAAAACGCTTATAAGTCTCCTGGAGAGACGACAAATCGAAAAGCGCAGAGAAGTCGTGAAATTGGCGAGAACAAGAGTAAGTAGAACTCCAGAATTTAGGGAAGTTATCTACTCTGAAGAGCATTGGCGATTACTGAGAGAACTGAGAGAAAAAGCGCAAAGAATAATGGAGGTTTTTGCCTCAAACAATATAGAGGCTTGGTTGCACGGCAGCGTAGCGAGGGGGGATGTTAAGAAGACTAGCGATGTAGACATAGTCTTGCCGAGAAAAGTACCCGGCTACCTAATTGAGCACCTCTTAGAGAGAGCGGGGTTTAAGCCGTATGCACGGTACCTCGTTGCAGCGACACCTACCTCTACTATTAAAGCCTACATTATGCTAGACGAAGAAGAGCGCATCTCAGTAAACTTCCCCCTAACAGACTTCAAGCCCATTGAGCTAGAATTTTACAAGTTTGGAGGTTACATAACATACAATGAATTACTCGAAGACAAGAGGGTGCCGGGAGTAAACAAGAACTTAGTTCTCATCATTCCAACACCCATGGGGCACAAAGAACTACCAGTAATAGGGTATGAGAGCTATGTCGCGGAGTTCTTGGGAGTGAGCATAGAGGTCGTCCTAGAAAGAGTGGAGGTGCTCACAAGAAGGGATGAAGTAGGACGCACGGGCATATATGCAAAGCTCGCTCTCGCCCCTGATGAGGGAATAGAAGAGGGGCTTAGGAGGCTACTTAGAGAGCGCCCACTGCTTAGGAAAATACATGCCGACTCGCTTTAATTCTTCTCAAATTCTTCTATATTCAGCTGTAGTTTAAACCTATTTATGGCTATTACTCCGCCAAAACCCAGTACCTCGGCTCCAATATCACTTTTGCCTGGAATAATCACTACTTCTGCTCTCCTGCTATATGCCGCATTCAGCGTTTCGTAGACGAGCCTTCTCTCTTCCTCGTTGGGGGATCTAAGTAGCTCGTCTACAACTACAAGCTTCTTAACCGCGCCAATTACTGCCGCGTTGTAGACATTGCCAAGACCGTATGATACCAGCTCGTGGTCTTTCACTAAGAGTTCTTTAAATTCCTCGATGATTTCTCCAGCTTTTAGTAGAGCTAGTTCTTGCGCGATTTTCTTCGCTACATCCCTATTGAGTACTTCTTTAACTCCACTACAACTACCCGTAGACGTTGTGTCAACGTATATTGGAAGACTCGCTTTCTCGGCAATTTTGCTCTTAACAGCGTTTTTGACTTCGCCGGGTCCCGCTACTATTACTGCATCGACTTTCTCACTTGAAATAATGTGCAGAGAGCTCGCGACTACTTCTTCGATGTGCTCTCTGAGAGCCGATTCGTAGTCAAACGAGTAGAGCTTGCTTGGTATACTCGAGGAGCGCTCCCAAACATATTTCACGCCCTGCTCTGCCAAGACAGCCGCACAGGCGTCCTCGGAGTCGACTAGAACGATGAGTACCTTCTGCTTCTTAACTGCAAGCTTTTCAATGTAGTCTAGTTCGAAGTCGCTCCACTTCTCCTTGACAATCGTTATTACATCACCTAAACCTAGCGATAGTGTATGGTGCTTGCCTCTAACTCCATAGTCCTCGGGTCCATCTACTACTACGCCCTTAACTCTCAGCCTATTGCTAAACTCCTGGTATTCAACGTCTTCTACTCTGACTCCAAGTACCATGGGAAGCCTCCGGCCTTCTGAGCCTTCGCCTACTTTTACTTCTCTCGTTGTTCTAGCGTAGACCACGTCGCCCCTGTTTATTACATTGAATAGTGCCCAGAGGTCGTCGAGCGTTTCAACTTGGAGTTTCACAATCCCGTTTCTGAGGTTCTTTTCAATAATCCTCACTAGCGGAGCCCCTCTACGCTGCTCGCTATTACCACATAGTAGTGTAGTTTTTCAGTCTCTTTAGAAGTATTTAATTGTGTGGGAGCTAATGGAGGAGCTTGAGTTTTACCTGCTGGATGCGACTTATGAGGTCGTTGCTAAAGAGCCTCACATAATCATGTGGGCCGTGACTCGAGATGGGCGTCGCGTTGTCTTACGCGACCGCACATTTAGACCTTATTTTTACGCGATACTCAAAGAAGGCGTTGACCCGCAACTAGTAGTTTCCAAGATTAAGCTGCAGTCAGAAATGCAGTCCCCCATTATAGGAGCAGAGGTTGTAGACAAGAGGTATTATGGTAAGCCCGTCAAGGCAGTCAAAATAACAACCGTCATACCAGAGTTCGTGAGAAAGTACAGAGAAAAAGTGGGGAGGCTTCCAGAAGTCTACGAGGTTGTTGAAGCAGACATCAGGTTTACAATGAGATATCTGCTAGACAAGGAGCTGAGGCCTTGTGGTTGGCACGTCGCTAAAGTTAACCCACTGAAGTTAACGCCTGGTTTCAGAGTAAGCGACGAGTACGAAATTGTTGGTGAAGTGCGTTCTCTCGAGGACTCTACACCACCTAAAGATCTCAGAATAGCCGCTGTAGATATTGAGGTCTACACAGAACACGGCTCACCGAAAGCTGCAAGAGACCCCATAATCATTATCGGTGTCGGCACGAACAGGGGTGAATTGCACCAATTCGTCGCAGAAGATCTCAACGATAAGAAAATAATCATGGAGTTCGTAGATTACATTAACAAATACGACCCCGACATAATTCTAGGCTATAACATAAACTTCTTTGACTGGCCATACTTAATCGATAGGTCAAAGATACACGGTATCCAGCTAGATGTGGGGCGTAGAAAGGGCGTGCCTCCGTCGACTAGCACGTATGGGCACGTCTCTATTCCGGGCAGGCTCAACGTGGACTTACTACACTTCGCCGAAGAAATTCCCGAGATAAAGCTCAAGAGCCTCGATGTAGTGGCAGATTACCTCGGCGTAATGAAGCGGGAAGAAAGAACACTAATAGACTACACAGATATACCAAAGCTCTGGAGAAGTCCGGAGAAGAGGAAACTCGTACTCAAATACAATATAGATGACGTAGTCTCAACCCTAGGCCTTGGCGAGAAGTTTCTGCCTTTTGCGATGCAACTCTCCTACCTCACGAGACTACCGCTAGACCAAGTAGGAGCCGCGAGTGTTGGTCATAGGCTTGAGTGGTTTTTAATGTATGAAGCATACAAGAGAGGCGAGCTCATACCAAGTAGAGAGGAGAGGCCCGCAGAACCTTACAAGGGCGCGGTAGTCTTAACACCTATACCCGGTGTTCACAAGGACATAGCCGTCTTGGACTTCACCAGCATGTACCCGAGCATTATGATAAAGTACAATGTGGGGCCAGACACTATTGTGAGAGACGCCGCGTGCGATGAGTCGATACACAACGTAGCTCCCGAGATTGGTCACTGCTTTGTCAAAGAGCCTCCGGGATTCTTTAAGAGCGTCTTAACAAAGCTATTGGAGCTGAGAAAGACCCTTAAGGAACAGCTCAAGAAATACCCGCCCGACTCTTACGAGTACAGACTGCTGGACGAGAGGCAAAAGGCTATTAAAATACTGGCCAATGCAACGTACGGCTACATGGGCTGGGCTGGTGCGAGGTGGTATTGTAGGGAGTGCGCAGAAGCTGTAACAGCCTGGGGCAGAGCGCTTATAAGGAAGTCTATAGAAATCGCACAGGGACTTGGGCTCAAAGTAATATATGGTGACACGGACTCTCTCTTCCTAACTTATCAGCCCGAGAAAATAAACGCGTTCATAGAAATCGTGCAAAAAGACCTCGGCTTCGAAATTAAGGTAGACAAAGTTTACAAAGCAGTCTTTTTCAGCGAAGCAAAAAAGAGGTATGCGGGCCTTCTAGAAGACGGTAGAATCGACATCGTGGGCTTTGAGGCCGTGCGTGGTGATTGGGCTGATGTAGCCAAAGACGTCCAGGAAAAAGTAACTGAAATCTTGCTGAGGGAAGGCAACGTCTCGAAGGCTATTGAGTACGTTAGAAACATAATAACAGACCTCGTTCAAGGCAAAATACCTCTCGAAAAGCTCATCATATGGAAGACCCTTACAAAGCCTATTTCAGAGTACGACGTAGATTCTCCACACGTGAAAGCAGCTAAGAAGATGCTGAGGCTTGGATACAGAGTCGACGTGGGCGATAAAGTAGGATACGTAGTTGTCAAGGGTGCGGGTAAAATATCTGACCGAGCAGAGCCCTACATGCTGATTAAAGACCCAAATATGATTGACCACAACTACTACATAGACCACCAAATAGTCCCGGCAGCGCTAAGAATACTGGAGTACTTTGGTGTAACAGAAGCTCAGTTAAAGCGGGTCTATACTTCGAGAAAAAGCCTCTTTGATTTCGTAGCCAAGAAGCAGTAGTACTAATTAAAGCGCGCACTAGAAAAGCTCATTAAACGTCAGTACAACTACCTTTGGGTCTTTGTACTGCACTCTTCCAACTCTAGCTCCAATTATTAGCTTCACGCTCTTCGCTGTTGCCGCGTCTAATAAGCGCTGAGTTATTATGCCGTCCATTACAATTGCGTAGACCTTACCTTGTTCGATCGACTCTAGCTCCGATACAACGTCTTTAACAGGTAACCTCTTTACTTCATCCCAGCTACTTGAGTAAAGTATGGACTCAAGTGTGCCCTGCAGAGCTTTTGCTACTTCAACTATTTTTGATGGTATACTGATTACTTCTTCGGCTTTTTCTTCGATCAGCTTGTGCAATTTCTTCTGAGCTTGGATGAGCGCCTCTGCTTCTTTATCTTCTTTAACTCTCTCATTCAAGTAGTCAAAAACTGGCTGAGCTTTTGAGAGTACTTCTTCGAGCTCTCTCCCCGTCAGGTCTTCTACCTCGACTCCGCTCGGAGCTCTCGCAATGTAGTCTACTTTCATAGTTCTCAATACTTCTCTAATTACGAGGTCGCCACCGTGGTCTCCGTCTACGAGCAACACGACTTTTTTGATCGAAGCGAGGTTTTTCAGTGTTTCTGGAACTCTGCGTGCTCCGCCTAGGGCAATTACATTTGTGTAACCGTATCTCAGCAGGTTTATAACGTCTGCTCTGCCTTCAACTACTATTATGGTATCACTTTTGTCAACATCGGGTCCCGCCGGGAGTTCTTCTGGGCCGTAAGACGTGGGTTCCGGCGTCTTTAGTCTTTCTTGAACAGTCTTAATTATCTCCTTAATGTCTGGCGCCTTCTCCTTGCCCCAGACCTTTAGTATTTCTACAGCTCTATTGATCACTTTCCTGAGTTTTTCTGATCTAGTATCAATGATGTCTACGACTTTGACCTCTGCATCGTAGGGGCCAACTCTGTCAATTATTTCTATTAATGCCGCGAGAAGTGCCGTCTCGATTCTATCCAAGTTGCTTGGTATTAGTATGTCGCCTATGGTTTTTCCGCCTTGAACTCTTGTGACTACTTGTATTCTCCCCAGGCGCCCTTTGTCCTGAAGCGCTTTCAAATCGAACTCTGCTCCAAGCAGTCCTTCCGTTTGTCCAAAGATCGCGCCTATGATGTCGTGCTTATCTACTACGCCATCAACCACTATTTGTGCTTTAATAAGGTACTTGGCCAAGAGCGTGCACCACGTAGAGCTAATCGAGCAAACCCTACTACCCTAAAGGCCCCTGAAAACCCCGTACTACTTACTACGCAACTAATCCTGACTCAAGGTCACACTATTCTAACTCTATTCACCTTTTTATTCTGCCAGCTATACTTCCTTATGCGCTTGCTTCTTCCAAATCCACAAGCTGCACAATATCCCTTTGCAACGTTGTAGCTGTGTCTACCACACCTCCTGCACCTGATGTGCGTTTTACTTCTTCCATGTTTGCCAAAGCTAGTCGTGCCCTTGACCACAATAATCACCGCTGCCTTTACGCTACTCTACTCTGTTAGCGGAGATATGAATATTATGTTATCTCCTCTTATAACTACAGTACCTAGTCTTCTTGGACTTGAAGGCTCTTTCCTAATTTCCTCGGCGTCTTCCAAAACTACGTTTAAGTGCTGATCAAAACTCCTCAGCCTACCACGTATTGCAACTCCTTCGCGTGTTTTTATTAATACGAGGTTTCCTAAGTTTTCCTCTAGTATTTTGTGTGCAGTCTCACTCACGTATTCCACCTTTAGTACGGCATCGCTGTCTGCCGAGCAGCTACAATGAATCTAAAATAGCACGAGTCTTATAAAGGCTCGCAAACAAGGCTCTCTCCTGTAAAGGCAAGGATAGCGGGCACGTTACTAAGGCATGTAGGTATTTAAGGACTGCTTGCCGTGATAAAACTGCTGGCTAACGAGGCGATCAGCATGCCATTTAGCAGGGGAGACTTTCTGCTAATAGAGTACACCGTCCGCGTAAAAGACACGGGAACAATAATAGATACAACAGACCTAGAATTAGCAAAGCGCGAAAACGTCTACGATCCGAACAAGCTGTACGGCCAAACACTAATAGTACTGGGGAAAAACTGGCTTAATCCATACGTAGAAGAAGAAATTGCCAAAATGTCTGAAAACGAGGAGAAGGAAATCGAGGTACCTCCCGAAAAGGCCTTTGGACTCAGAGACCCTAATAAAGTGAAGGTATTTAGCCTAAGGGACTTTCAAAGACGTGGCTATGAAATAAACGTTGGAGACACGGTTGAAGTTGGAGGTATGCGTGGGATTGTCAGGCAGATAAGTGGGGGGCGCGTTGTAATAGACTTCAACCACCCCCTAGCAGGCAAAGTTATTGTCTACAAAGTCAGAGTTGTAAAGAAGCTGGAGGATTTTCAAGAAAAAGTAAGGGCCTTAGCATCAAGGCACTTGAACATACCCGCAAGCGACATTGGCTTGACATATATTCCCGAGGAGAAGAAGCTCTTGCTGCAAATATCCGGAAAGTACATTACTAGAGAAAACCTGGGCTACGCCAAGTTAACATTAGCAGCCGACGTGTTTGAGCTTCTGGGAGACAATGTTGATAAACTAGTGTACCAAGAGGAGATATCAAAGCCTTCAACACAAAGCTCGAAGACTCAGAAGTAGCGTTATAGCACCAGGCTCTCGCGAAATCTACTCCCTTGAAAATGGGATAGCCAAGCCAGGATCAGCGCTCTAAGCACAGCGCTGCCTCACCTTGCTCACTTGAAGCTTAAATAATCCCGGTTTCTCTTAGTGCTTTGACTGCCGCTTCCTCTGAGAGCCCCCTCTCGCCCAATATGGTGTACCTCTCCGGTCTTATTGTATGAGCTATTGTGAGCGCTTTTACCAGTATCTCCGGCGGAAGCCCCGCTTCCCTAGCTGTTGTGGGAAGCCCCACCTTCTTCATGATCCTCTTGACCTTTCTCCATGACGAGTCACTGTATATATAAAGCATTAGCACAGTGCCAAGCGCCACTGCCTCGCCGTGAAGCAGCTTGCCGGGTGCAAGTAGCTCTAGGGCGTGAGCAAATAAGTGCTCACTTCCACTAGCAGGCCTGCTAGAGCCAGCTATGCACATTGAAACCCCACTACTAATCAGCGCTTCTGCCAGTATTCTCACTCCCTCAGGAGTGCCTCTCGCAATTATCTCGTGGTATTTAATGACATGCCTCGCGCTGAGTAGCGCGAGCTGGGCTGCGTACTCTCCATAGTACTCTCCTCTGAGCTTGTGAGCGAGCTTCCAGTCTCTAACAGATACGAGCTTTCCGAGGAGGTCGCCTATTCCCGAGAGTATTAGCCTTTTTGGAGCCTTAGACAGCAGCTCTGTGTCAGCTACTATAGCGTATGGGACTTTTGTGTAGGTGCTGTAGGGCCTTTCTGTGCCTTTTAAGCTAGCAAAGGGGCTTGCAATACCATCGTGACTTGGTGCTAGTGGAATGCTTACTACGGGCACTTCGAGTTTTGATGCAACGTACTTAGCGACGTCTATAGACTTGCCTCCGCCAACACCCAGAACTACGTCTATTTTCTCGCTAGAGAGCTTGTTAACCACTTCTTCGGCCACACTTACATGCGCGCTCTTTACTTTTACTACAGTAACCCGCGAAAACCCCTTAATGAGGTCTTCAACTATTACTCCGCCAGCCCTATAAGTGTTCTCGCCAGTAACTATCGCAACACTAAGCTCTCCACCCAAATCCCGGAGGAGCTTGGGCACGCTATAGATCGCGCCTTCTCCAATAACTACTCTACTGGGTAGTACTATTTCGTGGAGTCTGCTAATACAGACTCACCTGCCTATCAAAACATCTCTTTACGAGCTCTCCGTTGCGGCTCTTAGCCCTGTACAAGTATTTAAGCATTGAAGTACTTCTACTAACCTGAAGTTCAAAGACTAGAGGTGCTATTTTGAAGCAAGAGTCCAAAACCACCACTGTAGGCCTTGTAGTAAGAGATCACGTAGTACTGGCTGCTGATAAGAGAGCGACGGCTGGTGCTGCTGTTTACCACAAGCAAGTCAAAAAGATAGCACTAGTAACAGACCGCGCAGCCCTAACAATCTCAGGACTTGTTGCAGACGCGCAGTTTCTCATTGAAAACGCCAGGTACTATGCTAGAAGATATGAGGCCTTAGTTGGTAAGCCAATTAGCCTAGCAAGCTTAGCAAGTCGCCTCTCTCTAATTCTCTCATTTTACCTTAGAGTCTACCCCTTCGTAGTACAGCTACTGTTAGGTGGACATGACGGTAATGAGCCCCAGCTATACTACATTGACTTATACGGCACTATTACGAGGGAAAAGTATACAGCAACAGGTAGTGGTTCCCCTGTAGCGTATGGTGTTCTAGAGTCGGAGTACAAGGACAACATGAGTGTTGAGGAGGCGGCAGACTTGGCTGTTAAAGCCGTTAAAGCAGCGCTCATGAGAGATGGTTTCACGGGCGACGGCATAGACGTGCTTGTTATTGGGCGCAATGGAGTGGTACTCGAGAAGACAGTGCCGCTGAAAAAGACTCTTGAGGCTTCTTAACTCGAGTGCTTAATGATTAAGGCTTATAAGCTATTTGTCGTAGGTATACGTGGAGCCACGTAATTACTTACTCCTCTCGGTTATCTAGGTGCCGAGAATTGTCTATTGGAAGAGTACTGCTTGATAAAGGAAAAATGGCGATAATTAAGAGCATACTAGAAGACGTGCCACCAGAATTAGGGTATCCAAGTGTGGAGTTTGAAGGGCCGTACATAGTAATATATGTCAGTAACCGAGAGGCCTTAGCTAAGTACCCGCAATTAGCGCAGCACTTAGCAAAAAAAGTACACAAGAAAATTATAATAAGAGTACAAAAAGAACACAGGCTCCCGCCAAGCGAAGCTAGAGAGAAAATAATGCAAATCGTTCCAAGAGAAGTAGGCCTAGATCCCATTCAAATGTACTTTGACGACCACACTGGAGAAGTCTGGGTAAAGGCCGAAAAGCCAGGACTGCTCATAAGTAGAGGATACCTGGTAATAGTTCTCGCTGAAACTGGCTGGCGCTTAGTGCCAGTGAGGAAAATTCCCACAGAATCTAAGGCGGTTAACGACGTAATAAACATATTGAAGACTCACAGCGAGTACAGAGCAGAGTTCATGAGGCTCTTGGGCGAGAGAATACATAGAGACGTGATATTTAAGAACAACTACGTGAGAATAACGGCCCTTGGAGGCTTTAGAGAAGTAGGTAGATCAGCCATACTCGTTGAAACACGCGAGAGCAAAGTACTACTCGACTTTGGAATAAATGTAGGAGCGGTGGACTCGCCAGGTAAGGGATACCCATTTATAGACCTCTTAAAGATAGATGAGCTAGATGGCGTTATCGTCACTCACGCTCACTTAGACCACGTAGGGCTCGTGCCGCTCCTATACAAGTACGGCTACAGGGGGCCTGTTTACGTCACTAGACCCACTCGCGAACTTGCAACAGTAATGATTCAAGACCTGATTGACGTAATGAAAAAGAGCGGTAAGTACTTCCCCTACGGCGAGAAAGACCTCGCCACAATGCTCGTCCACACGATCACCGTCGACTACGAAGAAGTAACCGACGTGGCGCCAGATATCAAGCTCACAATGTACAACGCAGGCCATTTACTGGGATCTGCCATAGTACACCTCCACATAGGCATGGGCCTGTACAACATAGTGTACACAGGCGACTTCAAATTCGCCGACACGAGACTACTCAACAGAGCTCACACAGAGTTTCCAAGAGTAGAGGCACTAATAATGGAGAGTACTTATGGCGCAACTCTACAAGAGTCTAGGACGCAGGCAGAAGAAAAGCTGATTGAAATCGTAAAGAGAACGATTGAGCGCAAAGGCGTCGTCTTGATACCGGTATTTGCGGCTGGAAGGGGGCAAGAAATCCTCCTCGTGCTAAACAGCGCCATAGAAGCCGGGCTCTTGCCTAAAGTACCAATATACGTTGAGGGACTAGTAAACGAGGTAACCCTGATACATCTTCACTACCCGGAGTACTTAAACAAGAAGATTAGAGACGCCATATTTAGTGGTCAAAACCCATTCGGTGGAGACCACGTCATAGTAGTAGACAAGCCTGCTAATAGAGCTGATATAGTAGAAGACAGGCCATCAATAATCATTGCAACGAATGGGATGCTCAACGGCGGCCCCATCTTAGAGTACTTCAAGCTGGTTGCCAACGACCCGAATAGCGCACTTGTATTTGTTGGGTATCAAGCCGAGGGCACTCTGGGCAGAGCCATTAAAGATGGTGCAAAGGAAGTACCAATTGTTGTCGAGAACAAAGTAGAGACGATCAAAGTACAGCTTGAAGTACACAGCATAGACGGCTTTAGTGGTCATAGTGACCAAAGAGAGCTCGTCAACTACGTTAGAGCCATTAATCCAAAGCCTAGAAGGGTTGTACTAGCTCACGGCGAGCCAAATGCTACAGACGCGCTCGCCTCTATACTCAGGAGAAGCAGAGATATAAGGCAGTACGTCGAGGAAGTCCATGCACCATCGCTCCTCGATTCACTATGCTTTATAATAAGCTAGCGTAGAGGTGCTTGCTGTGAAAAGAGTCCTATTCCCGGGGAGATTTCAGCCATTTCACTATGGTCACCTTTCAGCTTTAGAGCAGCTGTTGATGGAGTACGATGAAGTTGTAGTAGCTATTGGCAGTGCTCAAGAAGGATACACATGTAAAAACCCCTTTACTGCTGGAGAGCGCTTTGAAATGATAGCAAGAGTTGCTGTGTCTAGAAACCTCAGGGACAAAATATGGATAATCACAGTACCCGACATCAACATGCCATTAGCTTGGCCAGCATACGTCTTGTCAATGGCTCCCAAAGTGTGTGCTGTTGCATCCGGCAATCCACAAACCCTCTACCTATTTGAGTGGATGGGTTTTAAGGTCAAGAGAATACAGCTCGTAGAGCCCGAAAAATATCATGGAACCAAAATAAGGAACTTAATGGTTAGTGGTGATGATGCCTGGAGAGAGCTCGTGCCCCCCGAAGTAGCCGTGTTCATAGACGAAATCCGGGGTGCAGAAAGAGTCAGGAGGCTGTGCAGAGATGAGCACTTTAGTGAGAATAGATGGCAGCATGGGTGAGGGCGGAGGGCAAATACTCAGATACGCCCTAGCACTCTCAGCTCTCACGCTGAAACCCCTCGAAATATACAATATTAGAGCTAAAAGAAGCAACCCGGGGTTGAGGCCGCAGCACTTAACAGCCGTTAAGTCACTCGCAACGCTGACTAATGCTGACGTAGAAGGAGACTACGTAGGTAGCACATCCCTGGTGTTTAAGCCTAAAGCGAGGCTATGTGGCGACTATACATTTGATATTGGAACGGCTGGCAGCGTCTCGCTGGTTATACAGGCAATACTACCGGTACTTCTCATGAGCGATTGCCGCTCAAGAATAGTTATCCGCGGTGGTACAAATGTGCCTCTAAGTCCCCCAATAGACTACATGATTCACGTGTTTAAGCACAACTTAAAGTTCTTTGGAGTAGACATAAACGTGAAGCTCTTGAGGCGGGGGCACTACCCACGTGGAGGGGGCTTGGTAGAGTTACACGTAAACCCCGTCAAAGAGCCCCTCAAACCTATAGACATAGTATCGAGAGGGAGGCCAGTAGCCCTGAAAATAATCAGCCACTGCGTAAAGCTCCCAGCTCACGTGGCCAAGAGACAGGCTGATGCTGCAGCAAAGGTGCTAGAAAGCGCAACTGGACTAAGACCTCACATAGAGCTAGAGACGTATCCGCCCGACAAGGACCCTCATCTCGGCCCAGGCAGCGGTATACTAGCATTTATCGAAACTAGTAGCGGGGCGCGGTTAGGTGGAGACGCCGTTGGCGAGAGGGGTAAGCCGGCCGAGGTAGTAGGTGAGGAGGCTGCACGCATTTTAGTAGAGGACTTTGAAACAGGGATGGCCTTTGATCGCCACATGGGTGACATGCTGATTCCCTACATGTTCCTAGCCAAGGGAACTAGTAGAGCAGGCGTTGCCAGGATAACGATGCACTTGCTCACAGCAATAGAAGTAGCTAAAATGTTTATGCCAGATGCAGTTGTGAAAATAGATGGCGAGCTTAACAAGCCGGGCATAGTCACTATTACTGGGATTTCTTTCCAGCCATGAACGCGTCGATCAAAACCTTCTTTAGTAGCTCAAGGTTATAGCCAGTTAGTGCTGAGACCGGGAGGGGCTCGAATCCGGTGTACTCTTTAATTCCACGTACTACCTCCTCTACTTGATCTAAGCCTAAGAGGTCTACTTTATTGAGGACAACTGTTACCGGCTTGCCTTCGAGGAGCTTAGTAACCTGCGAGAATACCCTGACTTGCTCTTCAAGCGTATAGTAGAAATGAGGATATACCGCGAACACGTAGAGCAAGTGGTTTGCAAGGTGCTTTATAGCAAGAACGGCCTTGAGCTCGATTAAGTTCTTCTCTTCTATTGGAGAGTCCAGCATGCCGGGGGAGTCTAAAAGGACTATTTTTCCAAAGCCATCTACTTCCAAGTGGCCGGCTATCAGCGTCTTTGTCGTAAAGGGGTAGTTGCCTATTTCTGGTTTAGCTCTTGTTAGCTTAGATAGCAGCGTTGACTTCCCGACCTGAGGCAGCCCCGCAATAACCACTACATAGTCCCCTCTCACATCCGGCATTTTCGAGACTTCGACAAGGTACTTCTTCACTAGCAGAACTTTTCTCGAAAGCCTCTTGTAAAGCGATAACAACCTGCCAGCACTCCTTTTAAAGAGCTCTGATGAGCCTACGCCGTTGTCTTCACTCAGCCTCCTGAACTCTCCGAGAGCCTCATAGTATATGTTCCTGGCCACTCTAGCGTACTTCTTTGCCTTAGCAGCGAGGCTTCCAGCATCATAGCCTGTAAATACTTGAAAAAGCTCTTTGTAGAAGTCGCCAGCGCTCTCCACATCGCTTAGCACCTTGCTCAGGTTTTCTAGTTCTTCGGTAACTGCTCGGTATACGTAACTGAGCTTTCGAATCATGAAGTCTCTAAAGCACTCTCCACTGAGTTTTCTCATGGTTTTGAGTCTTTCATTGATTTGATTGTAGAGTTCTTCGTAGCTCTTGATGTAAGCTGCTGGTTTCATGACTGCTCATTAGCCTTGTTTCTACCAAATTCCTGGCATGTTCTGCCGCTCTTAAAAACTACTGCAGACTCTTGCTAAGCACGGACATCGATGGACTTCATTTGCGATAGTATCTTATCAACAACCACGCAGAGTCTTCTGTAGCTGGCTGGGCTTATGTTAAAAATCCTAATTACTTCCTCGCTACTCGGTTTAATCCCGGTTTCGAGTCTCTTCAGCAACATGTAAGCTAAAGCATACCTGCCCCGTTCACTCCTCGCGAGAAAAGCCGGGTTTACTGCACTTATCAGTTCAAGCCCCTTTCGCAGTACTTGCAAGTAGCCCATGGACTCCAGGTTCCTGCGTGCCTCAATAGATGCCTTAGATTTTATTGCGTGTACAAACTTCCCGGTTTTCAGGACCTTGTCGTAGTCTACTTCAAACCAGGGCCTTTCTCTCGATATCTTCACGCACTTTTCATAGAGTTTAAGTGCATGCTTGTATTCTCGAGATACTACTTCTCCTACTCTACGACTTCTCTTCGTGTTTAGCCCGCTGTCGAGCTCTAGGTGTTTTGTTCTAAACTCCCCAGCTTCTAGTGTTGTCAAGTGGTCTGCGACTACTCCACACTTAGCACAGACCATTTCTCCGCGCTCGTAATCCCAGATGAGCGCGCCTCCGCAGTACTTGCAGTCCACAGTACTACACCACGTTTTCCTTTCATGGGGGTTTTACTGGGCTTGTTTATACCGGGCGTTTAGTGGACTCGGCTCAGGGTGTTTACCGAAAGTACTCCGCTCCACGAGCTCTGCAAGCACTCTTATATAATAGCCTGTACCAATAGACGTTGCCAGGGGTTTGCATGTCGCTAATTCCGGGAACAGCAGTGGGTATTAGAACAGCTAACTGCGTTGTACTAGCAAGCGAGAAGAGAGTAAGCTATGGGGGCTTCGTAATAAGCAAGCACGCAAAGAAAGTCTACCCAATTACAAGTAGGAGTGGCGTGGCATTTGCTGGGCTCATGGGAGATATTGGCTACTTAACCAGGATTTTAAAATTAGAAGCGAAGTACTATGAGCTTCAACACGGCAGGGAGATAAGAACGCGGGGTCTTGCAAAAGTGCTCTCGATAGTACTATACAGCTATAAGCTCTTCCCCATGTTTACCGAAGTCATTGTAGGAGGCTACGACGAAGAAGGGCCCTCGCTCTTTATACTCGACCCCGTTGGAAGCATAATTGAAGAGCGATACGCAGCTCTCGGATCAGGAGCACAAATAGCACTAGGCTACATCGAGCCGAGATACAGAGAAGACCTCAGCGTAGAGGAAGCCGAGAAAATGGCCGTAGAGGCTATAAAGACTGTTATTGAGAGAGACGTGCTTTCGGGTGATGGCGTAGACTTAATAACATTCACTAAAGAAGGCTACACAACAAAGGAATACATCTTTAAAACCGCGTAGCTGCAAATAAACTCCTCAAAAACAGAGTGTAACGTAGGGCCCGTCGCCTAGCCAGGATAGGGCGCCGGCCTTCGGAGCCGGAGGGCCCGGGTTCAAATCCCGGCGGGCCCGCTAATGCCCGATAAGCCTTAGCATACCTGTGATCTTCTTAATACTTTTGACTCGTCCGAGCCGCTACTTTCGATTAGCACAATCAATTATGCTCCTCTAACTCTCCTAAGTAAAAACATAGTACCTCACTTCTAGGTTCTAGTGAGGAGGTTATGCGTTGTGAAAAGCTCGTACCTTATAATATGAATAACAGATTAAGAGGCTGGTTCTAGCTTCGTAAACTGAGGCGAACACCTAAAAAGCTCTTTGCGCGGTAAAATAGAACCTCCTCCTAGTTGTAGCAAGAGTGCTCTCAAACGCGAACGCTTAGTGAAGCGTTCTGCTCTAGAAATTAGTATCTATGAGCAAAGACAGCGTTCGTCGAGCACTTCAGTAAAGGCTCGCAAAGCTGTTTTAGTAAGGATGCTAGGGTAAAAATGAGCGGAAAATGCTAGCCCTTGACAACGCCTATTGGCGTAAGCCTTACTACTGCGCGTGCTATCTTGACTTTTTCAGCTACGAATACGACTTTGTCAACGTCTTTGTAGGCCTCTGGCGCTTCTTCGCTGACTACTCTCTTTGTTGCCGCGCGAACTACTATACCTCTACTGCTGAGCTCGGCAATTACTCTGTCTGGAGAGTACGACCTGATGGCATCTCCTCTGCTCAACCACCTTCCAGCTCCGTGAGGTGCACTATACCATGTTCTGAGGCCCTCTGGTACGCCTACGAGTATGTAGCTTGCTGTGCCCATGCTGCCTGGTATTAGAACCGGTTGCCCTATTGACCTATAATCTGCCGGTATATCGGGGTGTCCTGGTGGAAATGCTCTTGTTGCTCCCTTTCTGTGGACTACGACTTTGTACCTCTTGCCTTCAATAACGTGCTCTTCTACCTTAGCTATGTTGTGCGCTACATCGTATATTACTTCTAGTCCGAGCTCTTCGGGGTCTTTTTTGAAGACGTGCTTAAAGCTTTCTCTAACCCAGTGAGTTATTATTTGCCTATTTGTCCACGCGAAGTTAGCGGCTGCCGCCATCGCAGCAAAGTAGTCCTGCGCCTCGGGGCTTTTGAAGGGCACTGCTGCGAGTTCTCTGTCAGGCACCGATATCCCGTATTTTCTCATCGCTCTCTCCATTATCATCAAGTAGTCGCTTGCTACTTGGTGTCCAAGCCCCCTACTGCCAGTGTGAATCATTAGCGTTATCTGTCCCACGTGAGTAATTCCCATGACTTTCGCTATTTCGGGATTGTATATTTTATCGACTACTTGTATCTCGAGGAAGTGATTGCCTGCTCCAAGTGTACCCAGCTGCTCGTGTCCTCTCTGCTTAGCCACCTTGCTGACTTTATCTGCTCTAGCACCTTTCATCGAACCTCTTTCTTCTGTGTGCTCAGCGTCTCTCTCCCAGCCAAAGCCACGCTCAATGGCCCATTTAACACCATACTCGAGCACTTCATCTAGTTCGCTAATCGACAGCCTGAGCTGTCCTGTCGATCCAACACCGCTTGGTACGTTTTTGAAAATAGTTTCTACTAGATCCTTTAACTTGCCCTTGATGTCGCTTAGTGAGAGGTTTGTTCTTAAGACTCTCACGCCGCAGTTAATGTCGTATCCAACTCCACCAGGGCTTATTACGCCTTCTTCTACGTCGAATCCCGCTACGCCTCCAATTGGAAAGCCGTAACCTTGGTGGCCATCTGGCATTACGTACGAGTAGAGCCTTATACCGGGCAAGCACGCAACATTGGCTGCTTGTTCAAGAGTTAGGTCTGATTCCATTTTCTCGAGCAAGTACTCATCAGCGAATATAATGGCATCTGTCTTCATACAGGACTTCGCGCCTGCAGGTATTCGCCACTCGTAGTCTCCTATTTTCTCGAGCCTTATCCTAGGCACGAGGAAACACCACACTTACAAAGTCTAGTATGCTTTAACTCCTCAGGGACTTATATAAGCGTGCTGTCTTGTGCTAGCGGGCGTGCAGGGCCGGCTGGATCTCTTTTAAAACGTCACCTATGGGTACTTGCTTTTGCTCGCCTGTTGACATGTCTTTTAGCGTAATCACGCCCATTGAATGCTCTTTTTCACCATATATGAGGACGTACCTGCAGCCCAGCTTGTTTGCATACTCTAGCGCCCTAGAGATACTGCGTGCTCTGTACACAAACACTTCTAGGAAATCCCTTGGCAACATTTTTGCAATTTTGTAGCCAATGTGTAGAGGCGCGTTATCCAGCACTAGTATAACGGCCTTTACTGGGTGACGCGGCTTAAAGGATTCCTTAAGTACAAGAGCTATTCTATCAATTCCCAGGGCTAAGCCCGTTGAATACTCGAATGGTGCACCGTAGACTGCTGTAAGCCCATCATACCTGCCCCCACCCCCAATGCTTTGAGTTAGTTTCTCTGATGGTACTTTGTACTCGAATATCAATCCAGTGTAGTAAGCAAGTCCTCTGACGAGCTTAGAGCTGTACCTCACATCGTAGCCAAGCTGTCTTAAAGTATCAATGAATGTCAGCATTCTTTCTTGTTCTCTTTGAACAGTCTCGTACAGCTCTCCTAGGAAGTCCTTGTGCCCTTCAATTAGCTGCTCTAGTTTGTTAATGTCGTCTACCTCAACAAATCGCTTAAAGATCTCCGCTTTCTCGTCTCCTACCTTGGCCTTGAGCTCTTCCAAGGCCCTATCGACCTGGTCTTTATCAATTAAGTGTAGTATGTGGTCTTGGAACTCCTCTTCGATATTCATTTTCCTCATGAGACTTCGATACACGAGTACGTTTCCAGCAATGTAGTAGTGCTTTACTCCCACTCTTTCGAGAAACTCGCTTGCAGTAATTGCTGCAGATAAGTCGGCATTTACATCGGGATCTCCAATGATTTCTAACCCTCCTTGCCAGAACTCCCTATATCTAGCATATTGGGGTTCTTCGTACCTGAAGCACTGTGCAATATAGTAGAGTCTTATTGGCTTAGGCCTTGCTCTCATGTGTCTAATGTAAGCCCTAATAACGCTTGCCGTTATTTCAGGCCTTAGTGCTAAGAGCCTGCCGCTCTTGTCCTCGAAGACGTACATAGCATTTCTAATTTCCTCGCCGCTCTTGGCTTCAAATAGCTTGAAGTACTCGAGAGTGGGCGTGATTATGGGCTCAAACCCCCTTGCTCTAGCAATAGATCTAAACTCGCTGAACAAATACTCGTAGAGCTCTGCTTCTTCGCCAATTATGTCGCGCATCCCACGCGGTGGATTGTAAGGCTCGCCAGACATGACTACCCGGCCCTTAAATCCGCTTGAACAAGCTCGTAGTACGTTAGCTCGCCGTGCAAGCTCACTATTGCAAGGGTTACTTTTAGGTTATTTCTCCGGGCCTCGTCAATGAGGTCAAATACGCGGCTAGTTTGTAACGGGGTTTTTTCTTCGAGGACTTGAATTAGCCTCAAGTCGCCACTCTTATCTCTTACGAGAAACTTCATCGCCTCTATTACTTTTACTCTTCTACCCCTGTCTCTCAGGTCTTTGTATACCGTTAGCATGGGCCAGAAGAACTTCTCAAAGCATTGAGGGTATGTAGAGACCAGGTTGTCGAGGTCGCTTATAAATGAGTTGGAGTGGCGAATGTGGGCCCTACCCTGCAATAGCAAGTAGGCTACTTCAACAAGATCCAGCTCTAAGCGGTCCTCAAAGTACTTTCCAAACCACTTCTCTGCGAGCTCGTCTGCTAAGGGCGACTTTTCCAGGAAACCTTTACAGCTCCTTGGATCGAAGTCTAGCACTATTTTTGGGGGCGCGCGAGAAGCATTAGACAAGGTCCTTACCTCGGCTCTTTAATACCTCTCTCAATAAGCCTAATAATTGTGCTTTGAGCCGGCACGTAGTCGGCTATCTTGTCGAGCAAGTCCTCGCCTCTAAGCACGTCTATGAGCAGTAAACTGCCACTCCTATAGACGTAAACCAGTGCAGTGCCGCACAGGTAGATGTTTAGTTCTATTGAAGCATTTGAGTAATCGAGCTTGCAAATCTCTCCGAGGATCTTCTCGATCTCGGCCTGAACCTTCTTAGCAGGGTCAAGCGTGTCTATCATGATGTGTGGCAGCACTCGAATCACCTAGATGAATATCTCGTTAATGACTTCTTCAATGTTAGACTGCTTTACTAAGACGACTTTGACTCCCATAGTGGCGAAGACCTCCTCGGTTTCGGGCTCTATAGACGCCGTTAGCATTGCACACACGTCGTACTCTTCCACAATATCTTCTAACAGCTCAGGGTGGGGAGGCTTTTCCCTCCTTAATACTATCTTCTTGGAATCCATGTCGTAAATTACAATTTCCCTAGCATCCTCGTATTTGACCACCACATCGTTCTTACACGTAATTATAACCGACACCACTTTTACTCGACCCGTCACAATATAAGTAGCGAGATACTGCGTTCACATGGGTGATTTGATTGGCGGTTAAAATAAACTACGAAAAAGCTGTACGTATTGCAGAGGCCTTGAAGCCTCTTAAGAGCCAAATAGAAGACCTCTACCTGAGAGATCCCCAATATATTGCAATTGAGCGCTTAGTACGTGCCCGTGGATGTAACGAAGCATTCGTTCTCGTCGTCCTTAATAGCATTGTGAGCTATAAACTTAGATCAACTGGCGAAGAGTACTGGACATGCTTTGCTGACTACTTTTCTGAAAGAGCGTGGGAGGAGCCTACGCTGGGAGGCTTTCGCGAGTTTCTCGTAAAGTGCGGCAATGTGTTCCTCATGGAGCAGAAGCTAAAAAGGGTGGGAAAAGTTCTCTCGGCAAAGCTTGTGGAGGCTCTTCGCAGCGCTGCACTAGATTATTGCAAAAACATACGGGAGCTCGTGGCCAATCTCGCAGAAATACTTGGTTCCGACACGAGCAGTAAAACTGTTATTTTCGCAGGTAAAATGTATGGGTATGTCTGCTATGCTTGTGGAGCTAAACCGGACTTCGGCGATATCGGAATTCCAGTTGATTTTAGAAATACTGCCCTCGCGCTAATTAGCTGCCTTTTAGAGGGTTGCCGTGGTAAGCTCGGCAATTGCGTACGCGACTTAATGAGTCCCGCAAGTGCAAAGTTAGTACAGAAAGCCTGGCAAACGGTATGCGACGAGCTCTCAATATCGTGTTTGCACTTAGATACCTTTACGTGGCTTGTAACTAAGAAGCTCCTAGATAGCGGGTTTGACGTAATTAAGGCCGCCAAAGCTATTGAAAAAGACTACGGACTCCGCGTCCCCTTAGACGCTCTGAGGATTTTGGTGGAGTGTTCTCATGAATACGTGTAGTGAGAGAGAAGTCGAGATCTTGCTCAAAATAGCGAAATGCCTTTATGACAACTCGTTCGATCATGGGCTACCTCACGTAGAGAGGGTCTACAAGTGGGCCGAGAAAATAGTAGAATCCGAGAGCATACCAATCAATATGAGCGCGCTGAAGCTGGTTGTGTACCTCCATGATATAGGCAGATTCGTGGGCGAGCCTCACGCATATTACTCCGCCGTAGTGGCTGACGAGATGCTCAAAGAAGCCCTCTGTAGTAGTGCTTTCATAGAAGAAGTGACAACAGCCATTTTAGCACATAGCTTTAGCTACTTTAGGAAGCTCGAGAGAAGGGCCGTGAACGAGCTAGGGAAGGTACTCAGCGACGCAGATAAGCTAGATGCTCTTGGTGTTGTCGGCTTTCTAAGGGTTTTTATTTACGGTGAGCGCCATGGACGCACGCTTAGGGAATCCATAGAGCACTTCTATGATAAGATACTAAAGCTCCACCAACTCATGCACTACGAATATTCCAAGAAAGTCGCGCAAGTACTCACAGAAAGAGTAAAGGTCCTGCTTAAAATGCTTGAAGACGAGGTAGGATTGTTAAATGAGAAGACATATTAGTATTACTAATGAGGCTAGCAAGTGGTATTGGCAGCTATGTCAAGCGAGTATTTGCACGTAGCAAAAAACCTCGCGAGAGGTGCTTTATTGGGCCTAAGTGCTTCAATTAAGCCGGGCGGCCTACACAGGCTTGCACCGGGCAGAAACTACGACGAGGTGCTTTGCAACATAGTGTCTTCAATAGACTTTATCGTAGAAGCCCTTGAACAGGGCGACAGAATTAGGAGGGGCGAACAGGCACTAACAAGCATAGACCTTGGGAAGCTGCTTTCCAGTACTATAAGGGAGTCCCTTAGGTTATGTACAGGTGTTCACCCACAATATACGCTCCCCCTAGTTGTGGGCAGTCTCAGCATAGGGCTTAGTGGAGTGGAGAGCATACTAGAGGAGAGCTCAAAGTTCAAGAAGGCGCTGGACCTAGTCAACTCTATTAGCAAGTGGAGCAGCATAAAGCAAGTCATAGATAGTTTGAAAATAGCTGGGCGCGAAGACATGTACGAGCACCTCAGTAACCTCGGCTACACGCAACTAGCACTAGTACAAGCAGGCGTAAGCTTCAATGACATTTATAGAGCTCTTGGATCTAGGTGGCGCAGCTTCTTACTAATAGAGTCGCGTGAAGCACTTGTATTCACGTATTTAAAGAAGTTAAGTGAGTTGTACAGGAAGTACGAGAGTCTTGAGAACTCCTCTGTGGCTTTATACATGGAATTGATTAGGCAACACCTCGCTCCCGACTTAGCAAGTAAAGCCCAGAAAGCCGAAGAGTGCGGCTACATGTCGACTCCTGAGTGCAGCAAGCTCATGCTCGAGCTAGACATAGCCTTGAGAAGAAGCGGGCGTTCGTTTGAATGGGCCTCCGAAGTCGTAACTGTTACAGCAGCATTTGCCTCGTTTGAGGGGCTGAAGTAAGACTATATTTCTAGCTCTACTATTTTCTTTCGCGCCGGCAAGGCGACATTATATACTGGCACGCCATTAACTTCGACTCTTTCAAGTCTACCCAGATGAATATGGCCGTGAATAACTAGGTCAACTACTTCCCTGCTAATCAGTTTACTAAAAGCTGTGCAAGCTAAGTAGGGATAGGTCTTGGGATCCTCGCCAACGAGGTTCTTGTCTGTAACTCCATAGTGTGATGCAAGTAGTATCTTTTTACACCCGGATTTCCTCAATTCTCTGCACATGTTTACTATCTTGAACGGGAGCTCTCTGTAGTACCTTTCTATCCCGGGCATGTGCTTGGCTTGCCACGTAGTGGGCTTATCAAGCCCTCCGCGCGTCCCGACGATGCATAGCTCTTTGTCTCTTAAAGCCACGTAGTTGTCATTTAGCCAAGTAACGTCCTTGTAGAGCGTCTCATACAGCTTTTCATAACCTCTGTACTCCTCATTACCAAAAACGGCGACTATAGCTGTCGATGGAAACTTCCTTTTCAAGGCTTCGTAGATCTGCTTAAACGCCATCACGTTGTTCTTCTCAACGAGGTCTCCCACGAGCAGGAAAATGTCGGGAGTTCCAGAAGTCCTGTTCAGCGCCTCTATAAATAGGGGAGTATACAAAGGGCTGTGTATGTCAGAAGTCGCATATATGATCATGCGGAACACCGATTTAAAAAGCCCCGTTTCATTGATGTCAAGATTAGGTGATTTAAGACTTGACCATAGGGCTGCTTAGAGGTGCTAACAAGTCAGGGCATAGAGGGTGGGTAACTGAGAAGTGCATAATATGTGCAACAACGCTAGACCTATTCCACGCTTACGACTTGAAAAACGTGTACTATTGCCCTAAGTGCTTAAGTCAGGGTATCAAGGCCTACTTCTGTGCAGCTGATGCTCGAAAAGTACACTACAAGTGCCCGTTTTGCAAAAGCGAGTTAAAGCCGTACTACTGAGGCTTCTCAGTAAAGACTGACAGCGCGCGCTTATCCCCCTCTAGTTTAACGCATATAGCTTCCCTTGGGCACAGAGGCACGCATCCATAGCACTCGATGCACTTAGAGCTATCGGCGACTACCAGTTGATCTCTTATAGAAAACACGAAGGCAGGGCAGTAGTCAACACATAGTCCGCACAAATCGCACTTTTCTGTATTTACTTCGACTAATACCTTCAATTAACACGACCCCGACTGGGCACAAGCAGTATCAAGTATTAATTGATTCATTATATATTATGTCGTCAGCCAACCATATCGGGTAGTGGGTAGAACATGATAGTCAAAGCAGACTTGCATATACACACGACGTACAGCGATGGAAGACCTTCTCCAAGTGAAGTAGTGCTCTACGCTGTTTACAAAAACCTCCATGTAATCTCAATAACAGACCACGACACTTTCGCTGGAAGCATCGTTGCAAAGCGTTACGCTGAAAAGCTCTCATCTCAAGTCTTAGTCATTCCCGGCATAGAGGTCAGAACAGATCATGGCGACATCTTAGTCTATTGCAGTAACGAAGTGAATTTGCCGCGAGTGCTGGACAAGCTAATTGAAAAAGCACACGCAGAGAACTGTCTAGTAGTTCCGGCACACCCCTTCGACATCACGAGACTAGGAATAGGCGATGTCATCTTTGACTACAAGGAATGGGACGCTATTGAGGTATGGAACGCCTCTTCGACTAAGGGTGCAAATTACAGGGCCATTGAAGCCGCCAAGATGCTGGGAAAACCAGGCCTTGCAAATAGTGATGCACACATACTAGACGAGCTTGGAAGCGCCTTTACTATTATCGAAGTAGACGAAGTGAATCTAGAAAATGTTTTGAATGCCATTAGAAAGGGGCGCGTACGCCCCGTGTTTGGAGCGCGCCCTTTTAGAGTTCTGCTTAGGAGAGTTGCATGGAGCATTGAAAAATTAGTGCGCAGATAATGACGTGATTCTAGGATCTATAGAATCTACGGCTCTAAGTATACTCCTCCACCAATGCTCACTAAGCCCTCTGGCGGCTTCTCGCTATAGAATTCCACACTTTCTAGCTTGTGCAGGTCTATGAGCTCCTTTATCACAGGCTCGAGCCGCAGTGGCAAGTACACCTTCTTTTTCAGAGGCTCGCTAAGCCTGATTCCACTGTTCTTCTTATATTTCCATATAGCGTGGTTTACATCCTGAACTTCTAGTGCCAGCTCGTAAGGCTCTTTTAAGTAGTTCTCATCTACTTCTGGAAATCTCTCTGCGTGAACAGACTTGTTGTAGAGCTCTCTATATATGGCGTCCGTGACAAACGGCATTATTGGAGCAAGCATTGTGAGTATTCTGCGAAGAACATAGTGCAGCGTGTACCAGGCTCCTTTCTGTTCCAGCTCGCTGTAAGTCTTAGCAAAGTTGTACGCTCTCGACTTAACCAGCTCTATGTAGTGCGATGCAAAGTAGTTCCAGGTAAACTGGTATATCTTTGTTATTGGCTCGAAGACGTCGAGCTCGCTGTATCCTTTGTCAACTTCTACTACTAGCCTATTCACGAGAGAGAGGGTTGCCCTATCAATAGGCCTGAGCTCGAAACTGCTCGGCTCAGGAAAACTCGAAATGAACCTAGCAATATTCCACAACTTCGTAGCAAAAAGAAGTCCCGACCTTATCGTTCTCTCGCTAAAGCGGTAGTCGTAGCCGAGTTTGGCGCTTGCAGCAGCCCAGTACCTAAACGCGTCTGCACCGTATTTCTTAATGAACGGCTCAGGGTCTATTACATTACCCTTGGATTTATGCATAGCTTCTCCTTTTTCATCTAAGCCCATGCCTGATATCCTAACCCATCTAAAGGCCGGTCTACCTGTTAACTGATATACCCTCAGTATTGAGTAGTAGAGCCACGTTCTAATTATGTCTACGCCCTGAGGTCTAAGCGCGTTTTTCGCAGCCCTCTCGTACAGCTCGTTGTGCCTCAAGTAGCCAGTTATGTAAAGTACTGAAATGCTACTATCAAACCACGTATCAAAAACTTTCGTTTCGCCAACAAGCTCGCTCGCTGGAGCACCACAGATAGGACATCTATCCCATGGAGGCTTCTCTAGCCACGGTCTATAGTACTTACCGGGCTCCGGCACTAGTGTAGCGCCACACTTCTTACAGATCCATACCGGTATTTCGGTACCATAGTACCTGTCTCTGCTAATCGGCCAATCTGTTGCAATACTATTGATCCACTCGACAAGCTTGGCTTTGTGCATTTCGGGCTTAAACTCGATGCGATTTATGAGCTCTAGCATCTCGTCTTTGAACTCAAGTTGTTTCAAAAACCACTCACTAGCGTGAATTATTTGTACAGGCGTTTTACACCTCCAGCAAACAGGGACTTCGTGAACGACTTCTACTTTTTTCTCAAGCAACCCCCGTTCTTCGAGGAGCTTTGCTGCAGCCTTTCTAGCTTCAGGAACCGGTAACCCGGCCAGAGGACCGGCCGCCTCTGTAAGCCTGCCGTCTCTGTCAATGATGACCTCCGGCTCTAGCTTGAGCTCCCTGAAAATCCTCACATCCACGCGATCGCCATAGCTACACACCATCATGAGCCCTGTTCCAAACCCTGGGTCTACTGCACTGTGGGGAAGTATGGGCATTTCGTGCCCGTACAGCGGGTTAATAGCGTGCAGGCCTTCGAGCCGCGTATACCTAGAGTCGTTCGGATTGAAGGCTAGTGCTTTACATGATTTCAGAAGCTCGGGTCTCGTAGTTGCAACAATAACGTATTCTCCAGTCTCTTTAATCTTGAACTTTATGTAGTACAAGTAGGCTTTTTCCTCGGCATATTCTAACTCCGCATCTGCTAAAGTAGTTTTGCACCTAGGGCACCAGTTAACAGGGCGCTCGGCCTTGTATATTAAACCGCGCTTGTAGAGCTCAATGAAGGTTGCCTGAGTAAGCTTCCTATACTCCTCGCTATCTGTTCCGTTCTCCCAGTACTGGAAGCTGCAGCCCAGTCTTCTCCATATTTCAACTAGCTCTTTCTCTATCTGGTCGAGAAAGCCCTTACATAGCTTGAGAAACTCGAGCCTGCCTTCAGGTGTTTTTGCCATTTCGTGCGGATTTACCTTGTATGTCTTTTCGACTTGGACTTCAACCGGCAGGCCGTTTCTGTCAGCATAGAACGGAACGAGCACATTGTAGCCTTTCATTCTGAAGTACCTTGCTATCATGTCTATTTGTGCGTAGTGTGCTGCTCCACCGACATGCCATCTTCCACTTGGGTAAGGAGGTGGCGTGTCTATGGCTATGATCTCTCGTGGATCTTTTGGATCGAAGGAGAACTCGTAGAGGCGCTCTTCGAGCCACTTTTTCAGAAGTTCTAGCTCTCTTTCGGGGCTCCACCTGGTTGAGGCTAATCTCGGCTTAAACTCCGCCTGCATGACCCTGCATCCTGCCAGGCGTGTTTTTTGACCAATTAATACCTTAGCTTAAATCTCTAGAGACTAGCCGAGCCGGACCCCGTCACCAACACTAATGCTATTGTAAGTGTTATTAAAAACATTTAGTAGCATTTCAAGGGCCTGTAGATGTAAGCAGCTGCTTATCGCCTACCTCGACTCAAAAACCCGGGTTTTACTTAAAAAACCTGCTTTACTAGTTGCCAGGATTTTTTGAAAATAGTTTCGAGTTCTTCATATGAAGGCTTGTGGTTTAGAATCCACTTTACGCTTATGACTTCTGCTTTGTTGCCGACTTTTACTCCAATAATAACGAGCTTTCGAACGCCGCTGATATTCAGCTCGAGATCCCCCGCCTCGACTTCCTTTGCCAGCAAGCAGGTGTCGTCTATGCATATGCTTTTGTAGTTGCTATAGCTCCACCTAGGTTCGTAAACATCAACTGAGACTACGTAATCCTCTTCGTCCTTTATGACTAGGACTCTATAGTACTCGTCGAAGTAGTACTCTTCGACATCGTAAGTAGCCATTTTATTGGCTTTGCTCATGAATAAGCACCACGTCAAGACACAGGCTTGTAAACCAGGCCTAATTCGTCTGCAATTTTATAAGCAGCTAGTATTTCTTCGCGCGTAGGCCTCCTCGCGATGTCGGGGTATAATTTAGGATATTTCGCAACAATGTGCTCAGGCCTGTATTGATCCATTACGTTTACTAAGGCTCTTGGAGCGTTTTCTGCTATCCACTTGAGAACGGGTCTTGTGCAACACTCTATGTGATTCGGCAGTACTAGGTGCCTTATTATTATGTCGCCGGTGTCGTGCGCGAGCTTTATATTCCTCGTGACTACTTCCCAGTAGTTACGAACCTTGCTCAGTCTCCAGGCACAGTCATTATTTCCGTACTTCAAATCGGGGAGCCAGATGTCTATTACATCTATCAATAGCTCCATGGATTCCAGTGTCATGTACATGTTGCTATTCCAGAGCTGGGGCACGTTTACATCTAGGTACTTGAGGCTTTCGAGTATGAATGGTATGTGAGGCGTGGGCTCGCCGCCTACGTGGTTTATGTTCCTGGCTCCGCGTCTTCTCAAGTAAGCCTGTATTGCCGCGAGTTCTCTTGGTGTAAGTCTCTCGCCGGCTCTCGCATTTACCTGGCTTATGTCATAGTTTTGGCAAAATACGCACTTGAAGTTACAACCACCATAGAATATCGTGCCGCTCGGCACTAGCGGAGCCTCTTCACCCATGTGGTGGAAGTAGCTGTGAACTATTGCTTCCCTGTCTACTAGGCACACGCCCGGCTTGCCCTCGCTCCTAATTGCTCCACACCTCCTTTCGCACAGCCTACATGGGCTGTACAGCCTATATGCTATGGCTACTTTAACGTCTAGGTAGCTGTGCCTTGGCACCTCTAATTTTTCTAAAGCTTCTCCCCTCTCAGCGACATCTTTGTAAAGGCTCCTGAACTCGTGTGAAGCTTTTCTATGCAATTCCCACAGTTCATCCAGCGATAATTCAGCCGAGTACGGGTCTACGTCGACTTTTACTCTCTTAACAACCAAGAACTTTGCAGGTCTCTCGTTTTTCATTACTTTATAGTAGTGGTCGAGCCTCTGCCTGACCTCCGGATCGCTCCAAACTGTTATAGAGTCTGGCCTAATATGTAGTAACGTGATAAACCAGTCCACCAAGCAGAAGCCCCATGGAAATCTTAGGCTGAAAACCCCTATTACGGTTCCCAAACTTTTAAGATGTGCAAGAAGCTCTGCACGTCAGGAGAGCTCTGGTATTTTGAGGATTTCTTCGAGGTTCTTAACAACGTACTTGGCATACTTGCACGCAGTTCCACACGGCTCTACGGCTATTGAAACGGGCACGGTTTTGAATACTGGGATGTCCCACTCGCTGTCCCCAACGTAGACGGTGTTTTCTAGACCTATTTTAGAGGTCTCTGCAATGGTCTTGATTATCCTGGACTTGTCTCTTAGCGGTACCTTGCTTATCCCACCAGGTATTAGCTCGTCATTGACGAAGAGCAACTCATTATACAGGCAGTAATCTATTTTTAGTTCTTCGCAGACACGCCTGACTAGCAAGTCAACTCCGCTACTTACAACGACAACGCGGTGATTCCTACTTTTCAGTTCCTCTACGACGCGCTTTGCTTCAGGCTTTACACGTATTTTCGAGAGCGCGTTTAAGACCTCGCTCTTAAGTATTGGCCTGCCCCAGCTGTAAATCATTAGTGCTATGTCTATCTTCATCCAGTCGAGGTAGGATATTAGGCCTCGCTTGTAAAGCTCTGCGAAATACTTGCCAGGTTTGCTTCCGAAGTACTCGTGAAGAACCTGCCAACTACTCTCGTGATCTGTAAGCACACCATCGCAGTCAAATACTACTAACTTCCTCGACAAAGCGTCCCACCCGTTTGAGCAGCACTTTTAATTTATGCTTGGCTAGAGTATTGATTTTAAACTCCAGCCTTATACTGCTTTTGAGCAGGCGTATTTTGATTTCAACTTCCCTGCCTATTCTTGCTTTTACTGCATTATGAGAAGCACTCGTAATCTCTACTTCAGGACTTTTCTTCAAAGTCTCGAGTAGCTCTTCGAGGTTTACTACTTCCTTGGGTTTAACTTCAAGCCCTTTTCTGAGTCCCTCAAGTAGCTGCTCCACGGCATTTACTATTTCAGGAACACTTTGATAAGCCTCCTTTGTCTTTTCGAGAATTTCTAGCAGGGCATCGAGAGCGCCTGCCGCCTTAAACGCGTCAATGAGGGTCTTGAAATCCTCGGAAAGTAGGTACTTTGTTATGTTTACTGGGTTTCCACTAAATGCGTCGAAAGCGTACTTCGACTCGGCTTCCGCAATTAGTTTCTTAAGTTCGTTGGCTACTTTGGGCGGTAACCCCCTCTCGACATAGCTACTCAGTATGGGATTGACTATGTGTCTCAAAAAGTCAGCTAGCATCTTTCAACACCAAGAAGTCCCAAAGTATTTAAAGCCAAGTACTTTAAAGTGAATAACTGCAGAGAGTTTTACCTGGCAAAAGGAGACAGGCTTGGCCAAGCACGAAAGAAAGCGGCAGTGGGATCCCTATACAAGCGACATCCAGAAATTAAGCATATACCCAAAAATAAGCACACGCGAAGAGCCTGTCATAAAAGTAGGAGACTTGTTGGAAGTCAATGTCTACGACGTTGATGAGGCGGACAAGGGGATAGTGTACTATAAGGGCTATAAAATAATAATTCCCAACGCAATAAGTGGTTCAAGGGTTAAGGTCAAAATAGTCAAAGTTCAAGGAAATATTGCGCTTGGACACGTGGTGAGTGTTCTAAGCGAATCGGGCGAGTAAATCAGAAAAAGCTAAGCATAGACGCGACACTATGTGGTAGCTTAAGCTTACTTTTTATAACCAATTTTTCTCAAGAAGTCCCTTCTCTCCTTTTTATCTTCTTCGCTTTCAACGCCAAGCGGTGGGTAGCCGTCTACTACTCCAATAACAGTTCTCCCCTGCTCCGTTTCGGCAACAATTACTTCTATTGGGTTTCCTGTAGCTACGTAGAGCGTGACAACTTCGTGAACGTTTTTCAGTTGGTTAAGCACGTTAATCGGATACGCGTTTCTTATAAATAAGACAAACGTGTGCCCTGCTCCTATTTTTAAAGCCGCGTCTACTGCTGCCTTAGTTAGTTCTTCGTCGTTGCCCTCGTACCTCACAAGCCTCTTGCCACTGGCTTCGTTAAATGCCAGCCCGAACTTTATTCCAGGAACGCTCGTTACAAGCGCTTCGTATATGTCTTCGACGGTCTTTATGAAGTGGCTTTTTCCAATTATCACGTTTGCTCCTTCAGGAATCTTTATGGGTATTTTCAAAAGCTTGACATCCATGAAGCCCCCGCCTCAGTACATATTAAGCCGCTGTCTCTTTATTAAACCCAGCCAGCGAGCTCGGGTGCAATTAATTGCAAGTCGCTGTTAAGCTGCTGAAGTTGAAGCCCGTTACTCTCAGCGATGGAACAATTACGCTGACTGCCTATGAGGTGGATGAAGAAAAATGGGATTTACGTGATGTAGGCAAAAAGCAAGGCGCGCTCATCGATACTCTTCTGGAAATCGCATCAGAATATATAATCAAAGAGCGGCAACCAGGTCGATTTACTCTAGCAGAGGTGGAAGCGCCAGGGCTCAGAGTAATTCTAGGCGATGGAGAGGCTGGTGCTGGAAGCACCATTATAGTGCAAAAGCCCTCGTTTCTGAGAAAAATAATCCTGGTTAAATGTGCTGAAGCCTCGTGCAAGTCCTTACACGAGTTCAAGCCTACCTCGCAAGTAATAGTATACGATGGATCTATCTCAGTGACGCGCTACGATTTCGACTTTCTAATCGTAGAGTGCGAAGACTCTGTCAGAGCAGTAATGCCGAGCGAGCTTGCTCTACCTTCCGTAAAGTCCTCGACAGCGAAGAAGCAGAAGAAGAAAAAAGCCAGATCTAAGAAGCAAAGATCTGGGGTAAGGTAAATGCCAATACACCTCGCAGACGCCTCAAAAGGCGATATAGCAGAGAACGTCATTGCTTGCGGAGATCCTTATAGAGTAGAGCTACTTCAGCAGCTTCTAGAGGATTCAAGAGTAGTGAATAGGCACCGTGGCCTCTTGACGATAACAGGCTACTACAAGGGCGCCAGAATAACGCTTTCAACACATGGTATTGGAGCAGCGAGTGCTGCAATCGTTTTCGAGGAACTCCATCAGCTTGGTGCTAAGAGAATTGTTAGGCTCGGAACAACGGGCGGCATTAGGAAAGACACAAGGCTGGGAGATGTAGTAGTCGCCACGGCTGCTGCCTATCCCGAGAAAGGCTGTGCATTAGGCCAGTACATGCCAGGTTTGTGTGGTGCTACGGGGGCTGATCCGGTTTTGACAAGCCAAATAATGCAAGCATTAAAAGACCATGGAGTAGAGTACAAGTATGGTCCTGTTTTCTCCAGCGACGCTTTCTATGCCGAAAGCGGTGAACTAGCAGAGGTCCTTGAGCGCTACGGGATAGTATCTATTGAAATGGAAGCCGCCGTCCTCTTCGCCCTTGGCTGGATGCGCGGGTTCCAAACAGCCGCCGTTCTCGTTGTGAGCGACGTTCTCCACACCAAGGAGTTATCAGGCGTGTTCTTAACAACTAAGGAGCTCTCAGAGATTTTTATTAAAGTAGCGAAAGCTATAATGGATGTATACAGTAGGTTCTATAAGGGCTGATTGAGATTGTGTTGCATCAACAAGCACCCACAATTAAGCTGTACGACACTTTGAGTAAGAGAGAAAAAGAGCTAGTACCAGTAGAGCCTGGGCTCGTAAAAATCTACGTTTGTGGACCAACAGTATACGATTATACTCACATTGGTCATGGAAGACCATATGTTGTATACGATGCCCTAAAAAGATATCTTAACATACGTGGATACAACGTCATTCACGTTATGAACATCACAGACATAGACGACAAGATAATTAAGAGGTCTATGGAGGAGGGGAGGAGCTGGCAGGAGATCGTGGAAGAGTACACACGAGATTACTTGCGAGCACTAGATGCTTTGAGAGTAACAGTAGATCACCACCCAAGAGTTACAAGCCACATCAAGGAGATAATAGAATTCATACAAGTGTTGATCGACAAGGGCTACGCTTACGTTGCACCGAGCGGCAGCGTCTATTTTGAAGTAGACAAGTACGAGGACTACGGCGCGCTCTCAGGCAGAAAAGAAAAAGAACTATGGAGCCAGGAACTAGAGTTCTTAAGTGAGAAGAAAAACCCATATGACTTTGCATTATGGAAGGCTGCAAAACCTGGAGAGCCATATTGGGAAAGTCCGTGGGGCAGGGGTAGGCCGGGTTGGCACATTGAATGCAGTGTCATGAGCTCGCGATACCTAGGAGGGCGCTTCGATATACATGGAGGGGGCACAGACCTCATCTTCCCGCACCATGAGAATGAGCGAGCGCAAAGCGAGGCGTACTTCGGCGTCAAGCCGTGGGTTTCAATATGGATGCACACTGGGCTAGTAATGGTCGGAGCCGACAAGATGAGCAAGAGCTTAGGTAACATAGTTCCAATAAAAGAAGCCCTCAAGAAGTGGGATCCCGGCACTCTCAGGCTCTGGTATCTCCACGTTCACTACAGAAAGCCGCTTCAGTTCACAGAAGAGAGCCTAGAGCAAGCACGTAAAGTTAAGGAGAGAGTAGTATCGGCTTACGAGTTACTTAAGAGGCTTCAAGCCGAGAGTACAGATATGCATTACCTCAAAGACGCCGACCTCGAGAAAGCAAGGCGTCTCGTTACGCTTCACCAACAACTACACGAGGCCTTAAGCGACGACTTCAATACACCTAAAGCCCTTGCCGTTATAAGCGAGCTCTTGTCGCTTATTTTCGGCGAAATACAGTATAATCCAAAGTACTTACTAACATCACTAGCGATGAAAACGTTGAAAACATTCAACCACGTGTTTGGAATCTTCGAAGAGGCCGCTCCTTCGGAGGCCGATGTGCTACTAAGCGAAGTAATGAAAGTGCTCATCGATGTGAGAAAGGAGCTGCGAGCCCGCGGAATGTACGAGCTCTCGGATCGTATTAGATCTGAGCTTGCTAAGCTAGGCATACAGTTAATGGACAGGGGGCTTGAGACAACGTGGATCTTTACAAAGAAAGAGAGGGGTAGCTGATTCTTACAGCAGTGTATAGGGCTTAGGCTTATTTTCCATGAATGCTCTTCGCTACTTCCTGTGCTAGTGCTCGTGCTTCTTCAACCGAAGCGAGTGTTGCTATTTTCCTCTTACTTTTATATAGTGAGACTTTGCCTGTTAACTTGTCCTTCACTCTTATGTGATCTACGTCCTTGAAACCGTATATGTCCAAGAGCTCTAGGCCTAGCTTATCGAGCTCGGCTCGGAGCCACTCTGTCTTACTCTTCGGCACAGCGCACACACCCCCCGGCTTTGCAGCGTCTATAAGCCGTAGTACTACTTAATGACTTAATGAGCTTAAAAACTGGCGTGGTGACTAGGAGCTCTGAAGAAACTCGTGCCATTTGGAGACCGTTGTGTTGAAATTCGATTAAGTAGCAGCTCAGTGCAGATCTCTGGAGATAGCTTTAAAGTAGAGTTCAGAGAAAGAGCAGTCGTAGTCGAAGGTTCCAGAGACGTGTCTCTGCACTCTATTAGAGGAGGCAAGAAGAAGGTTGTTTACATTTGGTTTCACAGCTCTAATGGGGTTCCATGCAGAAACGATGTTGTAAAGGAATTTGAATCGATGCTGGTTCACGTAAAGTGCATTGAGCTTGCTACTGGCAGCTACCTGAATATACTGCTCGCGGGAAGCTTTTTAGTAGATTATGCTGTTCTAAGCGAGGGGGTTTTGGCACTGGTAATCCCAGGCAAGAGAGAAGTCTACGTGGACAGGGCAGGCAGTGTAGTCACTATATACTTGGTGTAGCTACTTCGGTGCGATTATCGTAGCTCTCGCTGGAGTGCCTCCTAGAATGGCCGAGACCGCTGATTCTATGTCAAAGCCCGAAGTAATTATAACCTCTATTCCCAGGTCAAAGGCTAGTCTACTCGCTAGCTTGACTTTTTCGTAGATGCCGCCGGTCGCATCAGTCTCTGCGCTCTGCTTTAAAGCCGACAGCACTTCGTTCAGGTTGCTGGGCGTTATTCTCCTTATCAGTGTAGCATCTCTGCAATTCTTAGGATTACATGTGTAAACACCGCTAACATCAGTAAGCAACACTATTCTACGTGGCTTTAGAGCTTTTGAAACTAGCTCGAAGACGCGTTCCGTTGAAACCACGGTGACTCCATTTCGTGTAACTATGCATTCGCCGTAAAGCACGGGAATAATCCCGCTATCCACGAGGGCCTTGATGGGGGCTTCAAATATCACGAATTCTCCTAACTGCTCATTGTAGTAAATTATCGCACTTGTCTGCAAGCTAGTCGCTTTAACTCCGCTTTCGATTAAATAATCCACTACTATTCTGTTAAGTAGCCTAGTTGCCCTGTGGCACATTACTGCTAGTTCTCTATGGTCCCTATCTCTATACTTGAGAACTGCGTAGTGTGCAAAGCCGCCACCGCCATTGCCGACGATTAGCTTCACGCCACTTTCTTGAGCTTGCTTGAGTATTTTGCTTGCTGCTTCGAGTGCTTCGTAGTTAAGCGTGACCGGTCTGTGTTTGTAGGTAATGAAGCTGCCCCCAAGCTTGACAAAGACTACCTCTTGCAAAATCTTCTACCACGTGTTGTTGCTATGTAAATCAATAAATGCTCGTTTAGTGATAAGTCTTACTGCTACTAGTAGTTCGCTGAAAAGCTTGTAGTGCGCTGGGATGTCTGCTTTGACTATTCGTTCGAAGCTAACTAGAGCAAGGCAGCTTGTAGGGGCTTATGGACCTGTAATAATAGCTAATGCGTTGGCGATCTACCTCTCAGTGTGCTGCTGGAACCCCTATGACGTCAAGTACTTCATAGAGTGGTATGAAGAATTTTACGCTAAAGGACGGCTGCTCGAAGTCTACTCCGGAAGCGAAAAAGCCGCTTACTTTCCCCTAGCCATACTGATTTTTGTGCTATCTCACGATCTAGCTGTCAAAATATCGAGCAACCCCCTCGTTTGGAGACTTATTGATAAGATGCCGCTTATCGCGGCCTTCAATATCACATATTACGTATTAACTAAGCGCTATGGCAGGCCGGCTGGTAACCTCTGGCTTTTAACACTTTCAGCCTACGCTATCTTGTATGGGTACCAGTTTGACTTACCAATTTCACTGCTCATTCTGCTCTCGATAATTGCTATTGAAAGAGAAAAGCGCATACTATACGGTGCCCTTGTCACGCTTGCTGCACTAATAAAGCAGGTGACAGGCATATTACTGCTAATACCGATTGTCGAGCTTGCTAAGAAGAGGAAATACCGTGAACTTGCCGCGTATATTGCGGTATCAGCGGTGCTGGCATCGGTATTTGTATTGCCTTTCATGCTCGTAAACCCCCTTGCATTTATTGATAAGACTTTGTTCTTTCACGCCAAGAGGCCCCCCCAGTATAGCATATGGGCTGTTCCCTACTACGTCTCCTGGTATAACGTGGATGCCGCCCCATCGTGGTTTTACAACTTGTGGCTAGTTGCCTTTGCGCTTGCAACTGCGCTGATCGTTCTCATGATGAGCAGGGAACCCGAGTACACGCTGAAAACTTACTTGAAGTACATGATCGCGCTCACAGTGGGGTTTATTGCTACTACGAAAGTCAACAACATACCCTACTTGACCTGGGTCTCTCCCCCCTTAATAGTGCTCACGGCCTTGAGTGCGAAAGAAAACCAGGCGGGTGCGAGGAAGCTGGCTCGGCTGTTTCTGCTAGCGCAAATAACCATAGTAGCTATTGGAATAACGCACACGTTTCCACCAATTGTTGCCGGCTACCCAGTTTTTATTGCAGAAGACCTCAGCTGGGTTCCTGCAGATAAAGTCATTGTAGACTCCGGCGGATTGATTAATATAGGCTGTTACCTAGCCATATACTTGCGCTCAGTAAGCATTGCTAAAGCTTACTTTTCCATTCTCGCCAGCATTCATAACTACGTCTTAGCCGCGCTCTGCATAGCAAACGTTATTTTATTGGTTTACGCCCTACGTGAGGTCTTCAAAATAGCGGTCAAGTAATTTGAGAATAGTACTTAAAACTATAACTTGGCACCAAAAGTTGCCTCTAGACTCTGTGCACGGGTGCTTAGAGGTGTTAGTGTTTCTAGGTCTTGGATACTCACTAAGACACCTCACGAGTGAAGCACTAGAAGAGCTCAAAACCGCCGATGTAATCTACATTGACACATACACTTCTCTCTACGAAGACCCCTATACTAAAATTGCTGAGATAAATCCGCGCGCGGAATGTATTTATGCTAGCAGGAGGGACCTTGAAGGTCCTTCAGTTAACAAGGTGCTTGAAAAAGCCTTGACGAAAAAAGTTGTCATAGCAGTCCCGGGAGATCCCTTTATCGCAACAACTCATGATGCTATCTTAATTGAGGCACTGAAACGCGGCATTCATGTCAAAATAGTCAACGGTATATCATTCATTACGATGGCTTATAGTAGACTCGGACTGCAATCCTATAGATTCGGAAAACACGTAACGCTCGTTTATCCGAAGTTCTTTAAGCCATATAGCACGATTGAAGTGATCTACGATAATCTCTCCAGGAACTTGCACACTATTGTCTTGCTGGAACTAAATATTGAGGAATCCAAGGCTATGACAATACAGGAGGCCGTGGAGATACTCCTAGAGCTAGACTATGAGCGTAAGCTGCGTAGTGCACTTGCACTAGGTATTGCTAGGCTGGGCTGGAGGGACGAAAAGATTTGTGGAGGCCTACTACCTGATGTCAGGAAGTACGAGTACCCACCGCCGCCACACAGCATTATTGTACTTGGTAAGCTAAGCCCAATTGAAGAAGAGTTTTTTGAGTATTGGAAAAAAGCGTGCAGCAATAAAGTCAGCTAAACCTTCTCGAAGAGGTCGAGAATTTCGCGCGTGTTCGCGATCTTGGCTCCAAGCACTTGCTTCATGTACTTGAGTGCGTATTCGTGGTCTTCGCGGCTAAAAGCAGCCACGGCATCCTCGACTACAACAACATCAAAGCGCTCGTAGAAAGCGTCTATGGCCGTGTGTAGCACACATATGTGAGTATGTATACCCGTGAGTATGACTGTGTCAACGCCTAGGTCTCTCAAAACATAGCTTAACCCAGTGTCCCTGAACCCGCTGTAAGACCTCTTATAAAGCACTATGTCGCCTTTCTCGGGCTTAAGCTCGTCTATTACTTCTGACTCGCTGCTCTCGGCAAGTGCGTGATATCCCCATATCCGCATTTCCCTATCAAAAGCAAAGTGATGATCAGCTAAGTACACAATGGGTATTCTCTTCTCGCGTGCCTTCGTGATAATAGCCTTTATCGCGGGCACGATCTTCTCAGCTTCAGGGCTCCTGAGCTTGCCATATACAAACTCCTTTAGCATGTCAACTACGAGTACCGCGGGTTTCATCGCATAGACCCCCTATCTCAATTAACCCGCGCTTTGTTATTAGACTTTTCCGCGAAGCGCTCTCGAGATGCCTTAGTTGAGATGCACGCCAGTCCAAGGAGGGGGCTCTCGCGGAGTTCCTGCTGTCTATATAAACCTCTGGAAAGAGACGAGTAGTCTGAGGCACTGCAAGTTTACTTTTGGATGATGAGCGACTTCGGTCCCGAGATCTACAATGAAGAGCCGTGTGAGGGCTGATGTCTTTGTGGGCCTATCTGTGATATATATGATATGTAGGCGTATAAACGCGTAATTACAAGTTAAAAACCCCTCCCTCAATTATGCTACACGGGGTGCATCCACGGTGTCTGAGTACGTAACTACATATGAAAACGACCCTGTCTACCAAATGGCAGTAAAGCAATTGAAGGAGTCGGCTGCAATTCTGGGCTTGCCAGATGAAGTCGTAGAAGTCCTCAGACACCCCGAAAAGCTGATAGAAGTTAGAGTAACTATAAAACTAGATAGTGGTAAACTGGCAACGTTTGTAGGCTGGAGGAGCCAGCATAATAGCGCACTAGGTCCGTACAAGGGTGGTATCAGGTACAGCCCTAACGCGACTGCAGGCGAGACTGTGGCTCTCTCGATGTGGATGACGTGGAAGTGCGCCCTTGCCGGGTTGCCGTACGGTGGCGGAAAAGGCGCTGTTAGAGTCGATCCCAAGCGGCTTAGCCAGAGGGAGCTTGAAGAACTTAGCAGAAAGTACTTTGCAGCAATAGCTAGGGAGGTTGGGCCGGACATCGATATTCCAGCACCAGATATCAATACAAACCCGCAGATAATGGCGTGGTACTACGACGAGTACAGTAAACTATTTGGATACCCGGCATGGGGTGTTGTAACTTCAAAACCGCCAGAGCTAGGAGGGCTTTATGTTAGAACAATTTCAACCGGCTACGGAGTAGCACTCGTAGCCAGGGAGGCTGCCAAGAAGCTACTAGGCGGGCTGGAGGGAAGGACTGCTGCTGTTCACGGTTTTGGAAACGTTGGCATGTATGCCGCTAAATACCTAGCGGAGTGGGGTGCAACGGTAGTAGCTGTCAGTGATAGTAAAGGCTACGTATACGACCCCGCTGGGCTAGATATCGAAGAAGTAATGAAAGTAAAGCAAGAAACAGGAAGCGTGATAAACTACAAGAAAGGAAATGCTAGAGTCTCAGGTAACCACTTAGAGCTCTTGGAGCTGCCTGTTGACATACTCGTTCCGGCGGCTATCGAGAACGTTATTACGAGCGAAAATGCGGGAAGGATTAAAGCCAAAATAATTTCGGAGGGCGCAAACGGGCCTACCACGCCTGAGGCTGATAAAATACTTCACGAGAAGGGAGTAGTAGTAATACCAGATATACTAGCAAACGCGGGGGGCGTGACGATGAGCTGGATTGAGTGGTCGCACAATAGAATGGGCAATTACTTAACCGACGAAGAGGCTCTCGCGAGGCTCGACAAGATGATGACCCAGAACTTCCACAAAGTATTTGATGAGTGGCAAAAGAAGTACTCGGCATACCCGATGAGAATGGCAGCATATGCCATAGCAGTTGACAGAGTAGTAAAGGCAATGAAGCTCAGAGGCTGGATATAGCTGTCCTACAAACCCCTCTTGTAAACTAATTCGCCTTTTTTAGTCCTGATTTCTGCAACCCTGTGAAATGGTATCCTGTCCTCACCAACGTGGATGTAGCCCCCTCTCACGTCAGTGATCAGCTCGCCAGGTATGGGACGTAATTGCTCTTCTCCATCGAGTCTATACCTTACAAAGACTATGTAGTCCTCTTTCCGTCCTCCAAAGAACACCTTCTTGAGATGCTCCTCTACTTCTCCCCTCTTCTTTCCCAAGGCTTTGTCCCGGGGCTACTTTTCTCTATAAGCGAGCTTTAGTGTAAGCTCCTTTAGTGCTTCCCTGGCTTCGTCACATATACTGCTCGTATTTTCTAAAATCGCCAAAGCCTCCTCAACATGTCTTTTTATTACTTCAAGGCTATAGTCTAGACTGCCAGTTTCTCTTACTAGTCGCCTCACCTCCTCGACGTGCTCCATGGTTATTTCGTCTTCCCTAAGCTTGTCGTATACGAGTTCCAGAAATCTTCGATCTTTTTCGGCTGCAAGTTCGTAGGCCTTGACAACAAGTAAAGTCTTTTTCTTGCCTTTCACGTCGCTACCAGCAGGCTTACCAGTTACTTGCGGATCTCCGTAGAGTCCTATGATGTCATCTCTTATTTGAAAGGCTATTCCAGCGTTAGCCGCATATTTAGAAAACGTGTCAAGCATTTCTTTAGTGTAAGCCTCCGAAGTTATGGCACCCATTAGCAGCGGAAGTTCGACGGTATAAGAAGCGGTTTTCAAGTTGTAGACCACTAGTACGTCTTTCTCCTTGACACTCCTAAGCGGCGCCTTTGAAAACAGGACATCGAGAAACTGCCCATATGCTACTTTCCTAAGTCCTCTACTGTAGGTTTTTATCAGTTCTGAGAGGTTTTCCCGGCTTATGTTTACCGAAGCGAGAAGCGATATTGCGAGTGCCTCTAGGTAGTCACCTGCCGTAATGGCCTGGGAAATTCCATAGTGCTCGCAATCGCTCCAACTTCGTTCAACGCACTTGTTTCTAAACCAGACATGAACTGTGGGACCTCCTCTCCTTAGCTCGTCTTTATCCATAATGTCGTCGTGCGTGAGCAGGTAGCTCTGTAGTAGCTCAATTGCTGCCATGACTTTGGCTATTTCCTGTTCGCTGCCGCTCTTCCACGCCCTGCTCCAGTAGCCTATTAGTGCAAGCGCTGCCCTGAGCCTTTTGCCTCCTCTCAGTGTGTAGTCTTCGACTATGTCTAAGAGGTCTGTAGCATAGTGGTGCTCCTGCTCTACTTCAAGACGCAACTGCTTGAAGTAGAGTTTTAAGTAGGAGTTGACAGTGTTTACTGCGTAACTTAACATCTCGTTTACAGATGCTCTAGTCATAGATACACCTGTTATACGTTACTGCCTCAACCATTATATTATGTTATTGTAATTGAGCTGACTCGATGCTTAAGTCCTTTTATCAGAGCTCGTGCGCGTCTTGAACCGCATAAGTTCTTTAATTACTTCTAGCTCTCTAAGCTCTGGCGTTAAAAGCTCCCAGTATATGCCCCTCGGCTTGTAGCCCCTGGGTTTTATTTCAACGATTTTTGAGGGCGTAGCAATGTAGTCTACTGTCAGGTCGTGGATTTCTAGCGGTATATCGTCTTTAATGAGCTGTAAGTCGTGGACCGTAGTAGCTATGGGGGTGGAGTCTGTAATTAGGCCTGCTTCTCTTAGTATTCCGTATTCGAGCTCCGAGTACCCCCCTCCCTTGCCTAGTCTAGCTCCTTTTTCGTTGACTGCTACGCAACCTGCAATAACAAGGTCTACTGGGGGTATTTCGGATAGTCTTACTCTCCTGCCGTAGATGAATGCCCCCTTAATTGTTGCTGCATACACGTATTTGCTAGGCGGCACTTTACGTGGGTCTATGAGTAGGAAGCCGCTTCTAAGCCGCGGCGATGCCATTACGAGTAATTTGCCTTCTCTTAGTGCCTGGAGCCTCACATAGTACTGGGGAGAATCTGGATTAGACTTAATAACCTGAGCAGACGACCACACTTTAAGCTTGAAAAGCCTTCTGGCCGCCTCGTCGGCTCCCTTGAAGTTTGGTATTCTACCATAAACAGGTCTGGGGAACTCCGCCACGTTACTCTCTTCGAGGAGTCTCCATATGGTCTCTCTTATTCTAGCCTTTACCTGCTTTACATCGATTTCGCTGCTCACAATTAATTCCTCGTCATTGTTCTTCGCAAGACAGAATAGATTCTGCCTAAACCCTTATTTCCTTGACTCAAAAAGCTCTTCGCACGAAAGCCTGGACCCCAGTACGCTTTAATGTCTACTGAAACAGCGAGCATTAACAACAAGCTACCCAGTTGTCCAACGAGAATGGCTTAATTTTTACGACATTTAACACTCATTATGGGGCATGTAAGCAATTGGCGTGGTTGTATGAACCTTAAACCAGAGTTCTCATACCCTGTTTTGCAAGTAGCACTCGATATGAATGAAATTGTGCGGGCTGTTGACATAGCTACCAGCATTGTCGCTAAGACAGGCTGTAAAAACGTGTGGATAGAAGTTGGCACTCCCTTGCTAAAGGCCTGGGGCAAAATAGCCATTAAGGTCTTAAAGGACTTAACAAAGTGCTTCTTGGTCGCTGATACTAAAACCGTAGACGCGCCTTCGGCTGAGGCCGAGATAGTATTTAATGCTGGTGCTGACGCGTTTACAGTCCTAGGGCTGTCTGACGAAGAGACGCTCAGAGAAGCTTCAAACGTGAAGAAGGAACATGGGAAAACCTTAATTGTAGACCTAATTGGCTGCAGAGAGCCCTATCAAAGAGCCCTTGAAATAGCAAAGTTCGAACCCGACATCATACTACTACATACTGGAATAAGCGTTCAAAGAGCAAGGGGCGTGACGGCCGAAGCACTCGTAGAGGAGGCCGTCAGGATAAAGAACGAGCTTGGAGTCAGAGTTTCAATTGCAGGAGGCCTGAAACCGGGGAGCATAGGGCCTCTAGTGGCACGCGGCATAGATGTAGTTGTGGTCGGATCGGCTATAACGAGGTCTAGCGATCCCGCTTCAACGGCGCTCGAAATACTAAGGGAAATGGGTGTTAGAACTTAGGTACCTTGACTATTTTCTCTACAATGCGCGAGGAGTCTACGTTACTAAATGCCTTTTGATGATTAAGTAGCAGCGTGCGCAGTTTTTCTGCTGCTAGTTTCTTGCACTGGCCACAGAGTATTCTACCAGATACACAGTCTTCGTATATATCCCTGAGCTCTTTGTCCTCCTTAGCGAGGTGATACGTGTAAAGCTCGAATACCGTGCATTTCCAGGGTTCTCCTCCAAGCCTTCTCTGCTCATCTGCTGTTGCGCGACCTCCCGTTAGGGCGTTCATGAGCTTTTTAATTGCTAAGTCCACTGGGTCGCTGAGATGTATCGCGTACTCAGGCCTACTTTTGCTCATTTTGTTTCCATCAAGGCCCCTGAGTAGCCTGTGGTAGATTGCTGAGGGCCTCTTCAAGTTTAGCTCGCTTTCAAATCTGTCCGCTAGATCTCTAGTAAGCCTTATGTGCGGGTCTTGATCGGCACCTACGGGAACAAGCACGTATTTGTAGCCTCCATACTCTTCCAGCTGTAAGTGCAGAATGTCGGATGCCTGCGTTAAGGCTGCGATCATTTTTGCTGGAGATAAGTCGCCATATATCGCTTCCATTTCCGACTGAGTGACTTTCCTCGAAAACAATTGAATGAGCCTGTAATATGGAGTTGTCTGCTCCGTTTGGTAGTAAAATTCGGCCTTTTCTGGGTCAATACCCCATGCAATTGCGTGTTTTATAAAGTTGAGCCCTTGTTGAATAACGCTTTGCCTGTCTTCTTTTCTCACAATGTACGCCTCTGCATCAGCGATAGCTATCTTTACGAAAGCGCCCATTTTCTGGAAGTACTTTAGCTCTTCATACACCATGGCCGTACCTAAGTGAGGCTCGCCGCTTGGCATGAACCCTGTTAACACAGCTACCTTTTCGCCCCTGAGCGCCTTTTCAAGCCATAAATCTAAGTCTCTATGCCCGAATACTACCTCGCGAGTAAAGTAGTAGTGTTCAAGCGGATACTTTCCTAGCAGCTCTCTAATGGGCTTGATTCCGAATTCTACTAAGAGCTTTTCGTAGTCTTCTATTGCTGCATGACCCCAGGGGTCTATTCTAGTGCTCAATACTTGCAACCCCGTAGCAAGGGGTTCTTATCAGGTCCCTATTACTTAAGACCGGCTTAAGAATTTGTTAACTACTTAGGCTAGCTACTCAATGCAGCGGATCTCCTCCTTAGCGCTCCCTAGTCTCTTTCCAGTTCAGTACTTATTCGAAGTCTGGGGCTCCAAATTGGGGGTTGCAGATATCTCGAGATGCTCTAATTAGCCTTTTGCACAAGTTTTAATTCTGCTAGGTTTAAAATTACCTTAATTAGCTTATCTACGTACCAGTAAAGCACGAAGGCAGTACTAGTGATTGACATGAGCAGTGTTATCGAGCTGAGCGAGAGCATTAAATGTGTTGCAAAGCACTTAGCAAAAGCGGCAAAGGAGGTGCTTGGAGTAGACGAAAACCAAGTGCTTGAATACATAAATACGGGCAAAATAAAGGTTCAGAGAACTCCAGACCCAAAACTAGGCGACTACGGCTTTGCGATACACATATTACTGAAAAATATCGATAAACTCTCGTGGAGCGAGTACGGAGAGCGGCTAGCGCGCACTGTTTATCTGAATTCCAGCAGCGAATGCTACGTTGAGAGCGCGTCATTCGTCAATGGCTACTTAAACGTGTCATTTAATTACACCAATATGCTAGTCGAGTTAGCCAAGAAGTGGGCACTAGGCGATTTAGCGAGAGAGCTCTGCCAAGTAGGCGGTGGCGCTAAAGTCATAGTAGAGCACACTAGTGCAAATCCTCTTCACCCTCTACACATTGGAAGTGGTCGAAATAGCGTTCTAGGAGACACTTTAGCAAGGCTCTTAAGGAAACTAGGTTTTAGCGTTGAAACAAGATTTTATGTGAATGACTTAGGACGCCAAGTAGCCACGCTGGTTTTTGGCGTTTCGCTGGTGAAGGCCAGCGGCGTCGAAAAACCGCGGGAAGTAAAAGTAGACCACTGGTATGGTGGTATCTATGCCCTCACTAACATCTTAATTAGCCTAAACAAGCTCTCACACGAGCTTAGGGATGCCGCTACTAAGGTATTTGATAGGGCGTCGAGCGCTCTTGAATTGCTAAGAGTGCGTGTGGGCGAAGACTTAGAATTGCAGAAACTCGTGGCAGAGCTAGCTAATTTCACAGAAAAACGCTACTTCATAGTGAGCTACGTGAAGGAGATCGGAAAGCTCCACAAACTGCTCAGAGACTTCATGAACAAAGTTCACGAAGACCGCGTCAAGAAAGCCTTAGTAGAACTACTTAGCGACGTTGAGAACTATCTGCGGCTCTACCGGGAGTACGTCTCTTACTTAAAGGCTTTAGCAAGACTTGCAGCAACGTTCCCCGAGGTCTACACAGTCCTCGCTAGTAATATTAAGAGCTACGTCGACGCCGAAAATAAGATAAAAGAGCTCATGGTTAGAGCCGAGCGGGAAGATCCGCAAACCCTTGCGCTCTTTAGGCACGTAGCCGAGGAAGTTGTAGAGGGTTTCAAGGAGACCTTGAAGAATTTAAACATAGAGTTCACGGGCTTTGATTATGAGTCGAATAGAGAGATTCTTGAACTAGCCCACAGCATAGTAGAGGACCTGCTGAAGACCCCTTACGCTAGGATTGTTGAAGGGGGCGCCGTTGAAGTAAGCCTAGACCTCGCTGCCATGGACCACGACTACGTCAAAAATCTCTTTCACCCAGATCAGCCGGGGAGGTTCATAGTGAGAAGAAGCGATAAAACAACACTCTACGTTACGCGAGATGTTGCTTATACTATCTACAAGTTCAGAGTTCTGGGAGCGGAAAAGGTTTATAACGTAATCGCTGCCGAGCAGACGAGAGAGCAGAAACAATTAAAAGCCGTTCTATACCTGCTCGGGCTCGCCAAGGAGGCGGATAATCTACACCACTTCAGCTATGAAATGGTTCACTTAAAAGGTGTTAGAATGAGTGGCAGAAGAGGAGTTTACTATACACTTGACGAAATGTTGGTTGACGCCGAGGCAACGATGTTCAAAAAGCTCATTGACAAGCGAGGCCATGCTGGTATAAGTGACGCGGAAACAAGAGATGTCGCAAGGAGCCTTGCCGTGGCGAACATAAGGGCCTTGCTACTTTCCGTAGAGCCAAATAAGGTCATGGTATTTGACCCTGGTAAGCTGGAGTCGACAGACTACGCTTCAATTATAGAATACGCCTTCGTGAGATCCCAGGGAATAATCAGAAACATGTTGAACATTGAGCCTCTAGACAACGCATTTGAGCTGCTGAGGCATCTAAGCGAAGCCGCTAAGATTCTCGAAGAAGCCAGAGAAGTCGTCTTTTCTACCGAGGAGAAACTACTAGTAGAGCGACTGCTTGAGTATAAGAACGTGCTCATGGAATCTTACAGAGAGTTAAAGCTTAATAGAATACTAGAGTACGCACTCAACTTATCACTGGAGTTTAACAGGTTTTACGAGAAGTATCCTGTCGCGAAGGAACAAGACCCCGTGAAGAGGGCCGCTAGACTCTCCATTACAATTCTGACGCTGCTAACGCTTTCAGAGCTAATGGACATAATGGGTATGCCTAAACTGAGAAAGATGTAAGGTAATATAATTGCATGGGATTACTAAATGCGCATAGATTTGAAGCTCGTTTTCTTTATCGCGGTAATATGGCTTGCAATAAGCTCAGCTAGTATACTTGTCCTCTTGTCTGGTGCTTCGGCTGAGGCGTGTGCTTTCTGGAGGCTCTTTATCTCTTCAATAATATTGGCTTTGCTTGGGCTCTTTACTGGTAATTTCAGCTATCCTAAGCCCAAGCTACACCACGTTGCTTCAGGACTCATGCTCGCAGCGCACTTCGTACTCTGGATGCGAAGTCTTCAGCTCGTGGAAGTCTACATTAGCACGCTGCTGACGACTCTCTACCCCCTCTACGCTCTCTTAATTGATATAGCCGTCTTTAGGCGAGGACTGACTTCTATTCAAAAAGCTGGCATAATCCTAGCAGCTGTTCTAGTCGTGCTCTACTTAGGTGTCCACGAGTTGGTCTTTAATAAAGGCGCGCTACTAGCACTCACAGGTGGTATAGCTTGTGCTTTCTACTTCGAGATTGGTAGCTACGCGAGGCACGAGCTAAAGGAGGGTGTGTTAAGCTATGCTTTCAGCACTTACTTACTAGCATCGCTATTCGTATTAGCATACTCTGCTATAATAGGCGCCAACATTCACTCTTATCCCCTTACTACTTACATTTACTTCGTACTTATGGCTCTAGTTCCAATGATGTTTGGGCACACGCTAATTAACTACTTGCTGAGCAAATATCCCGCGTCGCTTGTCACATCTATAAGTTATGGAGAGCCCTTCGGGGCAGGGCTTCTCGCATACTTAGTGCTTGGGCAAGGCCTCCCCACGTCGCACATAATTTTTGGAGTAGCTATCATCTCGGTGGTTCTCCTATCTACGAGCATTACTCAACCAAGTAAGAGCTAAGCGATTTGAGGCAGTTAAAGCCATTAATTTCTCAGCTTAAAGTCTTGCTCCAATAGGTGATTAGAATAGGGAACAGGGGCTTTCAGTTCATCAGCCTTGAAAGCGCTGTAGAGGCTCTTGCTAGATCTTTAAAAAACCTAGTCTCACTTGAAAGTGAAGAAGTGGGTCTACTCGAAGCTACTGGTAGAATATTATATGAAGACGTGCATGCGACTCGAGATAGACCCCGCGAGAATATAAGTGCAGTTGATGGATACGCGGTTAGGCATGTAGATGTACTTGGGGCTTCTCCCTACAATCCTGTAGAGCTTAAACTTGCTGGTTCGCTAAGACCCGGTAGCAAGCCGAACGAAGTGCACGTGAAGCCAGGTACTGCCGCGAGGGTTCAAACAGGGGCACCCATACCACATGGTGCCGACGCTGTTGTCATGGATGAAGATGCTGAAGTCCGAGGCGACGTAGTCGTAGTCTATAGGCAGGTTGCAAAGGGCGAGAACGTAATATACAGCGGGGAGGACTTGAAGAGGGGCGAGCTCATCGCCTCTAAAGGCACTATTGCGGGGCCAGGCATTGTAGCAGCCTTAGCGGCCAGTGGCGTCTCAAGAGTAAGGGTCTACCGTAAAATAAGGGTCTCAGTGATAGCCGTTGGAGACGAGCTCGTAGAGCCAGGTTCTGACACTGCTCAAGATAAGGAGTTTAACGCTACAGCTTACTTAGTCTATTCTCAGCTTACGAGGGACCGCATTTACGAGCCCAGGTACTATGGCATAGTACCTGATGACGCCAAGCTCTTAGAGGAAGCCATATTTCAGGAAATCGAGAGGGGCGCTGATGTGGTCATCACCACGGGTGGTACTGGCGTGAGCGAAAGCGACGTCATTTCCGAGCTGGCTGCAAAGCACGTCGTGGTATTTAGGGGGGTTAAAATGAGACCTGGGCGGCCAACTAGCTGTACCGTTATCGGCGGAAAACCCGTTCTGCACTTATCGGGGTTTCCGGTAGCTTCATGGGTAGGATACGAAATGTTGCTGCGGCGTGCCACTATACTCTGGCTACTGCTTAAGGGATTTGAGCGTCCTCAAATTGAAGCGACGCTAGCAAGGAGGCTGCCTAACCCTGCCGGTTACACGTCTGTAATAAGGGTCTCTGTCGAGGCGAAGAATGGAGAGTACCGTGCCGAGCCCTACATGTTGCGAGGTAGCGGCGTCATATCGAGTCTCTTCAAAACAAACGGCTATGTAGTAGTACCAGAAAATGTCGAGGGTTTCGAAAAGGGCTCTAGAGTCCGGGTCTACCTCCACGCATACTGGTAGTGGGGCTGCCAGAATGAAGCTCCGCGAATTATTCGAAGAAGAAGTGGTGGACATCATAGCCAAGAGAGCCGTCAGCAAGCCCGGTCACGGAGAGTACCTGTTTTACCCGGAAGACGCACGCGACGTGCTGCCTCGAGGACCCCGTATTATATACTCCATTGATGCGTACTCCGTGAAGTCGCTAAAGCTCCCATGGCGCGACTACTCCGACGTTGGCTGGACTGCCCTAGTTGGCGCGATAAGCGACGTAATCGCTAAAGGCGGCGTGCCACACGCATGTTTAATAGCGCTGGGACTACCCCGCGACATGAACCTGGCTGACCTAGAAAACCTCATTTCAGGCATGCAAGAGGCTTCGCAAGCATATGGAGTCAGAATTCTGGGAGGAGATACTAACGAGTCCTCAGATGCCTGGATAGCCGTCTCTGTTATTGGATTTACAACCGCTAAGATACCCCCTAGCAGAAGAGGTCTGAAGGAGGGGGATGTAATCATTGTAACCGGCCTCTATGGCGCAATGGGCTATGTTGCCAAGCACGGAATAGAAGCGTCAAGCAAGCTGGAGTGGGTTGTAAATCACACGAAAAGACCCCAAATAAGCTCAGAGATTAGTAGTGTTATTGAAAACTACTACAAAGTAATAAGCGCTACAATGGATGTTAGCGACGGGCTAGGATACACACTAAGTGTCATGAGTAGGCTTAGTGGAGTGGCCATTCAAATTGAAAATCCACCAAAAGTCTTCAAAGAACTCGCCGACCTGTGTGCTGACAACGTTAAGTGCCTACTTGAATACGCGCTTGCTGGAGGAGAGGAGTACGGAGTAGTCATGGGAGTTAAGCCGGACTTTGTGAAGGCTGTTACCAGCGAATTAGACTACTTCGAAGTACCCTATGCCGTTGTAGGAAAAGCCATTAGCGGTCAGCCCGGTATTTACTACCAGGGACAGGCATTACCTGTGACCAGGTATGATCAGTTTCGCGGATGGAGCGTGCTCGCTTAAATAGCGTTCTCCACGCAAGACTCTTAGAGCTCTTAGAATGGTGCCTACTGTGAAGAGCGCCTTGATACTACTTGCAGCGATGCTTGCTGCCTCGAACATGATCGACTTACTCGCTGACATCATTGCTATTGCTGTAGCAAAAGTGAGTGTTGTAGAGCTTGGCCTGCTTAATTCTTTATCCAGCGCCTCTTATCTCGTTTCTATGGCTTTTAGTAGCGCTCTCTCGGAGAGGGGTGTTGTTCGCCTCCAAGTATTAATTGCTTTTCTCGCCTTTTCAGCGTGCGTGGGTTTCCTCGCACTTTCCAACTCTACTGGTATTTATGCTTTATTAGTCCTATGCTACTTAGTATATCCGCTAGCACAAGCATTTTCTAGAGCAGCTATTTTAGCCTACGTGTACGAGTCGCTGCCAGGTAGTAAGTGGGCCAGAGCACTTATCACGGGATTCATTGCATCTTCTATAACAGAAGCGCTCTGCCTGCTAGCTTTCTCCCTACTTGGAATAAAACTCATTCTCAGTAGCGGGTTTGCCGCAGTTTTCCTGCTCTTGCTGCCATTCTCTCTGAGTTTGCTACTCGTTAGAGAACCCGTTATGAAAATTGAGAGGCCGCTCCACAGAATAGAACTATCAATAGATTACTTAGAAAGCAGTATCAGCAGGTTTCTCGCATATGTGTGGCTGAGCGAGGGCTCTCTACGAGCTGACGTCTCGAAGTACTTGAGAGAGCGCTACTCAACACTACCGAAAAGCTCTTTATTGAAGCTCGCACAAGTGGGATTTAAACTCGGAAGCGCTCTCATGCTGTCAACGCTACCTGCTGTACTGGCTTCAAAGCTTCGCCTCTCATTGGATGCCATAATGCTTGTCTACAGCGTTTCCAAGTTCCTGAACATTCTAACACTGTTCCAAACAAGCCATCACTGGGCTAAAGCAGTACTACCCATACTCAGGCCTCTATTATGGTATGTTATTGTTGGCGTTAGCAGTAGTAATTACCTTGCATTAGGCGCGATTCTGGGGCTAATACTATACATAGGTGGAAGCACCGATGTAGAGCTGTTTACATTATATGTGAAATCTACTAGGGGGAAGGGCGGTTCTCTCTACATCGTCCTCGGAGAAGTGGCGTTCGTCGCAGGTGCTGCTATGTCAGGTTACGTCTTCTCAGTACTAGGACCCGCTACTGCAGTAATCGCGGTTCTTCTCTCTATTCCAAGCAGCATTTCCATTATTTCCGGAAAGCCCCAGAAAAGGCTGTAGAAGCGGATCGGTGCCCGCTATTAAACTACGCATTCATCGGTGACTCAATCTCCCGGGTTCCTCCTCATCTCCAGAGCTTTAGTTAGCCGCGGATCCTAATAAGCACAGAACACTACATTTTAAACATTTTCTTAACTCCTTTAGGTATCGAGGCGAGGAGATACGCAAAGGCGTGTACTAGCCCCTTTTCTTTGTAAACGTCTCTCACACCTACCCAATCAATGCTATTTGATACTACCACTAAGATTACTGTTATTGCAATCATCAGAGGTATTTGAACAGCTGATGGTACATTTGCCACCTCTTCTATGAAAAGCTTTAACGCTACTCCATATAGAGCTGCCAGCAAAGTTATGACCACCTTGCCGAGAAATACTGCGGTTGCAAATAAGAGGATGCTATACTCGGAAAGCCCCATGGGTATGTAGAGCACGTCATCTGGTATTGGTGTTGCTGCTGCGAGAAAAACCATGATAAATAAGGCCCTACTATGAGAGCTCGCTAAGCCCTTGAGGCCGCGAAGTGCTCTGTTCACTCTACCTATTCGGGTCAGGCCTCTCCCAATAAGGTAAACCAAAACTTTGCCCAATGTCGCACCCAGAGCCAAAGAAAGAGCCGCCAACACGAAATCGGCGCCCCTTAGGGAGCTGAGAAGGGGCGCTACTATGATTAAATACGGTATTGTGGAGTATGGAATGGCATTTGAGATTAAAGCTACGATAAAGAGGCCCAAGTGACCGTATGCTTTCAAAACCCATTCAATCATCTGATCAGTCCTATTTTGCGCGATTCTTAAGACAGTTTAAATTTTACACCACTATTATTAATGACTCGTTTTTAAGTGCATTCCTGCCTCTCTCAGCTCTCTTGCTAGTGATGCGTCAAACTTGGCTGCCTCAATAATCCTGCTCGTCGAATGCTCGTCGAGCAGCCCAAGGATGGCTCTGTACGTGCATGCTTTGCAAACTAGTCTGGAAGTGGGGTTTCCGCAAATTAAGCACGCATTAAATTTCCTGGGTGCTTCGATTTTCACGAGACTTGTTAGCCTCAGGAGGCTTCTAAGCAAGCCGTACTTTGTACCCGGGTATTTGTCTTCCAGCTCGTTGATAATCTTCCTAACGGTGTACCTTACATTGTATTTTACGTAGGGGCACTGCACGAACTCTGGCTGGACAAGGTCGTTCAGCAGAGCATAAATTGCTGTTTCCTTTTCTGGTACTTCGTAGAAAGGCCTTACTCTCTTGACTACTATTTCGCTATCAGCCTGCCTAACGGGAGTTAGGGAAAAAATCCTCTCCCAGCTGTTGCTCATTAAGTTCATTAAAAACGTCTGGACAACGTCGTCCATGTTGTGCGCTGTTGCTATAACTGTCGCACCTAATTCGCGCGCAACCACGTTCATTATGTACCTCCTGAAAACGCCACAATAGCTACAAGGCATGTAGGGCAGACCTTTTTCAAAACTCGACTTGACAATTTCGTCAAGGGTCTCCCCGATGTAGTCCTTAAAGCTTGCTATAACATATTTTACAGCGCGGCGCTCGGCGTACTTGACTAAGTTAGGCACCGTTTTTTCTCTATATCCCCTAATGCCCTCGTCTATGAGCATTGCTGTTACTTCGAGCTTAGGCATTTTCTTCTTAAGTTTCAGCATTATGTGGAGGAGGCTCATCGAATCCTTGCCTCCACTAACAGCAACTAGAACGCGGTCGTCTTCGCGTATCATGTTGTACTTCCTGATCGTTTTCTTCACGCGCTTCTCGAAGTACTCAATGAAGTGGGCTTTGCAATAGGCGAGCCCGCTTATCTTGTTATAGTAAACCGCTGGTTTATCGCAAAAGCTGCACTTCAATGTATTTACCCGCTCGAGCCTTCAGCATATATTCTGGAGTTCGGCATATTATAGCGCAACGGTGGCTATTTTAATGAGAGTGCTCGCCCTAAGCGACATACATGAAAACACTAAACACCTCAACCAGCTGATTATTGCACTAGAGAAACAGCACTTCGAGCCAGATATTGCAGTCATCGCTGGGGATATTACCCGCTTCAAGGGAGTCGAAGCCGCCAAGGATATTTTGAAAACGCTCAAGAGCGCCCTGGGCGTTCAAGTCCTCTTCGTACCCGGAAACTGCGACTCGCCGCAGCTACTAGATCTAGAATATCTGCTAGATGGGGTGATCAACATACACGCGAGAGCTTACAAATACGGCAACTACACATTCTTCGGAGTGGGCGGTGGTGGTCTAAGCCCCTTCCACACATACATAGAATTCAGCGAAGAAGAGTTCGAAGAGCTCATAAAGAAGGCCTTAAGTTATGTCGACGAAAACCTCATAATCGTTACTCATGAACCCATACTTGGCTATTTCGACGAGGTGGGCAACACTAGAATAGGCTCGCGTGTTTTCGCGTCGTACTTAGAGCGGTTAAAGCCGGTTGCATGGATTACTGGACACGTTCATGAGAACAGTGGGTGGATGCGCGTTGGCAGTACCGTAGTAGTTCACCCAGGCCCCTTTATGAGGGGCTTTTACGCCGTGCTCGAGGTCATTAATCGCGAGGTTGTGTATGTGAACGTCGCTAATGTTAGGCAAACTACTTAACTTAAGATCTTCACTAAACGCGGCAACGAACTATTGCTCAGTTGTCCAGCTAAGCTAGGTTTAAAAGCCTTCTACACGTATGCTTCATAGGTGCCGGGGATGTCATTTAACTAGTAGAAGTGTAGGAAAACCTCTAATAGGACTCGACGACACACTCCTACTTAAGAAAGCGCATAAAATACGGCTCAAGTCCTGGTTAAAGCACCTAGGCGGTCAAAGAGCTATTCTATGGAATATACATGGCTTTTTTGAAGTTAAACTAGAGTGCATCAACGAGCAAGTGCTAAGCAAAATGAAGTGCGGATCTCTGGTAGAACTCGAAGGATTCTTAAAAAGCGAAAACGGGATCTGCGTTAAGGAGCTGAAAGTACTCCACACTCCAAATACTGAAGACGTACTCTGCAACGAGGACTTGCCTTCAGACCCTATTAAATACGCGCAGAGCTACCACAAATACGTCAAGCACCCGCTTGTATTAAAATCCATTGTTGTCTACTCCAGCTTGCTCAGCAACTTGAGGAACTACTTAACCCACCATGGCTTTATAGAGCTTCCGCCACCAATTACGGGGCTTTGTAGTGATCCGGGTCTTCGAGGTGCGCAGAAAATAAAAATCAGCTTGTATGGCAGAAATGTAGAACTCCAAAGTAGTGTAATAATGTACAAGCAACTCTACGCAAGCGTTCTCGGAAAGATATTTTATACCGCGAGAAACATCAGGCTAGAACCACTAGAAAACGCATACTCTGGAAGGCACTTAGTGGAGTTCACACAAGTTGATGTCGAAGCTTCCGAGAGTACTGACAGCGAGCTTATCTCACTCGGAGAGAGGGCCCTATACTATGCCGTGAAGAAATTACTAGATGAAGCAGGTCACTTGCTTGGAGACCGCGAAGTAGAGGTCCTTGAAAAGGAGTTAGCGAAGCCGCCCTATCCGAGATTAACGTATGACGAGGCACTGCTCGAGCTGGCTAAAGAAGGGCTGCAAGTGAAGTGGGGAGAAGAACTGCCATTTGAAGCCGAGGCCAGGCTGGCAAGTAGATATGGAGTGCCCATTTGGATTGTGGGCTTTCCTAGTAGTGCGAGGGGATTTTACTATTTAGAAGACGACAGTAAGATGGGCTACAACGTTGACTACAACCTGCTACTACCTAGAGGCCACGGCGAGGTTATAGACGGAGGTTGCAGAGAGTACAGGTACGAGAGGATAGTTAAGAAGATCGTCGAGATCCACGGCGAGCCTCTCGAAAAGTATGCCTGGTTCCTCGACCTAGTTAAGAGCGGGCACATAAGGCCTACGTGTGGATGGGGTTTAGGCGTAGAGAGGCTAGTAAAATACGTGCTGAACTTAAAGCATATAGCATATGCTACACCACACCCAAGGCTTCCGGGAGTCGCCTCGCCATAGAGTTTAATAACTACTAAGCCAAGCTAATATAAGTAGTAAGGCACGGTGTTTTTCCACTTGCTGGATCCTGATGAGATCCGAAAAGACTTCCCCATATTAAGCAGAACCATTAATGGCAGGAAACTGGTTTACTTCGACAACGCGGCCACAACGCACAAACCCATACAGGTAATTAAGGCCATTGAAGATTTCTACTCCAAGCACAATGCAAACATCCATAGAGGCCTCCACACACTTAGCCAGGAAGCCAGCCAACTATACGAAGAAGCACATGAAATAGTTGCTAAATTCATAAACGCGTACTCGTGGAGAGAAGTTATATTTGTGAGCAATACTACTGAGGCAATAAACACGGTTGCATATGGATGGGCGCTCTGGAATCTTAGAGAGGGAGACGAAATAATAATTACCGTAATGGACCACCACAGTAACATGCTTCCATGGAGGCTCGTAGCGCAGTTAAAAGGGGCAAGGGTTAAGTACATAGACATAACAGATGATGGCTACTTGCGCTACGACATGCTCGAAGAGCTCGTAACACCTAGAACGAGAATAGTCGCGTTTCCGCTGGCTAGTAACGTCTTGGGCACAATTAACGATGCAAAGAAGATATCGAAGATAGCCCACGAAGTAGGTGCCATAGTTGTTGCTGATGGTGCCCAGAGCGTGCCTCACATGCCAACAAATGTGAGAGAACTCGGAGTGGATTTCCTAGCATTCAGTGGCCACAAAATGCTTGGTCCAACGGGCATAGGGGTGCTATGGGGGCGCGAAGATGTGCTAGAGGAGATGAAGCCCTTCAAAGTCGGAGGCGACACGATTAAAGATGTGACGCTGGATAGTGTTGTGTGGCATGATCTTCCGTGGAGGTTTGAAGCGGGCACGCCCAACATAGCCGGTGGAATAGGATTGGCTGAGGCCGTGAAGTACCTCACGAAAATAGGCATGGATAACGTGAGAGAACACGAAATATCGCTGATGCAATATACGCTGAAAAGGTTCGAAGAACTGGCTGACGAAATAGAATATTACGGCCCCAGAAACCCCGCTGATAAAACTGCCGTAGTATCCTTCAACATCAAGGGCCTAAACCACCACACAGTAGGAGCTGCTTTAGACCTCTTTGGAATAGCCGTAAGAACTGGTATGCACTGTGCACACCCACTGCACTATAGGCTTGGATTAAAAGGCACTGTGAGAGCTAGCTATTACATCTACAATACTCACGAAGAAGTAGACTACTTCATCGAAGCCCTCGAGAAAATCGTTGAGCTCAAGGAGGCTCTCAGCAAAGAAAAGCCCGCTACTGTGTGTACAGGAACGTGACTCAAACACGAAATAAGGAGAAAGAAGAAAGAGGGAAAAAAGTTTTAAATCCAGATATAGAGGCTATTAGTTGCTTACTTGACTGGGCCTAGGATTCTTGCAAACTTCTTGCCGGTGTATGGGCTAACAGCGAAGGCTATCTTTATCTTGCCTCTCTTGGTCTCCTTAATTACTACCTCGTACTTGTCTGTCTCGAAGTACTGCTTTGCCTTTAGGTCGAAGAACTTTAGCTTTTCTGGCATGTTCCCCACCCAATCCACTTTTAAGTTATTACGCACCTGCTTTTAAGCTTTATGTTTTGTTTTTAGGTTATTTTTGTACACAGTTTTACATAACATGTATAAAAACACTGCCATTGTTTCTGTGACCAAGAGGCATTATTGAGTTTTTGTTCGCGCATGTGAAAACTCTCGCCACGTGCGCAAATATTCCCAACATTCTTTTTCAGCACATTATTTACTATTTTACATTGTTACTTTGCCGTTGGTGGAATACCAGCGTATTTTTTGTATAATTAGGTGTGGAAATGCTTCTCTGCAGAACTACCCTTCTTCCAATTCCTCGTAAGTTGTTTTACTACTTAGTACGTCACTTGATCCTAAGTAGTCATAGAGAATAACTGTGTACTTTACTTCGGCGTTTTTTGCCTTTTCAAGCAGGGCTCTGAGTTCTTCGCACTTATCCCGTGGTGCTTCATCACTACTACAGATGCTCTCCAGGGCATCTATGAAGTCCTGTATTATTCCCTCAACTGTGGTTATGTACCCCTGCGAGTAGATACCTGGCTCTACAGCTAGTCCTAGCTCGGGTATTTCTATCCTGCAGTGAGAGCTCCTTATTACGAGAGCATTCTCGTCTCCAGGCTTTTCGACCCTGTACACTATTTTTCTGGGAGCCCCTCCTCTCAGGGTAAAGACGTCGCGGTGCACATATCCACACCGGCCGCACTCAAGAACCGAGATACCAATATCACCATAGTAGGGGATGCTGTACTTGTAAACTACAAGCTTCGCGTCGCTTCCGCAATTAGGGCACTTCGCATCAGATTTGAAGAGTTCTACTGGTCTTCTCTCCTCGCGTTCCATAAGGTTGCCCCACATCATGAAAGACTTCACTACTTAAATGGTTTAACGAGATGTGTATATTTGGTAATGGGGCTTTTTGCGTGGTTAATGTTGCCTTAAGAGCGGGCGCCATTAGTGTGGTTTTGCGCTCCCTCTATAAGTTATTAAGTGCGAGCCGTCGCAAGATGGTGCTTTGAAGAACTCCATCCCAAGGCCCTCTCTGCAAGTTGCTACTGACAGGCCGTAGTAGCTCGAAACCTTGACGACGCGCCTCAAGAGGCTTTCTCTGAGGTTCTTGGACAAGTAGCGGTAGCCGTGGAAGTAAACTCCCTCTTCGAAGTAGAGCCTGCGGAGCTTCCGAGCCACGTCGCTGAAGTGCTCCTCGAGCCTCCTCATGCTGTCCCAGCGCGCTTTGTAAGTCGAAGTAACAATGTGCCGGGCACCGTGCTCCTTAACCACTCCAATAAGCTCTTCGAGTGCGGCGGGATCGTCGTTCAAGTACGGTATTATGGGGTCTATTCTGACCCCCACGGAAATCCCCGAGTTCGAAAGTTTTTTGAGCGCCTCTACTCTCCGAGATGGAGGAGGGGCGCCTGGCTCGAGTACGGCTGACAGCTTTTCGTCAAGTGTTGTGATAGTCATCATTACTGCAGAAGCCTGCTTCAGCAAGACGTCTACGTCTCTCACAACCAGATCCGACTTTGTTGTTATGAGAACTCTTACTCTGTATTTAGACATCAACTCGAGTGCTCTTCGCGTGAGGCCCAGCCTTGCTTCGACTGGGGGATAGGGGTCGCTGCTCGTGCTCAATTCCACAATTGCTCCTTCTTCAATTCGCTCGAGGTCCCTCGCGAGGTTTTCGAGAAACTGCTTCTTCGGCGTGCTGTCTCTCAGGCCTATGTAAGATGTTGCATAGCAGTATAGACACCTGTGGCTGCAGCCAGTGTATGGGTGGAGGCTGTACTTGAATGGACAAGTACACAGAGGCGACCTCCAGGGATCAAACTCCCGGATTACCCTCAGTTTCCCCAATCGTTACACCATGGTTATAATTATAAATTGTTGTTTGTCCCCCGCCAGACCGCCCTCACTCATCTTCATTCTCCCAAACGGAGTCTCGTAGAGGTGTGGGGTGGCGGGGGTCATTAAATTGATTATCAGACGCCCTTTATTAGCTAGTGCGATAAACGCTGCAAGCAGGAACAGCGCTTTAGGTGTTCTAGCACTCTAGCACGCTTATTACTCCCCTTTAACCCATACTTACGCAAGGGACGAAATGGTTTCGGGAATTACGCGAAAAGCCATGCTCGAAATAATAGACTTCGTACTAAAGTCTATTGACATGATTAGTGAAAACGAAAAAGAAGAAATGCTAAACGAGCTCATTAGGGCAAAGAACTCCGGGAACAAGGTCTTCGTGGTGGGTGCCGGCAGGAGCGGGCTTGTTGCAAAAGCATTTGCCATGAGGCTCCTTCACTTGGGATTCAGCACGTATGTCGTAGGCGAAACCATACTACCGCCAATAGCAGCAAACGACGTGCTAATAGCAGTCTCAGGTTCTGGCAGAACAAGGACTGTGGTAGCGGTTGCTGAAGCGGCAAAGTCCATAGGAGCCAAGATAATTGCGATAACGACATATCCTGACAGCCCACTGGGCAAGATAGCGGACGTTGTTGTCAGGATACCTGGAAGGACTAAGCTCGCGGCCGAAGAAGACTACTTTGTGAGACAAGTTATCGGCGTTCACGAACCTCTAGCCCCGCTGGGGACTCTCTTTGAAATAACAACACTCGTGTTCCTAGATGGGCTGATATCCGAGCTTATGCATAAGCTCGGAATATCCGAGGAGGAGCTTAAGGAGAGGCATGCAAACGTAGAATGAACTCCGCGATTACCATGAAAGCGCAAAGAGCCCTCATGCGGCGCTTAGCCGAGGCATTATCGCTGGCAATACTACTCGAAGCGTCAGGCACTCCCAAACCGGGCAATGTGCATAGGGTCTTCGACAGGAAGGCGCTTCGCTACGAGGCTTTCTTAGCAACTGGTACACTAGCGCAGAAGTACTTTGAAAAAGGACTCAAGAGAGGCTATAGAGGAAGTCGTGGAAGAGCGCTCTTTGGTGACTTAGTTTACGGAGTAGTTAGAGAGGTCCGCGATTTCATTAGGTCTTCGAACACGTGTTTGGGCTCGTCGCTGCTGCTGTCTTTCATGAGCGTCTCGCTGGGCTCATGCTTACGCCGCGGCTTTAGCGACTTAGGAGAGCTCGGGGAGTGTTCCAAGAGCTTGCTCGAAGAGACCACGGTGTGGGACACTATATACTACTACATGGCCATTAGAAAGGCTTCGCCCAGCTACTTGAAGCCCAGCGATTACACTGGTGACTTCGTTAACGTGTGGGATCCGCACTACAGGAAGAGGATTCTCGAAAAAGGCCACAGACTAGTCCAAGTCTTGAAATACAGCAGTTCTTTTGACATAGTTGCTCGCGAGCTTGTGTCTGGCTTCAGCTGGGGCATTAAAGCAGAGGGGTTTCTGCGTAGCCGCGTTAACGAGCACTTCAACTGGAATAGAGCAGTAGTCGAGACTTACCTCTACATACTAGCACACAACATTGATACTGTAGTGCGCCTCAAGCACGGATTAGCGGTTGCCGAGGAGGTTTCCAGGACGGCGAGCATGATCCTGGATGAAGTACTGGGGCTTAAAAGAAGCGCGTGGATGAAGCCCGTCTTCTCGTTTGACAAGGCGCTGCGCCGCAGAAACATAAATCCAGGTGCTGTGGCGGACCTGACTGCTGAGGCCATCGCGCTTTACATAGTTAGAAACATACTTAATGGTGATCCGCTGCTAGATCTGTCTCGTTAAAATTATAATGGACTTGTAGCGTGAGTAAGATTCCAGGATTTACCTAGGTGGAGCGTCTGACATGAGTTCTACAAAAGACCTAGAAGACCTAGTAAGCAGGTGGCTATTAGAAGAAATGTTCGTAGTCACTAAACTAGATCCCTCAACTATGCCTGGCATACTGTGGGGGCTTGACGTGACAACGCCTAGTAGGCCCAGCGTGAGATTTGCTGTTATATCGCCGATTGACAGGCAAGACAGGGTTGTTCTAGCACTAGGAGTAGTCATTTCTCCCGAGCATAAGAGAGAGCTTGACAAACTAAAGCCCCTAGAAAAGATCAGGGCTGTGCATTCCATACTATCAAGAGTACTGCTTATGTGTCCCGACTGCAAGATAGCCGTTCAGCCGAGCGTCCTAGACCCTCAGGCACTGGCAATAAACATGGAGTTATTTGCTGATGAAATAAAGAACGGAGGAAAGCCTCTTTTCACCAAGCGCGTTACCAGGCTTATCAATACATACTTTATTGTGGTTTCAAGCTTTAACGAGCTCTTTCCAGTAATTCCACAACAACCCGGAAAAGAGCCTGAATCCGGGAGCTTTATCTAGTTCCAGTTAAAGGACTCAGTGTAAATTATGGCCGTGCCCAAGCGGCTGCCCTTCAGGTTTGACTGCTCTAAGCTAATGTTATCGGCTTCTATGCGCAATAGTGATTATCCGCTGTACTCAATTGTGACTTGATTGACTTGCCTCGAAGATTTGCGAGGAGGCAATTAAGAGCGTTTTTCAATGTCATCTCGGAGATAGGTTTCTTTCATGGAGCTTTGAGCTTGGACTTCATGCTTAGTCCTTCGAGAAGAAAGAGAGCAAATGCCACTATGCTTAAAGCTAGCAGTAAAAGCTTATCTAAAGTCGCTGATTTGCCAGTTAAAATAACATATGCCTGGCCCAGGCTAAACCCCAGGAAGAACAAGGAGTAAATTGTAAGCCTAGGTATCAGCTTTCGTCCTAGCAATACATAGCCTTCTATTCGTATAGCTCTAGCAATCACGTAGCCTCCTTCTCTCCTCCTAACTATTTCTAGGTCTTCCAGCTTCTTGAGGTGATAATAGACGGTGCTTACTGGCATGTTTAGTTCTCTGGCAATCTCTCTAACTCCTTTGGGATTCTTAGACTCAAGCAAGTAAACGTATATTTTGAGGGCTGTTTCGCCCAAGTCCTCGAGCTGCTTAGCCAAGTATACCACTAGTTATCGACTATGCAAGGTTAACTAAAAAGCTATAGAGCGTATTTCAGACGTTTCAATGCTTGAACAATGGTGTTCTAAGCGTTGAGTTATCTAGGTTTTCAGGCAAGGAATTAGGCAGGGTGGTGCTATGAGGCGCGAGGCCTTCATAGCTCTGGCGATAATATCCCTGGTGGCTGGCGCATCTATACCCCTAATCGCAAATAGCTTCCTCGGCGGCACATACAAACCCGCAGAAGAGGGCTTAACAGTAGTCGTGTATCAGCCTAGCAGTCCCTACGATAGGCGAGTAAGCATTTCACTGACCGGCTTGAAAGACTTGAGAATGTTCAGTAGCTATGAGGAGCTGGCCCGCTACTTAAACTCTGTAATGAGCCTTAATGCGCTAATTAGCCGTCTATATGGTTATTCACCGCAGGGCATGATAGTAGAATTATCCGCGACGCGTGAGAGCTTCGAGAAGGCTGCCCCCCTCGCGGTTTCTAAAACTAATGTTCAAGTTGAAGGCATTGACGAGCCGGACGTAGTGAAGACTAATGGTAGGCTAATAGCTGTCGCTTCAGACAATAAAGTATTCATCGTAGGCACCGCGGAAAAAGCGGTTTTAAGCGTGCTTATCTTCAGTGAACCTGTGAAAGGCCTCTTTCTCTACGAGAACAAGCTAGCAGTTATTACAGAGACTCAAGTACTATTGCCAGTAATTCCCAACACCGAGTGCAGGTGCCTTACAGTACCTCCGGGAACCCCCAGTACCAACATCTACCTGTATAACATCGAGAGAGCCGAAAACCCAATTCTACTAGATAGAGTTTCACTAACCGGTATGATGCTGGGCTCTAGACTTTCAGGAAACTACTTGTATGTAGTAGCTAGCATGCCCATTGAGGGGCCTGTAATACCTATGGTTAATGAAAGACCTGTCCCGCTGGAAACTCTAGTAGTGGTGGATCCTGCTCCAGACTCCTACACATTAGTAGTGGCACTTGATCTCAACGAATTAAGTTACGCAGCCTACACGTTCTTGACGGGTAGTAGCAGTTGGCTTTACATGTCACATGGCAACTTATACTTAGCCCGCGAAACTAGACTCAACATCCTAGACGCCTACCTACTGGTACTAAAGGCCCTTACTAAGTACATGCCTAATGAAGTAGCGAGTGAAGTGAACGAGCTAGCATACGGTGGGCGGCTGGAAGAAGCAATTGAAAAAGCCGAGAACTACCTCTTAAGCCTAAGTGAAGAAGAGCGCAATAAAATACTCAACGAGGTTAATGTCGAAGTTAACAAGGACTTCAAGTACGATGAGACAACTTTCTACGTGTTTTCAGTTAATGGGCTTGCAATAAGTCCAAAAGGCTCCTTCAACGTACCAGGTCGCCTTCTTGACCAGTTTGCCATGGAAGAGCTAAACAAGAGGTACTTCATAGTGGCTACAACGGAAAGCAATTACTCAATATCAGTACTACTTTCACCCCAACTTAGACTACTTGCTGAGAAGGAGAAAACAGAGACACGTGAAATAATTATTCAAGAGTGCTCTGCCAGCGGCTGTACTTCGAGAAGCGCCCCTGTGGTTGCTAAGCGGCACTACGCGGGAAGCGTGCTTACAGTCGCACTTGCAGTAGGAGTGTCTGTCAGCGGTGAAAGCAGTAACAACGTGTTCATAATCGACTTAACGAACCTACAAGTGGTAGGTTCTTTGAGAGGTCTAGCCCGTGGAGAGAGGATATACTCGGCTAGACTAATAGGCAACGTCTTCTTCTTAGTCACCTTCAGACAAGTAGATCCACTATTTGCCATAGATGTCTCAAACCCCGAAGAGCCTCGTGTCCTAGGCTTTCTAAAAATACCTGGTTTCAGCGAGTACTTACACCCACTACCAAGGAGCAGGTTGCTGGGCATAGGCGTCGAGGGATCCGACCTGAAGATATCACTTTTCGACGTCTCAGACCCAGCGAACATGCGTGAAGTCTCGAACGCTAAGATAAGCCCCGCGTGGTCTCCTGCACTTCATGATCACCGCGCTGTAACAGTGTACCTCGAAAAAGAGCTGGTCATCATTCCCTTTAGCTACATTTATGCGCCTACTAGCGGTGCTTTAGTAATGAGCTACAAAAACGACACACTGAAAGTTAAAGCCGTGTTACAGCACGAAAACTGTTTAAGAACGGTCTACGTAGGCGAAGAGCTGTATACCATTTCACCAAGCCTCATAAAGATATTTAACATCAACACCTACGAAGAGCTGGGTCAAATAGTTCTCAAATAGCTTTTTAGTCGAGAATTTTTTTCCGGCGCTTCTTCTTCGGAGATAAAACTGCGCCCTGTAGTTGCGATTAGCAAAATTTAAGAATCCCTGTAATACTCAAGAAAACCGTGCAGGGGCCGGTAGCTCAGCCTGGAAGAGCGCCGCCCTCGCACGGCGGAGGTCCCGGGTTCAAATCCCGGCCGGTCCACTAGTTCTTGTCTATAAAAACGCATATTCAGCTTCTTCATATGAAGCGTTACTCCAGGTTGTAACCGGCTTCGAGGGCTCTTAAGTTCGACTCGAGCCAGCTTTGTGGAACTAGCTTTGCTAAAGATGCTCTTACGTGCTCAAACCTGATGGCGTTAAGCTCCTTAATTAGCCTGCCTAGTATCACTATGTTTGCAACTCTGCGCGTACCAGCTACTTTTTCTGCTATTTCACTGAACCTCGCTGATATTACTCTGTAGCCTTTGAAATGGCTTGGGTCAACATACTCTTCGTCAACTATCACAATGGTTGACGGCTTGAACGTAGACTTGTACTTATCTAAGCTAAATGGATACATGAATACCGCTATGTCTGGCCTCTGGGCTTTAACGTAATCTATTTCATCTCTTGAAGTAGCTATGATGATGTTAGACTGGCTTTCCCCACCCCTGGTTTCTGCAGCGTAGCTCTCTGTTACAACCACGTGTAGACCGGCAATGTCTGCCGCGAAGCCTAACACTCTACCCATTAGCAGGACTCCCTGGCCGCCTCGCCCCACTATTAGTATCTCCCACTTCACTTCGCAACACCCATTATTATGTCTAAGTAGGACGGGTTGTTTCTCTCCAGGAACTCCCCTATTACAATGCCTTTCTCCCAGTCTATGTCGGATTCCTCTATGCTTGGCTTGCTCTTGTATTTTACTCGCTTCTTCAACTCCATGTACATTTCAACAGGGTCTCTGAGCCCTATGTGCCTACCGTATACCTCGGGACAAGTTGATATTACCTCGATAAATCTAAATCCCTTGAGTCCCAGTGCTTTATAGAAGAACTGCTCTATGTAGTGAGGTGTCGTGACCGATGCTCTTGCAACGTAGTTCGCGTTTAGCGACGCCACGAGCTTAACTACGTTAAACGGGTATTCTGGATTTCCATGAGGGGTCGTTGTCGTCTTGACTCCTTTAGGAGTTGTTGGGGCCACCTGTCCACCAGTCATCGCGTATACGAAGTTTGTAAACATTACAACTACCATGTCTATGTTTCTCCTTGCTGCGTGAATTAAGTGGTTTCCACCTATTCCAGCAATATCGCCATCTCCTCCAACGACTATGGCGAGTATTTCAGGGTTCGCTAACACAAGGCCTTCGGCAAATGGTATGGCGCGCCCATGCAATACATGTGCTGCGTCGTAGTTTACGTAAAACACTGCTCTAGCCGAGCAGCCTATGCCGCCTACCCACGCAACTTTGTCTGGATTTACCGATCCCTCGCTTATTCTCCTATCAAGGGCTCTCAACATTGCTGCAAGTCCTATTCCAATGCCACAACCAGGACAGTAGAGTGTTGGTATTCTACTCAGCCTCAAGTGCTTGTCGAGGGGGTGGATATTCCGAAGGGCTTTTACAGCCACTGTTCAACAACCTCTAAGACTTCACTTACTGTGGGGAGTTCTAGACTAAGTACCGAAGCCGGGTAGACTTCGCGATCTTTAAAAATCCTGTCAATATCCATGTAAATCTTTCCAATGTTATTCTCTACGACAATAATCTTCCTCGCCTTGGAAAGCGAGGGGAGTTTTTCTGAGTCTAGCGGCCACAGCGTCTTAAGCCTCAAGAAGCCTGCTTTTACTCCGCGTTTTCTGAGCTCGCGGGTAGCGACATAAGCTGTTCTAGCCGTTGAGCCGTAAGACACCAGCAATACACTAGAGTCCTCGAGGTAGTAGCCTTCGTACTCGAATATGTAGTCAATGTTCTTCATTATTTTCAGCACGAGTCTGCCTACGAGAGAGCGATACGCTTTATTTGTTGGCGCGTAGAACCCGTATTCATCGTGAACTAGCGACTCTACAATGGCTTTGAAGCCGCGTCCAAATATAGGCATTGGAGGTACTAGGTCGGCATCGGGCTTGTAAGGAAGTACGGTGTCTGTGGCCGCCGGCACTTTTCTGCTTATTACTTCGACTTCGCCCGGTTCGTAAATGTTCAAAGGCTCCCATGTGTGGGCCAGTACGGCATCGCTCAGTAATATAACAGGTGTTCTCAGCTTCTCAGACGTGTTAAACGCCTTTATCGTCAAGTCGTAGGCCTCTTGAACATTCCAGGGAGCGTAAACAGGAATTACGTAGTCGCCGTGGGCAAGCCACCTGGCTTGAAGCACGTCTGACTGCGAGGTTTTAGTAGGTACACCAGTACTAGGTCCAGCCCTCATGACGTTCACTACAACTACTGGGGTCTCCGTTATGACGGCTAGCCCCAAGGCCTCTGCCATTAGCGAGAAGCCAGGTCCTGATGTTGCCGTCATGGACTTAGCACCCGCCCAAGAAGCCCCAATAGCCGCATTTATTGAGGCTATTTCATCTTCGAATTGCATTACAATGCCTCCATATCTGGGCAACTTCTCGGCTAAGTACTCCATTATTTCAGAACTAGGTGTTATTGGATAGCCTGCATAGAATTTCAGGCCAGCCGCAATAGCGCCTTCAGCTATTGCCATATTACCAGATGCAAAGGTCCTCTTCATGTTCACTAAGCCCTCGTGACAAATATTGCAAAGTCGGGACAAGTGTACTCGCACAAGCGACAGCCAATGCACTTATCAATATTTACGGGTGCTGGAGGGCGGTATCCATACCTGTTCAAGATATTTGATTTTTCGAGAACTTTCGTTGGGCAAACTGCTATGCATAATCCACATTCTTTGCACCTGTCAATAATGACGTTAACAGTGAACTTGTTGCTCGACCTCGATAGAACCCCGGCTACCGTTAAAGCCCCTGCTGTTTCCATTACGAGATCCCGCGATTCCGCTTTGCAGCTCCAAATGCAGATCCGTATACATTAATTATACGTGCACGTATGTTTTATATGCACCCTGATTCGCAAGAACGCCGCATTCGTGGACGCGCTATATTTAAGCCAGGTACAATAATTAGCCATGGTGCTGGGAGCATGTTAGTAGAAATACGCTGGCACAGTCGTGGAGGACAGGGTGGTTGGACGGCCAGCAATTTAGCCGCCATGGCTGCATCCTATGAAGGTAAGTATGTTCAGAGCTTTCCGGCATTTGGTCCGGAAAGGTCTGGTGCACCCATGTTGAGCTTTACAAGGATAAGTGACGAGCCAATTGAAGTGCACTCTATGATATATGAGCCCGACATCGTTGTCGTATTAGATTACACGCTATTATCACCTCAAATCGTGTCAGGACTAAAACCAGGTGGCACGATCATATCGAACTATACTGGCGATGTAAAAACAGTTTTCGAAAGACTTGGAATAAGAAAAGGCGACTACACGGTTGTTTTGATACCAGCATCTAAGCTAGCACACGAAATTCTGAAAGCAAAAATAACGAACACCGCTATGTTAGCAGGCTTAGTTAAAATAGGCTTATTGAGGCTCGAAAGTGTTGAAAGAGCTGTTAGAGAGAGATTCGAGAAGCACGTTGCAGAGAGAAACATTATTTTAATTCACGAAGCACTTAAACAAGCCGTAGAGGTGTAGAGCTTGAGCGAGTTAAAGTCGTGGAGAGAGCTGCCAATCGGTGCCATTGCTTTTAGGCTTTCTACAGACGTAAAGACAGGTGATTGGAGAGCACTAAGGCCTGTCATCGATCAAAACAAGTGCACTAAGTGCCTGCTGTGCTGGCTCTTCTGCCCCGAAATGGCAATTTTATGGGATGGCTCGAAAGTCCAAGTAAATTACGACTACTGCAAGGGATGTGGTATCTGCGCGCACGAATGCCCCGTGAAAGCGATAAGCATGGTTCCTGAGTACGAAGGCGAGGCCTTATGAGCGTTCTTGAAGTTTTACCAAAATATCCCCGTGAAAAACAGATAATGATAAATGTCAACGGCGACGAAGCCGTAGCATACGCGCTAAAGCAGAGTTACGTCGATGTCGTTGCAGCGTACCCGATTACGCCGCAAACAATCATAGTCGAGAAGTTCTCCGAGTACGTTGCAAATGGCGAAGTGCACACGGAATTCATTGCAGTAGAGTCAGAGCACTCTGCTATGAGCGCGTGTGTGGGTGCAGCAGCAGCTGGCGCAAGAGCGTTTACCGCCACATCGTCTCAGGGACTTGCATTAATGGTTGAAATACTATACATAGCTTCTGGAATGAGACTACCAATTGTAATGGCTGTTGTCAACAGAGCTCTCTCAGCCCCAATAAACATACACAACGATCACAGCGACGCGTATTTAATGAGAGACTCCGGGTGGATAATGCTATTTGCTGAAAACGTGCAAGAAACATACGACACGACCATACAGGCATTTAAAATAGCCGAGCACCCAGAAGTACAGCTACCAGTTTCAATACACTTGGATGGCTTCTTCCTGAGCCACACGCTTGAAAACATATACGTACTTCCGGACGAGGCTGTCTACGAATTCCTTGGTGGACCGCGAAAGCTCGTTAAGACCAAAGTAGATTACTTCGCTGAGGAAGTCGACTACGTGCTAGATCCCAGAAGGCCGCTATCCTTTGGTCCACTAGCCCTTTATGACTACTACTTCGAGATGAAAATACCCCAAATAAAGGCCATGGAGTACTCTGAAAAGGTTATTAAAGAAGTAAACGAAGAGTGGTATAAGCTCACGGGCAGGAAGTACGGAAACGGGCTAGTAGACCCCTACAAGCTCGAAGACGCTGAAATAGTCATCGTAGCCATGGGAAGCAGTGCTGGAACTATTAGAAGCGTCGTTAAAAAGTATCGTGAAAAAGGCGTAAAAGCAGGCCTACTCAGAATTAGATCGTTCCGGCCGTTTCCGAGAAAAGACGTAAAAGAGCTACTTGAAAACGCCAATGTAGTCGCTGTGCTAGACAAGGGGATAGGGCCCGGAAGTTTTGGAGCGCTATATTTAGATGTAGTTTCAACGCTGTATACGAGTAAGAGCAGGCCCTTAATCGTGAACTACATATATGGCCTCGGAGGTAGAGACCTCCAGCCAGTTCACGTAGCTCAGATAATCGATAAGCTCTTAGAAGACCTGAAGAGGGGATACATACCCGAGGAAGAGAGGCTTAGGTTCATAGGGGTGAGGAGTTCATGAGCTCTCCGCCGGCTGCCCCTAAAGTACCATATGAAGTTGTAATCTTCGAGCCCGGCAAGAAGTACGAGCTACCACTAGTACTCAACTTAAGACAGCTAGCGGAGCAGAGAAAGCCCGCTTTATTGCCCGGGCATAGGCTGTGCGCCGGCTGTGCAGCACCTATAATTGTTAAACTCGCCAGCTTTGCGTTTAGGGGCCCCACCGTAGTTGTTAATGCAACAGGCTGTCTCGAAGTAGCAACCACGATTTACCCGTATACTAGCTGGGCTGTTCCATGGATACACAACGCCTTTGAAAATGCAGCTGCAACAGCTAGTGGTATTGAGGCCGCTATTAAAGCGCTCAAAAGAACGGGTAGGCTCAAATATGATTACATCGACGTCGTAGTCTTTGCCGGAGATGGCGGCACGTACGATATAGGCTTTCAAGCGCTCAGTGGAATGGCTGAGCGTGGTCACGACGTTTTGTATATACTCTACGACAACGAGGCGTACATGAACACGGGCATACAAAGGTCTGGAGGCACGCCTAAATTTGCATGGACTACCACAAGCCCTGTAGGCTCTGCAATCCCTGGAAAACCCGAGCACAAAAAGCCAATAGCTGAAATCATGGTTGCCCACAGAATACCATATGTAGCCACAGCCACTCCAGCCCACTGGGTTGACTTCATCAAAAAAGTGAGGAAAGGAATTGAAGTGAATGGGCCCGCATTCATACATGCTCTTAGTAGTTGTAACCGGGGGTGGAGGCACGCAGAAGAACTGGGAATTGAAGTCCTCAGACGAGCTGTTGATACCTGCTACTTCCCACTGTGGGAGTGGACGCCGGAAACGGGATACCTATTAACAGACAGAAGCCTCATAATAGCCAGGAATCCATCCCTTAAACAGCCAATAGAAAAGTTCATTGAAGTACAGGGCAGATTCAGGCACCTACTACGACCCGAGAATAGAGAGCTTCTAAAGGCCCTGCAAGAGTACGTAGATGCTACATGGGAAGACCTGCTGAAAAGGGCTGCCAATGCACCAAAGTAGCCCTACATTGTGCTCCATCCTCTCCCCTCGATCGAGGAGTTTTTTAGTACTCGGTGTCGGCTCTCCTCTTAGAAGCGATGACAGAGTGGGGCTCGTCTTCTGCGACTACCTGCTCGAAGAGGGCATTAATTGTGTCAAGTGCGAATATGGAGTGGAAAACTGCATGGATATTATTGCCGATACGAAGCCCGAGACGCTGATTATTGTTGATGCTGCCTTATTTAACGGGGGTAAACCAGGTGATGTGGTTATTGTAAGCGAAGACGCTCTCGCAGACAGCGTACTTCCCGTTTCAACTCACAGCATGCCTCTGCAACTACTATTGAAAGTGCTAAAAGACCGCGGCGACGTCAAGGAAATCTTTATAATAGGCATATACCCTAAGCTGCTCGATGTAGGCGAGGATCTTTCACGAGAAGTTCTCAGCGCCGCAAAAAGCCTCGCTAGGGAAATAAAGAAGTGCCTAGAGGAGGAGAGGCGCGAGAGGCAGTGATTTTGCAAGTAGTAGCAAGTGGTAATCGTAATCTCTCGGAGTCAGTAACCCCAGCTTGGACATTCTACTGACAGGCTTTGCTGGCAAGAAGTACCTCGTACGTCTAAAAATCTCCACAATTTTTCTCTCCATGAGCACCTTTACAAGGAATTTTCTCTTGAACTCCGAGCCGTACTCAGGCAGCTTACCCGATTCTATGTACTTCGCAAGAACCGGGGATAGTGAGAATATGTAGAAAAGTCCGCCACCAGTGTAGGGCTTAATAAGGGGTACTGCGTCGCCGTGAAAGACCACTTTGTCGGCTACCACGGGGTTTTTCAAGGGCTCGTAAAGCGGTATTAATCCACCAAATTTCTCCAGAGTACTAGCTATTTCTACACCTGCTTTTTTCGCTATGTACTCAATGTACTTTAATTGCGGTTTTTTCGCGGCAAAGCCTATTTTAACTAGCGTGCTGTCTAGCGGAATAACCCAAGCAAAGAACTCTGGGTTATATGCACTATCGTATACAATTATTAGCGTGTTTTCGTCTAGGGGGCTCTTAGTCCTTGCGACAACTTGTATTCCAAGTATGTAATCTTCGCAAGTACCAATGAAGCTCCTCCTGAAAACCCCATTTGCGCCCTCTGCGATAACGAGGAACTCGTACTCGAGCTCCTGCTTACTAGTTCTCACTTTAAAACCTTGCAAGGGCTTCGCTCTTTCCCCAGTAACGAGCACGTGACCTTTAGACTCCACGAGGTTTGCAAGTACTTCTTCCAGGCCAGGTCTATCTACGTGGTACGCTAAAGGATTTTTTGAGTGCGCGTCGAAGACGCCTGCGGGCGTTAAGAACTTCACAGAACTGTACTTATTCGTTATTAGCCTTTGCGACACTTTTGAAACAATGTCTGCAGTCCACTTACCTACCAAGCCAGCACAGTGCTTAGGAATGCCGACTCGAAAGTGCTCTTCGAGAACTACCACGTCGAGATTATTTATGTTGAAGGCTACATAGAGTCCTGCCGGCCCGCCCCCGACGATAACTACGTCATATTTCATTGGTTCTCCTCGAGCTCGTCTTCGTAATCTCTGGTTGCCTGCTTCATGGTATATTTCTTTGCTTTTAGTTTTTCGACAATGTGCATGTAGGCCTTAACGGGATCCCCCTTGCTTCCACAGGTATATACGTCAACTGTTGCAAAACTGTATTCCGGCCACGTATGAATACTTATGTGGCTTTCAAGTATTACAGCTACGACGCTTACTCCTGGATTGATTTTCCATGCTTTTATGTCAAGTAGCGTGAATCCGCCGATTTTGACTGCTTCTTCAACTACTTTGGCTAAGTATACCTCGTCCATTAGCAGTTTCGGATCACATCCATAGAGTTCTCCATAAATGTGCCTGCCAATTACCTTCTTAGTCTTTACGTAGGTAAGCATAGCCCTCCCCCTACTAGTATTTCCCCCCGGGGGGTTTATAAGAATTCCCCCTCTCCCTAGATCGAGGAACTCTACATCTGTCTATACTTGCTTCGCATATCCTGAACTTACTAGTGGTTATTAAGGGGACTTAGCCTAACGTTGGGCTAAATAGACTACCAGAGGAATGGAAGAGGAGGGGAAAAATCTAGGTATTCAAAGACGTTCAAGTTTAGCAAGTTCTAGGATTACTCTGCTTCTGTTTCGACGATCTTTTCAAGAGGAGCTGCTGCTACTTTGCCTCTGATTAAGTTTATTACCTTGAGGGCCTCGTCGTAGCTGACGTGTCTGCCTATCTGGATAAGTCTTGATAAGTGCTCTAGTAATACGTCCTCGAGAGGTCTTCCAGCAAGGTCAAATTTGGCCTTTTCATATATAGCAGGCGTGGGTTCGATCACGGCTGCTAGTTTTAGTAGTGCAGTATTCTCGTCTACTTGAACTACTGTGGCTGCTCCTACCTCTTTTTCATTAATTTTCAGTGAGTATACTATGTCTCCATCAAATGTTTCACCGATCTTGGATAGGGCGTATTTAACTACTCCTACGGCTAGTTCAGGGGCCTTTGCTATAAATTTTTTTAGTAACTCCTCGTAGGACTCGGGAGGAACCCTCTTGAACACTTCTACTCTCAAAGTGTCCCATTTCCAGTTTATAGCTTTATTTACCTCGTCTACGTCGTACTCTATAACTATCCTCACAACATCCATTTTATCTACCTTAAGCTCGTCTACGAGCAGCGTGAAGAGGGCCCTATTTAATGTGCCCACATAGTATGCGATTTTGCCTGCAAATTCCTTATCCTTCTTCACATAGTCTCTCAACTGAGCAAATACTACTCTCCGGAGTTTGTCACCATATATTGCAGCTGGAATGAGGCCTGTACTTGCTCGTGCCACAAACATCCCCAGTAGGTAATATAAACAAACATATAATATAAAGTTTTCGTGCTAAATTTACAACATGCATGTGAGGGGCCGGGGATCCCGGTTTTAGCAAGATAAACAGGCTAGAGATACGAGTCTTAAAAGGGCTTCTCGAAAGTAGATATATCCTGGGCGCCGCCGTAGTATAGCCCGGTCAAGTATGCGGGCCTTTCGAGCCCGTGACCCGGGTTCAAATCCCGGCGGCGGCACTCCTACCTCACCAAAGGAAGTCCCTGTGTAGTTAGATACAAAGAGCCCCTGGAGGCTCTCTTACTTCACTGCGCCCAGCCACTATCACGCAATGACTATTCTTCTTCGCGTGCTTTGTTAGTTTTCTTAATTTATTTTTTAAAATTAAAAACCAAAAAATTTATAAAAGGGGTTAGTAAAGTAAGTAATCTTAGGTAAACGGTGAACCAATATGCCGGGCACGATCCCATTAATTGGCGAGAAGTTCCCCGAAATGACTGTCATGACGACGCGCGGGCCAAAGAAGCTCCCAGACGACTACCTTGGAAAATACCTCGTGATATTTAGCCACCCAGCAGACTTCACGCCTGTCTGCACAACAGAGTTCATCGGATTTGCCGTTAGGTATGAGGATTTTAAGAAAATCAATACAGAACTACTAGGACTAAGCGTTGACAGTACTTTCTCTCACATCAAGTGGATTGAGTGGATAAAGGAGAAGTTTGGTATTGAGATACCATTTCCAATAATAGCCGACCCCACTGGCGAAGTCTCGCGAAAGCTCGGCTTTCTACATGCACAATCCGCCACGCATACTGTGAGAGCGGTTATGATTGTCGACGATAAAGGCGTCATTAGAGCAATCCTCTACTACCCACAAGAAGCGGGCAGAAACCTCGATGAAATACTGAGACTGGTTAAGGTGCTGCAATTAAGCGATAAGTATGGTAGGGCTTTACCAGCCAACTGGCCTAACAACGCTCTAATAGGTGATGCCCTTATAGTACCGCCTGCTAGTACTGTACAGGAAGCGGAGGAACGGCTGAAGAAGTACAAGTGCTTCGACTGGTGGTTCTGCATAGAAGAAGGCAAGGTACCCGAAGAAGAAGTTCAGCAAGTTAGGGCGTGGCTTGAAAGAGCTGCCAAGCCCTGGAGGCTCCAGGCCCAGAAATAGCTGGATTTCAAGCTTTTTTCCTCTAGCAACCTACACCTACAATCCCAACTATCGCTTTTGAGCCAATTACCGCTTCTAAGCACCAATCTCTCATTACCTGCCTATCGTGCGTTGCCGCAACGGCTAAAAACAGCTAAGGCTTTGTATTGCGAAAAGCAAGCGGGAATTCTTAGTGCGGCGGCCGGGATTTGAACCCGGGATCTCCGGCGTGGCAGGCCGGCGTCCTAGACCAGGCTAGACGACCGCCGCTCCAACTTAGTGATTTGCATTTCAAGAATTTTAAATAGTTTTAGATATTGAGGCGCGCGGCACAGATGCTCTCCGTTCGAAGTCTACGTCTCAAATAACAGAGGCCCGCTAGGAGAGTCTCACAATTCTCTTGCCCCTAGGCGATGGTACAACCTCTATCTTTGCATTACTAAACTTCAAGTAGAGTTCCCTGCCCTGAAATAGCCTATCCAGAAATACTGCCAGTGCCGCTACCTCAGAGTGTGGTTGGTGGCCTATTGCAACGTTGTAGTCTGCTACTTCGTAGAAAAACCTCGGAACCTTCTTGGCTCCCACAACTATTAGCAAGTCCCTTCTATCCTGGCGAATTTTGTCTATTACATCATCTATGTGAAGTCCGTACATCGTTAAGTGGACTATCATACCACCGCTTTGCTTCCACTCAAGGCAGTACCTCTCGGAGTTAACTCCCATTTCAAAGTAGAGGTCTCCGCCCCACGTCGAAACAACCTTGCGGTAAGCCTTTTCAATAGACTCATCTACCACATCTCCAAGGACAAAGCCATTGGCCCCAAAAGCCCTTGCAACTAGGAGAACGTGGGTCGTCACTCTCTTGTCTCTCCCTGGCCTGTGCCCATATCTCAACACGTGTATTCTTCTCTCGCTAAGAGAGCTCACCGTGATCGCCTCTTTATCAGCTCTTCGTAGATAGCATCGAGGAGCGCGTTTATGTTGATTTTCCTTGTACAAGATATTGGAATGAGCTTTGTAGAGCCTACTACTTTTTGAACGTGCTCAACCACATTCAAGATGCCGTCGTTGCTTAGTTTGTCTATTTTATTCAGTGCGTAAATAACCGGCTTTCCGCGAGCCCCCAGCTTGCCGAGGATGTCTGTACAAGTCTTTATTTCGCTAATTACTTCGTTTAAGGGTTTAGAGGCATCAACCAAGTTGATAATCAAGTCTGCTTCAGCAACTTCTTCTAAAGTCGCGTAAAAAGCCTCGATGATCTCTGGCGGTATGTCACGTATGAAGCCAACGGTATCTACGAGCACGAACTCTAGGTCTCTGTAGCTGACCCTATACGACTTGGGCACTAGCGTCGTGAAGGGTTCGGGGCCCACAGGCTTCGAGAGCCCAGTTATGGCGTTAAACAGGCTTGTCTTGCCAGCACAGGTATAGCCAACGAGGACGACACTTGGATAGCCTGCTTCCAGTCTGGCTTTCCTCCTCAAGCTCCTTACTTCTCTCAGCTTCTCGATTTCTCTGCGCACTCTCGCCTCTCTCTTCTTCAGCAATAGGTAGTACTTCTCGTAACCATACTTGCCGGCTCCGAGAAAGCCGTGGAGCTCGCCGAGCTTGGCGTAGCGTATGGCTTCTTTAATTAGTGGGAGGGAGTGGCGTAGCCTTGCAAGCTCTACCTGTAGTTGTGCTTCGCGAGAACCAGCATGCATTGCAAATATTTCGAGAATCACCATGACTCTGTCGACTACGTCTCTCTTGAGGCTTCTAACGAGGTTTACTACTTGTGATGGCTTTAGTCGATCCATTACTACTAGAGTATCGAAGTCCTTGTCCTTGAGCTTTTCAACTTTATCAGTAGACAAGTACGTCCTTGCATTTGAGTTCCTTACTACAATGTAACCAACTACGTCTTTATAAACAGTCCTTACTAAGGCCATTTCTTCTTCAATAAACGCCTCGTACTTTTTTGGCAACACTACAAATGCCTTTGAGTGCATTAACTGCTCCTTTTCTCCTCTTTTAAACTAATTAGATCTCCAATAGTTAGAAACTCTTCTCTTGCAGAGCCTTGGTGTTGCAAGAGCTCTTCGCGAACCACGGGTTCTAGTAGTTTTATGCCGAGGACTTTCTCTAGTTTTTTAGCCAGCTCTATGCTAGGCTTCAGCTTGCCTGCTTCGATTCTCTTGATTGTAGAAACGCTTTCTCCAACTTTTTGGGCAAGGATGTCCTGGCTCCACCCAAGGCTTTCCCGTGCTGCCCTAATTCTACTTGCATAGTCCTCAACCACTTCGTACTCCTCGGCGATTCTAGCGGGTTTTTTCGAGTGCGTTGAGTAACCTGGGCTAGTTTTTTTGGCCATCGCCGTGACTTGAGCACGTATAACGGGCTCTCGCTTCGAGATTCTTGCGTAGCACACTGGGCACAAAATAAGCAGACTGCCCTCGACAACCGCTTTTTTAGCCGTTTTAGCGTCAAGTTCGCGGCCACACATTTCACAGTAATACGACAAGCAAAGCACACCCCTGGTCACTTTAAACATTTCCACTTGGCAATTATATACCTGGGTTGTTCACATGAGTAGTAACTACGAGAAAGACAGTGGCGAGGATCTCGGAACAGAAGAATTCAGCGTTATTCTGGGCGACGAAAAAGACTACATTGCTTACTTAGAAATGAAATTGAAGCAGCTTGAGGAGGAAAAGAAGAGGCTTGAACGCAAGCTAGAGTACTATAAGTCCGAGATCGAAAAGTTGCTCTCTGCTCCACTCATAGAAGCATATATCGAAGACTTGCTACCCGATGGAAGAGCTGTTGTTAAAAGCAGTGCTGGTCCGAGTCTTGTTGTCTATATTGCGGAGCACGTCGATAAATCAGTACTGAAGCCGGGAGCGCGAGTAGCTCTTAACCAGCGTGGATCAGTTATCGTGGATATTTTGCCCGAACGCCCCGATCCATATGTTCAGCTAATGGAAGTCGTCGAAAAGCCCAATGTCAGGTACAGCGATATTGGAGGGCTCGACGAGCAGATTAGAGAAATAAGAGAGGCCATTGAACTGCCCTTGAAGCACCCAGAGATCTTTGAAGAGCTTGGCATAGAAGCACCTAAAGGAGTTTTGCTATATGGACCACCAGGCTGTGGGAAGACCTTGTTGGCAAAAGCCGTTGCCGCGGAAGCTGGCGCGACCTTTATAGCAATAGTTGGAAGCGAGCTGGTCAACAAGTACATTGGTGAGGGGGCCCGAATAGTAAGAGAAGTGTTTGCTCTCGCAAGACGCAAAGCACCTGCCATAGTCTTTATTGATGAAATAGACGCGATCGCTGCTAAAAGACTAGAACTCGGGACGAGCGGAGAGCGAGAGGTCCAGAGAACCTTAATGCAACTCTTAGCCGAACTAGATGGCTTCAAGCCACTTGACCGCGTTAAGGTCATAGCTGCTACTAATAGAATTGATGTACTAGACCCGGCACTGCTCAGGCCAGGTAGATTTGACAGGCTAATAGAAGTTCCCCTCCCAAATAGAGCAGCCAGAATCCAGATATTTAAGATTCATACGCGAAGGCTTAAAGTCAAGGGTGAAATAAACTACGAGCTACTGGCAGACATCACCGAGGGCTTCACGGGCGCTGACATAAAGTTAAGCGTTATAGAAGCCGGCTACATTGCTATTAGAGAGGGACGTAAGTACGTAACGATGGATGACCTGATTAAAGCCGTGGAAAAAGTGTCCAACAAGAAGTCACTAAGATGGAATTGGGACTACTGGACACTACGTGAAAAGGATAAGTCTAATAGGCACTATATTTCATAGTGCCCACAGGCGCAGAAAAATTGATTACTCCGAGGAAGCCCACTCTACAAGAACTACTAGAACTCAGAGAAATAGCTGAGTTCCAGTTTGGAGTTAAGGGTGAGTACCTTATTCCAAGTGACATCCTCGTCGTGGAGAGCCCTACTACAGGTAGGATAAGGCTAATTATTAGCGAGGGTAAGCCTTACTTGTCCATCAGAGCTCGTGACTACAGGTTTAACTTACACATAGCCGCCGGCTATGTGCTTAATAGAGTGCTTCCAAAGCCGAAACTAAGGGTATACGTAAAAGACGAATATGCATCCTTTGTCTCAATGGGCAAGACGCTCTTCTGTAAGCACGTACTATTAGCAGATCCTGGCATAAGACCCGATGATGAAGTGCTAGTCTTGGATAGCAATGGCGAGCTCGTGGCAGTTGGTAGGGCTACGAAGGCAGGATGGGAGATGGTATTTCATAAACGAGGAGAAGCGGTGAAAATTAGAGAAGGTGTCCGTTCGCATCACTCCACTATTTATGTTCCTAAGCCTCTAACGCCTTAACGCGAGTTTTATCACATAATAAACCCTCATAAGCTCAGACAACCCCGAGGGTGCAAAGCTGTGGCAATAAAGTTTGTCCCGCTACGGAGCTTAGAAGAGTCTGAGCTCAAAGACTCTATTCTCATAACCGGCTACCAGGGATTTGGGCTCGTTGGCTACTTAGCAACAAGACATCTTGTAAAAGAATTAAAACTCTCGAAAATCGGCTTTATAAAAACACGTTACATGCCCGAGGCAACTCTCTACACACGAGACCTAGACATAGTGTTTCCCTTTGAAATATACGCTGGAACAGCTGGTGCAAACAAGCTCGTTGTGGTTCTGCACAACCAAACACCTCATGAAAGGGAAAGAACAGACTACGCAGAGTTCTTAGCTAAATGGGCTAAAGGCGTAGGTGTGAAAGAGGTCATTTTAATTGGTGGTTTAAGCGCCGATCTCAAAGAAGACCCGAACGAGACCTACCGCTGGATACCAATAAACGACACAACAATAACATTAAGTAACGCTAAGCTCCTCGAAGAGAGGCATGTAATAGGCCCCCTAGCGTTAACAATAATGTTCATGAAAGCATATAACCTCAAAGGAGTAGTACTACTTCCTTTTGCAGAACCCTATAGACCTGACCCGAAGGCCAGTGCCGTGGCTGTAGGCATAATCTCGCAAATCCTGGGTGTAGACATTAGTGTTCAAAAGCTGATTGAGGAAGCCGCGATAATTGAAGCCATCGAAGAAGAGTTTGATAGGCTGAAAAGGCTCAGCGAGGAAGGAGAGAAGAAATCTCGTCTAACTTACATATGACGGTCTCAACCCCGCGCGATTTAAGTACT